>NZ_VTFZ01000001.1:0-577739 GCF_009676995.1 Enorma shizhengliae
CCCGCGGTATCCGGTTCCCAAGGTACGCTGCCTGCGGGCGCTCCGGCCCGCGCGGCAAGGAGATATAATGCCAGCCTCCCGGCCCCCGCGCAAGGGGGAATCGGGGGTTCACATTTCCTACATAATTGGCAATCTCTAGAGGCCTTTTCCTACTATATATAGTGGTTTGCTGCCGCCTGCCCACTAGAAACGACCGTTTGCCGAACGTGACCTGTCCGAAAAATCAAAAACCGCTAATGCCGGCCTCCCCACGCGCGATATCGCATGCCGCCTCTAGCAGCTCATCGCGCTCTTGGATGCTCGGCGCTTCCGCGTAGACGCGAACCACGGGCTTTGTGCGGCTCGGCCTGAGCAGCACCCACGATTCATCCGAGAACTCCAGCTTCAGGCCATCCATATGGCTTACCTGCACTGGCTCCCGTCCGGCCACTGTCTTTGGATTGAGCCCCGGGAGCATCGTACGGAACACATCAATGACTTCCGCTTCTACGCGAAGGTCGCGCCGCGCATAGCAGGTCTTCCCGTATGTCTTGCTAAGATCTTCCGCCAATTGCTCGAGCGTCTTGCCCGATTTCGCCATGAGCTCACATATAAGGAGCGCGGCCAGAAGCCCGTCGCGCTCGAGCATGTGCGAACCGAGCGCGATGCCACCCGCCTCTTCTGCGCCCAGAAGAATGTCGCCCTTGCACATCTCCTTATATATATGTCGGAAGCCAACCGGCTTGACCACAACGCGGCAGTCGTAGTTCCTGGCGACACGCCGCGCCAGCACCGACGAGGAGATGCCAAGCACCACGCGACCACGCTCGCTACGATTAACGAGCAAGTGCTCGAGAAGAAGCGCAATGATCTGGTGCGGCGTAATGAACCGCCCTGCACCATCGACTGCAGCCATCCGGATGCCGTCTCCATCGTTTACCAGCCCAGCATCGGCCCCCACCTCGACCACAGCCTGCTCGCAGTCGTCGACCCAGGGCTCGACGGGCTCTGGATGCATGTCCTCTGCGCCCTCGTCCATCTCGGCGTGGATCTCAACCACATTGATGCCTAAGGCACCCATAACGGCAGGAAGATAGGTTCGAGTTGAACCGTAGAGCGGATCGACCACCACGGTGAGGTGTGCACGGGAGATGGCGTCGCCATCCACAAGCGTGCAGAGGTCGTCGAGATACGGCAGCACGATGTCGCGGCGCTCGATGGGACCGCGCACATCGCTGGGCTCGCCCTCGATGCTCGCCTCGATTTCCTCGGCAAATTCTGCGGACGCGATGCCTCCGTCATCCATATAGAGCTTGATGCCGAGGTAGTCGTAAGGATTATGCGAGCCCGTAACCATGATACCGCCGCACGCGCGGTTATCGTGGGCGACCGTCCACGCGAGCGCCGGAGTTGGCGCAAACCAATCGGAAACCATCGCGGCAAGACCGTACCCCGCAAGCACGCGGCCGACAAGGCAGGCGAAGCGCTCCGCTTCCGGGCGGGCATCGTACGCAACATACACAATAGCCCCCGGAGCGGTGCGCGACCAGACGCGCGCGGCCGCATCGGCTATACGTACGACATTCTCCTCGGTGAAATCCTCGTCGAGACGCGATTTCCATCCATCGCTCTCTATATGTATGATCGCGCTCATGGCGCACGCACTCCCTACGGCTGTGGGTCGAGTCGTTCCGGCAATGCAGGCGGGTAACGTTCCCGCGCACGCACGAACTCATGTATACCCAGCAAACGGCTCTCGGCAATGCGCTATTTCTGCAAGCTCATGGGTTTCATAGAAGCGCGTCGGACATGGCCGCCGTCGTGCGCGGCGTGGCCCCGCAGCAGGCGCCAACCAGATGCGCGCCCGCCTCGCGCCAGCGTATGCAGGCGTTCGCAAAGCTCAGGGGCTCTTCATGCCATGCAAGCGAGCCATCCTCGGCCCGCATCGGGAGGCCCGCATTCGGCCGCACCATGACGGGCGTGCGCGCCGCCCGAACCAGACGAGGCACCGCCGCATCGGCGGCGGAAATGGAGCAACAGTTGACGCCCACCGCATGAGCCCCGTGCTTTTCGGCGAACACAACCGCCCCTTCTATGGTGAGGCCGTCCCCCAAGAGTTCCCCATCCTCGTTGATGGCAAAGCTCACCATGATGGGCATGCCCCCAGCAGCGTCCATGGCACCGGCGAGCGCCGGCTGAAGGTCGCGAATGGAACAAAACGTCTCGAGCATCACCGCGTCCACGCCGGCGGTCAACAGAGCGGTGGCCTGCTCTCGATAGGCCGCGCGCGCCGCCCGGAACTCCGGGGAATCCTCGCGCATCCATTCGATGCCGCAAGGGCCGATCGATCCAACGACCACCTCTCCATGCGCGGCGCGCGCATTATCCACGGCAGCGCGATTGACCTCCGCCGCAGACGGCGCGATACCATCTCGTTCGAGCGCGGGCGCGCTCGCCTGAAAGGTGTTGGTAAGCAGCACCTGGGCACCCGCAGCCTCATAGAGTTGGTGGATGCGCCGAACCGTCTGCGGTTCTGCAAGGTTCCAGAACGCCGGTGGGATATCTTCGGCGCCGGGCTCGCTCATGAGCATGCTGCCCATCGGACCCTGCATGAGAAGAGTCTCGTCCGACAGGCGCCGCATGAGCTCGGCAGCGCCCGCGCGATTGTAGTACTCGGCAGAATCGTTGGCGGCGTCCCGGCTCTGCATGGCCTAGCTCTCCACCGTAACGCCCTGTTGCTCGAGATATGCGAGCCATCGAGACATGGTGTCCTCGGAAAGCGCGTGCTCCATCATGCAGGCCTCGGAATCAGCGCGCTCGAAATCAACCCCCAGCTCCCTCACGAGGAACGTGCGGATAAGCCGATGGCGATACCATACGGCCGTGCCAACCTCACGGCCCTGATCGGTAAGGATGACTTTGCCGTAGTGGGACTGATCGACAAGCCCCTGCGCCTTGAGGGCAGCAACCGCCTTGTTCACCGATGCTTTGGAAACGTTGAGGCGCTTGGCAACGTCAACGGACCGCACGCCGTCTTCGGCTCCCTCTTCCTGCTCGATGCGAACCAGGCATTCCAGATAATCCTCGTTCGCCATCGTCAGGTGCAGCTCGCGCGAGCGCTCGGTGGTATCCATATCTTGCTCCCATCTTGTTGTGTTACTGGCGATTCTACCCCAACCCGTAGCGTACGGGCACCCGCCGCTGCTGCCTAAGCTGCTAGAGTAGAAGAACGGAGATTACCCTTATAACAAGGAGGCATCATGGAAGAATCCGAACGCGCATCGTCAAACGTTCTCGAGCGCTTCCTGCGCTATGTGCAGGTTGACACGCAGTCGAGCGACGAACATGCCGACCAGGTGCCCTCGAGCGCCATTCAGTTCGATCTTGCCCGCCTGCTCGCCGATGAGCTCCGCGGGCTAGGGGCCGAGCAGGTTGCCGTGAGCGAGAACGCCTATGTGACCGCCCGAATCCCTGCCAGCGCCGGAGCGGAAGGACGGCCGGCCCTCGGCCTTATCGCCCATCTCGACACGACGGAGGTCGTCTCGGGCTTTGGCGTAAAGCCGCACATCGTGCACTATGAAGGCGGCAACCTTGTGAGCGGAGTCGTTGACGGCGCCCCCGTGGCGATTGGCCCCGATAAGCTCCCGGCGCTCAACAGCCTGGTTGGCCAGGACCTCGTCTGCTCGGACGGCTCGACGTTGCTCGGAGCCGACGACAAGGCGGGCGTTGCCGAAATCATGGCGCTCGTCGCACGTCTGAGCGCCCACCCCGAGCTGCCGCACCCGGCACTTGGCATCTGCTTCTGCCCCGACGAAGAGATTGGCCATGGCGCCGCGCTCCTCGATATCGAGGGCTTCGGTTGCACCTATGCCTATACCGTCGATGGCGGCCCGATCGGCGAGCTCGAATGGGAGTGCTTCAATGCCGCCGAGGCCACCGTCACGTTCAACGGATATTCAATCCACCCTGGCGACGCCAAGGACCGCATGATCAACGCCTCGAACCTATTCGTCATGTTCCACGACATGCTGCCCGCGCACATGCGTCCCGAGCACACCGAGGGCTACGAGGGCTTCATCCACTTGCTGGGCGTCTCTTCCACGTGCGAGCATGCAACCGCCCGGTACATCGTGCGTGACCATGACCGGAACCTGTTCGAGCAAAAACTCGCGCTGATGCAGCGCGCGGTCGATTTCATCAATGCCGAGCTCGACGAAGAGCGCGTGTCCATCGACATCAAGCAGGAATACCGCAACATGGCGGAAATCGTCTCAGCGTACCCCGAGCTTATCGAGACCGCCCAGGAAGCCTTCGCCGCAGCGGGCGTTGAGCCGCGGGTGCTTCCCATTCGAGGCGGCACCGACGGCGCGCAGCTCTCGTTCCGCGGGCTCCCCTGCCCCAATCTATCCACCGGCGGCTACGCCTTCCACGGGGTCAACGAGTTCATCCCCGTCTCGTCGCTCGAGAAGATGGTCGATGTGCTCGAGGCGCTGGTAAAACGCTTTGCCTAGGGAAACGCCGGCGATCCGCCCTTGACGGACCCGCGGCAGGAGCGGCGGCGTGTGACCGCAACAACATAAACGCCTCAAACGAATGCGGGCGGGTGGAACGATCTTCCACCCGCCCGCTTGCATAAGGCGTTATTCAGAACTCGAAGAACTCGATCCCGACGACTCGCCCGAGCTCTCGTCGTCGCCCGATCCGCCACTTGTCGTCGCGGTACCTCGCGCCCAGTCGGTGTTGCTGTTGTTATACAGGTCGCCAATGGTCGCGGACTCATCGCCGCCCGAGCCCATGGTCTGCGGCCCCTCGGGATCCTCGCCGGCATCCACACGGGCCATCATCTCTTCGAGGGCGTCCTCGTATACGAACACGTAGCTTTGGCCGTTGATGTAGGTATCCTCGCCTGCCCAAGACGGGATGTTCGCGGAGTACATATCGTTGACGTCCATGCCGCGCATCGCGTTCACGAGCGAGATGATGTCAGAAACCGAAAGCGACGTATGAACCATGTCGGCGAGTGACTCGACGAGCGAGGGGATCGTCGCGATATCGAGGTTGTTCAAGATCTTGTCGGCGAGCGCGCCCAGGACCATGCGCTGGTGGCGCATACGGGTGTAGTCGCCGTCGGCGAACTGATGGCGCGCGCGGCAGAAGGTGAGCGCGGCCTCGCCGTCCATGTGCTGCTGCCCCGCCTCGATGGTCACTGGCCCGGCCTCGGGATCGTCGACCTCGTCGCCCTCGGGCACGTAGATATCGATACCGCCCACGGCATCCACGAGCGCCTTCATGCCATCGAAGTTAATCTCGGCATATTGCGAGATCTCGACGCCGCAGAGCTCGTTGACGGCCTGAACCATCTCTTCGGCACCGCTGCCGTCGTCGGAGGCGCCGTAGGTGAAGACCGCATTGATCTTCATGGTGGAGCCCTTGTACTCAACCTTGGTGTCGCGCGGCACCGAGATAAGCGTAACCTGCTTGCCCGTGGGGTCGATGCGCGCCAGGATAATCGAGTCGGTACGGTACGCGGTCTCGCCGGGGCGACCGTCGGTACCAAGCAAGAGCATGTAGAACGGCTCGCGGGCAACGTCGGAATCCGCCAGCACGGCGCGCAGCTCGTCGGTGATGATGCCGGCGTCGTTCAGGCGCGAGACGATGCTGTTGAACCAGATCGCCGTGGCCGTGCCTGCTGTGATCAGCATGACGAGCAGGCTGCACACGATGCTGCGACGGATGATGCGGCCGCGACGGCGCTTGCGAGCGCGCTCGGAATAACGTCCAACGTTCTCGCGGCTATAGATGCGGCTCGCCGTGCTCGACGATGTTCGCCTTGACTGCTGAACGGCTTTCTTTCGACGCAAACCCATGCAACTACCTGCCTAATCCTCGATCGGGTCGGGTATAGAAGCACGTTCAACCTGCGCCCCCAGTCCCGTCAGCTTATCAACGAACCGCTCATAGCCGCGATTGATGTGGTGGATAGCCGAAACATCGGTCTCGCCCTCCGCCACAAGACCAGCGAGCACAAGCGCCGCGCCGCCGCGGAGGTCGGGCGAAACCACCTGCGCTCCCGAAAGGCGCTCCACGCCATGGATGATGGCGTGATGGCTCTCGATGCGAATATTGGCACCCATGCGCACCAGCTCGGATGCGAACATGAAGCGGTTTTCGAAAATGTTCTCCGTGATGATGGAGTTGCCATCGGCAAGCGCAGAAAGCACCATGACCTGGGCCTGCATATCGGTCGGGAATCCCGGGAAGGGCAGCGTCTGGATATCGACGGGGCGCAGATGCTCGGCTCGCCACACCCGAACGCCACCGTTTACGCGCTCGTAGCTCACACCCATGAGCTCGAGTTTTTTAAGCACCATGCCGAGGTGCTGCGGGTTGAAGCCGGTAACGGCAACACCGCGGTCGCCCGCCGCCAGAGCGCCGGCCACGATGAACGTGCCCGCCTCGATGCGGTCGCCGATCACCTGGTGCACGACGGGATGGAGCTCCTCGACGCCCTCGACTGTGACAACCGGCGTACCGGCACCGCTCACCTTGGCACCCATCTCGTTGAGCATGTTGGCAAGATCGACGATCTCGGGCTCGCGAGCAGCGTTATCAATCGTCGTGGTGCCCTGGGCGCGCACCGCCGCCATGATGAGGTTTTCCGTTGCACCAACGCTCGCGAACTCGAGCGAGACCATGGTTCCGGTAAGGCCCTCGGGCGCATTGGCATGAATGTAACCGTGATCGGTGTCAAACTGCACGCCGAGCGCTTCGAGGCCGAGGATGTGCATGTCGATCTTGCGCGCACCGAGATTGCAGCCGCCAGGCATAGCGATCTTCGCGCGGTTGAAGCGCCCGAGAAGCGGGCCCATGACCGCCGTTGAGGCGCGCATCTTGGCGACGAGCTCGTATGGGGCCTCCCAGCTATCGACCGCCGATGTGTCGATGATGAGGGTGTGCTCGTCCGCGACCTCGATGGTGGCGCCCAACCCCTTGAGCACCTTACCCATCACATGAACATCAGAGATGTTGGGCACGTTGGTGAGCGTCGTGGTGCCCGGCGCCAAAAGCGTTGCAGCCATAAGTTTGAGCGCTGAGTTTTTAGCACCCGAGACATGCACGTCACCTTCGATGGCGTGTCCGCCATGAACGCGAATGATATTCACGTGCCACTCCTTCACGACCATGCCCGAAGCGATACGTTCGCCTCGGGCATGATGCAATCGATATCACAAAGCGGTGCGATGTGCTCTATTGTGAAAGCAAGAGCTTGCACCATGCGATTTCATTATAGAGATAGGCACGGCGTGCATCATCTTCTGACAAGATGCTCAATTGTTCTTCAAAACCTTGAAGTTGAGCTTGAACTTCATCCTTGTTGATCGAAGCCATATCCTCGGCGCGTTCCGCCAGCACGATCACCTCGTCGTCGGCAATCTGCGCATAGCCTCCATCCACCGCGAACGTGCGGCTCACCTCGCCCATCCTCTGGTCGCACACGCGCACGTACCCAGACTTGATCGTGCAGATCTCGCTCGCATGGTGCGGGAGGATGCCCAGCTCACCATCGGTTGAAGGCAGGGCAACAAAGGCCGCCTCGCCTTCGTAAGCGCTATGCTCGGGGCACACAATACGGACGTGCATTACGCGCTCGCCTTCATCTTCTCGGCGCGCTCACGCACGTCGTCAATCGTTCCGGCATAGCGGAACGCCTGCTCGGGAAGGTCGTCGCACTCGCCATCAACGATGGCGGCAAAGCTGCGCACGGTATCCTCGACACGAATGTACACACCGGGATTACCGGTGAACTTCTCGGCAACGTGGAACGATTGCGAGAGGAACTGCTGAAGCTTGCGAGCGCGGTCGACGGTGAGGCGCTGCTCCTCCGAAAGCTCATCCATGCCGAGGATGGCGATGATGTCCTGGAGGTCGGAGTACTCCTGCAAGATCTCCTGCACCTTTACCGCAACACGATAGTGCTCCTCGCCCACGATGCTCGGATCGAGCGCGTCGGAAGAGGACGCCAAGGGATCGATGGCCGGGTAGAGGCCGAGTGAAGCGATGTTACGCGAGAGAACCGTCTGCGCGTCGAGGTGCGTGAAGGTCGTTGCGGGCGCCGGGTCGGTAAGGTCGTCGGCGGGCACGTAGACCGCCTGCACCGAGGTGATGGAGCCGGTCTTGGTCGAGGTGATGCGCTCCTGAAGGTCTCCCATCTCGGTTGCGAGCGTAGGCTGGTAGCCCACGGCAGAGGGCATGCGGCCGAGCAGGGCCGAAACCTCGGAACCCGCCTGGGAGAAACGGAAGATGTTGTCGATGAACAGCAGCACGTCCTGCCCGCGATCGCGGAAGTACTCGGCTGCGGTAAGGCCAGCGAGGCCCACGCGCAAGCGGGCTCCCGGGGGCTCGTTCATCTGGCCGTACACGAGGCACGTCTTGTCGATAACACCCGATTCGGTCATCTCGAGGTAGAGGTCCGTACCCTCACGCGTGCGCTCGCCCACGCCCGTGAACACGGACGTACCGTTGTGCTCCTGCGCAAGGTTGTTGATGAGCTCCTGGATGAGAACCGTTTTGCCCACGCCGGCACCGCCGAAGAGGCCCGTTTTGCCGCCTCGGATGTAGGGCTCGAGCAGGTCGACCGCCTTGATGCCGGTCTCGAAGATCTCCGTTTGGGTGGTGAGCTCATCGAAGTGCGGCGCGGGGTGATGGATGGGATAGTAATCCTCCACCTCGGGCATGGGCTTGCCGTCCACCGGCTGACCCAGCACGTTCCACACGCGGCCGAGCGTCTGCGGACCGACGGGCATCTTCATGGGCTCACCGGTGTCGTGGGCGATAAGGCCGCGCTGCAAACCGTCGGTCGAGGTCATGGCAACACAGCGGGCAACGCCGCCGGGAAGCTGGCTCTCCACCTCGAGAATCGTGCTCACGTGCCCCATGGGCGTCGTGGCCTCGACGGTAAGTGCGTTGTAGATGCCGGGCACCTGGGCGGGGAACTGAACGTCCACGACAGCGCCGATGATGCGCACGATGCGCCCCTCACCCGCTGAATGGACGCGCCCGGCCTCCTCGATGGCCGACTTCACGCTGGTATCTATCATTGCTCCTCCAATGCTGAGGCACCGCCCACGATCTCGTTGATCTCGGTGGTGATGGATGCCTGGCGCACGCGGTTGTACGTGCGCGTCAACGTCGCCACGATGGCGGTTGCGTTCTCCGTGGCAGAGTGCATGGCCTTGCGGCGCGCACCCTGCTCGGCAGCGGCCGAATCGATGAGCGCCTGGTGGATAACCGTCAAGATATAGCTCGGAACAAGCTCACCGAGAACATGCTCGGCCGACGGCACGAACTTGAACGAGGAGGACACGCGGCTCGGGCCCTCGGTATCGTTCTTGCGCGGACCGTGCGCCATGGCGACGGCCTCGGGGTCGAGCGGCAGCAGGTGCTCCACGCGCAGGTCTTGGTCAACGCGATTGCGCGCATGGTGGTACACGAGATCCACGCGATCGAGCTCTCCCGCCGCATACGCGCGGCAAACATAACTCGAAATCATGCGCGCGTCCTCGAGGTTCGGCTCCGCCGAGTTGCCCTCGAAGTGCATCACCAAGTTGTCGTGGTGATGGAAGTACTCGGTCGCTTTGCGGCCGCAGGCGATGACCTCCGCCTTGGCGCCCGCGCGCTCCCAGCCTCCCATGATCTTCTCGGCGGCGCGGGCTGCGCCCACGTTGAAGCCGCCGGCAAGACCGCGGTCGGACGAGACCACGATCACCAGGCCCCGCTGCACCTCATCGCGCCGTTTGAGCATGGGGTTGTTACCCGCGACCTCGGCATCTTGCGCAACGGTGAGCATCACGTCGGTAAGCGCGGCCTTGTAGGGCTCGGCCTGCATCGCGCGATCGAGCGCGCGACGGATCTTGGCCGTAGAGACCATCTCCATCGTGCGCGTGATCTGCTCGGTGCTCTGCACCGACGAGATGCGCTTCCTGATGTCGCGAAGGTTTGCCATGAGGTTACGACTCCTCTGCCGCGACGTCCGCAGCGGGCGCGTCGGCGGCGTGCTTCGAGGTGTACTGCGCCTTGAAGTCGCGCAGCGTCTGATCGAGCCGGTCCTTGAGGTCTCCCTCGATCTTCTGGGTGCGCAGACGCGCCATGAGCGGACCGAACGAATTGCGCATCTGCTCGAGGAGCTCGTCGCGGAAGGGAAGCACCTGCGAGATGGGAAGGTCGTCGAGGTACCCCTCGTTACCGGCGTAGAGTGCCACAATCTGCTCGGCAACGTCGAAAGGCTTGAAGCGCGGCTGCTTGAGAAGCTCCGTCATGCGCGAACCATGCGTGAGCTGCTTCTGGGTCGTCGCATCGAGGTCGCTACCAAACTGCGCAAATCCCTGGAGCTCCTGGTAGGAGGCCAGGTCCAAACGCAGGTTGCCCGCAACCTGCTTCATCGCCTTGGTTTGGGCGGCACCGCCCACGCGGCTCACCGAGATGCCCACGTCCACTGCCGGGCGCTGCCCCTGGAAGAACAGGTCGCTCTGCAGGTAGATCTGGCCATCGGTGATGGAGATCACGTTGGTGGGAATGTAGGCGGAAACGTCGCCGTCCTGCGTCTCGATGATCGGGAGGGCTGTCATGGAGCCGCTGCCGTGCTCCTCGGAGAGCTTGCAGGCACGCTCCAGCAGGCGAGAATGCAGGTAGAAGATGTCGCCGGGATAGGCCTCGCGTCCCGGCGGACGGCGAAGCGTGAGCGACATCTGACGGTAGGCGACAGCCTGCTTGGAAAGGTCGTCATAGATCACGAGCACGTGGCCGCCGGGGTTCTCGGCAGATGCCGGCTTGCCGTCCTTGCCGTTGTACATGAAGAACTCGCCGATGGCAGCGCCCGCCATGGGTGCGATGTACTGCAACGGCGCGGAATCGGCCGCCGTAGCGGAAACGATCACCGTGTAATCGAGCGCATGACGGCGCGAAAGGGTCTCGCGGATGTTGGCGACCGTGGAAGCCTTCTGGCCGATCGCCACGTAAATACAGATAACGCCCTTACCGCGCTGGTTCAGGATGGCATCGATGGCGATGGCGGTCTTACCCGTCTTGCGGTCGCCGATGATGAGCTCGCGCTGGCCTCGGCCGATCGGAATCATGGAGTCCACGGCGAGGAGACCCGTTTGCAGCGGCTCGCACACCGGCGTGCGGTCGATAACGCCCGGAGCCTTGAACTCGATGGGGCGCCGATGCGTGGTGCGGATGTCGCCCAAGCCGTCGATGGGCTCGCCGAGCGGGTTGACTACGCGGCCGAGCATGCTGCGGCCAACGGGAATGTCCATGACACGGCCGGTCGTGCGGCATTCGTCGCCCTCGACGATGAGTGCGGTCTCGCCGAAGAGCACGGCGCCGACCTCGTCGCGGTCGAGGTTCTGGGCGAGACCGTAAACCGTCTCCCCCGTATCGGAGCTCTTGAATTCCAGGAGCTCGCCCGCCATGGCGTTTCGCAGGCCCGAGACGCGAGCGATACCATCGCCCACCTCGTCAACCTGGGAGACCTCCTGGGTATCCACGACGGCGCTCAGGGTGTCGAGCCTTCCCGCCAGGATGCGCGCGATACTCTGCGCGTCGATGGTCTCAGACATGTGCGGTTTCACCTCCATGCGTTGTGTGTCCGTGTGCGGTGTGAACGGTCGAGAGCGTCTCGTGCGCGGCACGGAGCTGCGTCTTGACCGAGATGTCGCGGCGCTGGCCGCGCGCCTCGAGCACGATACCGCCGATGATCGACGGGTCCACCTGCTCGATGAGGAAGACCTCCTGGCCGAAATCGCGCTGCAGGCGCTCGCGAACCTGGGCGCGCAGGTCGTCGTCGAGCGGCACCGCCGTCGTCACCGTGACGCCCACGATGTCGTCGTCTTCCTCGGTCATGGCATGGTAGACCTCGGCCACCTGCGGCAGCAGATCGAGCTGCCCGCGCTCCACGAGCGCACTCAGCACAGCGAGCACTTCGGGGCTCGTAGAGCTGAGCACCTCCAGATCGCGCAGATTCTCGAAGACGCGCCCCTCGGTCTTGCCCGCTTCGAGCAGAGACCGCGCATACGTCTCGAGGACCTTCATCTCCCTGCGGCTAGTTGGCATTCAGGCTACCCGCTTCCTTGATGTAGCTCTCGATGAGGCGACGCTGCTCGCCATCCTCGTCGAGGGCCTTCTCGACGATCTTGGACGCCACGGAAACCGAGAGGTCCGCAATCGAGGCCGCAGCCTCGGCGTAGAGCGCGTGGCGCTCGTCCTCGGCCGTACGTTGCGCCTTGGCGATGATGCCCTCGGCCTCCTTGTGGGCCGCAGCGATGATGCGCTGGCGCTCGGCCTCGGCATCCTGGCGTGCGGCAAGCACGATGTCGGCTGCCTGGCGGCGGGCGTCGGTAAGAAGGTCGTCGGAAGCCTTGCGGTCCTCGAGGGCCTTCTGCTTGGTTTTCTCGGCCTCATCGAGGCTCTCCTCGATACGGCGAGAACGCTCGTCCATCATGCCGAGAACCTTGGGCCACGCCACCTTGGCGAGCGCGATCCAGATGATGATGAAGGCGATGAGCGCCGGCACGAATTCCGCCATCTTGGGGATGAGGATGTCGGCACCGCCCGCCTCTTCAGCAAACGCCGAGGCAGGAGCCACGAGGGCGGCAAGCGCCACCACGGCTGCCGAACCGGCGCATCGGTTGAACAATTTCATAATCGACTCCTTACGGAACACGACGAGGCTCCCCTAGGAGATGAGCGTGACGACGAAGCCGATGAGGCCAAGCGCCTCGGTGAACGCGGATGCCAGGATGAAGACGGTGAACGCGCGACCCTGGACCTCGGGCTGGCGCGCCATGGCGCTCGTCGCACCGAACGCTGCAAGGCCAATGGCCAGGCCAGCACCGATAACACCGAGACCGTAACCGATAACTCCCACGATTCCTCCTTTGACGTGCGCCTTCTCGGCGCAGGATACCCAAACTATCTTGACAGGGCGAAGATCGCCCGAGTCACCTTGATGCGATGCCGCGAGAGCTAGTGCCCCTCGGCCTCGGCGATCTGAATGTACACGGCGGCGAGCACGGTAAAGACATATGCCTGAACGAACGCAACGATAAGCTCGACCGCGTAGATGATGAGCAAGATGGCAACCCAGGCCAGGCTCGGAAGCGCGCCGAGCGCGTTCATGGCGCTCACCTGCTCGAGCAGCGGCTGGGCAAAAAGCGACGCCATGATGGCAAAGGACCCCATGACGATGTGCCCGGCGAACATATTGCAGAACAGACGGATGGCGAGCGTGATGGGGCGGAGCAGCAGCGAGAAGACCTCGATGACCCATACGAACACGTTCATGGGGAAGGCCACTCCCGCCGGAGCAAGGCTCTTGAGATACCCGATCACACCGTGCTTCTTGCAGCCGAAATACACGAAGTAGATAAAGGTCACGAGGGCGAGGGCCGCCGTGCAGCCGATCGCGCCCGTACCCGGCTTCATGCCAGGGATGAGACCGATGAAGTTGTTGATGAGGATGAAGAAGAAGATCGTGGCAAGGAACGGAAAGTGCTTGCGCCATTCGGTGCCCACGACGCCCTTGGCGACATCGTTTTCAACATATTCAACTAAATACTCGACGCCGTTGACGAACAGGCCCTTGGGAACAAGCGTCTGCTTCTTCACGAACGCGAAGACCACGACCAAAAGCACGATGGCCGAGACGAGAAGCCAGAACGAGTATTGCGTTATGCCCGCACCTAGATCGCCGACGACAGGGGCCGAGGAGAACTCTGAGACGAGTTCGTTGATCGCCTCGGGCAGCTTGGAAAACGCATCCAAGGATGTCACCTTCCCTATCTACCGGCCCCACGGCCGGATTCCGCATCAATCCTTCTTGAGCATCAGCGCGATGGCCACCGCGAGCCAGCACAAGAAGAACCCGATAATCTCGCCGGCTGCGAACCCGACGAGCACCGGACGTGCCAAAAGGTACGTCACGATAACGCCCAGGAACAGCACGAGGAACGACGCGAAGACTCCCATGAACCCCACGGTCATGTTCGCCTCGCGCTGCCTGCGCAGCACCGGGACGAGCGCGACGAGCAGGGGAGCGAATGCCAGAAGGCCTACGACCACCCCCGCCACGATGCTCGGGATATGATGTGCATAATCAAACTCGAACATCGCGCTCCTCCCGCAATCGACCAGCGCCTGAGGCGCGTGCTGATGCACGAGCGTCGAGCGCTTATTATAGATACCCGTTTCTAGAATTCAAGCGAAGTGTGGCGGTTTGGTGTCCCGGTACATACACCCGGCCGAACTCTTAGAAAAACGGATAACACACCTGTTCAGAGTACCATTTTATACATGGTGTTCCTAGCCGTTGCCGGCCGCATGCGCATTCGGCCGGCAAGAACCTTACCCATTGAAGACAAAGGCGCTGCAGACGGCCCATCGCCCGCAGCGCCCTTGCCTAAACACCCCTCAACCATTCGTTGGATTTGAGGAGGATCGCATGCTACAGCGTGCCGAAGATGCGGTCGCCGGCATCGCCCAAACCGGGCACGATGTAGGCGCTTTCGTTGAGGCCCTCGTCGACGGCGCAGGCGAAGATCTTTACGCTCGGATCGGCATCCTGGACCGCCTTGATACCCTCGGGCGCAGCGACGATGCAGAGCAGGCGGATGTCACTCACGCCCTGCTTGCGCAGGTACTCGAGCGCTGCCGTGGCAGAGCCGCCCGTGGCGAGCATGGGATCGACGAGCAGGCAGATGCGCTCGTCAACATCCTGGGGAAGCTTGCAGTAGTACTCATGCGGCTCGTGCGTGACCTCGTCGCGATACATGCCGATGTGGCCCACGCGCGCGGCGGGAATGAGCTCGAGCAGGCCATCGACCATGCCGAGGCCAGCGCGCAGGATGGGCACGATGGCGAGCTTGCGGCCCGCGAGCTGCTTGCAGGTGGCCTCGCGAATGGGAGTTGCTACCTGCACGTCCTCGAGCGGAAGGTCGCGCGTGGCTTCATAGCCCTCGAAGACGGCAAGCTCCGAGACAAGGTCGCGGAACTGCTTGGTACCGGTTTTCTCGTCGCGAAGAATCGAGAGCTTATGCTGCACGAGCGGATGATCGACAACGGTGACGCGCGCGGGGTCGTAGGAAACGGACATCGCTACGCCTCCTCGGTGTCGAGCGCCATGATCTTCTCGACGCGGCGCTCATGGCGGCCGCCTTCAAACTCCGTGGCAAGGAACGTCTTCACGATCTGCTTGTTGACCTCAAGATCAACGAACCGCCCCGAGAGGCACACCACGTTGCCGTTGTTGTGCTGGCGGAAGAGCTCGGCGAACGCCGGGGAGGTGATCGACGACGCGCGCACGCCGGACACCTTATCTGCAGCGACGGCCATGCCGATGCCCGTGCCGCAAATGAGCACGCCGAAATCTGCATCGCCCGAAGAAACCGCCTGGGCAACCTTAACGGCATAGTCCGGGTAATCGACGGAATCGCCCGTATCTGGGCCGAAATCCGTAACATCACAGGACAGCTCGGTTGCCATGAAGTCCGCGAGCGCGCCCTTCTGATCGAAGCCGCCGTGGTCGGATGCAATCGCTACGCGCATTGCTGCTCCTTTCGCAATGGTTTCGCGCGATGTGTTCGCGCCCCAACCACTTTACTACATTCGCCCCGTTGCAACCTGCGCGCGCCCCGCAACAGCCATAACCACCTCACGCAGCCTGCGCGCACCTTCCGCAACGCGCGTCCCGAATCAGTACCTTTTGCTCGGATTGAAAAAGAACCGGCTTACCCGGCTTCGCGTGACCTGCGGCTTCCTTGCAGCGCAGGCACTCTCAGCCCAGCTCCTCGCGAAAAAGGTACTGATTTGAAGCCTAAAAGCGCTACGTCCATTTCCCTATATAGGCAATACATATAAATAGGCAATACATATAAAACGAGCTTTACAACATGTATTTCAGATATTGTTTGCTAAAATCCATGTTATACTAAGCGTTTGGAGGTTTGATATGCAGCAGCAAGACACCTATATCGAACGGCCCCAGCTCCTCCACGCAATAACGGAGCATCAAAACACCCCCGATATAAAGGTGATCACCGGTGTACGCCGCTGTGGCAAGTCAACGGCAATGGCCATGCTTGCCGACGAGCTGCGCCGTCAGGGGGTTCCAAGCACCAATATCTTCTACAAACGCTTCGACGCATTCGATATTCCGCTTGATTACCGGGCAGAAGACCTCTTTTCAGAGCTCACGACGGCTTCCCAAGAACTGGATAGCGGCTCTTACTGGTATGTGCTCCTCGACGAGATACAAGATGTTAATGGTTGGGAGCGGGTCGTTCGACGCCTCCATACGCGCCCAAACACTGACGTCTACCTGACCGGGTCCAATGCTCGCCTGCTCTCGAGCGACCTTTCAACATACCTAACCGGTAGATACGTTGAGATTAACGCGTTTCCGCTCTCATTGAACGAATATCGCGCGTTTGCCCGAGCATACGACACGCAAAGCAACATGACCGAAGAACAGCCCAAAAGCCTCGATGAGCATCTAGCAGACTACCTGCTCTTTGGAGGCATGCCCGGCATCTTCAGCCTTGCCGAACGCAATCCACGCACCGTCGAAAGCGAGCTGCACGGTATCTATCAATCAATCCTGTATAAAGATGTTGCACAGCGTTTTTCCATTCGCGACCTTGAGGGTCTCGACCGGCTCGCGCGATTCACGTTCCTGAACGCGGGGTCGCTTTTTTCGATTCGCAGCGTTGCCAATGCGCTCAAAAGCGCCGGTCACTCCGCATCAGAGACCGCAGTAGCAAATATGCTTAAGGCTCTTGAGCAGGCGTTTCTTGTCTACCCTGCAGAACAGGCAGGCATTCAGGGTAAGGAGGTTCTACGCCCGCAGCGTAAATACTACCCGGTTGATTTGGGATTTCTTGGGCTTGCAAGCGCGTTCTCTGGCAGAAACCTTGGTGTGCGCCTTGAATGTGCGGTGGCACTCGAACTCCTACGGCGGGGATACCGCATCTCTGTGGGCACCGGGCCGACAAGCGAAATCGACTTCATGGCGTTAGATCCGAGCACATCGGAAAGGCTCTACATCCAGGTAAGCGCCAACATCGGCGATGAACATACAAGGGAGCGAGAGCTCCGACCTCTTAAGAGGCTCACCGATTCATTCCCCAGGCTGCTCATTACCCTCGACCACTACACGGAGGAAACCACGCCGGAAGGAATACGTATCGTTCATGCCGCATCCTGGCTAACGGGTGCCCACCAGAACAGACGATGACGCGCGCACCGGGCACAACTCACTCGGGCCCTGGCTCCGTTTATCGAACAACTTCATGATATGCCCTATGGAATCGTGCAATAGCTATTGCACGATTTGGAGTCCACCCTTCGCGCACGGCGATATCTATGCGCTAGATTCTATTACGCGCGCATGCTGCGGGCGCGGGCAACGGCATCGTGCCAGCCAGCAAGATTGCGGGCGCGGTCTTCCTCGTTCATCTGGGGCATGAAGCGCTTTGCATAGTCGTGGTTCTGGCGCAGTTCCTCGTGATCCTCCCAGTAGCCAACCGCCAAGCCGGCAAGATAGGCAGCGCCGAGAGCGGTCGTCTCGACCGACTCCGTTTGGTCGACGGGGATTCCCAGCAAGTCCGCCTGAAACTGCATGATGAACTCGTTCCGCGAAGCGCCGCCGTCGACCGAAAGGCTGTCGAGGCGCGAGCCGGCATCGGCCTCCATGGCGCGAAGCACATCGTGGCTCTGGTATGCCATGGACTCGCAAGCAGCGCGAACGAGCGACGAACGGTCCGAGGCTCCGGTGAGCCCACAGATGAGCCCGCGTGCGCCCGCGTCCCACCAGGGAGCACCAAGGCCGCTGAACGCAGGAACCAGATAGCAGCCGCCGTTATCGGGACGCGAGAGCGCAATCCCCTCGGTCTCCTTTGCACTGCCGATGATCTGCAGCTTGTCGCGCAGCCATTGAATCACCGAACCCGCATGGAAGATCGATCCTTCGAGGGCATAGCTCACCTTGCCCTGCTCTGCGATGCCGATGGTTGCCACGAGCCCGTTCTTAGACTCCACCACGGTGTCGCCCGTGTTCATGAGCATGAAGCACCCGGTCCCGTAGGTGTTCTTAGCCTGCCCCGGCTCGAAGCAGCAGTGCCCGAAAAGCGAAGCCTGCTGGTCGCCCGCGACACCCATAATGCGAGGCCGGTGCGTCATGATATCGGTCGAGACGCGACCGAACTCCCCCGAGCTCCAGCGAACCTCGGGCAGCATGCGGCGCGGGATGTTCAGGAGCTCGAGCAGCTCGTCGTCCCAATCGAGCGTGTGGATATTGAAGAGCATCGTGCGGCTTGCGTTCGTGTAATCCGTCGCGAACACCAATCCGCCCGTGAGGTTGAAAATGAGCCACGAGTCGATGGTGCCGAAGAGCAGCTGCCCGGATTCGGCAAGCTCTCGCGCTCCGCTCACGTTGTCCAGAATCCACGCGACCTTGGTGGCCGAGAAGTAGGCGTCTGGGGTGAGCCCGGTCTTGGCGCGAATCATATCCTCGCATCCCTCGTCAACGAGGCGCTGAGCGAGCGGTGCGGTGCGGCGGCACTGCCAACCGATGGCGTTGTAGATGGGCTGTCCGCTATCCCGGTCCCAGACCACCGTGGTTTCGCGCTGGTTGGTGATGCCGATCGCCTCGATGCCATCCGAGTGGATGCCGCTCTTGAACTGCACTTCCATCATGACGGCGATCTGCGAGGCAAGGATCTCGGTTGGGTCTTGCTCCACCCATCCCGGATGCGGGTACGTCGTTTTAATCGAACGAGACGCCTGGGCCACGATGCATCCGTATGCGTCGACGATCATGGCACGCACCGATGTCGTGCCGCTGTCGATCGCCATGATGTATGAGCTGCCTGTTGAATACTGCTGATCAACAAGACCGAGGTCTTTGAGTGAAAGCGCCATGATGAACCTACTTCTCTTGCGCGCTATAAGCCCGGGCGGTCGAGGCGACGCGCGCGATGGCTTCCTTTGAGATGGCTCCCTGTCGAATGATGACGGGCTCGCCGCCGATGCAGGAGACGATGGTCGACGCATCGCGGCAGGGTGTCTCGCCCGCATCGAGCGCAACATCAACACCGTCGAGCACCGATGGCTCCACGTCGCCGAAGGTAACGGGAGCAGGGGCGCCATGCGTGTTCGCGCTCGTCGTGGCAAGGGGGCAGCCGCACGCCTTGATAAGGGCTGCAACGACAGGAGACGCAGAACAGCGCAGGGCGACCGTGCCATCCGCCGCCTGCATGTACACCGGCACGTTTTCTCGGGCATGCACGATGAGGGTGAGCGCCCCGGGCCAGAAGGCCTCCGCAAGCGCCCGGGTTATGGGATCGACCCCATAGCCGTACCGATCGAGCGCATCGACTCCGCCCACGAGCCAGGGAACCGTTTGCGTAAGCTCACGGTGCTTGACGGAAAAGATGCGACGATACCCACTGCCAGACGGCGGAACCGGAGCGCCGTTCACGCTCGGTCGCTCGTCCTCTTCCGAAGGGAGGCCTTCCTGGCCGTTCCGGCATGCGTCATGTTCATTCAGGGCATCGACTAAATCCTGGGCAAGCGGCGCTACGGCCACCCCAAGGCCATACACGGTCTCGGTAGGGATGAGAGCGAGCCCACCCTCCCGCAGCACCTGTGCCGCGCGCACGATGCCCTCATCATGCTGCTCCGGCGTTGTACCCGACACCTTCAATACCCTCTGCATGCCCTCGACTACGTCTCCCCCGATGGATTGGCCTCCGCGTGCGCGGCGTCGTTGTATTCTCTCATGGCCTTGCGAGCATCGCAGCGGCAGCGCGCCAGAAGGTCGCAAACGGGGCAATCCGGTCGACAGAAGGAACAAAGTGTGTCGGCTCTGTGTGGCACGCGGGAGAGTCTGACAGGGGGCCCGACATGTTACAACCCAAGCCATTCGCTCCTACGGGCGAAGCAGCATCCTCCACGGTACCGGGCGCAGGCACACGGTATTGCGCTTCCCCCTACAGAAGAGGCGGCATCTCCGCAAATACGAAGCGCGGCCGGCGCGTGAGGTCTTCAATCGCGCGAACGTTAACCATTCCCGCACCACGACACAATGCGGCGGCATCCTCCACAGCACCCTCAAAGAGCTCGCAGGCGAACAATCCGCCCGGCTTGAGCACAGCCGGCGCCGCATCGAGAAGCCTCCGGAATATGGCGAGGCCGTCAGGCCCACCATCGAGCGCAAGATGCGGCTCGTAGTCTTTTACCTCGTGCGGAAGACCGCCCATCACGGCAGTTGGAATGTACGGGGGGTTCGACACGAGCACGTCGAAGGTGCCGCGCTCGGATTCCTCAACCGGGCAAATCAGGTCGCCGAAACGAATATCCACCGCATCCGGAGCGAGCCCGCAACGTTCCCGGTTCCGGAGCGCAAGGTCGATGGCTGGCCGGCTGATATCCGTCGCCACGCATGCAACGCGCCCACGGCGCTCCAGGGCGAGCGAGAGCGAGACGCACCCCGTTCCGCACCCGACTTCGAGCACGCGCGCAGAGACCGGAGGCTCTGCACCCTCCTGAACCTCATGCGCCTCGCAAGCGGAATCATCAGAAGAATCGGGGCCCTCTCCCGCAACCGCGCTGCCCGTAGCCGCCTCACCGGCATCAACCGCCGCGGCGGTCTCGTGCCCATCGCCATACTGGGACAGCGTTTCATCTGAACGCTCCGCCTCCCGCGCGGCGGCAGCTTCCACCTGGCGAGCAACCTCAGCCTGGCGGACAGCCTCCACAGATGCATTCCAAGGAAGCTCGACGCGGTGCCGCTCGATTTCCTGGTGGCCAATCACCCGCTCGTCAAGGTGGGTCAAAACCAGATCGACCAAGAACTCCGTTTCCGGGCGCGGGATGAGCACCTCGGGCGCGCAGAGTATGCTGTGACCCCGAAACGACGTCTCCCCGGTAATGTACTGCAGAGGCTCGCCATCGGCGCGGCGCTTTACCCCCGCACGCATAATCGTTCGCTCTTCGGGGGAAAGCGGCCTGTCGAAATGCGTGTATAGGTCAATGCGCTCCAAGCCCGTCGCGGCGCATAGCAGCCATTCAGCCGAGAGCCTCGGATGATCCTGCCCCCTCCGCTTGAGGTAGCCCATGGTCCAATCGAGGCAATCCCTGACCGTCCAGACCTTCTCTTCCACTTCAGGCATAGCTCGCTCCCATCCTCGTCTCTTTGCACGCACATCCGTCAAAGCCGCCCCCCCCACACGGGTATCGAGCGGTCCGCGACCCGATGCCCTAAGACTACCGGGAGGGTCTGTCGCGTATCCTGCAAGAAGCCGATAACAATCCGGCTTAAAACCCGCTGAACCTTAACGCCGCAAAAACGCCCCTGCTCCGGCAGGCGAATCATGCACCACGCGCGCAATGCTCCGTCGCGCAAACCCCGTCGCTCAACACGACAACTCCACAGCCTCAATCTGCAACATGCCGTGTGTGCCCGGAACACATCGACCATGGCGCAACGCGCAAGGAAATGCCCCGGCATGAAAAACGGGCCCGCCATACCCTGACGAGCCCGCTATCAAACGAATTAGACCGCCTCGGCGAGCTTCTCCGCACGATCGGCGGCGGCGAGTGCCTCGATCACACCGGAAAGCCCGTCTCCCAGCAACACTGCGTTGTAGGTGCTGTTAAAGCCGATGCGGTGATCGGTCACGCGGTCCTGGGGCTGGTTATAGGTGCGGATCTTCTCCGAGCGGTTGCCGTGGCCAATCTGGCTCTGGCGCTCGGCACCCAGCTCGGCCTGCTGCTTCTCGAGCTCCATCTCGTACAGGCGGGCGCGAAGCATCTGCATGCAGACCTCGCGGTTCTGGATCTGCGAGCGCTGCTCCTGCGACTGCACCACGGTATTGGTGGGCAGGTGGGTGATGCGCACGGCCGAATACGTGGTGTTCACGCACTGGCCGCCGGGGCCGGACGCGCAATACGTATCGATGCGCAGGTCGGACTGGTCGATATGAATGTCGATCTCGTCCGCCTCGGGAAGCACCGCGACCGTCGCCGTCGAAGTCTGGATGCGGCCCTGGCTCTCGGTCTTGGGAACGCGCTGCACGCGGTGCACGCCGCTCTCGTACTTCATGACGGAGTAGACCTTATCGCCCGAAACCTTGAACTCGATCGACTTGAAGCCGCCCGCATCGCTCGGGCTCGAATCGAGCACCTCGAGCTTCCAGCCCTGCGACTCGCAGAAGCGCTGGTACATCTTGAAGAGGTCGCCCGCAAAAATGGCTGCCTCGTCACCGCCGGCAGCGGAGCGAATCTCCACGATGGTATTCTTCTCGTCGTTCGGGTCGCCCGGGATGAGCATGAACTTGATGTCTTCCTCAAGCTGCGGAAGCTTAGCCTCGTTGGCGGCGATGTCCTCCTGGAGCATGGCCTTCTCGTCAGCGTCCGAGGTCTCGCGCTGCATTTCCTTGGCGGCCTCGATATCGTCGAGCGCGCTCAGGTACTCCCGGGCAGCGGCCACGAGCTGCGCCTGGTGCGCATGCTCCTTGGCCAAACGCATGTATTCCTTTTGATCTGCCACGACCGAGGGGTCGGAGAGCTTCTTTTCGAGCTCCTCATAGGCAGCGATGAGTTTTTCGAGCTTGTCGCGCATGATGGTTCCTTTGCGTTTTGGAAGTGGACGCCCGAGAATGATATCCAGGGCGCAGGGCCATACAGAAGGGCACCGCAGCGCCTGCGGCACGCAGTGAATCATGAGCCCAGCTAGAGCATATCGAACCGAAGATACATGCGCTTCCTTTCTTCCGGCACCTAATCATACCCAGAGCGCCAAAAAGGGCAAGCGGCAGCTGCGTATCCTGCAGAAAAGACACGGCATCACCGTGGCGCCCAGTGAGCTTCAACTTGGCGATGACGCCGCAGTCGAATGGCATCCGGGCTCAGAATTTGTTGAGGCTGCACCGTATGAGGCCAGGGCTGCGGAGGCACCGCGCGCACGTGTACGGCTTGGCACTTGGCGGATCCATCGTTCCCAAATGATGGAAACAGAACGGGGCGTCCGCGCGCGGCCCCGGCCCCATGACATAATACTGGTCGACCACAAGCAAGAAGGACGGAATCATGGCGCAGCAGTCTTCACATCGCCCACGCTCTGCACGGGGAGGCAAGCCCGCACGGCGCGGGAAGGACCACCGGGGAACGTCGGCGTCTGCCGGCAGCGGGCGGCGGTCGGCGGGTTCCCCTGCCGGCAGCGCTCGGCAGGCGGCCGGCCGCTCCGCCAGCGCCGCCTCCGCCAGCGCCGCCTCCGGCGCAGCCCACCCCGCTGGTGCCGCCTCCGGTTCAGGCCGCTCCGCCGGCACCACCTCAGACGCAGCGCCGTCGCGCCGCAAGCTCAAGGATTCCGCCGGCCCCTGCCCCATCATGCGCGCATGCGGCGGGTGCGCGTGGCTTGGCATACCCTACCGAAAGCAGCTTATCCGCAAGCAGGAAGCCATGGAAGAGCTCTTCCGTCCGCTCATTGAGCGCATGGGATGGGACGCCGCGATCGAGGCCACCTGCGGCATGGGAAGCAAAGCGGGAGACCCGGGCAAAGCCCCCGTGCCGCGCGCGTTTCGCTATAAGGCGGCCACGCCCTTTGCACCCGGGCCCGCAGGCGCGGTGCGCTCAGGGTTCTTCGCCCGTGGAACACATACCATCGTTCCCGCTCCAAGCTGCGCCGTCGAAGCCCCGGGAGCGCGGCACATCCTCAACGAGGTCGCCCGAGTCGCCGAGCGCCTGGGCATACCCGCATACGACGAAGATGCGCGGCAGGGTGTGCTGCGCTATGCAGTACTGCGCATGGGCTGGCGCACCGATGAAGCCATGCTCACCATCGTCACCGCACGCCGCGAGGTGCCCCACATCGAAGACCTCGCACGCGAGCTTTCCAGCATCGACCCTCGCATCGTATGCGTGGCCCAGAATATCAACGGGCGCGAAGGCAACGCCATCCTGGGCCGCGAGACTCGGGTGCTGTGGGGCGCACCCCACATGAAAGATGAGCTACTTGACTGCACGTTCGCCATCTCGCCCACCGCGTTCTATCAAACGAACCCCCAACAGACCGAGGTCTTATACCGCCTCGCCATCGAAGGCATGGCGCTCGAGGCGGGTGACGTGCTACTTGATGCATATTGCGGAAGCGGAACGATCGGTCTTTGCGCTGCGCGCGACGCGGCCCGCGCGGGCAAGGCGATCAAACTCATCGGCGTGGAGAAGAACCCGGCGGGCATCGTCGACGCCCGCCTCAACGCCGAACTCAACGGCCTCGGCCCGGATGAGGCCTCCTTCATGGCAACCGACGCTACCGAGTTCCTGCGCGACGCGGCTCGCAGCGGCACGCACGTCGATGTCGTCGCGCTCGACCCTCCACGGGCCGGCTCAACGCCAGCGTTCCTCACAGCGGCTGCGGAGCTTGGACCGCGGCGCATCGTCTATATCAGCTGCAATCCCACGACGCAGGTGCGTGATCTGGAGATACTCGGGCAACAGGGCTACCGGCTCTGCCGCCTCACGCCTGTGGACATGTTCCCGCACACCGAGCACACGGAAACCGTCGCGGTTCTCGAACGCTCCTAGCGCGCTTTGTGACCAAGAGGGGCGAGCATCTCAAACGGATCACCAATAAATCGTCTCACCTAAACGGGTGCCCCATCCGCGCAGGTAGCCCGCTTAGCTTAAAGTCAGATCGTCCGCCTCGATGGTATACATCCAGCTGATGTAGACGCTCGGATAGTGTCCGCACAAGATGCGCGTGGGATCGATATGCCGTGCGCACGCCTGGGCAACAGAGGCAATCCCTCCCGGGGTAACCAGCTCGTCGACCGAGCCAACCTCGGCGCCAACCTCACCCACCACCGACCGCACGGCCTGAGCCGCCTCGGGGTCATAGGGGTC
This sequence comes from Enorma shizhengliae, assembly GCF_009676995.1. Lineage (NCBI taxonomy): Bacteria > Bacillati > Actinomycetota > Coriobacteriia > Coriobacteriales > Coriobacteriaceae > Enorma > Enorma shizhengliae. The sequence continues at coordinate 24,937 of NZ_VTFZ01000001.1, forward strand.
CTCCCCGCCGGTAAGCTCGGTGTAGGCGCTGCTCATCGATGAAAACTGGGTATCGAACCCCTCCTCGCCCATCGCAGGCAAGTTCATGTCGACCCCGTAGCGCGCGTACCCCCAAGACGCCAGAGGGAGCGCGGGCATAAGGTCCGCCGGATTCGCGATATTGAAGATGTTACCGTAGCGCGCGGCGTGGGCGTGGGCACTCGTGGTACATCCGGGCGACGCGAAGGTGTACCCTGCAACAGCATCGCCCGCCGCCAGCTCGAGCCCATCCCGGGGCTGGGCGCCCTCTGCCAGCGCAGCAAGTTCGTCGTCCGCCTGGGCGGCAACGAGGTTCGCGATCGCCCCGCCGCGACTGTGCCCAACGAGCAACAGGGTCACCTGGTCTCCGCGCCTATGGCTTTCGCGCACCCAGGGAGCGACCGCCTGGCTTACCTCGCTCGCTGCCTCTACATACCCGGAGTGGTCGTACCGCGTCTCTTGATCCTCGGAAAGGGCTGCCTCGCCTTCGGGAGAAACGCCCTCGATTTTTAGGTTGCTCAGCCATTCCGATCCATAGCTGCCACGCACCGAGACAAGGATGACCGAGCGGGTGGACCCGTCCGCTCCCGTTACGCGCTTGCGCGCCAGAGTGTAGGCGACAGTATCTTCTCGCTGCGTCACCAGATTGAGCATCTGGTCCATCACCTCGCTGCGATACTCGTACGAGGCTGTCGAAACCTCGTCGAAGCCCAGCTCGGCCAGGGCGTTCTCCATATACGGCGGCGTTTGATAGCTTTCTTGGTAATGAGAAGATTCGGAATACGCCAGAGCAGCGAGAACCGACGAGGTCCTTGCGAGGTCGTGGTTGTAGGTGCGCATGTCGCCGGAGAACCAGCCGTCATCCCAGACAACCGGCGACACCGTCTCGCGACCGGGCGCGTCGATGCAGGTATAGGTGATGCTCTTGGTAAAGCGCCCCGTCGCGGGAAGCTCCTCGCCATAGGCAACCGCGGAGCTTTGCGGCGAACCCGCTCCCCCGGCGTTTCGGCGGTTCTGCTCGTAGCGACAGAGCATCATGAACACAAAGCTCAGAGCCATGATGGCGAGCACGAGCAGCACCACGAACGGCAGGCGGCTCAACCCCGCCCGTACCGCAGACACCATATGACACCGCCCGAGCGCCATGATCTACCCTTCGCGAGCAACAAGATTCCGCAGGTCGCAGATGCCTGCATCGGCAAGTGCGGTAAGCATTGAGGCGCGATCGCGGTTCATGATGAGCTCCCTCGGGAAATGAATCTCCTCGAGCATGGCGCTCACCTGGGGATATTTGCCGATATCCGAGGCGATGTGAGCATCGCTGGAAACCGATATGCCCACGCCGAGCTCCGCGCAGCGCTCGGCTATGCGGCGGCAGGCATCGTGCGTGTCGCCCTTGTGATCGCCCTCGAGGCTGTGCTCGTTGACCTCGATGAGCTTATGGCGTTCCTTCGCAACGGTGAGCACCTCATCAACATCGAATGGCACGCCGGAACGCCCCGTATGCCCCAGTACCAGCACCTTCGGCTGCTCAAGCGCTCGAATGTACATGCCGGTCGTCTGTGCCCCGGAGACATCTTCGGTGAACCGCGTATCGTGAACGCTCGCCACGAGATAATCGAGATTGCTCGTTACGCGCTCGAACAGGCTCTTGTCCTGCTTGTACGGCCTGCCGGTGATGCTTGCCGGACAGGCGATATCTTGACCGAACAGCCCGCCCTCAAGCGAGACGATATCGACCTCCGCAGCGCGCAGGAGCACGACCCCGTCCCAAACGCGCGGCCACACGGTCTGGTTCACGAAGTATTGGAAGTTGCGGATGTGCTGCTCGGGAAAGAGCATGCAGCTGAAGTGGTCGGCAGACCCCAAGAGCTCGAGCCCTGCGGCGCGCGCCGCCGCGACGTTCTCCGCAATGGTCGAATATGCATGCCGAGAGAACATCGTATGGGTATGAATATCCGATTTGATCTCGTATGTCATGAGATGCTCCTTAAATGCGAACCATCTGCAACAAGCGCGATTCCGGCGCACCGCAGCCGTTGAACGCCGAGCAGCCCGGCGCAGGGCCGCGTACGACGGCAATGCGCTCAGCTGAAGACGAGGCCTACAGACCGTAGTCTTCAGCAAGACGCTTCCATGCGGGAAGCGAACGCTCGATAACCTCGGGCGCCACGCAATACCCTACGCGTACCCACCCCTCAACGCCGAAGCTGTTGGAGGGCACCGGCAAGAGCTCGTAGGCCCGAGCGCGTTCGCAGAACGCCTCGGCATCGGGCTCAAGTGCGCGGACCCACAGGTAGAAGGCACCGCCTGGCTCCACATAGGTATACCCCATCTGCGAGAGCGCCTGGGTGAGCAGGTCACGATTGCGAGCGTATGCCGCAACATCCGACGGAACGTCCACACAATCCATGACCACGCGCTGGAAAAGCGACGGCGCGCATACGAACCCGAGCGAACGGGCCGTTCCGGCAACGGCCGTCATGACCCGGCGGGCGCCCTCGCTCACCTGCGGCACGAGCACCCAGCCCACGCGCTCCCCAGGAAGCGAGAGCGATTTGCTGTACGAATAGCACACCACTGTGTGCTCGTAGAGCGACGGCACCCAGGGAACCTCAGCCCCATAGGTGATCTCGCGGTAGGGCTCGTCTGAGATGAGGACGATGGGCTGCGGATGGCCCAGGCGTACCTCGCGCTCCGCGTTCGCGCGCTCGAGGACATCCGCGAGTTTCTCCAGGTTCTCCCTGGTATAGACCGCGCCCGTTGGGTTGTTGGGTGAGTCGATGATAACCGCCGCGGTACGGTCGGTGATGGCGGTGGCGACCGCCTCGGGGTCGACCTGGAACGTTTCCTGATCGGCTAAGACCTCGATGCAGACGGCACCAGCCGTTTCGATCCACACGCGGTATTCCGGGAAATACGGCGCGATGACGATAACCTCATCGCCGGGGCACGTGACCGCTCCAAGCGTGCAGGACACCGAGGCGGCGGCGCCGACCGTCATGAACACATCGGCCATGGTGTAGTTCGTCCCAAAACGACGGTTGAGCGATTCCGCCACGGCGGTGCGAACCTCGGGTGCGCCCGGCGCGGGCGTGTACCCGTGCACCTGCTCGGGCGGGAGCTTGAGCGAACGCTCGATGCTCTGCCTCACCTCGTCGGGGGCGGGCACGCTGGGGTTACCCAGGCTGAAATCGAACACATTCTCAGCGCCAATCTGTGCCTTGCGCTCGTTGGCGTACGTGAAAATCTCGCGAATCACCGAGCTCTCGGCACCGCGAGCATACATCGTATCGTTAATCATGATTGCTCCTCATATCGGCGCAGCCATGCCGCGCACCGTCTTGTGGTCCATGATACGGCAAGATGCACGGCCCTCGGAGCCAGAACGCTCCAGAGCGCGGTGCCGATCAATGCGAGCAGCCAAATGCTGCTGGCAGATGGCGCCGGTAGATGGTGCGGGGCAGCTTCGTGTAACAGGCATGGAGCGTTGCACAGAGCAAAGACGCGCCGAGCGCAGACGATTCATGCAGCCGCTCGGCGCAATCGTTCCGCGCAATCGTTACGCACAAACGCTCGACGCGGCGCTCCGTGCAATCGCCCAGCGGAACCGTTCGCGCAAACGCTCAGCGCATTCGCTCGACATATTCGCTCAACACCGTACTCCGTGCAAACGCTCGGCGCATTCGCTCACCAACTCGATGGAATAGCCGCGCCGGCCCGCACGGTGAAGGCGTTTTTGCTACGAATGCCGAGTTTCTGGCTAACTTTGTCGATTTCTGGCGATGAGCTTCGACTGTTCTGCGTCTAGGCGACCTCGTTGGTCATATCCGCACTCCGTTTCTCACTCTTTTCGCATGTTTTTATAGCTAAATGTAGGACCCAGCGCCCCTTCGTCAGAAAGCCCGGGCGCCTGAGCGCAATAAATCGACAAAGTTAGCCAGAAATCAATCTCTTTATGAAAGACGCCCGCACTCGGAGTCGAGCGCGGGCGTCTTGTGCCATTCAATCTACCGTCAAATCCATCTTGTTCGGGCAGGAATCGCTTAGTCTTGATTCCCCTCCGAGTGGGAATCGGCAGCGACGGCCTCGGCGGCGAAGCGAGCGGCGTCTTCCGCAAGCTCCTCATCGCTCATGCGCGGCTTGCGGCGATCGCCGGGCTTGGAGCCATCCTTGCCGCCAGCCTGCTCCTTGGCCAAGAATTCATCCCAGGTGTTATCAAGCAGCGCCTCGACGGCGTCGCCCTCAACGGTCTCGCGCTCCAGGAGCACGTTGGCCATGAGCTTGAGCTGGTCGGAGCGCTCGCGCAGGATCTTCTCCGCACGCTCGTGCGCCTCACGCATGATGCGCTGCACCTCGGTATCGATACGGCGCGCGGTCTCCTCAGAGTAATCCTGGTGGTCAGCGTAATCACGTCCCAAGAAGACCTGGTGCTGCGCCTCGCCGAAGACCTGCGTTCCGAGTGCCTCGCTCATGCCCAGGCGCGTGACCATCTCGCGCGCCATCTTGGTCGCGCGCTCGAGGTCGTTCGATGCGCCGGAGGTGATATCGTCGCACATGAGCTCTTCGGCCACGCGACCGCCCAAGAACACCGCGAGCTCGTCGAGCATCTCGTTCTTGGTCTTGAGGAAATGGTCCTCAGTGGGCAACTGCATGGTGTAGCCAAGTGCCTGGCCACGCGGGATGATCGTGATCTTGTGGACCGGGTCGGAGTGCTCGAGCACGTGACCCACAAGGGCATGGCCGCTCTCGTGGAACGCAATGGTCGTGCGCTCGGTCTCGGTCATGACCCGGGCCTTGCGCTCGGGGCCAGCGATCACGCGCTCCATAGACTCCTCGACCTCGTCCATGCTGATGCGCCCGCGGTGGCGGCGGGCGGTGAGCAGCGCGGCCTCGTTCATGAGGTTCGCAAGGTCGGCGCCAGTGAATCCCACGGTGAGCTGGGCGAGCTTATCGAAGCGCACGTCGTCTGCAAGCGGCTTGTTGGCGGAGTGCACCCGAAGGATCTGCTCGCGGCCCTTCACGTCCGGGCGATCCACGGTAATCTGCCGATCGAAGCGGCCGGGACGCAGCAACGCCGGGTCGAGAATATCCGGGCGGTTGGTCGCAGCGATGAGGATCACGCTCTCGTTCTCCTCGAAGCCGTCCATCTCCACGAGCAGCTGGTTCAGCGTTTGCTCGCGCTCGTCATGCCCGCCACCCAGGCCTGCTCCGCGCTGGCGTCCAACGGCATCGATCTCGTCAATGAAGATGATGCTCGGAGCCTGCTCCTTCGCCTTGGAGAAGAGGTCGCGCACGCGGCTTGCGCCCACGCCAACGAACATCTCAACGAAATCGGAACCGCTGATGCTGAAGAACGGCACCCCTGCCTCGCCGGCAACGGCCTTGGCCAGCAACGTCTTGCCCGTACCCGGAGGGCCCACGAGCAGGACACCGCGCGGGATCTTCGCGCCAAGCTTGCGGTAGCGCTCGGGATCTGCCAGGAAGTCGCGGACCTCCTCGAGCTCCTCGACCGCCTCGTCGATACCCGCCACATCGGCGAACTTGACCTTGGGGCGAGTAGCCTCGTTCATCTTGGCGTTCGTCTTGCCAAACTGCATGGTCTTGCTGTTGGCGCCCATCATCTGGCGCATGAAGTACAGCATGATGAGCACCAAGATCACCGTTGGAACCACGCTGATGAGGAAGTCCATGATCGCGTTGGGATCGTTGGTGTTGACGATGTAGACGGTGCTCGGGCGGCCGGCCATGAGGTCGGCAAGCGCATCGGAGCCAACGTAGGTAGAGGTAAAGTGCTTAAGCGCCGCGTTCTTGCCAATGTCCTCAGAACGCGTCCAGTACTCACCGGCCAGGCTGCCGTCGGCCACGGTGTAGGTCACGTTGGCAACGCGCCCCTCTTCGACCGCGGTCACGAACTCGCTCGTAGCAAGCTCGTCGGTGGGGCTCTGCGCACCAAAGCCACCATTCATGCTGAAGATAACATAGGCAAGGAGACCGCACACAAGCAGGATATAGAGCCACGACACGCGGGACGGCCCGCGCCTACCGGGACCGCCGCCGGGACGGCCCGATCCACCGCCCGATCCGCCAGAACGCCCGAGCCCCAGCTGGAACGGATCGTCAAACGACGAGCCGGGCGAATCCGGCGCTTCGGGGCGGGGCGCGTCATCCTGCTGATCGCGGTTGCTAGAGCCACCGCCATCAGCAGCGAGAGCGAGCCCGCAGGCTCGCTCATCCTCAATCGTTGCGCTTAGAACACGACGGGTCATATTACGAATAAACCTCCGGCTTGAGAATCCCCACATAGGGGAGGTTGCGATAGCGCTCGGCAAAATCGAGGCCGTACCCCACCACGAACGCATCCGGGCAATGAGTGCCCACGTACTTGGGGTTGATTGCAGCCTGCTTGCCCTCCACGTCCTTCCACAGGAAGGTTGCCACCTCGATGGACGCGGGGTTACGGCTGCTCAGGTTCTTCATGAGGTACTTGAGCGTGAGGCCGGAGTCCAGGATGTCCTCCACGATGAGCACGTCACGCCCCTTGATATCCATGTCCAGGTCTTTAACGATGCGCACCACGCCCGAGCTCTTGGCCTTATCGCCATAGCTTGAGACGGCCATGAAGTCGATGGCGAGCGGCACGTCGATAGAGCGCATAAGGTCGCCCATGAAGACGACGGCGCCGCGCAGGACGGCGATAAGCACCAGGTCTTTGCCCTGGTAGTCGCGGGAGATCTCTGCGCCCATGCGCTTGACCATGGCCGCGATATCCTCTTCCGTGAACAGCACCTGCTCGATATCCGGATGCATAGCGCCCTGCTCGATCATATAAAAACCTCCTGCACATGTTGCCGTGATACGCAGCTTACCCAACACCCAGTTTTCATAACGCGAGATCCTGGGGGTGAATGACCAATTTTACCAGCACTTTACTGGCGGCCGTGCACTTAAAGCGGTCATCGAGGCGAATTCCGCCAACCCACACAACGGAACCCCCCGGAGCAGTGCGCACGACCGGCACGAGCGGGCGCTCCGCCACGGGAACCTGTTCCTCACCCAAGAGGTCAGACAGCTTCTTGCTGCGGCCATGCATGCCCAGCGGGCAGAGAAGATCGCCGGGTGCGGGGGCATCGACCCAGAGGCGCGCGCCGAGGGACTCCGCCGGAAGGGAGCTTCCCGATTCCTTGAGTCGCACCAGGTCGCGCTCAGCGTAGCCCAGCGCCGCCGCATCAACATAGGCCACGGAACCACCAGCTGGCGAGGACGCCGCCGCCTCGCGCGCGAGGGCAACGGCGTCGGTTCCGGCAGGAATGCGTTCGAGCGACGCCTCGAGCACCGCGCCATTCGCGAGGGGCATCCGGCCGGGCACCGCGATCCAGCCTGCCACCAGATGCTCGCGGGCGGATGCCGTACGCAGGGCGAGCGTGCCAAACTCGATGCGCGCGTCGATATTGCCCGGCAGCGTGAGAGACCCCTCGCCCGCCGCGACGCAGCGAAGGATACTCTCAACATGGCGCATCTCGAGCCGTGCCTCAGCATCGAGCTGTTTTACCGCAAGACGAACCATGCGGCGAGCTATGGCAACCTCTGCCGCGGCCACGCGCGCGGCATCCAGTACCACAAGGCCTTCCTGCTGGCGGCGCGTGCACGAACGAAGGGCCGTAGCGGCAAGATGCGCCATGAAGGCGTCTTCGTCGCCCAAGATGTCGCATGCCACCCCCACGTTCCGCGCAAGGTTCTCGTTGCGTTCGCGCGCCACGGGAATCACGCGGTGGCGGACAAAATTGCGCAGATACGACGTGTCTTGGTTGCTCTCGTCTTCCTGCCAAGCGATGCCCGCCACTTCAAGATACCGGCAAAGTTCCTCATGTGTGAGGTCGATGAGCGGGCGCACGATGATGTTCCTGCGGCGCGGAATGCTCGAGAGCCCCGCGGGGCCCGCGCCCTTGATGGCGTTCATGAAGAACGTCTCGGCTCGGTCGCTTGCCGTGTGCGCGGTCACGATGCGCGCCGCGGTACGAGGGCACCCCGCCTCTTGGCAGAGTTCGCGGACGTACCTCCGGGCGGCCGCATAGCGCACCTCTCGTGCGGCGGCTTCGAGATTTTGACCGTTGAGCTCGGTGAACGATGCATGTTCCACACACAGGGGAACCCCATAGCGCTCGCAGAGGCCGCGAACATGCTCCTCGTCTGCGTCGGACGCCTCCCCACGGAGATGATGGTTTACATGAAGCACGTGGATGCGCTCTCGAGCTATGCGCGCAGGGCCTCGACCGTCCATGATGTCGAGCTTCGACGTGCACGCCATGACCAGAAGCGCCGTTGAATCCGCGCCGCCCGACACCATGAGCACGACGGGTGCCGAGGGGTCGAGCGCGCGGCCGGACGCGGCGCCCGCGCGATGTGAGACGAAACGCTGTGATACCGTGGGCATAGAGAATAGCTCCGATCGATACGTTGCAGAGAAATAGTCGCTCAAACCTGATACCCTAGACCGGGTTACAGACTCTCGCGTGGTTCACAGACACCCGGTGTCTGTGAACCACAGTTCACAAACACCCAGTGCCTACGAACCACAAGCCCTGTTTTCAGGGTACCACCTGAGGTTATTGGACGACAGCATGACACACGCCTTGCGCTTACACATTCTCGGCAGTGGCTCCAAGGGCAACTGCGAGCTCATCGAGGGACCCGAGGGGATCATCATGATCGACAACGGGTTTTCGCGGCGTGAGGTCCTGCGGCGCATGGCAGAACTTGAACTCGAGGCATCCCGCGTGGTTGCCATCATCGTCACGCACGAGCACTCCGATCACGTGAAGGGGCTTCCCGTTTGGTGCAAGAGCTTCCCGGGCGCGTTGCTCGCAAGCTCAGGCACCCCGCAAGCGCGCGCAACGCTCGAGGGGCTTCCGTTTACGGAGTTCGAGCCGGGGGCATGCCTCGATATCGCGGGGATCGAGGTGCAGACGTTTTCTACCTCGCATGATGTGGTCAACCCCATTGGCCTGCGCTTCTCGTGCCGCAACGACTCCATTGGCATCATGACCGATACCGGAACGGCGACCGAGGCGGCGCTGCAGGCGCTCGGCGACGTTCGGATTTTGGCACTTGAAAGCAACCATGACGTCCCCATGTTGAGAACTGGCTCCTACCCGCGGTACCTGCAGGACCGCATCATCTCTGAACGCGGCCACCTCTCAAACGCTCAGGCTGCCGAAGCCGCTCGCTCACTTGTTGGCCCGCACACCGAGCAGCTTGTTGCCATGCACATATCGCAGGAGAATAACCGACCGAGCCTCGCGGTGCGCGCGCTTGCTGAGGCACTCGGCGCGGAGCTCGACAACGAGCTCGGATCATCCGCGACGCTGCGGCGGCCAGACCCGTTGCCTAGCCTGCATATCCGCGCCGCCGGCCAAAACCGGCCGATCAGCATTTGGTAATCGCCGCCAGACGGAAGCTTGCTGCTCGTTGCCGCGTTCTCGGGTGAGATCCGGGCACTGGGGCCGTTACGGTTGCGTTCTCGGGCGAAATTCGGACACCGCATTCGTTTTCGGGCAGCTTTCGTACGCTCCGGCAGTCCAAAACGGCGAAATGTCGCCCAAGAACGCGGCGTGCGTCCAAAACCCGCCCGAAGACACCCGGCGCTTATTCACCTATACAACTGCCTGTCACCCAACAGTGTCTGTCGCCTGAATAAAAAATCCCTGGTGGGAAGCCGTACTGAACAGCTCCCCACCAGGGACTCTCAAAACCCACATCGCGACGGCATGCGCAAAAGGCCGCTCATTTCCCATGCCGCTCTCCGCTGCCGCACAGCGACGAGAACAGCGGCAAGAAATGAGCGGCCCCGATAGAAGCGTTAGTCGATCGCGACCTTCGTGACGTTCTTCTTCTCGACGATCTTCGGAACCGTCACCGTCAGCACACCGTCGGCGTACCGAGCGGACAGGCCCTCGTTCGAGGCGTCCTTAAGGTAGATGCCACGCGTGGCGCTGAAGGACGTGAACTCCTTCTGCAGGAAGTTCTTACCCTTGTCCTCTTCCTTCTCCTCAACCTTGACGGAAATGGAGAGGCGGCCCTCATTGAGCTCGACGTCGATATCATCCTTGTTCACACCGGCCAGATATGCCTTGACCTCGTAGCCCTCGCCCTTATCCTCGACATCCATCGGGAAGGCGCGGGTGGAAGAAGACGGGGCGAAATCCATCATGTCATCGAGCGCGTCGAAGAGCGACGTGGGACGAATACCGAACACCGAACGATACGGAACCATGCTTGCCATATCAATCACTCCTTTGTGATTGCCCGGATATCTTAACTCCGGGTCTTCTTTGGATACTCTTGTTATTCCCGAGCCTCCTGTTCCTAAACATGCGTAATCAGATTTTTTAAGCGTCACAGTATCATCAAATCTTAGTGTGTATGACTTAGATTTATACCAAGCGGAAGAACCCTGAGCCGCCGTCAACGGCCAGTTCAATTGATTTTGCACCTCGCGTGAACGCGCCGCTAATTTTCACGCCAACTCGGCTCACATGCTGAGGGAACTATAGAATAGGGCTATCACCGCAAGGCCACGCGAGGGACACCATGGATGAGAACAACCGCGCCCAGTCGACGCCATCTTCAAACCAGCAGCACGAAAAGCGTGCGCGCGTCCCTTACCAGCGAACGGTCCCCCATATCACCCAAGACCCCATAACCGACGACGGCGTTACCTACCAGCAGCGCATACAGCGGGAGACCTACTCCCGTACCGGATCGCGTGCTGCCGCGGGCGCCGGAACAGGCGGTGCGGCGCGCCAAGACATGAGGGGGTATCGCCCGCAAGCGCCGGGCGACTATGTAGGCGGCTTTGCGGGCGGCCCTCAGCAACAGAGCTTCACCTCGGCGCCCGGGCGCAAGCACATGGGCGTTGCGACGTCTGATCCCCAGTACCTCCAGCCCGTCGGCCACCAAACCGGCGCTCCCCAAGGTCCGGCTCATCCGCGCCGCAAGATGCCTGGAGACGGAGAGCCGCAGGTGCTTCATTCGGACCGCTATCTCTCGGCACCCTCGGGTCGCAAGACGATCTTCACAGCACGGCAAGACCGCGCTCGCAAGCGGGTGCGTATCCTGCTCGTGCTCGCGCTCATCGTCGTCATCGCCGTTCTCGCGTGGATCATCTTCTTCCGCTAGACAGGAACACGCGGAACTTCATACCGAGGTTCGACGCGCAAAACGAGAGCGCTCACCAACGGTCTCTTCGAACAACCTGCATCTATATGTACTATTAGCTTGTTCGCACTTTGCGGGGGGAGTTTGATAGCTATGCACTACACCATTGACAATCTTGCACGGCTGGTCGACCACACGAACCTGCATGCCGATGCCACCGAAGCAGACATGGAGAAGCTCTGCGACGAAGCACGGCGGTACCATTTCAAGATGGTCGCCATCAACTCGGGGCAATCTGCACGGTGCTCTGCCCTTCTCGCAGGTACCGATATTCACACCGGTGCCGCTATCGGCTTCCCGCTCGGACAGATGAGCATCGCCGCGAAGGCATTCGAAACGCAAGACGCCATCGAGAACGGCGCGAACGAGATCGATTATGTCGTGAATCTCACCGAGGTTAAAGACGGAAACTGGACATATGTGCAGGACGAGATGGAACAGATCGTCAACGTCTGCCGTGCGGCGAGCGAAGGACGCGAGGAGCCCATCCCCTGCAAGGTCATCTTTGAGAACTGTCTGCTCACCGATGACGAGAAGATCAGGCTCTGCGAGATTGCGAGCGAGGTAAAGCCCGCCTTCATCAAGACGAGCACCGGCTTTTCCACCGGCGGTGCCACCGTTCACGACGTGCGGCTCATGCGCGAACACGTCTGCCCCGAGGTCCAGGTCAAGGCTGCCGGCGGCATTCGCACGGCCGATGCGTTCCTCGACATGGTGCGCGCCGGTGCTACCCGCATCGGGTGCAGCGCCGGCATCCCCATCATCGAGGAGCTCAAGCGGCGCTTCGACGCCGAGGGAATCGATGCGATCGAGCTGTAGGACGCCCGTGCCCGCGCTTGCTTGCCACCACAACGGAATGGGAACTATCTATGGAGCCTCTGAAGTTCTCACCAACCTCTGTCCACCCTATCTGGGCGGGAGATGCTATCGCCAAGGCACGCGGCCTTCCCACTGATACCGAGCACAATTATGGGGAGGCATTCGATGTGTCGGCGCACCCCGATGTCTGCGTGACCATAGCGAACGGCCCTCTCGCGGGCATGCACCTGGACGATGCGATCTCCGCGCACCACGATGACATCATAGGAACGCTGCCCGATCACGACGTCATCCAGATCACCTTCATGGATGCGCGCGAAACGCTCTCCATCCAGGTGCACCCTAACGAGGAGCAAGCACAGCGCCTCGATGGCGACCACGAGAAGACGGAATCGTGGTACATCCTCCACGCTGAACCGGGGGCGACGCTCATCGGTGGCAGCACGACAACCGATCTGGATGCGCTGCGGACTCTTCGTCTCGAACGTCATCGACATCGATAAGGACTACGAGACGGAGCCTGGCGGCGTCTACCATATCATCACCTGCGTCCAAGGCTCCTGCACCGTCGAGTCACCCGAGGGCGCAGTTGGGCTCGCCTGCACCGAGTCCGCCCTGGTGCCCGCGAGCGCGGGACGCTACACCGTGCGCGGAACCCGCCGCGTGCTGCAGAGTTATCATCCCCGTTAGCAGGAGACGCCGCTTCCGACCACTGCCCCGAGCCACCCTTTGCCGAAAGGATTCCCATGACACGCATCGCCATCACCGGCGCCAATGGATACCTCGCCAGCCTTGTCCAGACCTACAACGCGGGAACGTTCGATTTTATCCGCGTGAGCAGAAGTGATGTCGATTACGCCGACCTCAACGGCCTCCGGTCGTACTTCGAAGTGCTCGATTTCGACATCCTCTTCCATACGGCAGCCAACGCCACCACCGCCGACTGCGAGAACGACCCTGCAGGAACGCACCGTGTAAACTGCGAGGCCGCCATCGAGCTCGGGCGCATCTGCCACGAGCGCGGCAAGCGCATGATCTTCATCTCGACCGAGCAGATCTACAACGGGAAGCACGAGCCCGGACCCTTCTCCGAATCGGTTGAAGCCGAAAGCGTCACCAATTACGGAAAACAGAAGGCGGAGGTCGACGCCTGGATGCGAGCCACCATGAGCGACTACGTCATCCTGCGGCTTTCATGGATGTTCGGCATGGCGCTCCCCCACGTCAAGCCCTCTCCCGGCATCGTGGGCAACGTGGTGCGCGCACTGCGCACGAACACGCCGACGCTCTTTACGGTGAACGAGAAGCGCTGCATGACCTATGCCCAGCACCTTGCCGACCAATTCGCCACCACCTGCGAGCTCCCGAGTGGCGCATACAATTTCGCGAGCAGTAATGATCTCTGCACGTACGACGCCGCGCGCGTCGTGGCGGGAAAGCTCGTGTCCGCAGGCATCGCCACGCCCGACGCCGTCGAGCGCTGCATTCTCCCGAATACCGAGCGCTACGCCGACCGGTTCCGCGACTTCCGCCTCGACAACCGCAAAGCCGTTGCCGCCGGGATCCAACTCGGGACATTCGAAGAGGACGTCGACCGCTGCCTCGCGGATTTCGGCTGGATGTAGGCTGTTTGCCGCCGGCAATGCGACGGAATGCAACTCAGAAGTCGCCAGAGAAGCAAGCTACCAGACAAACGACTAGATGCGGCTCTACCCCGTCAGCAGAACCCGCGGAGGCACCTAAGAATTGAGACGTGTATGGCTGTAGCGCGCACCCTCACCACGTCTTGCAAACTACGGGCGGGCACCCGAAGAGCGCCCGCCCATAAAACGTACGAGATACCTATCGCATTCCTCGCCTATGACAGCAGCTCGCGGCCCGATTCCTCGATCGCGGCGATAAGCGCATCGGCAGCCTGGGCGTCCACGCCCTTGGCGAAGATGTAGAGCTTGATCTTCGGCTCGGTACCGCTCGGGCGCACGATGGCCTTGTTGCCGCCCTCAAGATCGAACTCGATGACGTTCGCCTTGGGGAGTCCGTTCACACCATCCTTGTAATCGAGCACGGCCTCGACCTTGCTGCCAGCAATCTCGGCGGGAGCCTCGGCGCGGAGCGCGGCCATGATGCCGGCCATCTTGGCGGCGCCGTCCGCACCCGGGTAAGAGAGCGAAACGGTCTTGTTGTGGTAATAGCCATACTTCTCGTAGAGATCGTGCATGGCCTCGACGAGATTCTTGCCCTGCAGCTTGTAGTACTGCGCCATCTGGCAGATGAGCATGGAGGCGTTCACGGCATCCTTGTCGCGCACATGGTCGCCCGAGAGGTAGCCGTAGCTCTCCTCGAAACCGAAGATGAAGCGGTCGACCTCGCCCGCATCCGAAAGACTCGTGATGATGTCGCCGATGTACTTGAAGCCCGTGAGGCAACGACGCAGCTCGAAGCCGTACTCATCGGCAAGGGCGTCAACCATAGCAGAAGACACGATCGTGGTCACCGCAACCTTGCGGGAAAGGTCCTCGCCGCGCGCAGCGCGCATCTTGCAGATGTAGTCGAGCAGGAGCACGCCCATCTCATTGCCGGTAAGCAGCGTGTAGTCGTCGCCGTCCTGGCACGCAACGCCCACGCGGTCGGCATCCGGGTCGGTTGCGAGCAGCAGGTCGGGATGGACCTCCTGGCACAGGTCGATGCCCTTCTGCATGGCCTGGCGAATCTCGGGGTTGGGGTACGGGCAGGTGGGGAAGTCGCCATCCGGGTCCTTCTGCTCCGGAACCACGGTGATATCGGTGATGCCCACCTTGTTGAGCACCGTCGTAACGGGAATAAGGCCCGTGCCGTTGAGCGGGGTGTACACGAGCTTGAGCGGCGCGGAGGCCGACTCCTCCTCGGTAAGGTTGCAAACGGACTTATCGACCACCGCGTCGTAGTAGCGCTCGAGGCAATCGTCGCCGATCCACTCGATCTTGCCCGCAGCCACGGCCTCATCAAAGTCCATGGACTTGATGCCGTTCCACATGTCCACACCAGCGATGGCGGCAGAGATGGCATCGGCGACCTCAGATGCAATCTGGCATCCATCGGGGCCGTAGGCCTTGTAGCCGTTGTACTGGGCGGGGTTGTGACTTGCCGTCACGCACACGCCGCCAGAGCACGCAAGGTCGCGCACGGCCCAGGAGAGCGTGGGCACCGGCGAAATCTTGGGATAGAGCTTGGCGGTTACGCCATTGGCAGCAAAGATGGCGGCCGCGGTCTTAACGAAGAGCTCGCCGTTGTTGCGGCTGTCGCGCGCGATGGCAACCGTGGGGTTCTCGAAATTCTTGACGAGATACTCCGCAAAGCCCTGGGTTGCACGACCGACCGTATAGATGTTCATGCGGTTCGTGCCGGCGCCAAGCGTGCCGCGCAGGCCTGCCGTGCCGAACTCGAGGTCCTGGAAGAACGCGTCGGTGATAGCGTTTTCGTCTCCCGCTTCCTTCATTGCCTTGAGCTCGGTGAGTAGCTCGTCATCCGTGACATTGGCGATCCACTCATCGAGAAGTACATGTACATCTGCCATAGGTAGCCTTCCTTTCGAAGCAACCCCTTCCTGCGTTATCGCCATGCGGAAGGGTGCGCCGGAGCGCATATATAGGAGAATCATACGGCAAGTTGCGAAGGGCGAACTCGATCTGTCGGTAAGCGTTCGGTTATAACGGGGGACGGCGAAGGAACGCTCGACGCGAGGCGCCACCGAGCACGCCCAACCCCCAGGATGGTTCTTGCTTGAGCGGGTTCCCTCCCGGGAGCGCACTTTCGCGGGAGGGATTCGGACACCGCGGCGTTGTCGGGCGGATTCCGGACACGGAGGCGTTACCGGGCGAGATTCGCACACTCCCCGTGTTCTCGGGCGAGTTTTGGACAACCACTGGATCCTCGGGCGTGATTCGGACGCTCAAAGGGGTGAAAACGGCGAAATGTCGCCCGACAACCATCTGAGCGTCCAAAACCTGCCCGAAGACATCGCGATGTCCGGAACTCGCCCAAAAACGCCTCCCCGCCCGGGGCCGGCCATGGAACGCCGCCCACCCGAGACCCGCCAGGAATGCAATCCTACGACGAAGAACATAACGGCTACCGTGCGAAATCCGTCCAACGTGCTACAATAGCTCCGCACGGGCCGTTAGCTCAGCTGGCAGAGCAGGGGACTTTTAATCCCAAGGTCTAGGGTTCGAACCCCTAACGGCCCACCCGCGCTTGTCAACGCCTCCGTTCATGGAGGCGTTTTTGGTTTTTGCTCCTTATTTGCCACGCCTCATCTTTGGGCGCGCTTTGGACGAACGCGGTCATTTCCGCACAATATCTCACCGCTTTTAGCTACACATATGGCGAGCTGTCGCCCGAATACATCTGCAGCGTCCAAAAAGCGCCCGAAACCCACGCGGCGCTCATTCACCTGCTATGAGGACGAAAGCGACTCGTGGTCGAAAACGCCGACCATGCGAATCACCCTGCGCTGCTCGCGCTTGAGGTAGACAACGAGCACGTCATCGTCAAAGACGTGAAACTCGTAATGCAGTCCATCATTGAACGGAGACTTCTCGAGCATATGCTCTGCCCAACCGTTCTCGTCAACGTATCCGTGTTGAGCAAGCTCAGCGATGCATGCCTTTATGATGCGGATAATCTCAGCAAACTGCTCGCGCGTGTATTTGGGGCGGAGCGGTGTGAGCGTATTCCAGAAGTCGCGCCCCGCTCGGACTTCATACGCCGCGCCCCTCATTGCCCAACCTCTTCGGCTGTGATGCCCCAAGTATCCAGAAGATCGTCAGGGACCCTGGCTGGGTCGTCTTGTGCGTCGTCTGGAATGAGCCCATACTCCTTCGCCTCCTCCCGCACCATGGCTCGGCGCACTTCATCGGAGTACGCCCGGCCGCCCTTGCCGAGAAAGAGGCCATCAAAGGGGCTCACACCGGTGTTCGCCACCTGCGTGACCATAACCCGCACCGCCATCGCCGAAGTAAGCCCGCTCCGAGCAAAAACCTCATCGGCGCGCTTCTTAACATCATCATCGATGGTTGTCTGAAGGAGTGCCATGCGACCACCTCCGTGAAATATGGGATTCACTGGTAATTCCATATTACCCAAATCGTCGAGCAATACCCACTATTCACGGGCCTCCACTGCAGCCCTCACGCTGTCGAAACGGTGGCCATACGTTCATAGGACACAACCTCGAAAGAGATTGAGCGCGTTAAGAATCTGATCGGCGCTCTCGTGTAATGCGCCCCATCTTCGGGCGAATTCTGGACGCATGCGACATCTTCGGGCGAGATTCGGACATATTCGAGGCCCATTCTGGCGAAATGTCGCCCGAAGTCGATTGCAGCGTCCGAATCACGCCCGAAGATCGGAGGTGTCCAGATCCCGCCCGATAACGCCCTTGGCGCTCAGATGTCGCCCGAACCGTTCACAGCACACGAATCTCGCCCAGAAGCGATGGGCGCCTGGAGACAACCGTCATCGCGCATGCAGTTCAGGCAGGGCAACTTAGGCAGGGCAACTCAAACAGGGCAGCTCAAGCAAACCGCGCCATTACCGCTCCGTTACCGTAGATGCTACTCCCAGCTCCACTGGCCGTTAACGAACACCGGCACCTCGCTGCCATCGGGCATGATGCCCGTGATATTGAGATCGTCCGCGCCGATCATGAAGTCCACGTGGGTAGTCGAGGTGTTCACCCCGCACGCGCGCAACTCATCGGGCGTCATCTCGTAACCACCGGCGTAGCACTCAGGGAATCCCACGCCCAGCGCCAAGTGGCAGCTCGCGTTTTCGTCGTAGAGCGTGTCGTAGAACAGCGTCTCGCTCTCGCGTATGGGCGTGTTCTTCGAAATGAGCGCAACCTCGCCCAGGCGGCGGGCACCCTCGTCGGTGTCGAGGATGCTCTGCAGCACGTCGGCACCAATCCGCGCGCCGCAATCGACCACGCGGCCACCCTCAAAACGCAGCCAGAAGTCATCCACCTTGTTGCCTGCATGGATAAGCGGAAGCGCAGAGTACACAATGCCGTCGGCATGCTCGCGATGCGGAGAGGTGAAGACCTCCTCGGTAGGGATGTTGGGGAAGAACGGGTGCCCGTCCGGCGTCTCGCTGCGCCCGCCCGCCCAGATATGGCGGTCGGTAAGCCCAACGGTAAGATTCGTGCCATTCGCGGACTCATAGCGGAGCGCCGAGAAATGGTGTTCGTTCAAAAACCGCAGGTTCTTCTCGAACGTCGCGTCGTGCAGCTCCCACGCGCTCTCCGGGTCTTCCCCATCCGCGCGCGAAACCGAGAGAATGGCGCACCATAGCTTGTAGATGGCCACCTCTTCCGGCACATCGGGAAACACGTGACGCGCCCACGACGCAACCGGAGCGCCCGCGATGCACCACGGGTTAATATTGAAGTCCAGCCCCCGGCGGAAGCGCTGGCACTGCGTGTTGCGTGTACGGCTCGCGGCAGTCGGCTTCGCCGGATCGATGCCCTTAAGCGCCTCGGGGTCGGAGCCCTCTACGAACACGAAGCATGCACCGGCCTCGGCGAGCGTCTCGTACTGAATCCGCTGCCACTCCGGCATCTGCTCGAAATACGAAAGCTCATTGTTCTCATAGGTGAGCCGCGTCACCGCGTCGTCGCTCCACACCACCGTGACGTGCCCGGCACCAGCCTCGTAAGCGCACCTCGCCAGCGTGCGCGCGAACTCAGCCGTCTCAACCGGAGACATGATCACCAGTTCCTGCCCCGGCTTAACATGAACGCCCTTGCGAACGATAAGGCTTGCGTACCGCTCGATCTGCGGCGCCAAGGAACGCATGCCGGCCTTAGCATCCTCAACCGTGAGCGCTGCTTTGATCATGATCGTCACTCCGTTTCTCTGGGCAAAGCAACAGCCAGACCAAAACGCACCACTCGGAGGGGAACGCTCGGCCTGGCTGCTATGAGTTAAACAGTATCGAATTAGCGGCGGGAACGATGGTTCTTCTTAGGCCCGCGCTTCTTCTGAACGGGCTCCTCAGCCGGCTTGTCGTCCTCAGCCTTCTTGGAGTCCTTCTTATCCTTGGTGTCGGCATCCTCAAGAATCTCGAGCACCCTGCGGTCGGTCATGCCCGCCACCTGCGCCTTATAGAAGTTGCGGATGGGGCGAATCTTCACCATGTCGAAGATGAAGGCGCCGATCACAAAGCCGTAGGCAAGAACGAGTCCTACGATCTGCAGCACTCCGGTCACGTTCTCGGGAAGCGAGCTAAGCACACCCATGAGCAGGAACCACACCAGGAAGATGGCAACCACGCCGATAGCCATGAGCACCCAGAAGATGCGGCGCTTGGAGCGGTACTCCGCATCGTTCTTCATGAGGATGTTGGCCGCGGAGTACATGCGGTCTTCCTTGATGCGCAGCTCTTGCTTGCGCGCCTTTTTCTCCTCTTTGGAAAGGCTCTCGAGCGACTCTCCCTGCTCGGCCTCGCGGCGACGAGCCTTCGCGCTCGCGGGCACGACGCGTACCGAGCTCGCCGCAGCGCGCGCGGGCTTCGCCGAGGCCGCCGACTTACGGGACGCGCCCGCGTACTCGCGGTTCTGCACACGCTTGTTGTTAGCGCTCCTGATACTCACTTATGCGTTTCCCTTCATGCTTTCGAATACGGTACCCGTGATGATCTGATACGCCTCGCGATAGCGCGCAGACGTGCCGTCGACCACCTCGGCGGGCAGATGGGGCACCTCGCCCGTCATATCCCAATGGGCGCGCAGCCAATCGCGCACGTACTGCTTGTCGTAGCTCGGCTGAACCTTGCCCTCCTCATAGGAGTCTGCCGGCCAGAAACGGCTCGAATCGGGCGTGAGGCACTCGTCGATGAGCGTAACCTTGCCGTCGATGACACCGAACTCGAACTTCGTATCGGCGATGATGATGCCGCGCGTGGCAGCATACTCGGAAGCGGCGGTGTAGATCTTCAGCGACAGATCGCGAATCTGCTCGGCAATCTCGGCGCCCACGATCTCTACCGTGCGGTCGAACGAGATGTTCTCGTCATGGTCGCCGATGGCAGCCTTGGTGGACGGGGTGAAGATAGGCTCAGGGAGCTTGGATGCCTCGGTGAGGCCGGCGGGCAGCTTGATGCCGCACACGGTGCCGTCCTCGTCGTAGGTCTTCTTGCCCGAGCCGGTGAGGTAACCGCGCACGATGCACTCGACGGGGATGGTCTCCGCGCGGCGCACCAGCATGGCTCGACCAGCCAGGTAGTCGCGATACTCGGCAAACTCTTCCGGGAAATCCGCGGGATCGATCGACACCAGATGGTTTGGAACGATATCGGCGAATTTCTCAAACCAGAAGGCCGAGATGCGGTTGAGCACCTCGCCCTTGAAGGGAATCTCGTCCGGCAGGATGTAGTCGAAAGCCGAAATGCGGTCGGTTGCGACCATAAGCAGGTTGTCTCCAGCCTGATAGATGTCGCGAACCTTGCCGCGGGAATCCGGACGGCGCTCCATGTTGGCCACGTGAGTCATCTCCTCAAAGACGATTGCGTTGCATTGCCTGCGCCACGATGCCCCAGCACATGGGCATGGCGCAGCCTAGTGCTCTATTGTAGAGGATGAAGGTTCAACCGTGTGCTCACGGGGCAGATGAATCGTAAACGTCGTACCTTTTCCAAGTTCAGATTCGACCGAGATGTAGCCGTGATGGCGCTCGACGATCTGTTTGGTGACCGAAAGGCCAACGCCCAAGCCGCCCGCCTCGCGCGCGCGGCTCGCATCCGCTCGCCAGAAGCGCCCGAAGATGCGCGAAAGGTCTTCCTTGGCGATGCCGATGCCCGTATCGGACACGATGATCTGCACGTTGCGGCGAGAGGTTCGCACCGACACCACGACCCAGCCACCCTCGGGGGTATAGCGCATGGCGTTGCTCATGAGGTTGACCACCGCCTGCGTGACCATGTCGGGATCGGCCTCGATATCCGAGGGGCGGCCCTGTGTATCGTCCGAGAAGCGCAGGCGCAGGTCGTGGTCGCTGAAGAGCTGTTGCTGGCTGTCGACGATGCGCCTCACGAAGCTCACGGTATCGATTCGCTCAAGCTTGAGCGGCGCAGTGCGGTTCTCCATACGCGAAAGGTCGAGCATCTGCTGAACGAGACGAGAGAGGCGGCGGGTCTCGGACGCGACTGTCTCCAGGTGCTCGTCGTCGGTGGGAAGCACTCCGTCTTGCATGGCCTCGACCGTAGCAAGCATCGCCATAAGCGGCGTGCGCAGCTCGTGCGCAACATCCGAGGTAATGCGGCGCTCATGCTTGAGGTCCTTCTCGAGTGAGGTCGCCATCTCGTCGAAGGTCTCGCCAAGGCGGTCGATCTCGTCATCGCCCTTGAGGCCGGTACGTGCCGAAAGATCGCCGTCACGGATCTGCTTTGCCGTGCCGGTAATACGACGGAGCGGGTTGGTGAGCATGCGCGACACGAGGATGCCGATAATCACCGAGATGGCCACCGCGATGATCGAGGCGAGGAACATCGCATTGAAGGTGCGGTCGCGAAACGCTGTGTCCGCCTTGCTGAGCAGCGCGTCCGAACCGAACACCCACAGGCGCACCTGCCCAACCACCGCGCCATCGGTAAGCGTGATGTCGCGGGTAACCGAAGCGGCCGCGTCGGTCGGGGCGCTCGAGATAAGGCTATGGGAACTTGGCTCGCTGCTACCCTGAGTTGAGCCGACCATCGCCGCAGCCGGCCAGGAATCGTCGTAGAGGATCGTCCCCTCGGCATCGACCACCTGCAACCCGATATCGTCGCTCGAGAGCGTTGAATCGGCAACCGACGCCAGGTACGACGTGCTCCACACCCCATTCAGCTCGTACTCTTGGGCGAGGCGCTGCGCCGTGCTCTGCGCGATATCCGTCATGTTCGCGCGCGTGTAATCCGAGAACACGCCGCTCCACACCACAGCGACCACGCCAACGAGCACCAGCACGGTCATGACGGAGGCGAGCGCGAACGAGGAAGCCATACGCGTGGCATAGCTCATGCCCGAGCGCGTATCGGAACGAGGCGTGTTCCAGCTCGCGCGGGAACTCGCCTCGTCTTGCTGCTTATGCTTTTGTCCGATTTCGACGCGAGCGGGGAACATGGCGCTAAACAGCCGCGAAAGCTACTTGGCTTCGGCCTTGTTGTCGGCGGGCTGCTGCGGCGCCTCGAAGCGGTATCCCACACCATGCACGGTGTAGAGCCACTTGGGGTGCTTGGGGTCGTCTCCCAGCTTAGCGCGAAGGTTCTTCACATGGGAATCGATGGTGCGCTCATAGCCCTCGAAATCGTAGCCAAGCACCTTCTCCACGAGCTCCATGCGGTTGTACACGCGGCCAGGATGGCGCGCGAGGGTGGTAAGCAGTTTGAACTCAGAGGCGGTGAGGTCAACCTCCTTGCCCTCGACGAGAATCTTATGACCGGAGATATCGATGACGAGATCGCCGAAATCGAGCACCTCAACCTGCGGTTCATCTGTTAGATGCGTGCGGCGGAACAGCGCGCGGACGCGGGCGACGAGCTCGCGGGGGCTGAACGGCTTGATGAGGTAGTCGTCGGCACCGAGCTCGAGACCGATGATGCGGTCCTCGACCTCGCCCTTCGCGGTAAGCATGATGATCGGCACATCCGACGTGTCGCGGATGGCGCGGCAAACGCGCTCGCCCGAGAGCTTGGGAAGCATGAGGTCGAGCACGATGAGGTCGAACTGGTGCTTCTCGAACTCCTCGACCGCAGACTGCCCATCGCCGACACCGACGACCCAGTAGCCCTCGCGCTCTAGGTAAGCCGCGACGGCATCGCGAATAGCTTTCTCATCCTCAACGAGCAGGATCCTTCTTGCATCCGAAGCCATATCGAGGCTCCCTTCTCAATCTGTAAAGAACCATCACATTGTATCGCACGCAGCGATACACTGGGCAACGGGAACGTTCGCCGGGCGATTCGCACCGGCCGGCGGAGCTCCATTGATTGATTATTACCCGACCAGCCGTTTTCTATCCGGAGGGCACATGTCTTACCGAATTCGCACCGCCACGCCCGCTGATGCCGCTTCGCTCCTTGCCATCTACGCACCGTATGTGACCGATACATGCGTGAGCTTCGAGCTCGAGGTACCCGCGGTCGAGGAGTTCGGCCAACGCATCCGAGCGACGCTCAATCGAGCTGCCTATCTCGTGGCAGAGGACTCAGATAGCGGCGCTGTTGCTGGCTACGCTTATAACGGATCATTCCGCTCGCGCCCTGCATACGACTGGGCGTCCGAGATTTCAATCTATCTAGCCCCCGAGCATCAGGGGCACGGGCTCGGCTCGGCGCTGCTCGATGCCCTCGAAGAACTCATGCGTCTTCAGGGCGTTCGCATGAGCGAAGCGTGCATCACGTCCTCAAATACCGGGTCAATTACTTTTCATGAGCGGCATGGCTATCGCGTGTGCGGCGAGCATACCGCCTGTGGGTTCAAGCTGGGGCAATGGCTTTCCGTCACCTGGATGGAAAAGCAGCTGCTGCCGCTCGACGGCACACCCGAGCCCTCGCATGGCTTGAGCGCCGCGGAGATTGAACCCGTGCTTGCAGCCGCGAACGCTCGCCTGCGCACAAAGTGACGCTTCGCTCTCGGGCGGGATTCGGACACCCACGGTGCTATCGGGCGACATCTGGACAGTCGCGGCGTTCTCAGGCGTGTTTGGTACGCTCAAGGCGCTGAATGCGTCCAAATGTCGCCCGAAAACGAGATGAATGTCCGAAAGCCGCCCGACAACACCGGAGCGAGATGCGGAGCCCACCTCGATGCAGAGCGTGCTTCGCTACTGAGCCCGCCTCGACGCAGCGCGCCGAAACGGATCGTCACATTCGACTAGATTGAAAACACGCGGGCGGTAACGCTCGCCGGCACACCGGTGTCGTCGCGCACCGTGGCGAAGGTTAGGAACTGGGAGCTCGCTCCCTCCGTCGCTGGAAAATCGCCGTAATCAATCGAGCGATCAGGCGAGATCAAAACCGCATAGTTCTGCGCCTCGGTATCGATCACGAAGTGCGATGCCTGGGATTTCACCAGATATCGAGACCCGTTGCCCGCGACCTGCGCCAAAGGCTCGCGGCGCAGGTAGAGATAGGGACCACCCTCTTTTCCTATGAACGTCCCCATGTTTCCCAAGCTCCCCACCCCCGAGTAGCTCGCCTCGATCGAGAAGACGAACTGGTCGTTCATGTAGGTCGCATCGAACGGCGATACCGTTCGGGGCAAAACGAGCTGATCGATCTGGTCATACGAACTCGACGTGATGTCTACCGCGGTCATGCCATAGTACACGCCGCTTCCCTCGCGCACGCGCGGCGCAATGGTGAGTACCGACCCCGAGACGCGGGGAGTCGTGGCGAAACGGCCGTGCGATTCGTAAATCTCCTGGCCCTCGCTCGACCCCACGGTCCAGATATAGCAGTGCGAGTACTCCGTTGTTCGATTACCGCTTGCAAGCGGCATCTTCTGCCAGATGACGCTTGAATTCCACACGGTAAAGCGCGGAGGCTCCCAATCGCTGTCGCCTGAGTCCAGCTGAACAGGGCTGCCGTAGAGCGCGCCGTTGGAAAGGCCCTGACCAAGCAGAACCCACGAGCCATCGGTGTAGTTTATCTCGATCCACGCGTACACCTGATCCGAGCAGCGCACGTCGAAGAAGCTGTAAGACGCCCCTAAGCTCGCAACATCTAACAGTGTGGTCAGGTTGCCGCTTGACAGACTGAGCACGCCAACCGTATTGACGCTCGTCGCCGACTCCGGCGTGAGCATCGCCGCGGCCCAGGTATTGCCGCCGTTGTGAAAAAGCATCGTTCCCAAGGGGAGAGACCACGTCGACGATGCGCTCAAGCTGTTGCTTACGTTTTCGTAGTCGCCGTCCAGCACCGCGACAATCTGCGAGCTATCGGTTACGACCTGCGGTTCCCCGTCTTCTTGCTGGGAATCTCCGCCCGATGAACAAGAGGAAAGCGCGATAGCCGCCATGCCCGCTCCCGCAGCAGCAACGGTTCCCTGCACGAAGCGTCGGCGAGTAACCCCGGTCTGCGGGCGGCCTTCCCCCGCGCCACTGCGGCCGCGCGCGCCCCGCGCCCGATCAAACAAGTTGTCCAACGTACGGAACATGCAACTCTCCAGCTCGTCGTCCTGTTTTGCTGCGATTACGCACGAGCCTCGGCCTGGGCCGCATCGAGGGCGCAGCAGAGCTGGTCGGCACACGAGGTCTTACGCGGGCCGCACGTGTTGCCGCGAAGAATCTGCGTCACGTGCTCGACCGACTGGCCTGCCACGAGCTTCGAGATTGCCTTGAGGTTTCCGTTGCAACCTCCGGTGAACTCGATCCGCTCGATCGTCTCGCCCGCGTCGTCGAGCTCTACGTGAATGTTCTTGGAGCACACGCCCCGCGGCGTGAAATCAATCGCGACCATACGACCCTCTTTCTATCTCATAGCAGCCGTACTCGCCGGCAGCATAGAATTCCCCGCATCGATTATCCCCGCGATGCATTAGATAAATCTTGGGGATGCCGTTGCACCATATCATCAATTTCGACCCGGTATTTTACGAGGAACGCAGGCATCTGAGAGATCTGTACCCGCACTACCTGCGCAAACGTCTTAACATAGCGCTCGCCTACCCAGGCTCATCCATAACAACCGGGTCGAAATTGCACAAAGAATTGCACAAAGTACCCCACGAAAGCGCGAAAGCCCCCGGAATGGGGGCATTTGGCACTATGCGCTGAAGTCAAGCTCCTCAAGCCGGTCGAAAACGCGGTCAATGCGCGTGAGGAAGTCCCACGGATCGAAGATCTCATCCAGCTTCTCGGACGGCACCGTGCAGCGCGGGTCGGCCTCGAGCTTCTCGCGGAAGGTGGTGCCGGCCTGGCACTGCTGCACCTCGCGCCACGTAGCCATGGCGTTCTCCTGCACGATGGCGTAGGCCTCCTCGCGCGTGATACCGGTGTCCACGAGCGCGAGCAGCACCTTCGAGGAGAAGATGAGGCCGCGGGTCTTGTAGAGGTTGGCCTTCATCTGCTCGGGGTACAGGATGAGGCCGTCCACGATGCGGATGAGGCACTGGAACATATGGTCCAGCGCGATGAAGCTGTCGGCCTGCGCCACGCGCTCGGCGGAGCTGTGGCTGATGTCGCGCTCGTGCCAGAGCGCCACGTTGTCGAACGCGACCTGCGCGTTGGCCTTCACCACGCGCGAGAGGCCGCAGACCTTCTCAAGCGTGATGGGGTTGCGCTTGTGCGGCATGGCGGAGCTGCCCTTCTGCCCCTTCTTGAACGGCTCCTCGGCCTCGAGGGTGTCGGTCTTCTGGAGGTTGCGGATCTCCGTGGCGATGCGCTCGCAGGTAGCGGCGGTGGTGGCGAGGACGCCCGCCAGGTAGGCGTGGTGGTCGCGGCTGATGACCTGCGTGGACAGCGGGTCGTGCACGAGGCCCAGGTGCTCGCAGACGTACTCCTCCACGAAGGGGTCGATGGAGCTGTAGGTGCCCACCGCGCCGGAAATGGCGCCGAAGGCCACGTTGGCGCGGGCGTCGATGAGGCGGTCGAGGTCGCGACGCAGCTCCCAGGCCCAGCTGCCGAACTTCATGCCAAAGGTCATGGGCTCGGCATGGATGCCGTGGGTGCGGCCCACGCAAAGGGTGTTGCGCTCCTCGAAGGCGCGGCGCTTACAGATTTCGCCGAGCTTACGACAGTCATCGATGAGGATGTCGGTCGCCTGGACGAGCTGGTAGCAGAGCGCGGTGTCACCCAGATCGGAGCTGGTCATACCGTAGTGCACCCAACGACTGGGCTTGGGCTCGCCCTCAGGGATATCCTTGTCGATGTACTCGCCCATGTTGGTGAGGAAGGCGATGACGTCGTGGTTGGTAACGGCCTCGATGGCGTCGACCTCTTCCTTGTTAAAGGAAGCGTACTCGCGGATGTAGGCGGCCTCCTCCTTGGTGATGCCGATCTTGCCCATCTCGGCGTGAGCCTCGCAGGCGAGCACCTCGATCTCCTGCCAGATGGCGTACTTGTTCTCGAGCGAGAAGATGTGGCCCATCTCCGGGCGGGTATAGCGATCAATCATGCGAGCTCCTTCGATTGGGCTGCTGGCAGGTTATGCCGCAGCGATGCGCTGCAGCCAGATACACCTATTGTACGGGTTCGCGCGGTGGGACGGCGCGAAGGGCGCCCCAGTTCAAATGACGGGCACGATTTTGCGCGGGACGGGGCGCTCACGAGCCTTGGAGATCAAAAACTTTCGGTTTTACACGGTTATATCGCGATGCACCGAGTAGACGAGATTATTCGCACAACAAAACCGCAGTTAGCAAGCGCGCCTTAGTTCGGTCTACTCGGCATGCTGCGATATAACCGTGTAAAACCGAAAGTTTTGTTAGGCAAGCTCTTATGCGGGCGCGGGAAAGCGGGTTCCGGACCACAAATCCCGTGCAACATGTCCCGCTATCCCGCAGGCGTCCCCACTCCACATGTGTGCAAGGCAGCGTCAGTTAGCATCAGTTGATATTAATTCGTGCTACGACGCAAACGCAGGATTTGCCTCGCGGATGAGATGGGGAAACCGCTCTTCGAGCAGGGTAAATGCCGTTTGCACTTCCTCGAGAATGTCGACATGCGCAATGTAGCCGGCACCAATCAGCATCGCCCGGAACGGAGGCGCTCAACCTGTTCGCTCATACAATCTTTGAGTATTTCTCTTAGCCCCAGGCGAGGGACACCACTCCCCAAACAGAGACAGGGGAACCGAGCGCTGCCTGCACCCGGCAAAACTATTAGCCTCGGCCTGTTGGCGTCACGCCAGAATGAGAGCCGGGATCGCGAGCACGTTTTTTTTCAATCTGCCAAAGCGAATACGAGCGAATTTCATGCTGATTGCAGCAACTCGCTGGATGCGCAGTTGCCCGTGCAATTGACGCGGGTTATACTACTCCGTACGCCGTTCGCGGCAGACATACGCGGGCATCGCCAAGTGGTAAGGCATCAGCTTCCCAAGCTGACACTCGCGGGTTCGAGTCCCGTTGCCCGCTCCATGAATGAAAGGGGCCCCAGCAATGGGGCCCTTCTTTGTTTGGACACGCTACACGGACTCGAACCGAGAGGTCGCGAGACTGAGGAAATGCGTGAGCATTTCCCAGCGAGCGTGCGAGGGCGCAAAGCACCCGAAGCTGCGGATTCGCGAAGCGAATACGCGAGTCCCGTTGCCCGCTCCATTGAATGATAGGGTCTCCAGCAATGGAGGCTTTTTCTGTCTGAGCAGACCGCGCGGAACACCTTCAACCGTCGGTTTACTCACGATACAGCGAAACGTCGCAGGTATCCGTGCATGCCAAGCCTGTTCAAGGTATCATTGCCCCATTAGGGCCATTTCGATTTCCTGTTTTCTACACCCCACTTCACATGAGGAGAACCATGAATTCATCGCAGGCGACCGGGCGCGCATCCGAGCTGCCCGACTACGGCCTTCCTGGCAACGACCTCAACCCCAACACCCCCACACCCGATCAGCAGAAAAAAATCCCGTTCGTTATCAAAGTCTACGGACTGCTCTGCATGATCGACGGCATCGTCACCCTGCCCGTAGTCGCGATCTTCCTCGGCATGATCGCTTGGGCCCTCGGCGCCGACCCCGAGGCAATTTCAATCGGCACGGACCCAACGCTTCCCGTCATCATCGTTGCACTGAGCATCGTGGTCACGGTTATCAACTCGGTGGGCCTCATCGTGTTCGGCCGTTCCCTCCTCAAGAGTCGCCGCCGTCACGCCGCGCGCTGGTCGTATCTGCTACTTGCAACCACCTTCGTGCAGCTGCTCTTCAACGTGATGCTGTCCGGCATTGGAACTAATCTCATCTCGGGCATCATCCAGTTCTTTATCCTGCTCGCGCTCTCCATCACAATCGACCCGTCACTTCGAGAAGAGCGCATGCTCCAGCGCCGTCTGCGCGACCTCACAGATCAAGAAGCGGCCGAAGAGGGCATGCTCGGGCGCGACCTCGAAGGCAAGGGCTACATTCAGCTCAACTTCTTCAATTTGTTCTGGGTCTTCATGGTGTGCTGCGTCCTCGGACTCATCATCGAGGTCATCTATCACATGGTCGTGGTTGACCCCGGTGTATATCAAGACCGCGCGGGGCTCCTCTTCGGGCCCTTCTCACCCATATATGGCTGCGGTGCCGTGTTGCTCACCATTGCGCTCAACCGCTTCTACAAGGCAAACCCCATCATCATCTTCATTGTGTCCGCCATCATCGGCGGCGTGTTCGAGGCGTTCGTAAGCTGGTTCATGCAGACGGCCTTCGGTGCCGTTGCCTGGGACTACACCGGAATGACGCTCTTCGGCATCCCCGACCCCATCGCCATTGTATTTCAGGGGCGCACCAGCACCCCGTTCATGTGCATGTGGGGCGCGCTTGGCTTCGTATGGATCAAGCTCTGCTTGCCGTGGCTCCTGAAGCTCATCAACATGATTCCATGGAAGCTGCGCTACTCACTCACCACCGTGTGCGCGGTGCTCATGCTCGTCAACGCCGTCATGACGCTTCAGGCGCTCGACTGCTGGTTCGAACGCGTCTCGGGCACCTCTGCCAGCACGCCCGTGGAAGAGTTTTATGAAGAGCACTTCGATAATGCCTATATGGCCAATCGCTTCCAGAGCATGACCATCCATCCCGAGGATACGAGCCGTGTAGACGACACCGCCTTTGCAGATGCCATGGCACCCGAGTCCGATACGGGCGCGGCGGGGAGCGCGACCACGGCGAGATGAGTCATTACCACCCAAAGCGCCGCCGCGTGAAGCACGGGCGGCGCTTTGGGTGCATAGCCATACTCGTTTGCTATGTAGAAGGAACGTTGCCGGGCGGGCTTGCGCGGCAGCGTCGCAGCGTTACGCCTCAGCCATCTCCTGCTTCATCTTGGAAATGACATCGCGGTACTCGGGCATGGTGGCACCGAGAATCTGCGTGGCGTAGATGGCGGCGTTCTTGGCACCGTTGATGGCGACGCACGCAACCGGAACACCAGAAGGCATCTGCACCATAGAGAGCAGGGAATCGAGCCCGCCGAGGTCGCTCGTCTTCATGGGGACGCCAATCACGGGAAGCGGCGTGAAGGCGGCAACCACGCCGCCCAGGTGCGCGGCCTTGCCCGCAGCAGCGATGATAACCTTGAGCCCGCGCTCGTGGGCGGTTCCCGCCCACTCATGTACCTTATCGGGGTTGCGGTGCGCGCTCGCGATCACAAGCTCGTACGGAACGCCAAGCTCCTCGAGCTCCTTCGTGCACCCCTCCATGGTAGGAAGGTCCGACTTCGACCCCATGATGATGCCGACAAGCGGCACCTTCTCCTGATCTGCCATGCTTTCTCCTCAATATCCGTTAACGCGGCCTAGCGGCCAAATGCTACGTAGCCAGTATAGCCCGATAGATGAAATAACGGCGCGCATCCCGACGCGGTTCTGTACATACGAGACGTTTTAGGTACTATTACTATCCAGTTTTGGGTAGGTATCCCAAGCGAATACGGGTACACCGTTGGCAGCTTCCCAACACCACTGCCAACCCGGATGTCCCGAACAACGCAGGCGCACAGAGACGCCCGCCTGCAATCGGCAGCAAGGAGGTGCCATAATGATTCGCGTAGACATCGAGACCATCATCATGGCCTCCGGCCCGGTTCCATCGGTCATCGTTCTGCGTGAGCGCGGAAACGGCGAGAGCGCCGACGCACCGTCGCGCTCGCTTTCCATACAGACGGGGTCCGTCGAGGCGGCGGCAATCAGCCGAGGAATCGACAACTCCCAGAACAACGGTCGCCCCATCACGCACGACCTGTTCATCGAGACGCTTCGTCAACTCAACGTGAAGCTTGAGCGGGTTGAGATCAACCGCGTTGATGCGCCCGTCTTCTTCGCCCGACTCGTGCTCGTGCGCGAAGGCGCAGGCGAGCAGATCGAAGAGCTTACCATCGACGCGCGGCCCAGCGATGCGCTCGCCCTCGCTGTGCGTTCGAACGCGCCTGTCTTCGTTGAGGACGATGTCATGAACCGCGCCGGCACTATCTCGTATCGCACGGCCCAGCAAAGCGGCGAGGATGAGTTCAAGCAGTTCGACCAGTTCGTGCAGACGCTCTCACCGGATGACTTCTAGGTTGCGTGCAGCGCGTCGAGGCGGCTGCGCGCGTTCGCTCCACTTTTGGGAACATCTATTCTGCGATACCGTGCGCCTACGCACCCCATGAGGTAAAACCGCAGGATACGCTCATCCCGGAACGCCAAGTACGGTCGTCTAGGACCATCTCACAAAATGAAGCTCCCAAAAGTGGACCGAACGTTGGAGCTTCGCGCATGAATACACAAACGGCCGGGAACGCGCTCGCTCCCGGCCGTTTTTTCACGAGATAATCGATGCGATAAGGCAGCCACTCGCTTGCGTTGAGGCGGCTACTCGTCCATCAGATCCTCGAGCGCCTCGTCCGCCGCGCCGATGTCGACCCGCTCATCGCCGCTATCGATTGCTCCCAGGTCGAGCGACATTTGGCCCTCGGCCACGCCCGTCGTCTTGGGCTTCTTCTTGGCGCTCGTCATGCGGGCCACAGCGGTCACGCGGTCGCCGTCTGCCACCGACATCATCTTCACACCCTGGGTCGCACGGCCGGTCTGCGAAATCTCGCTCGTCTTAACGCGAATGACCGTAGCCCCCTCGGTAATGATGAAGAGCTCGTGCTGCGGGCCCACCGTCTTCATGGCAGCGAGGTTCCCCTTGCGCGCCGTCATCTGGATGGTATACACGCCCTGGCCGCCGCGGTTCTGGCACGGATAGTCGGCAACTGGCGTGCGCTTGCCGAAGCCGCGCTCGGTGATCACGAAAAGATCGCCCTTGCCGTTGGTGATCTCCATGCCAAGCACCTCGGCGCCATCCTTCATGGTGATGCCGCGCACACCCGAGGTGTCGCGACCGGTGGCGCGCACCTGCTCCTCCTCGAACATGATGGCCTTGCCGGCGGTCGTGGCCATGATGATCTTGTCGCCCTCGCGCACGCGGCGCACGTCGAGCAGGTCGTCGCCAGCCTTCAGGTTGATGGCGATGATGCCGTCGCGGCGGCTGCGGTTGTAAGCGCTCATCACGGTCTTCTTGACCATGCCCTGTTTGGTGGCAAAGAGGAGGAATTCGTTCTCAGGGAACTCGCGGCAGCTGATCACGCTCGCGATCTTCTCGCCCTCCTCGAAGGGCAGGAGGTTCACGATCGCGGTTCCGCGGGCCTGGCGCGTGCCGATGGGCAGCTCATGCACCTTAAGACGGTACACCTTGCCGCGATTCGAGAAGAACAGCACGTACTCGTGCGTGCTCGCGATGAACATCTCGGCGATGACGTCGTCCTCTTTGAGGTTCACGCCCGAAACGCCCTTGCCGCCACGTTTCTGAGAGCGGTAGGTGGCAACCGGGATGCGCTTCACATATCCGGTGTGCGTGATGGTCACAACCATGTCCTCGTCGGCGATGAGGTCCTCAACATCGAGGTCCTTCTCGGCCGCGGCGATCTCAGTGCGGCGCTTGTCGGCGTACTTCTTCTCGATCTCGCGCATCTCTTCCTTGATGACGCCGAGAATCTTCTCCTCGTGCGCCAGAAGGTCCTCGTAATAGGCGATGGCGCGGCGAAGTCCCGCGAGCTCTTCCTCGATCTTATCGCGCTCGAGGCCGGTCAGGCGGCGAAGCTTCATCTCCAGGATGGCGTTCGTCTGCTCCTGCGTGAACCCGAAGCGATCGATGAGGCGCGCGCTGGCCTCGGCGTCGGTTTGCGAGGAACGGATGATCTGGATGACCTCGTCGATGTGGTCGAGCGCGAGGAGATAGCCCTCGAGGATGTGCGCGCGGGCCTGGGCCTTCTTGAGGTCATAGCGCGTGCGGCGGGTCACCACGTCGACCTGATGGTCGATGTAGCAGCGCAGGATCTCGGGGAGCGAGAGGCACTTGGGAACGCCGTCCACGAGGGCGAGATTGTTTACGCCGAAGGTGGTCTGCAGCGAGGTGAACTTATACAGGTTGTTGAGCACGACCTGCGGGATGACGCCCTTCTTGAGCTCGATGACGAGGCGAATGCCCTTGCTCGTGGATTCGTCGCGCATGTCGGAGATGCCTTCGATGCGCTTCTCGTTCACGAGCTGAGCGATCTTCTCCTGCAGTGTGCCCTTGTTCACCTGGTAGGGAATCTCGGTGAACACGAGGCGGTTACGGCCGGTCTTGGTAGACTCCACATGCGCCTTCGCGCGCACGGTGATGGAGCCGCGCCCGGTCTCGTAAGCCTGGCGAATTCCGTCGGACCCCATGATGACCGCACCCGTAGGGAAGTCGGGGCCGGGCATGACCTGCATGAGCTCGTCGACCGTCGCGTCGGGATGGTCGATGTAGTAGCAGGTCGCCTCGATCGCCTCGCCGAGGTTGTGCGGCGGGATGTTCGTTGCCATGCCGACCGCGATGCCCGAGGAGCCGTTAACGAGCAGGTTGGGGAAGCGCGCGGGGAGCACCTGGGGCTCGGCGAGCGATTCGTCGTAGTTGGGCTGCCAATCAACGGTGTCCTTCTGGAGGTCACGGAGGAGCTCCATGGCAGGACGAGCCAAGCGGCTCTCGGTATAACGCATGGCTGCGGCAGAGTCGCCGTCGATGTTGCCGAAGTTGCCGTGACCGTCGATCAGCGGGGTGCGCATGGAGAACCACTGCGCAAGGCGGACCATCGTGTCGTAGACTGCGAAATCGCCGTGCGGATGGTACTTACCGATAACCTCGCCGACCGTCCAGGCCGACTTCTTGTGCGGGCGGTTGGGGTAGATGCCGCTCTCGTTCATGGCGTAGAGGATGCGGCGGTGAACGGGCTTCAGGCCGTCGCGCACGTCGGGCAGGGCGCGCGCGGTGATGACCGACATCGAGTATTCGATGAAGCTCTGGCGCATCTCGTGGCCGAACTCGCTGATCTGCAGCGAACCACCGTTGATGTCTTCGCCGGCGTCTTCACCGCGGTCGATGTCGCCAAAGCTCTCCTCGAGCTCGCCCTCGTCCTCTTCCTCCTCGTCGCCCTCGTCGTCGACGTAGACGTCGGTGCCCTCGTCGTCGCTTTCGGCGCGGGCGAGCAGGCGCCTCAGATCCTCGGGCAACCCCTCAGATTCCGGCGTCTCCGGCGTGTTGTTCATATCGTCTGCCACGTACTACCTCCTGGTTTCGTCGTGGTCGTCCAGTCTGACTATGGGGACGGGTACGTCATCAGGCCACGTTGCTTGGCATCAATCGATGACTCAAAATGGACCCGTCCCAGAATGACTCAGGTCCGCTCGGTTTCTCAGGGATGGTTCAAAATGGACCCGTCCCAAAATGACCCATTACGCGTCGAGGAAGCGGGCGTCGTGCGCGTGCTTCTCGATGTACTCCCGGCGGAACTCAACCTGGTTGCCCATAAGCTCGCGCACCGCGCGATCAGCAGCCACGGCGTCGTCGATGGTAACCCGCTGCAAGATGCGCGTCTTGGGGTCCATGGTCGTCGAGGCGAGCTGCTTGGGATCCATCTCACCCAAGCCCTTGTAGCGCTGCACGGTGTAGCCACGGCGCTTCTTGGTGACCTTGCCGCTCGCATCGTCGCCATCGTCGTCGGGGTTGAGGCCCAGGCTCTTGATGGTGTCGCGCAGGATCTCCTCCTCCGGCTGGCGGCCGTTGGGATACACGTAATGGATCTTGTTGCGCACCTTCACGCCAAAGATGGGCGGGCACGCCACGTAGACGTATCCGGCATCGATGAGCGGGCGCATGTACTTGTAGAAGAACGTGAGCAAGAGGATGCGGATATGGGCGCCGTCCACGTCGGCATCAGTCATGATGATGATCTTGTGGTAGCGGGCCTTCGTGATGTCGAAGTCGCCGCCATCACCCAAGCTCGTGGTCACGCCGGTGCCGATCGCCGTGATAAGTGACTGGATGGTATCGCTCGAGAACGCACGGTGGTCGCCCACGCGTTCCACGTTCAAAATCTTGCCGCGCAGCGGCAGGATTGCCTGGATATCGCGGCGGCGGCCGTCCTTCGCGGACCCGCCTGCGGAGTCGCCCTCCACGATGAAGAGCTCGGTCATCTCGGCATCGCGCACCGAGCAGTCCGCGAGCTTGCCGGGAAGCGATGCACTTTCGAGCAGGCTCTTGCGGCGCGTGGCCTCGCGGGCCTTGCGGGCGGCGTTGCGCGCCTTCGAAGCCTGCTGAGCCTTCTTCACGATCTCGCGGGCGGCCTTGGGGTGCTCCTCAAGGTAATCGGTAAGGCCGTCGGTTACGACCTTAAGCACGAGCGCGCGCATGAACGAGCTGCCGAGCTTGGCCTTGGTCTGGCCCTCGAACTGCGGGTCCGCAAGCTTGACGGAAATAACCGCGGCAAGGCCTTCGCGCACGTCATCGCCGGTAAGCTTATCGGTATCCTTCTTCAGCATGTTCTGCTTCTTCGCGTAATCGTTGATCACGCGGGTGAGCGCGGTGCGGAAGCCCTCAAGGTGCATGCCGCCCTCGGGGGTGTAGATGTCGTTCGCAAAGCTCATGACCGTCTCGGAATACGAGGTGTTCCACTGCAGCGCCACCTCGACCTCGCCGGTGCGGTCGACCGGAGCGTCCGGCTCGCTCTTGCCCGTCAGGTAGATAGGGCGCTTGAGACCGTCGGGGATCTCGCGCCCCTCGTTCAGGAACTTCACGAAGTCGACGATGCCGCCCTCGTAGCAGAACTCATCCACGCGCGGCATGAGCTCGCGCTCGTCCTTGAGCACGATCTTCAGGTTCTTGTTCAGAAACGCCGTCTCCTGGAGGCGGTTCCTCAGCGTCTCGTAGTCGAAGACCGTGGTCTCGAAGATCTCGTCATCCGGCCAGAACGTCGTCGTGGTACCGGTGCTCTTAGCGGTTCCCACTTCCTTCATCTTCATCGTGGTCTTACCGCGGCTGAACTGCATCTCGTAGATCTTGCCGCCGCGCTTGACCTGCACGACCATCTTCTTGGAGAGGGCGTTTACCACCGAGACGCCCACGCCGTGGAGGCCGCCCGAAACCTTATAGGCGGAGTTGTCGAACTTACCGCCCGCGTGGAGGATCGTCATGACGACTTCCAGCGTGGGGATCTTCTTCACGGGGTGCTTGTCCACGGGGATGCCGCGGCCGTTGTCCACAACGGTAACGGAGTTATCGGCATGCACCGTCACCTCGATCTTGGTGCAGAAGCCGGCCATGGCCTCGTCGACCGAGTTGTCGACGATCTCCCATACGAGATGGTGCAGGCCGCTGGCACTCGTTGAACCGATGTACATGCCGGGGCGCTTGCGAACGGCTTCGAGACCTTCGAGAATCTTAATCTCGCTACCGTCGTACTGTTCCTTTTTTGCCACGTATTCTCCCTTTCGACCACATCGATTGCGTGTGAGATCGCAAAGTTCAGTTAGCCTATCTATGATAGCCGAATACGCGCGCTGTCTTTACGGCGCTTGAGTACCTCTACAAGGCCACCAGATTGGATTTACGCCTTGTTTTTCAAGTCGGTACCCTTTTTCCACTCCATACTCGCCTTCATGGCCTTTTTGAGCGATTTGCGCAAACGGTCGTCGGCGATGGGCGCCACCGCCGCATCGATGGCCCCCTCCTCCTCCGCGCTCAAAGGAGCGGTGCTGGGCGGGGTCGGCGCCGCCTTCTTCTCCCCACGCGGGCGCTCGACGCCGGAGCGCTTGAACCCCGGTTTCGTGGTGCGGAAGACGAATCCATCGAGCCTCACCCCTTCGCGCTCCATGCGCGCGCGGATAATCTCGCGGAGCATCGTCATCTCTTGCGTCCACACGGCATCGTCGAGGTAGACGAGAAGCTTGTTTTGATCGGAGAGATACCTGAGGCCGGTCACGTGCTCCCCTTCGCGCGTGCCGCCGCACACCGCGTTCCACGCGCGGTAGACGCCGCGGGCCGCCTCTGCCTTGCGCATGCGCTCGAGCTGCTCGGGCGTGGCGCGGGAGACAATGTCCCGCCGGACCTGGCCCATGATCGAAGAGACGGCAACAGTCGTCCGCTCGCGTTCGAAGCCACCGTCGGTTCTATCTGCTGCCCCCACCGATCTTCACCACCTTCGCC
Organism: Enorma shizhengliae; assembly: GCF_009676995.1. Classification (NCBI taxonomy): domain Bacteria; kingdom Bacillati; phylum Actinomycetota; class Coriobacteriia; order Coriobacteriales; family Coriobacteriaceae; genus Enorma; species Enorma shizhengliae. The sequence goes on from NZ_VTFZ01000001.1 coordinate 62,167, forward strand.
CGATCGAGCGCCGAATCATCGAAGTAGCCGAGGTTGGTGGTCGTGATCACCGTCTGCACGCCACCGCCCACGAGCCCTAGAAACGCTTGCCGGCGCGTCTCGTCGAGCTCGCTCATCACATCGTCGAGCAGAAGCAGCGGAGGCCTGCCGAGAATCTCGCGCGTCACCTCGACCTCGGCGATCTTCCATGCGAGCACGAGGCTTCGCTGCTGCCCCTGCGATGCAAAGGTCCTGGCATCCCGACCGTCTATCGTGAACGCGATCTCGTCGCGATGGGGCCCCACCAATGTGATGCCGCGCCGCAGCTCCTCGCCGGCACGCTCGTCGAGCGCCGATGCGATCCGCGCCCGCACCGCTTCGATGCGGTCAGCGCGCGAGGATGCATCGGCGACGGCCGGTAGCGGGGTGGCGTCGGGGGCGCCCCACGAGGGAACATATGAAACGTCCGCGGCCTCGCCGCCAGAGAGCCCGGCATACACATCGATGAGGTGTTCGCGAATACGGCTCAGCAGCGCGAGGCGGTGCACCGTAAGCGCCGCACCCGTGGATGCGATGGAGTCGTTCCAAGCATCCAGAAGGTCACGCGTGCAGAACGGCTCCTTGAGCAGAGAGTTGCGCTGTTCAACGGTGCGCTCGTAGGTGCTCGCCAGCTGGGCGTAGCTCTCGTTGAGCTGGATGCCGAAGCCGTCGAGTGCCTCGCGCCGCAATCGGGCGCCGCGCTTCACCAGGTCTAGGTCGTCGGGACAGAAGAGCACCGAGGGAACGACGCCGCGCACACCAGCCGCACGGCACCGCTTGCCGTTGCGCATGAACGCCCGCCTGCCGTCTTCAACCACGCACCCCATATCGATCACGCGGCCCTCGCCCTCGAGCGTGAGCTTCATCGAGCAGCGCGGGCCGCCCGCGCGAACGAGCTCACGGGGCGACGGCTTCCTAAACGACCGCCCCGACGTTAGCAGCTGCAACGCCTCGACAAGGTTGGTCTTGCCCACGGCGTTGTGCCCCACGAGAACCGTTACGCCACGGGCAAGATCGAGCTCGAACGAGGGGAAGCTACGGTATTCGGTAACCGAGAGCGTGCGCGCGTATATGGACATGACGGCGGCTGCGGGGTCTTCGCTATTCGCTCAAGCGAATCGGCATGGCGAGGTAGAGGTAATTGACCTTGCCATACGTTTTGAAAACGGCGGGGCGCCCGTAATCTTGAATCTCGAGGGTGAGGTCCTTGTCGTGGCCCGCCATATTGAAGAAGTCGGCGATGTAGTGGCACGAGAAGCCCGTGCAGCCGCTCTTGCCTTCAGCCTCGATATCCAACGTCTCGCTCGCATAGCCCTGATCGCTCGAGATAAGCGTGAGCTTGAGCACGCCCGCCTCGGTGTCGATATCAAAACGCAGTGTGGGGTTACCCGAACCGATAGCCGAGACGCGCTTCACCGCCGCGGCGAAGGAGGTGTTGTCGAGCTTCGCCGTCATGGCGCAGGCCGAGGGGATGAGCATGCGATAGCTGGGGAACGACTCTTTCATGCGGCGCGTCACGTAGCACGTATTCCCCGCCTCGAAGACCACCTGGGCATCCGTTACGCCCACCATGATGGTTGGCGCGTCGCCCATGACGGAGAGGGCATCGTTGAGCGACTCGGAGGGCACGATCGCCTCGAAGCTTCCCTCCAGGTTCGAGGTCTCCACCTGGGTATCGCATACAGCCAGACGGTATGAGTCCGTTGCAACCAGGCGGATCGTGTTGTTCTCCACGGTCATCAAAACGCCCGTGAGAACGCCGCGGCTGCGGTCCTTCGACGCCACGCGCCACACGCGCGACACCATCTCGGAAAGCACGCTCACCGGCAGGTCGACGCACGACTCGATAGCATAGGCAGGGAACTCGGGGAAGTCGCGGGGATCGAGCATGTTCAAGCGGAACGAGCTCTTGGCGCACGAGATGACCGCCTGGCGCTCAACGACCTCGAAGCTCACCGGAGCGTCGGGCAGCGCCTTCGTGATGTTCGAGAAGAGCTTGCAGGGAACGACCGCCTCGCCCGGCTCATCCACGCGCGCGGTGATGCGGTGCTTGATGGAAATCTCAGTATTTGTCGTATGGAGTTCCAGAACGCCGTCATAGGCTTTGATGAGTACGCCGTTCAGAATGGGTAGGGTGGTTGCGCCGCCCGCGCCCTTGAGTACGACGGAGAGGGCATCGGCGAGGGAGTCTTGACTCACGGTGAACTTCATGGCGCGCCTTTCTTTTATATATAGATATATATCTAAAACCAACTATTACAATTAGACCGTTGAAGATGTGGAAAGCTTGGATACGGGCAGGTCAGACGCGTTGTTTTATTGAACATCGACCTGTTGGCAAGCACCCTTGTTTTCCACAGCGCCGAGGCACCTCCTTGATTCTCCACCACTGCCCCCGTGTTTTCAACAGGCTTTCGAGCACCTCTCAACATGTTTTCAACTCCCCGGTTGACAGTGGTTGCACTGTGGGCGGACCCTCGTCGCCGCAGCGGGTTTCCAAACCCTTTCGGCGCTACGACTTGAGGATGATCTTGTTCCTCATGGCCTGCAAATCTTCGCAGAGGCTGCGGTCTTCCTTGAGCTTCTTCTCGACCACCTTGATGGAACTGAGCACGGTGGAATGGTTTCTACCGCCGAATTCCGCGCCGACCATGGGTGTCGTCATCTCACACATGTCCATGGCGAGATAGATGGCCACATGCCGTGCGAACGCGATGTTCGCCATGCGCCGCGGGCCGATCAGCTCTTCGTGGCTCACGTGGTAGAACTCTTCGACCACCGACTGGACGGTATCGATGTGGATCTTCTTGTGCGCCGTATCGAAGTACTCGTTGGCAATCCGGTCTATCTCCTCGCCGGTGAGTTCCCGGCCGCTCTGCTCGCACTCGTACGATGCGCCCGCGCAGCGCTCGCAGAAGCTCTCAAGTTCGCGAATGTTGGTGCCGGAGACTTCTGCCATATGGCGGAGTTGCTCGTCGGTGAGCTTTCCGCCGCCGGAGCGGAGGGTGTCGAGCAGCGACCCCGTGCCGTCGAGTGCCACGGCTGCCGCTTCGGCCTCTGCGTCGGGCAGCACCGTGTTCTCGTAGTACCGCTTTAGAATCATGTACTTCATCTCGAAGCCAGGCTCCGATACGAGGCAGAGCATACCGGCGTTGAAGCGGCTCGTGAGGCGCTCATCCATGCCGAGGTTCTTCGGCGCGCGGTCCGACGCGATGGCGATCTTCTTGTTGTTGCGGATGAACTCGTCCATGAGCGAGAAGAAGTTCTCGATGCTCTGCGTCTTGCCGATGATGTTCTGGATGTCGTCGATGATGAGCACGTCGGCGTCGTGGTATTCGCGCAGGATGATGCCCGCGCGGTTCTTCGAGATGGCGAGCTCGCTGATGTAATCCTCGACATATGTTTGCGAGTTCGCGTACTTCACGCGCAGGTGCGGGCTGTGCTCGTTGAGATAATTCTTGATCGCGAGCAGCAGGTGCGTCTTGCCGAGGCCGCTCTTGCCGTAGATGAAGAGCGACGTGCAGGTGCCGGGCTCGTCTGCCATGGCGGCGAAGCGCACGGCGGACTGGTAGGCGTGCTTGTTCTCATCGCCGTACACGAAGTTTTCGAACGTGAATTTTGAGTGCACGTGTACCGACTGCTGCTCTTGTTCGGGGGAATCCGGTGTGTGTTCCTCCCTCTTCTTGGCAACTTCGGCCGGTTTCTGCTCGCTTGCATGGACGGCTGAAGTGAGCTGGCGGAACGCATCGGGTGAGAGGACGTTTGTGACCTTGACCTTCCCCGATCCACCGTCGGCGGGGGTGCCGAGCGAAAGGCGATGCGCCTCGTGTGCCTCCGAGGTTATGGCATCGTCGCCGTGCGAGGCCGCGCCCGTGAACGCGGCGGCATCGCCTGAAGCACCGGCATGCACGCCGGCATCGCTGCCCGCTGGCGCGGAGGCTTCTGCCTGCTCATATGTTTCACGTGAAACCACTGCCGGGGCGGGGGCTGTTTCGCCGCGTCGAGGGCTTGCGTCCGCAGCGCCGCGATGGCCTGCGGTGATCGACTCGGGAACCGTTACGTTCAGCGCGAGGGGGCCGAAGGTTATCTCCTCGAGATAGCGCTCTATGATGGCGCGCTGTTTGAGCAAATAAGAGTAGGCGAAACGCGTGGGAGCCTCGATGGTGAGGGACGTTTCGGTGAGTTCGACGGGAACGCACTGGCCAAGAATGTTGATGAGGCGCCCGTCGCGCTCGTCGCGTTCACAGAACGAGATGGTGTCATCGAGGATGATCTTCGCCTCGGTATCCATGGGCTACCCCTTGCTTCCTATGGTTCGCGGTCCCTGGTTAGTTTCGAGTCCCGTGTTCGGCGATCCACGCCGCCCCCAGCTCGGTGAGGAAGTATTTTCTTCCATGTTTAGTTGCGAAACCGTACCCGCTCAGTGTAGCAAGCTCGCGTGACCAGGTGGGGCCGGAGTGTCCGAACGCGTTCGTGAGCTCGGTGGGCCCGCATTGGCCGTTGGCGACAAGGAAATCCAGAGCTTGTAGGCCTCGTTCCGTGAGGAAGGGATCGTTTGCACCGCGATTTTGAACAGTGCCGGCCGCCGCCTGCTGCTCCTGTGTTTCCCCAGCTTGAGGCTTATGCTGTTGAATTGTGGAAAACTCTTGACCAGATTGTTGAAAACCCGGTTCGGGTGTTGTCGAAAAGCCCCATCCCATGCCGTAGGGTGGTTGGGCGGGGTAGCCGTACTGTTGTGGGAATCCCGACTGCTGATACAGACCCGCCTGCGTATAGGGGTCCGCCTGCTGGAATGATTCTGTCTGCTGTTGAACGGGCGCTCCCTGAGGGGCAGTCTGCTGATATTGAGCGGGCTGCTGTGGGTACGGCGCCTGCTGCTGCGGCCAAGCTCCCGCTTGCTGCGGATACCCTTGTGCCGGCATAGAGCCCGCTCCAGCTGCAAAGCCCTGGCCGGGTATCTGCGCGAATGCTCCTGATTGGTAGGGGTACTGCTCTTGGTAGGGGTTTGGAGCTCCCGCGTACCCTCCCTGGGGGATTCCTCGTCGGAGGGATGCCGACGTGAACTGGGTCCCCCGGACGGCCGCCCCGCGCCCGCTGTTTGCTTCGATTTCTGCCACGCGTGCTTGGTCGACGCTCACCGTCACCACGGTTCCCGCGCCTAGGTTGTCTTCGATGGAAACTGCGCCCCCTGCATTCTCGAGGTACTGCTGAACCATGGGCAGGCCCGCGCCCGTGCCGCGTATGTAGCGCTTCATCGAACGGTTTGCCGAGGTCACGCCGAATTCGAATGCGCGTTCCTTGTCGTTGATCCCCGGTCCCTGATCTGCGAATCTAATCGTGTTTCCGCCATCGAGGATGGAGACGATCGGCTCGGTGAAGTGGGCGTGGATGAAGTTTTCCACGAGCTCTCGGATGACCATGAGTGAGAGCGACCCGCCCTGTTCTTTCATGCAGCGATAGACGGTGTTGGTAATTTCCTCAAGATAGGAGCGAGGGTCTTTCGGCTGCACTACGATCACGCGCGGTGTGGAAAGCATGTCGTCGTAGATTGCAATGCGTGTGGCAAACACGGTCGACTCGCCGGATGGTTCGGCCGCTCCGGCGGTCTCATCCTGGGGTGTTTTCGCTTGGTCAGTTTGGGCGCTTGGCGCCGCGTTCGCCATGTCTGCATGCTGGCCGTCGGATATGCCCGTGATGTGCCTGTTGTCGGGTGCGGGGTCACCTGAATCGACAAAGGGATAAAAATCGTCGGCCATGAGCAACCATCCTAGTAAACGCCCGCTCGAGATGAATCTGAAGTCTAGGCCTTAGATAGTACCGCATTGAAAGCTTCTGAACCTTTCAACAACTTTTCAAAACGTGTTGAAAACTGAAGAAACGAAGTGAAAAGTTATCCACACAGCTTGATAACCTGTCGAAAACTCATTGAAATCTTCTGAAACGAATAATTCTCCTTTCTTGGCGGCACAAGGCGGTTTGAACGGCATGTGGTAACTTGCAAACAAGTTCTACCTGCTTGTTGACATTCTTGTGCCGTTTTCCCTACAATCTTGAAGCTCACGCGACTTATTTGTTTGTTCAAACAAGCAGGAGGATAGAAATCATGAAGCGTACGTACCAGCCTAATAAGCGCAAGCGTGCCAAGACCCACGGTTTCCGCGCCCGTATGGCCACCAAGGGCGGCCGCGCTGTGCTCGCTCGCCGTCGTGCCAAGGGCCGCAAGCGCCTCACCGTCTAGCTTGCAACGCGCTTGCGCATGAAGACCATTAAAGCCCGGTCGGATTTCGAGCGTGTCTATACACGGGGACGGCGCTATAACCATCCCTTGATGCGAATGGTTATATGTGATGCTGTGAGCGAAGGCGATCCTGGTCGGGTCGCCTTCGCTGCACCTAAGCGTCTTGGAAACGCTGTCTTGAGGAATAGGTCCAAGCGCGTGTTGCGCGAAACGGCGCGCGCGTGCGACTTTCCCGTACCTGGGCATGATGTGATCTTGTTCGCCACCGCGGCGACCCGCGACGCGGCCCCGCAGGATCTTTGCGCGGCGCTTATGCGGCTGTCTGCACGCGCCGGCGTTGGCTGGTAGGGGCTTTCATGTTCCGGCGGCTTCTCATTGCTCCCATCAAGGTCTATCAGCGCGTCATTTCCCCTTTGTTGCCCGCCGCTTGCATCTATACGCCCACGTGCTCGCAGTACGCGGTCGAGGCAATCGAGCGATACGGAGTAGGTAAAGGTAGCTGGCTCGCGATTCGTCGCATCATTCGATGCAATCCGTTTCACGGCGGCGGCTACGACCCGGTGCCCTAGGGCTAGGTTAAACGGAGGAAACCATAGATGTGGGATTGGATCGTTCAAATTCTTCTTCAGATCCTGAGGTTCATTCAGGGGTTCGCCTCTGACTGGGGTCTCTCGATCATCATCCTTACCGTCATCGTGCGCCTGATTCTCACGCCGCTTCTGTTGAAGTCGACGAAATCGACGGCGCGCATGCAGGTGCTTCAGCCGAAGCTGATGGAGATTCAGCAGAAGTATGCCGATGATCCGCAGCGTCAGGCCGAGGAGATGCAGAAGTTCTACTCGGAGAACAAGTTCAACCCGCTGGGTGGTTGCCTGCCTCTGCTTATTCAGATGCCCATCCTGCTTGCGCTGTTCACCCTGCTGCGCAACCTTCCTGGGTACATCGGCGAGTCCGGTGTGGTGTTCTCGTTCTACAACATCATGCCCGACCTTACGACTACGCCCGGCGCCCAGTGGGCGAATGGTATCGCCACCGCGCTGCCGTACCTCATTTCGCTGATCCTGTTCGGCATCCTGACGGTTATTCCTTCGCTGTATCAGTCCCATAACCAGACTGGTCAGCAGGCTTCTTCCATGCGCACGATGGCGCTCGTCATGGGCATCATGATGCTCTGGCTTGGTTGGAACCTGCCTGCGGGCGTTTTGCTCTACTACGACGTTTCGTCTCTGTGGCAGGTTGCGCAGCAGATCTTCGTGACCCGTCGCGTTATGGAGAAGGCTAAGGCCGAGGAAGAGGAGCGCCTGGCGCATGCCCCCATCGAGGTCGATGTGGTGCGCCGTGAGCACAAGGCTCGTCCGCGCAAGAAGAACTAGCCGATAGAAGAGTTACGTAAGCCGGTACTTAATTAGGTACCTAAATAATTTTGGGAGACGTCATGTCTGAGGAACTGCTTGAAATCGAGGAGAATGAGGTCGCGCCGACCTCCCTCGATGAGGTCGTCGGCGAGTATCCCGAGATTGCGCGCAAATATAAAGCGGGCGAGGAGCTTACCGATGAGGAGCTCGATACCGTCGCTGATGTTGCGCTGTCTGTGATTCGCAATATCCTGAAGCATTTTGATGCCGAAGATTCCCCTATCGATGAGTATGAGGGCGATGACGGCGAGCTGATTCTCGATGTTACTGCTCCCAATCTGGCTGTGCTCATCGGGCGTCACGGTCGTACGCTTGAGTCTCTGCAGACCATGTTCTCTCTGATTGTGAGCCGTCGTTTGGGATTCCGTTATCCTGTGGTGGTTGACATCGAGGGTTATAAGAGTCGTCGTAATGACAAGGTTACTTCCATGGCCCACTCTGCTGCCGCCCGTGCTGTGCGTCAGCATGGGTCTGTCGCTCTTCCTCCTATGAGTGCCTACGAGCGTCGTCTGGTGCATATCGCGCTTCGCGATAACGCTGCTGTTGAAACTCATTCCGAGGGCGTTGATCCCGAGCGTCGAGTTGTTGTGACTGCTCTATAGGAGTTTCTTCTATATTGGTAGTATTAAGGGGTGTGGCTGTGCCGCACCCCTTTTCTATGACAAGAGTTTGTGCTTCAAGAACTATTGGCAGGAGTATATCTATGAGCGAGCCCTCCGCTTTTCACTCAATGCTTGTTGCAGAGCTTGGACAGTATTGGGATCGTTATGTTGGCTCACTTCAGGATGGGCAACTGACCTCCAAGGTTACTCCTGATGAGTTGGAGTTGTGTGTTGGTCATCTTGAATATGTTCTTAAGGCCAATGAGAACATTAACCTGACCCGCATCACTGATCCACACGAGGCTGCCATCCTACATATCTACGATTCGCTTGTTCTTCTGCCATATGTTGATGGTGCCCCTAAGGGTAAGTTGCTTGATATTGGCACCGGGGCTGGTTTCCCCGGGCTTCCTCTTGCTATTACTTCTCACCGTCCTTCTGTCCTCATGGATTCGGTTGGTAAGAAGGTTAAGGTTGTAGAAGCGTGTGCCTCACAGTTGGGTGTAGAGCGAGTCGAAACTGTTCATGAACGTGTTGAATCCTACGCTCTTTCTCATCGTGGTGAGTTTTCCGTTGTTGTAGCACGTGCTGTCGCGCATCTATCTACCCTCGTTGAGTATGCTTCACCACTTCTGAAGAAAAGCGGTCTGCTTATAGTTTCGAAGGGTGTCCCTGCTGCTGACGAGGTATCTGATGGAACTTATGCGGCTCAGGTTTGTGGGTTCGATGCTCCCCTGCGTTACGATCTTTCTCTTCCTGGGAAACGTGGCGCGCGAGCAATCTTTGTATTCAAGAAATCTCACAAGCCATCAATGAAGCTCCCTCGGGCTGTTGGGATGGCTAAGAAACATCCTATTTCGAAGTAATCTTCAAAAAGGTCAATCATTCCGATTGGCCTCTATTATATTATAAGTGCTCTCGATCTTACGCATTCTCTAGCTTACTAGCTTTTTGATGTTGCGTTAGGGCATTGATGGCCGATTATCATCAGTCTGTTTTCACGTGAAAACTCGATTTGTATTATTCTGTTCTGTATTGAGGGTCCGCCTCATATATTCTTTGTCCCTTTTCGAGAGATTTCGGTTCTAAATTTGTTTCGCAACTGTTGTGACAAATGGGATAGAAATTGTTTGGCATGCTTTCATGCAACCTGAATCGCTTATTGAACACAAGGCTGATGGTTAGATAGCTTTTCGCCTTACAGCGCGTCATCTAATCAATGCATACTCATATTGCTTGTGAATACAGTTCGATCAGGTCGTTTGTAAAAGGTTGAATCGAGTTGTATTTATAAATTTCGAGAAATCATGCGTTTGTCCATCAATTGTTCGGCAGGCTTGTAATTCGTTCCATAAATGCGTAATCGCCTACAATTGTTAGATGGCTGTAGGATTTTGATTTGTAATCATCTTTATAGTAACTATGGCGCACGTGCATTCATGTGTCTACACTATTGATTTAAGTGCGTGCATCGGAGCTGTTTTCACGTGAAAACACGATATGTGTGCTGTTGCTTTAGGCTGAGCGGTATTAAAACTTGTAATTCGGAATAGAGTTTCAGACACAACTTCAGAACTGAACAGCTTGGATATGCTCGTCGGATATTATCTTCCAGTCGTTTGTTTTAGATTTCTCAATTGTAGTCAAATTCATCAGCTTGGCATCTTGCATGTCCAATCAAGCTGAAACATAATGAATGAACAAGTTAAATGTTTTCACGTGAAAACGCTGCGACCGACCAATATCATTCTTTAACTGCAGTAGGAGGTCAAATGGGGTTCAAAGACGTCCCGCGGGATTCGAACTCGAAGACAAGGATCATTTCAATCATCAATCAAAAAGGTGGCGTTGGGAAAAGCACCACGGCAGTCAATCTGTCAGCTGCGCTTAGCTCAAAGGGCAAAAAGGTCCTGTTGGTTGATTTTGACCCACAAGGAAACAGCACGAGTGGCTTCGGTATAGAAAAAGAAGAGCTCGAGCAATGTGTGTATGATGCGCTAATCCATAACGTATCTGCAGAAGACCTCATTCATGATACGGATTGCGAGCGAGTCTTTGTAATTCCCGCAACGATTCAGCTTGCCGGCGCCGAAATAGAGCTTGTTTCAGCAATGGCGCGTGAAACACGATTGAAAGAGTTGCTCTCTCCGGTTCAAAATGAATTCGATTACATCTTTATCGATTGTCCGCCGTCTCTCGGATTGTTGACTATCAACGCTTTGGCGGCAGCAGATAGCGTACTGATACCGATTCAGTGTGAATACTATGCACTTGAGGGTGTTACGAAGCTACTTGAGTCAATGAGAATGGTCAAAGAGCGCATCAATCGCTTGCTTGAAGTGTTTGGCGTGCTCATGACGATGTATGACTCTCGTACTTCGCTTGCAAACCAGGTTGTTGATGAGGTTCGGGCGTACTTTGGTGACAAGGTGTTTGACACGCTGGTTCCTAGAACGGTCAAGATTTCCGAAGCACCGTCATTTGGAATGCCAGTAATCGAATACGCTCCGAGCAACAAGGGTGCAATTGCGTATCTTTCTCTTGCAGATGAGGTGATCAGTCGTGCCTAGCACAAAGAAGAAGTCCGGACTTGGTAAAGGGTTGTCTGCTCTTGTAAGTGAAGCCCAGTATGAAACCGGGCATACAACAGACAATACAATGATTCCGATTCAGGAGATTCATCCGAACCCTAATCAACCTCGTACTCATTTCAATGAGAAGGAACTTGGTGAGCTGAGCGAGTCGATTCAGGAGCACGGAGTGCTTCAACCCCTTCTTGTCCGTAAGGATGCGAAGGGATATGAGATCATTGCGGGAGAGCGTAGATACCAAGCGGCAACGCTTGCAGGGCTAACCGAGCTTCCGGTCATCATTAAAGATGTTGATGATGCTGAGATGCTAACGATTGCGCTGATTGAGAATCTTCAGCGCTCTGACTTGAATCCCATTGAAGAGGCAAAGGGTTACAAGCAGCTCATTGAATCAAGCGGAATGACACAGACTGCTCTTTCGAAGGCGGTTTCGAAGTCGCGCTTCGCAATCAGTAACTCCCTGCGCCTTCTAGATCTTCCAGAGCCAGTCCAGGAGCTCATCTTTGACGGTAAGCTTACCGCTGGTCATGCAAGAGCGATTCTTGCCGTTCCTTATGAAGATGCTCGGATCAAGCTGGCTGAGAAGGTTGTTGCGGAAGGTTTGTCGGTGCGAGCGACAGAACATCTTGCACCACTGTTTTCTGTCGCGGAAACACCGAAAGCCCCTCGTCCCGTTACTCCGCAATCGTATAAGCGTGCAGCAAAGGTACTTCGCCAGACATTCAATACGAACGTTCGGGTAAAGAACTCACGAGGTAAAAACAAGATTGAGATTGAGTTCAAGGATGAGGAAGACCTAACGCGAATTCTCTCTCAGATTATTGGAGAGCAAGGTGACTAAGATGAAGCCAGGATTGATCGGTGGTCTGGTTGCTGCTGGAGCTGCAGTAGTTGTGGGCTCGGTAGTTGGTTATATGGTTGCAACAAATCCAGAGCTCAGGGCACGGCTGGGTCGTGGGGCTCGTGATGCATACGAAACTTCCAAGAAGAAGATCGTAACTATGTCCGAAGACGTTGCTTTGAGGACGGCGCAGATGACCAAGAACCCAAAGATTAATCAGGATTGGGTGGCTAACCAGTGGGAAAGCGTTGGGTATTAGGATTGTAAGTTAGGTACCTAACTAATAACGCGTTTACCATAACGTAGATGCAATCCGTAGGCCAGCCTTCCCTGATGCAAGAGAATATGGTTTCACGTGAAACGGGGGGTGCCAAGCATGTGCCTGGCACCCCCCCGTTCCGTTGTAGCGAAATCCGTTTTACTGTGCTCGATAGGAAGAAGAACAACTAAATGTCAAAGATCTCACGAAAGATGAGCGTTGATCTTCCGCTGCTTCAGCTGCCCGCAGGCGGCATCGATGTCACTCCCCCGGGAATTGCGGATCGTGGTTTCCACGCCACGCATCTGAAGCCTGCGTTGCAGTTCTTCGACCTTCTTCATGGGGGACGGCTTAAAGGGGCTGTCGGGAATATCGTTGAGCTGGATGAGGTTGACGTGGCACAGTGTGCCCTCGCAGAAGTCGCAGAGTGCGTTCATCTCAGGGTTGGTGTCGTTGATGCCTTCAATCATGGCGAATTCGTAGGTTGGCCTTCTGCCAGTCTTCTCGGTGTACAGCTGCAGTGCCTCATGGAGGCGAACGAGCGTGTACTTCTTAACGCCCGGCATGAGCTGGTTTCGGGTGCTTTGGATGGCAGAGTGGAGCGAAACGGCAAGGGTGAACTGTTCGGGTAAGTCGGCAAAAGCACGGATGTTGGGAATGATTCCGCAGGTAGACACCGTAAGGTGACGCGCACCAATGTTGAGGCCGTGCTCGCTGTTGAGCATGCGGAGGGCGCGCACCGTTTCGTTGAAGTTGGCGAAGGGCTCCCCCTGTCCCATAAAGACAACGCTCGTAACACGTTCGCCAAGGTCTCGGCTCACGTGAACAACTTGGTCGACCATTTCCTGCGCGGTAAGCGAGCGCGTAAGGCCGGCAAGGCCAGTGGCACAGAACGCGCAGCCCATGTTGCATCCAGCTTGCGTGGAGATGCAGACCGCAAGACGATTGCGCGAGGGCATTCCAACCGTTTCGACGGCAACGCCGTCGGGGAATTGGAGAAGGTACTTTCGCGAACCATCCTTAGAAACCTGTTTGACAACCTCTGTTGGCACAGCGAAGACGAAGTGTTCAGCAAGCTGCTCACGGAACGCTTTAGGAAGGTTGGTCATCTCTTCAAACGAACATACGTTCTTATCGAAGAGCCATTCGCTGAGCTGCTTGGCACGAAACGCAGGTTGGCCAAGCTCGCTCACTACCTGCGAAAGTTCCTTAGAGGAAAGGGTTCTGATGTCGGGAAGATGGTGGGTGCGCTCCATACGAGGCCTTTCTGCGAAACGTTTGATAGCACACGGGTGCAAGTTGCGTACATACCTATACAATAAGGGAAGTTATGCCCGCTGATGGGGTGGGCGAAAAAACACCAGGAAGGGGAGCCGGCAATGTCTGAGTATAAGCCGGATGAGCTGCGCGTAGCAGTGCTCGCAGGTGGTATATCCGATGAGCGGGAAATCTCGTTCTCGTCGGGCAAGAATGTCATGGCGGCTCTGGCAGAAGCCGGATACACGCATGTTGAGATGCTCGATCCGGCAGACGATGACTTCCTGGTGAAGCTTTCGGAGGGATCTTACGACGTAGCCTTTATCGCCCTGCATGGCCGCGGTGGCGAGGATGGCATGATTCAGAGCATTCTGGAATACCTCGGTATCCCGTACACGGGATCTGGCGTAATCGCGAGCGCGTGCGCGGCAGACAAGGATGTTGCCAAGGCGATCTACCAGCGCGCCGGTATTCCGACGGCACGCGGCATCACCATCAAGCGCGACGATGACGTATGCATTGCGGACATCGTCGACGAGGTTGGCAGCGAGTGCTTCGTGAAGCCTGCGGTGAACGGGTCGAGCTACGGCGTCACCTATGTGAAGGATGAATCGAAATTGCTCGACGCCCTGGAAACCGCGTTCGAGTGCGACGAGAAGGCCCTCGTGGAAGAGCGGCTTGTGGGCACCGAGATTACGGTCGGTGTGCTGGGCGATCCCCCGCGCGCCCTGCCCATCGTCGAAATCCTCCCCCAAGAGGGTTCGGAGTTCTACGATCTTGATGTGAAGTACATCGACCCAACGCACGTTCACCGTATCCCAGCTGCGATTTCTCCGAAAGACTACCATCGCGCCGAGGAATATGCGGTGGCTGCGCACGAAGCCCTTGGTTGCAAGGGATTCTCGCGTTCGGATTTCATCGTGGGGGAGCACGGAACGACGATTCTCGAGACCAACACGATTCCGGGAATGACCGATACCTCGCTCTTCCCCGACGAGGCGCGCCATGCGGGCATGCCGTTCAGCGCGGTATGCGACGAGCTCATTCATATCGCCCTTGAGGGCGCGGAGGAATAATGCCCGAACAACACGAAAGCATCCCGGCTATCGAGGATGCGGTCATGCCCGGTACGCCGCGGTTCGTTATCGAGGCGTACCGGACCCTTGCTGAACGCGCGAAGGAGCGCGAGTTTGGCCTCATCGAAGAGGACGTGGTCATTCTCGATACCGAGGCCACGGGTTTGTCTCCGCAAGAGAACGAACTCATCGAGATTTCGGCAGCAGTGCTCTCGGGGCGTGAGATAACCGACCGCTTCGATACCTTCGTGCATCCCACGACGCTGATTCCTGCTGAGATTACCGAGCTCACGGGGATTACGAACGCAGATGTTGCCCATGCCCCCGATGCTCGCACCGCTGTGGCCCAGCTCGCCGAGTTCGTGGGCGGGCGCCCGGTGGTCGCACATAACGCAACGTTCGACCGCACTTTCATCGAGTCGGTCAAAGGCGGCGTAGACGTGAGCTCCATCTGGATCGACTCGCTCGCCCTCTCGCGTATCGCGCTTCCCCGGCTTGCATCGCACAAGCTCTCGTATATTGCCGAGGTCTTCGGATGCAGCGCGGTTTCACACCGGGCAACGGATGACGTCGATGCGCTTGCGGGGGTGTGGCGTGTTTTGCTTACCGCTCTGGCGGACCTTCCAGAGGGATTGCTCGGCCTGCTTGCGAACTCGCACCCCGATGTTCCGTGGACGTACCGCCCCATCTTCTCCTATCTCGCGCAAGAGAAGCCGGACGCCGTGTTCTCGCTCGAGGCGGCCCGCACCCGCGTGATCAGTGATGAGTCGTCCGTTGAGCACATGGACGCCGACGATCTGCCGTCGCTCGAGGTGCCGCGCCGCGACCAGGTGGAAGCGAGCTACGCCCCGGGTGGTCTGGTGAGCTCGATGTATCCAACGTACGAGCCCCGCGCCGAGCAGGTCGAGATGGCCTGCGAGGTGCGCGATGCCTTGGCAACCTCCACCCATCGCGTCATCGAGGCGGGTACCGGCGTGGGAAAGTCCATGGCCTATCTCATCCCGTTTGCAGAGGCGGCGAAGCGCAACGGCATCACCGTGGGCATCGCAACGAAATCAAACAACCTGGCTGATCAGCTCATGTACCACGAGCTGCCCAAACTTAGTGAGGCACTTGAGGGAGGGCTCTCGTACTGCGCGCTCAAGGGGTTTGACCACTACCCCTGCCTGCGAAAGCTCGAGCGCTTGGTGAGAAGCCGTTCGGACATCGTGACCACGCGCGACCCGGCGGATACGCTCACCGCTATGGCCGTCATCTACGCATATGTGTGCCAGAGCCCCTCGGGCGACCTCGATGCGCTGGGCATCCGTTGGAAAAGCGTGAACAGGCAGGACCTCACCACGGGTTCGCGCGAGTGCGCGCGCAGGCTTTGCCCGTTCTTCCCGCATAAATGCCTGGTGCACGGCGCACGCATTCGCGCTGCCCGCGCTGATGTCGTGGTGACGAACCACTCGCTGCTGTTCAGAAATGTTGCGGCAGATGGCAAAATACTGCCTCCCATCAGGCATTGGGTGGTCGATGAGGCCCATGCGGTCGAGAAGGAGGCCAGGCGCCAGTGGGCCGTCTGCGTCTCTGCCGACGATAGCAGGCAGGTGTTCGAACGCATGGGTGGCAAGGATGCGGGCGTGCTCGGCCGCCTCTCCCATGAGCTGGCGGGGCGCGACGGCTCGACGCTGTACATGGGCCTTGTATCGCGTTGCATCTCAACGGCGAACCGTGCCTCGCTTACGATGGCCGAGGCATTCAGCGGCGCGCGCGAGTTCGCCAAGACCGTGAGAAGCGGCGGCTATGACCAGCTGAATATTTGGATCGGTCCCGAGGTTCGAGAGAGCGACGACTGGTCCTTCCTGGCAAGTTCGCTTCTCACCGCAATCGACGCGCTCGAGGAGACCGTAAAGGCCCTGCATGCGCTTGCGGAGAATCTCGCGCAGGATTCACCTGAGCTCGCCGCGGATCCGGCTGATCTTGAGCGGCGCGTTCGCGAGCTGTTCGACGGGCTCAAGCTTATCGCTGAGGGTGCAGACGATCGC
Organism: Enorma shizhengliae; assembly: GCF_009676995.1. Classification (NCBI taxonomy): domain Bacteria; kingdom Bacillati; phylum Actinomycetota; class Coriobacteriia; order Coriobacteriales; family Coriobacteriaceae; genus Enorma; species Enorma shizhengliae. The sequence continues at coordinate 78,494 of NZ_VTFZ01000001.1, forward strand.
TACGTCTACTCCCTGCAGGTTAATCGCAGGTTGCGCGCGGGCGGCGAGGCGTTCACTGCTGAGCGCCTCGATATCGGGGAAACGCTTGCCGAGCAATGGCTTCCCGAGGTCCATACGGCGATATTCACCTCGGCGACGATGTCGGTTTCGGGTGGGTTTAAGCACTTTGAGCATGCCGTGGGTTTGGACCGCCTGCCATCGGGCTCGTACAAGTCGCTTCACCTTGATTCGAGCTACGACTTTGAGTCGAACATGGCGGTCGTCGTGGCGGGCGACCTGCCCGACCCGCGCAACCGGGATGCGTACATCTCGGCGCTCGAGGACCTGCTCTTCGACGTTCATGTTGCCATGTCCGGCTCCGTGCTCACCCTCTTCACCAACCGACGCGATATGGAGGATCTCTTTGATTTGGTGGCACCCCGCCTTGCAGCGGAGGGCTTGGAGCTGGCATGCCAGAAGCGCATGAGCTCGCCGCGCCGTCTGCGCGATCATTTCGTTTCAGAGAAATCCTCGTCGCTGTTCGCGCTCAAGGCGTTCTGGGAGGGTTTCGATGCTTCGGGCGATACGCTGCGCTGTGTTGTCATTCCGAAGCTGCCTTTTGCGAGTCCCACCGATCCGCTTTCGTGTGAGCGGGCGCTTCGAGAGGAGCGAGCGTGGGCGAGATACTCGCTGCCGGATGCGGTTCTCGAGGTCAAGCAGGCTGCAGGACGTCTAATTCGCTCGTCAAGCGACACGGGCGTGCTTGTGCTGGCGGATTCTCGGCTTGTGAGCAAGGGGTATGGCAAGAAGTTTCTCAATTCGCTTCCCACGCCCTCGTACCAGCGTATCGAGGCGAAGCGCGTGGGGGCGTACCTCTCGCTGTGGCGCCGTGCGCACGAGCACGGACGCTCCTAGGGAAACGCTGCCTTTACCATCGGGGGCGATCGATCGCCGTCGGGGTCGAGCGGGATTGCAACTTCTGGGCACTTCGCGGCGAAGGGCCCGGGTAGCCGTGCCGCGGCCGGGAGGACGCATGCCACTTGACCTGCGCTTTTCCTTCCGCCCCGCTCGCCCGTATCTGCCGTGCGCGCCGCGAAGTGCCCAGAAGTTGAAAACTCGACGGAAGTATGCCCCCGACTTGTCTGCTAGGCGTCTCCGGCGTCCAGCAATCAGCGCTTTTCGAGGGAATCGCTGATTACTGCTTTTGGCGCGCCCTGCAGGCGTTTCTTCGCCGACCCTGCCCTGCGATATGGGGCGACTATGGGGTGGCATTCCCCTGGGAGAGCTCTTGCGCATAGCGGAGCAACTGCTCGCGCCATGCTGTAGGCTCGACGATCTTCATGTCTCCCCCGGCTGCAAGCACTTGGTCGAACAGCCAGGAAGCAGTGCTTACGCGCACCGCGACGCGTGAGCGGCATGGGTCTTGCGGGGACGGCGACACATCGACCACGCCCGACCACGACGAAAACTCATCGCTCGATGCGGGGCATTCGACGGTCACGATGGTGCCCGTCTGTGCGAGATGGTCTTCGACGGTGAGGTCGCTCGGTTCGCGACGGCCGACGGACTCATCGGTGAGTTCAACATTGCTGATGCGGTCCAAGCGATATCGCCGCTCCGCATCTTTCTCGACGTTCCACGCGACGAGGTAGGCATAGTCGTCAAACGCTTCGAAGGCGAGCGGGTCGATAAGGCGCGGCGCGGGCTGAGTGTCTGTCTGCGCTCGGTACAGGATGCGGCACCGAACCCCGTCTTCGATGGCTTCGGAGAGCTCTTGGTAGAACGGGCCGTATGTGCGCGCGGTCGCAAGGAGCGGCTGTTGGTTGCCCGCCTCGATTCCTGGGGCGATGAGGGCGCGTTCAAGACGTTCGGAGAGGTTGGAGTCGACTTCCAGAGCACGGATCACGTGGGCGAGGGCCATGCTTTCTCCCGCCGTAAGGCGCAGCGGCCGCATGCGTGCCGCATCCCCTTCAAGGACGATCGAATCGCCTTGTCGATAGGCGATCGCGCGGGCTCCCCCTTGTCGGTCGGCAAGGGTGGAGAGCAGGTCAAGATACCCGTCAAGCTCTTCGTCGGTGCATGCGAGCGTCCGGCGCGTCTCGGCTGCGCTAAGGCGGTGGCCCGGAGCAGCTGTGAGCGCTTCGAGCATCCAGAGGGCGTTGGTCACCCGATCGCTATGCGCCATGTGCCTCAACCACCTTATCGATCATGCACTTCCATGCGTCTACGAATGTCTGCGGAGCCACAGGGCGCAGCCCCTCCCGTGCATGGCTGAGGGCAAACGAGGCGGCAGCATCAATATCCCGCACCTCGATAGTCCATTGCCAGGAGTCGGCTTCTGTGAGGGCTATTTCCCCGCGTCCATGGGTGAATGCGAGCACCGCCGCTCGAGGCATGGAAGCGGGCAGCGAGAACTGCACCTGTGCCGATTCTCCCTCGCCGAAATCGAAGGGGAGAAAGACGTAGTCCTTAATGGAAAACGTGTTGGGGATGTTGTAGGTGCCCTTTGGGCGCCAGACCTTTTCGATGCGGTCGGTGCGAAAGGTGCGAATGCTTTCGCTTGCGTCGTCGAGGCCGGTAACGTAGGCGCAGCCCTCATGGCTGAAGATTCCATATATGGCAAGGCTGCGCTTTGATGCTTCGCCGCGCGCGTTGCGGTACGAGAACGTGATCTTCTTGCGCGTGGCGAAGGCGCTCCAAAGTGCATCGAGAATAGGATCGAAGGCGTTGGAGGCCTGTTCGTCCCGTCCCTGCGGCGTGCTGCCCTCAGCAAGCTCGAGGGCCTTGTTGCGCACCGACTGGAGCGGGCGGCCAAGCGGCGTCGCCTGCCCCTCGAGATATTCATCTATCGCCGCGGCAAGCGTTTGTGCGTCGTCCCTTGTGACGATACCGCCTGTTGCGAAGGTATTCACGTGGTCGAGCTTCCAGTAGCTCTCCTCGCTTTCGGCGGCGCCCAACGGCTTCGCTTCAACGATTTGAATGCCCTGCTCGGCGAGCTTCGCACGATCACGGCGAAACTTGCGAAGGTCTGAGTCGCGCTGAGGAGACCCATAGCCCAGGTCGGAGTCCGAGACGATCTCTTCCGTCGAGAGCGCCCGCGTAGAGGCATTGAAGATAAAAAACAGGTTGAGGAGGCGTTGCGCCGAGGTGTCCCCGGCTATGGCCTGCGCTTCGTCATACGATGGCACGAATACCCTCCCTTTCTCGCATCCATTCTACATGAGGCCCCCGGGCGACGTGTTATGGAGATAGAAGGTGCAAATGGGCCTGCGAGCGCATATAACCTGCGGTAACGCAGCGGCATTTTCAGAGTAGCGGTATACTTTCCAGAATACGGACGCATTATCTGCATGTTCTTATGCGTTGTGACCGCGACTATCGAACAGGGACAGGGAAAGCTGATGGCCACCACCCGTAAATATTTGAACCATCTACTCCAGAACACAGGGATCACCCCCGCGTGCAGCGAGGAAGAGCGAGCCGCTGCAGAAGACATCGCCCGCATCTTCTCCAACCATGGCTTTGAGCCGGAGGTTCAGGAGTTCAACGCCTCGGGCACCCCGAAGGTTGTGCTCGCCGCCTTGGGTATCGCGCTCTTCGTGGGCGCGGTGCTCATGGGTGTTGGCGGTGTGGTGGGCATCATCGGCCTCTTGCTCACGGTCGCCGTGGGCGTGGTGTACGTGCTGGAGCGTATGGGCAAGCTGTCGTTTGCGGGCTTCGGCGCATCCGGCCTCTCCCAGAACGTTATCGCCTATCACAAGGCGTCCGGCCCGCTTGCGTCGCCGCGCAACCGCCCGGTGGTCGTTGTAGCTCATTACGATTCGCCGCGCGCCGACCTGTTCTCGCAGCTCCCCTATGCGACCTACAAGCCCATCATCGTCAAGCTCATGCCCTATATGATGGTGGTCCCCGCGATGCTCGCCATCATTCGCCTGCTGCCGTTCCCGGGTGGCGCGAAGGTTGTCTTCTGGCTGCTCGCGATCGTAGCGGCCCTTATTCCGCTTGCTCATGCGGTGGGTGTTATCGCGAACCGGTTCATCCTCCCATATACCTCTGGTTCGATTTGCAACAAATCGTCTGTTGCCGCCATGCTCGGCGTGATGGATGCCGTTGCCCCGTTCGAGCACGGTGAAGAGTTCCCGAACGACGTTCCCTTCGAGGATTATTTCTCCGAGCAGGTTCGCATGGCTCAGGCAGCCGAGGTCGAGGCTGCGGTGGCCTCGGGAGATCTTCCCGAGGAGGCGCTCGATGAGGTTGCAGGCGTAGCCGCCGGCGAGCAGACTGGGGCTACGGAAGACCAGGCCGGGGCACAGGATGATCAGGGGCTTGGTGCCACGCTTGCCGGAACTGCGGCGCTTTCGCTCGATGATCTCGAGGCCGGCCAGGCCGAGCTCTCGGGCAATACTGCCCCGGAGGCCACCGATGCGATGGGGGCCACCGCGACCATGGCTCCGGTTGATGTCGTTGCAGGTGCGGCCGTGGATGCCGCAGCTGCCGTCGTGGATGCTGGCGCGTCCGCTGCCGATGCGGTTCAGGGTGCCGACGATGCCGTTGCCGCCCAGGTGAGCGAATCCGATTCTGCTGGCGCTACGGTCGCCATGCCCGTGGTCGATGGTGACGAGAACGATGAGCGTGTGGCCGAGGACGCAGCTGCAGAGCATGGTGCCGATGAGGCTCCGGCCGACGATCTTGCAGATGAGCCTGCCGAGCTCGAAGACGAAGGCTCTTCGGAGGAAGCGGAGGATGAGGCTTCCGCACCGAGCGTTATCAACGCCTATGGTAATTATCGCTACGGTATCGATGTGATCCGCGCCATCGGCATGGTTCCCGAGAACTGCGCCATTGAGTACGACCTCACTGAACCCGAGCCGGAGCCCGAGGCCGAGGCTGATGCTGCGATCGATGAGGGTGAGCCCCTCGATCGTGAGCAGGACGATGAGTTCGCCGATCAGGTTGATGAAGAGCTTCCGCCGCTCGAGGACGAGTTCGAAGGCTACGCTTCCGATGAGGACGCCTATGCCGATGCCGACGATTACGGGTTTGAAGACTACGGTGACTATGACGATGATGCCTTCGCGCCGGTTCCGGTGAATCACGGGGCCGGGGCGCACCCCGCTGGCGCTGCCGCGGGTCTCGCCGAGACGCTCTCTGCTGTTGGCGCTCGTGCATCGCGGTTCTTCGATGGCGCGCTGCGCAAGGGCCGGAGCATGCTTGATTCCGTGACGTCTCATGGTCAGGGCGATGCTTCCAACGAGGAGCTCGAGCACGATGAGACCTCTGCTGAGGCGAGCGCGCCAACGGTAGACGCTTCGGCTGACGGCTCCACTTCTGTGGCCGAGGATGCTCCCGTTACTGCCGACGCCGCGGAGAGCGGTGCCCCCGAGAGCGCGGCTCCGGAAGCCGAGCAGGTTGCTGATGTGGCCGATTCGGATGAGGGATCGTCTGTCGCGGGTGGCGCGACCCAGCGTTTCTCGGTAGCCGATGCCGCTTCGCTTGAACAGCCCGAAGCTCCGGGTGCCCAAGGGTCTGCCGGGTTCGACCCCGATGCAACGATTGCCCAGACGAGGTCCTTTCCCGTCCAAGATGTCGCTGCGACGCCGTCGCAGGCGTCTGACGCGGGCGCCGAGCAGGTGGAGACCGTCGACTCCCTGATGGCGCAGATTACCGCCCCGCGTCGCACCACTCCTCAGCCCGCGCCGCAGAACCGGGCGTTCAGCATGGTTCCCGATCCCGCGGCTCCCTCGGTCAACCAGATGTCGACGGTCAACAGGTCCTCGCTCTTCGACCTGCCGGATCCGTCTACGACTCCGGTTGATCCGTTTGTGACCGAGCCTGCTGCGCCGGCAGCGCCTGCCAACCAGGATGCAACCCCGGCGCCCGCCCAGAGCGCGTTCAGCGTGATTTCGTCCGATCAGGACTATGTCGCTGACTACGGCCAGGATGGCGGTTTTGGCTACAACGACGGGTATGGTGCCGATACCTACGAACGCGATGACAGCGTGTTTGAGACCATCACCGCCGACGCCCCGGAGCCTCTGGCGGCAACCGGTCGTGCGAAGAGCGGGAAGCGCGGTCTCGGAAAGCTCTTCCATCGCAAGAAGCAGGACGAGTCGAGCATGAGCGACTGGCTTGGCGTCGACGATGATTTCGATGCGAAGCGCTCTGGCCGCGATATCGGGTCTTGGGATAATTTCGAAGGCGATGACTGGAAGGGTGGCGCCACCAGCTCGAACGGCGCTTCGCAGGAAGATCTGCGCGACGCTGTGACCTCGATGGGCGACGACGAGCTTCTCGGTCATGACATCTGGTTCGTGGCAACGGGTGCTTCCGAGCTCGATAATGCCGGTATCCAGGCGTTCCTCGACACGCATCGCGATAAGCTGCGTGGTGTGTTCCTCATCAATCTCGAGAGCATCGGCGCAGGCGAGCCGGTTATGCTCGCAACCGAGGGCGGAGAAGGCGGCAAGCGCGTGCTTAAGGGCGACAAGCGCATCATGAACCTTGTCCGTCGCGTGTCTGGCGCCTTCCATCGAGAGTTCGCAAGCGTCGAGATGCCCTACCTCACGACCGATGCCTACCGTGCCATGAGCATGAGCCTGCGCTCGCTCACGATCGCCGGCGTTGAGGGCAACCACCTCGCCTGCTCGCATTCTGAGGACGATCTGCCGTATCGCGTCAACGAGAAGAATGTCAGGCTCGTTGCCGATGTTGTCACGGAGGTCATCAGGAGGTCCTAAGAAGAGCACCCTGCTCGCATGTCTCGAATGGCGATGACGGGGCGCCGATACCCTAGGGGTGTCGGCGCCCTGGTTCATTTTGGGACGGGTTCAAAATGAACCATTTTGGGTGTCGGCGTCTCGTTTCATTCAAGGGGTCCCAACTCTGTGGCACGCCCCGCTCACCATTGAAAACCACCTGCTAAGCGGGTGGTTCTGATGCCCGGCTATGCGTTGGCGTTGCTATGCATGAGCCTCGAGGTAGGCGATGATGTCGTCAGATTCGTAAAGAGGCTTCCCGTCGATAAACAAGCAGGGGACCTGGACCTTTCCACCCACGCTTTGGAGGGTGGAGCGGTCGCTGGGGTTAGCCGTGATATCGCGGAGGGGTATCTCGATGCCCTGGCGCTCCATATAGGAAAGTACCTTCCGGCAGAATGGGCAACCGGGCATGATATAGAGTTCAAGTGCTTGCGACATGCGGAGCTCCTTTCGTTTGTTGGGTATTGCTGCTATACCCAACTCTTGGATAAACCGACCATTGACGTTTGTTCAGGGTAAACTTGCTCAAGCGGCCACAGAACCACCAAAAGCTGGTAGCATAACAGGGAGCTGGTTCGTATCCGGAGGTCCAGGTGAGTGAGATCATCGAGTTTATAAAGCGCCATTGGATCGCGTATCTCATCGGTGCGATTCTTGCCATCGCGCTCGGCCTCGGGGTATCCCTCTTTATTCTTCGTGTTGGTTCCACCCCGGAACAGCTCCATGCTGAAGAGGTGGCTTCGGAGCAGTCTAAGTCGTCATCCGGGCTCTATCTCTTCTAACCGGCTTCTGATTGGTCCCCTGATACGAATATCACGATGGTGCGCCGCATGCTGTGACCGTTCCCTTCGGTGCAAGTGATGAGGCTGAGGACGCGGCGCGCGCCGCTAATCGCAGTCTGCCAGTTCTCGGTGCATGCGGATGCTTCGTGTGCGAGCTCGGTGAGCCATGCTTTCATATCTTCAATGGATGTAAAGGAAAACTGCTGTATCGCTTCGTACGATGCGGGAACGCGGAGTGCGCAGAGCGGCTGGAAGATTGTGGTTCGAGCGATCTTGCCATTCTCAACGGAGCGCCATGTGGCATTGCCGAGCTTATCGAACGCGCCTTGTTGGTATCGGTTCGCCAGTTCGCCAAACAGCACCGGTGAGCTTGCAAGATGGTGGGCATACACCACGACGTGCTGCCCATCTTTGGAGCTCCTCCGGTCGATATACGGGCATCCGAGGCTGTGGGGAGTCCCATCGATGGCATGATGGAGATAGTAGTCGTCTGCCATGGTTGAAGTTGGTTGCGCAACGGGGTAACTGATGTGTGTGCCATCAACGTCTATCCATGCCACAACGGCGGGGTTGTGATAGGCCATCTGGTCCGTAACCTGGATATCGTTGGCGTTGGAGGCGAGCGCGCCCATAAGGCCCCGCATGCGCAGGTCATACGCATCGACCTGCGCTGAGAGAATCCCGGTGGAGCATGCGCTGATGAGGCAGACAACGGCAAGGCACGGGGCAGCTATGGAGTGCAGGATGTTTTTGGCGGAATAACGTGCGCTCATCGTGCCTAGTGCTTCCCGCGTCTCCAGGTCGCCATCAAGATACATGCGATAAGGGCGATGCAGACCGTTACCGCTAACATGGGCGCCATCGATGCCGTGCCTGTTCTTACGAGCGGGCCCGTAACCGATAGAGGCGTCTCTGCAAGGATGTCCGATCTGCGGTTCGCCAGCGTTTTCATAGCGAGCAAGGCCACGTCATCTGTCGCCCATGCCTGTTTGGGCAGGAAGAGGGGTGCAGCGATAGCGAGGATGAAAGTCGCCGCAGCAATCGTGCACATGAGCAGCCTCGTGACCCTTGCATGGATTGCTTTCGGATGCCATCTGAGCAATACGCTCGGCGCGCGCCCCTGGTCTGTGTTTTGAGTGCGAGTCTTGCCGCCAAAGCCGCATCGTCTGCCCATCGCTACCTCCCTCTTCACGCCGTGGTCCAAGCATATGAAGGGGAGGTGGTCGATGATTCGGTTGTAGCTGACAAGATGCCGTCTTAGAGCTGAACAAAATTTGAAAGACTAAGGAAAGCGGCAGCTTATCAGCCCTGTCGCATGAACAACCAAATTCGAGGTGCGGCGAACAGGACTCTATTACTCCACCAAAGGAACAGAGCCCATCGCAATCGAGTGGCCGCAGCCAAGCCGGTAGCTCCAACCGGGCAGGCGGTCTTAACCCAGCCGGCTGTCCCAACCTGGCCGGCGTGAACTCCAAATGAAGCTCCTGAGTTTTCGACTTGCCTCTCATGAATCCAAAAATGGTCACCCAGGCTGTTTCGCACCCGACTTGCGTGAATCCAAAAGAGCTTCCGCGCGATCCCGTCCCGGCTCGCGGCAAATCAGGGGGATTCAAAAAGTCGAAAAAAGTCGTTGACTTCGGCTAGTGGGGCGGGGTATTATCTCCTAGTGCGATGGACCTGTAGCTCAGTTGGTTAGAGCGTCCGGCTGATAACCGGGAGGTCACAAGTTCGAATCTTGTCAGGTCCACCATCTTCTTTCGCAATAAACACCCCAGCGAGAGCCGAGTCGCCGCTGGGGTGTTTATTCCTAAAGGGGGTATAGCTCAGCTGGGAGAGCGCGGGCTTTGCAAGCCTGAGGCCAGGGGTTCGAACCCCCTTACCTCCACCAACAATTTTGAAAGCCTCGCTACAGCGGGGCTTTTTCATGCCCAGGGGAGCACGGGGTCTTTAGTAAAGGTCCCCCATATCGCAAAACCCGCCCTAAAAGGCGTTGGTACCCGCCCAGCCGGCATCATTCCATCTGTTATGATGAAACCTCTGAGCACCTAGGAGGTCTTCATGCGCGCTGTTGATTTGGAACTCTTCAAGCCCGAGCTGGTGTTCTTCGATTTCGAGGCTGCCAATAGCGACGAGCTCTTCGAGAAGCTCGCCAACGAGCTTGCTCCATATGGCTACATTAAGGATTCGTGGCTCACCGGCATCAAGGAGCGCGAGGAAACATACCCCACGGGCCTCGCCTTCGAGACGGTTTCCGTTGCTCTGCCGCATGTCGATCCGGAGCACCTGAACAAGCCCTATATTGCCGTCATCAAGCCAAAGGAGCCTATTGCATTTAGGGGTATGGCTGGAATCGATGGCGACGTGCCCGCGCAGATTATCGTGAATCTCGGCCTGACGGCGCACGAAGAAGGGCAAGTTGCCGTACTCCAGGCGCTCATGGGCATTTTCCTGGATACCGACGCCGTGTCTAGAATCATGGCGCAGACCACCCCCGAAGGCATGGTCGAGACAATGCGCGAGCTCTGCTCGTAGCTCTGCGCTCAAGGTGAACCAATGGGAGCGCGCCGACATTTCGGCGTGCTCTGCCAATCTCGAAGCATGCTTCGCCGAGCCTGTATATACTGGTAACTCCTGAGCGTCGCTCGGGTTTTCAGCCTCTATACGATAGAAAAGAGCCAGCACATGAGTGCCAGCACCTCGCGGGCGGCCCGCCCGTCAACCATGCTCCGCCGTTTTCTTGCCTACTATGGCCCGCAGAAGCATCTTTTCATTGCCGATACCGTTTGCGCGCTTGTTATCGCAGGCATTGACCTTGCGTTTCCGGTGATTCTGCGCGCGCTCACCAACGGTCTTTTCACCGAGGGGCAGCATGCGATTATGGCATCGATCGGCATGGTCGCCGTTGGGCTCGTAATTATGTACCTCATTCGTTGTGCATGCCGCTACTTCGTGTCTGCTCAGGGTCATATCATGGGCGCCCGCATGGAATCGCAGATGCGCCAAGACCTTTTCGACCAGTATGAGCGGTTTAGCTTCAGCTACTTCGATCGCGTGAACTCGGGTGACATGATGAGCCGCGTGGTCAATGACCTCTTCGATATCTGCGAGGCGGCCCACCACGTGCCGGAGTGGATCATCATCTGCGGCGTCGAGATCATCGGCGCGTTCGTGATCCTCTTTACCATCTCGCCCGCGCTCACCGGGATCATGGCGCTGGTTACTGCGGGGTTCGTCGCGCTCATGGTAGTGCAGAATCTCCGCATGCGCTCCGTCTACACCGACAATCGCATCAAGATCTCCGAGGTCAACTCACAGCTTCAGGATTCTCTCGCCGGCATGCGCGTGGTGAAGTCGTTCGCGAATGAAGAAACCGAGCGCATCAAGTTCCGTCGTTCCAACGACCGCTATCTCGGCTCGAAAGAGGCCATGTATCGCGTGATGGGAACCTATCAGGCCACGAGCGCGCTCATGACCGGGGCGCTGTTCACGCTCGTGGTGGTGGCAGGCGGGTGCCTTGTTGCCGCAGGCCGCATGAGCGCGGTCGATATGGCAACGTTTGCGCTCTACATCAGCCTTTTCACCACGCCCATCGAGACCCTCGTCAACTCGACCGAAACGTTCCAGAAGGCCATCGCCGGCTTCCGCCGCATGGACGAAGTGCTTCAGAGCGCGCCCGATATCGAGGATGCGCCCGACGCTCGCCCACTCAAGGTGAGCGCTGGTGCTATCGAGTACCGCAATGTGTGCTTCAGCTACGAGGACCGCGAACTCGAGGATGAGCATCGCGCGGGCGACGAGCGTCCGGTCATCGACCATCTCAATCTCTCGATTCGTCCGGGCGAGACCATCGCGCTCGTGGGCCCGTCGGGCGGTGGCAAGTCTACAACGTGTTCGCTGCTGCCCCGCTTCTACGATGTGCAGGACGGTTCCATCTGCATTGACGGGCAGGATGTGCGAAGCGTCACGCAGCGGAGCCTGCGTCAGGCGATAGGCCTGGTTCAGCAGGATGTATACCTCTTCGACGGAACCATCGCCGAGAACATCGCGTACGGCAGGCCCGACGCATCGTTCGAAGAAATTGTCGAGGCGGCCTGCCGCGCGAACATCCATGAGTTCATCGAGAGTCTTCCCGAGGGCTACGATACGGTGGTGGGGGAGCGCGGAAGCCGTCTTTCGGGCGGTCAGAAGCAGCGCGTGGCCATCGCGCGCGTGTTCCTCAAGGACCCTGCGATCCTCATTCTCGACGAGGCAACTTCGGCGCTCGACAACGAGAGCGAGGAGGCAGTGCAGGAATCGCTCGAGCGCTTGGCGCGCGACCGCACGACGATCATCATCGCCCACCGCCTCTCGACCATCAAAAACGCCGACGAGATCGCGACGGTGGAGCGTGGCCGAGTTGTGGAGCGCGGCACCCACGAAGAGCTTCTCGCGCAAAACGGCACATACGCCCGCTACTATCGAATGCAGTTCGAGGGAATGCGCGCCACCAGCGCCTAAGGCTTGTGGCCTGCGCGGGGCCGCGGTTCTTGCGTGGAGGCATTCGCTCGCGTTCGGATTTGGCTCGACAGGAAGACGATGGGAAAGAAACGGCAGCTCACACCAGAAGAAGTGACCGAGCTCTTCTCGGAGGTCGACGCATCGGGCGTCATCGACCCTGCGCGCGTGAAAACGCGCAAGAAGCGCTTGATGTCATGGCGCGCCGCGCGCAGCGCTGGTGACGAGGAGGCCGAGGAGCGCCTGACCGCGGAAGACCGCCGCTCGCGCACGGGCAGCACGGTCGACCCGCTTTCTGACGAGGACCCTTCGGGTTCGAAGGTTGGCAACACCATCTCGCGCTTTGGCGTGGCGTTCATCGTGGGCATCATCGTGCTCGTGGTGGGCATGCAGGTGGGATACGGCGTCATGCGCCGCCTGAACACGGCAAACCTTTCGGACACGGTGAATACGGAGACCGTGAGCCGCGCCATCGAGGGCGGCTTGGAGTGGGGCAACGGATTCACCCAGTTTCCGAGCACCTTCACGGTGGACGAGGCAGATGAGCGCACGGGCGTCGTTGAGGTGAGCGTGGTTTCGACCGACGCGTCCAACGAGCTCGAGCTGTTCTCCAATAGCCAGATCGAGGCGGCGGCGCTCGCTACGAACGCACTGCTTAACGACAACATCAATCGCGTGGTGTACAACGTCTCGGCCGTTATGGACGAGGACGGGAACATCGTGAGCGACGGGCTGTTCTCGTTCTTCCCTGTTGATGGCACCGAGCGCCAGATCTTCACGTTCATCTGGACGAAGAATATGTCTGAGGCGTCGAGCAACATCGACTGGGAGCTGCGGATTGTCGGTATGGACGAGGAGGTTGCCAGCCGTATCCAGAAGCAGGTGAACTCGGTGTCGTCGCTGATAGACACGCCGAGCGTCGACCAGAGCGATATCGAGGCTCAGGAAGACGAGCTCGCTTTGGAGCAAAGCCTTAAGGGCAAGGATGTGTTCTTGGGGACCGACGATGGCCAAACCCTGAGGGACGCTCTCTCCGCTGCGCAAAACTCGGGTGCGACGGCTGCGCAGCAGGATGCAGCCTCCGGGGATTCTTCAGGGCAATAGCGTTCTGCGGGGCGAAAGGCTCCGCGGTGCAAGAGGCATTCGGCCTCTTATATACTCGGATGTGCGCCTTTAGGGCGTTGTGTTGCGCTAACCGGCTCGATTTTGGTGCTAAAGACCCCCTGCGGAAGTGGTTCGGTGCAAAACTCCCGCCAAAGGATCGGATTTTGGGGTACGTGCCGAGTAGCCAACATTATCGCACCTCGCGTACCAGCGCTTTTCATGCGCTCGCCACGGGGTATATCTGGGCCATTCGTTAAAATCCGATCCTTTGGCGAGAGTTTTGAAGCGCTGGTGCTGCAAGGGGGGTAGATTCAGGCGAAAACGGGGTGTAAGCGAAGCCAGAAGCGAAAAAGCGGGGGTGTTTGTCCCGGTGGGACAAACACCCCCGCTCGAAAACAGCAGCCAAAAAGGGAGGGGCCGTGCTAAGCGACCGCTGCGAATCCTGGGCTGCTCTGTGTGGGCTATGCTAGCAGCGCCGTGACCTTCCCGAGCAGTGGCTCATAGCTAACGCCGCGCTCGCGGAACTGCGGCTGCTTCGAGGAGACGATCATCGCGTCGTGCACGAAGTCACCGGCGAAGCGGACGGCCTCGTCGAGCGCCTTTCCAGCCATGACGGCAGCCAGCAGGCACGAGCAGTACAGGTCTCCTGTTCCGTGCAGCATGTAGGGGAGCAGTTCGTTGTTTACCTCGAAGAACGCACCCGACTGCGACCCAACGAAGTTGCGGATGAGCCCATCGCCGCGCTGCACGCCCTTAAGCACCACGGTCTTGGTCCCCTTGGCAAGGAGCGCTTCCACCATTCGCCGCGCTTCGTCGTCCGAAATGCTCTCGCCCGCCCAGGCATCGCCGATTGGCTCATCGAGGATGATGGCTGCCTCGGTGAGGTTGGGGGTGAGAATGTCCGCGCCTTCGGCGAGCTCGGCCATGGCGGAGCAAAGCTCGGGGGTGTAGGTGGCGTACACCTTACCGTGATCGGCCATGACGGGGTCAACGATGCGCAGGGCCTTCGGGTAGGTTTCGTAGATTCCCTTGATGATGTCTACCTGCTCGGGAGCGCCCAGGAAACCGGAGTACACGGCGTCGATATCGACTCCAATGCCCTTCCAGGCTTCGAGATAATCGGGCAGAATCGCGGTCGTATCGTGCATGTACCAGCCGGGAAACGCCGTGTGACTCGAAAAAAGCCCGGTTGGCACAGGGCAGACGTCGCAACCGGCGGCCGAGAGCACGGGAATGGCGACGCCGAGCGAGCACTTGCCGTATCCGCACAGGTCGTGAACTGCAGCGACGCGCGGGATGTAGTCCCCCTCGCGTTGATAGAGGGGTGGCAGGGAGCTGGTGATTTGGTTAGACATGGATTGCCTTCTTTCTTCCGCGGACTTATGGACCAGCGTACGAGGCACCAGCATAGTACTTGCATGTGTAACCAGTGTTGAGAATACCGTTTGTTTCAAAAGAGGGCATGACGCGCTATGACGATAAAATATGACCGGAGGTATATAAACACGCATCTCGCGGAAACATTTTTTTCAAATTAGCAGGTAAACAACCCTTTGCGATAAGTGGGCAGCTCAGACTAATTGATTTGAGAAAAAACATAGGTGGGTATCCAATTTTTTGGCCAAGAAAACATATCTGAGCTGGGGTTTTATTGTTCAAAACGATGTATAGTCTTGCATGTGTATCTGTCGAGGGTACTACCTATGCGCATTGCGTCTGCGCATGATGTATGGAGGAAGGGCGTATGTTGTTCGTGAGTGAGCGTACAAGAAAGAATCGGGGGGGGGGGGGGCGCTCGTAGAAACGCGTTAGCTGCTGCGTTCTGCGGCATCATCCTCGCACTCATTGGAGTGACCTTTGCGTATGCGGCCCCGCAGGCGCGGGCTGTCGATGATCCCGAGAACTTGGTCGATACCGTGAGCCCCAGCGGAACGACGATTAACGTGTTCGATTATTGGCGAGGTGGCTACGAGAATCGTTGGGAGAACGATACCAGTAACCCAATGAATAGGTATAATCAGTGGATTGACGCGGGAATCAACAACGGTCATGTGCTCAAATTTGCGAGCGATTTCGATGGCAGTATCCCACTGGGTGCTGAGCTAGTTGGAGCAAATGAGGGCGGTTCCGATCCGAAGTTCGGCGTTGTAAATCCCATCTTGGGCTCCGATGGCTATCCATCGCTCAGCGGAGATGCCGCGATGGTTGGTAGCGGCTCCAACAGCACTGAGTCCCTTTCCTATCTGTTCGATCTGAACAACATTGATAATGCCAAGCAGGCGTACTCCAACGTGCAGGGCCTTCTCAAGGTTGATGAGAACGGTTACTACGTATATGACGCGAAGCAGAATTTCGCTGAATTCGTTGAAGAGGGCGATACTGGACACTTCAATGTATATAACCACTGGGCGGTGAGCAACGGAGACGATGATGCGCGCCGAGGACAGTTCTTCCTGTTCAACGATGCCGACGATGTGTTGGTTGATACGGGGAGCGGTCTTGCAGACCGCGGCGTTGAAGCTTCGAGCTCGACGCTCCATCACTACTTTGGTCTTTCGATGAGCACTCAGTTTGCCCAGCAATATGGCGGATTCACCAGTGAGGACCGAACAACAAGGGTGACCTACAACTTCTCCGGCGACGATGATGTGTGGGTCTACATCGACGGATATCTGGTCGGCGATCTTGGCGGCATTCATTCTGCCGTTGCCCTGGATATCGATTTCAGTACCGGTCAGGTTATCGTTTTCACCGACAGTAACCGCGATAATGATTACACCAACGGAGAGCACGTGTTTCGTCAGACGACGATTCGCGCGATGATGCAAGAGGCTGTTAACGCTCAGCCAGCCGAAAGTCGGGCGGCGCTCCAAGCCGAAATTGACAACATGTTCGTGAGCAACGATTCCTCCGATGATGGCTATTCCATCTTCAAGGACGGTACCTCCCATACGCTTGACTTTTTCTATATGGAACGCGGCAACACCGACTCCAACATGAGTCTTAAGTTCAACCTGCAATCTATTCCTAGGACCGATATTGTTAAGGTTGACCAAGATGGTGGACCTGTTTCGGGAGCAACATTCAGGGTAACCGATACGGATACCGGTGCGTTGATTTGCACCGCTACAACCGAACGCGACGGCAGCGTTGTTCTCATGCAGCCCGATAGCCATACACTTATCACGCCGGATTGGCTTGCTAACAACGGCCACAGGCGAATTACCCTGACAGAGGAGACGGTTCCTTCTGGATACCGGGCGACGAAACCAATTCAGCTTTCGGTTAATAAGCTAGAGGCAACGGACGGGTCCACGCTGAACGTGCTTCTGTCTGACAATCAGTGGGAGAGTGGGGCATATGCTCAGCCGAAAGTAACGGCAACGACGCCTCATGATATTTCGCTCAACGGACATGATGCAATCACTGTCGAGGACCTCCGCAAGGATGGTGCCGGTACGCTGTTCGCGGTCGTTCAGCACAAAGGCGCGGACGGTCAATGGCATACCGTGACTGGTGATGCCCTGAGTGGGTGGCGCCTTACCACGGGTACCGATTTGAGCGGTGCGCTAGAGGCCGATTCGGCAGCGAAGTATGAGTTTGAGATTGGCATGTCGGGCGATTTCCAGGCAGAGATTGAAAACTTGCCGGGAGATATCAACGAATACGTGTTCTTCAAAGGCGACGCAGGCACGTTCCGCGGTGCGTACTACTACACTGAGGCGGAGAGCCTTGATTTGGCCAATACTAATAACACCTACGAAGTGGTAAACACTGGCGATTTTGATCGTCAGTTCTCGGCGCGGGTGTACGTTTCGGACATCATCAACCGCGTGGTTGTGCAGAAGACCGACGCCACGACTGGTGAGGCAATCAACGGTGCCACGCTTGCGCTCTTCAATCAGGACCAGGTGACAGCCAACGACGACGGGACGTACACGCTCAACGAAGACGCGACGCCCATCGGCGGTAGCTCGAGCCCGCGCTGGCAGGGAGAGACCAAGACGCTCTCCAAGGAAACGGATAAGATCTCGCTCGAAGGCGCGGTGGTGTTCGCGGGCCTCGAGCCGGGCATGTATTACGTTGGCGAGGTCTCGGCGCCGGAGGGCTACGCCAAGACCAACGAGGCTGCCAAGATTATTGTCACGGCGGATGGCGTATATGCCGATGCTGGTACCGCAACCGACGGCATCGCGGTAACGCGCGGCGTGGGGCGCTTGATGGACTCCATGTCTCAGTTCGCAGCAGACAACGGCATCGATGCTACCCTGGAGAACATTGTTGCAACGCCGAAGCTGGGTGCGGTGGATGAGTCTAGCACTACGCCGACAGTGAGCTTCGATAGCGAACCCGCAGGCGATCCGATCCACCTGACCTATAGCCCCGATGGCGACGACGTACTCGACTACGAGATCACGAGCGGCACGGACGCTACGAAGTTGGGTTTCCGAACCGAGTCGGGCATTCCGGGGATGACTATCACGCAGTGCAATGACGATAGCCATGCCACAACTGCTACGCACCGCGAAAACCTGGGAACTACTGACCTCACGGGACTCTTTACGGGTACCACGATCGTGCATCTGGACAATGAGAGCACGGGGAATCTCGTAATCAGCAAGAGCGTACAGGGCGAGAGTGCCGACGCCAATGATGAGTTCACGTTCACCGTGAACCTGACGGATGCTAACGGCGGCACGCTCACGGGCGACTACCCCGCTCAGAAGTACACCGGCAATACGCCTGAGGGGCAACCGACAACGCTCAAGAGCGGCGGCAAGGTCACCCTTAAGAGCGGTCAAAGCATCGTCATCCAGGTTGGCGAAAGCGCGAACTACACCGTGACCGAAGCCGCTGCTGACGGTTACATCACGGTCGCCATGGTCGACGGCCAGAAGGCTGAGGATGCTTCCGGGGAAGCGGGCTTCACCGCGGAGGGGTCCATTCCGGCGGATGGCTCGAGCACGGTGGTATTTACGAACACCGCGTTCAACGAGGATGAGGCAAAGGACGTTTTCGCAACGGACGAGGACCAGGGCAACGCCAAGATCGACGGTAGCATCGACGACCAGGCGGTGCAGGTGGGAGACGTGCTCACCTACGAGGTGAAGTGGGTCAATTATAAGGCGACAAACGCCGAGGTGACCGTGACGGATACGGTGCCAGAAAACACCGAGTTCGTGAGCGCGGACGCCGTTAATGGCAGCCCCGTTGAGCCTGACGATAATGGCATACTTACGTTGGATTTCGGCGAGCAAGAACCTGGTGCTACGGGCACGGTTTCCTTCAAGGTGCGCGTGCTCGACTCCGCTGCGACCACGACGGTCGAGAACCAGGCAACCATCAGCGTGGGCGAAAACGACCCAGACATCACGACCAACACCACGCACAACCCGGTGCCGGGCAAGAGTGTGACGAACAACGGTGGTGCCGAGGGCAACGATGGTTCGACCGCGCAGGTGGGCGATCTCTTGACCTACACCATCTCATTTGAGAATGTGAAGCAGGATGCAACGGTCGTGGTGACCGACACACTCGATGAGGGCCTGACGTTTGTTGAGAACACGACCGACGAGAAACTTAATGCAACGTTTGCTCAAGACGAGCAGAACCCCCAGAATCTCACCTGGACCATCGAGAACGCGCCAGCTGGATTGATCGCTATCACCTATACTGCTCAGGTCAACGAACATGCCTTGCCTGGAGCAACCGACCCGAGCAATCCCGGCACGGTGGTGAATACCGCGCAGGTGCAGGTGGGCAATGATCCGAAGGTGACGACAAACGAAACCGATACGGAAATCGAGAAGAGCTACCTCACCATACGAAAGACGGTGTTGAATGCCGAGGGCACCGAGATTACGCCCGAGGACGAATTCGAGTTTACCGTAACGCTTAAGGATAAGAACGGTCAGCCTCTCACAGGAACCTATACGTTCACGATTGCCGACATCGACGGCGGCAATGCTAGTAGCAGCGAGCTGAGTCTCGCAGCGGACGACGCGAGCGGCAAGGCTGCGGGCACTGCCACCTTTACACTCAGGGGCGGCCAGCAGGCGACCGTCGCTGGGCTGCCGCGCGGCACGAACTACACGGTTGGCGAAGCCGATTACTCCGACGAGGGGTATGTGATTGCCGACGGAAGCACGAGCGGTGGAGGTCAGCTGAATAACGAGGGCGCCATTGCCAAGGTAACCAACCAGCAAACGTCGACTACTGTGAAGCTGGGTGGCACGGACGCGACTGTTCCGCTCACCAAGGTCCTTAATGGCCGCGATTGGAAGGAAGGCGATACCTTCACCTTTACCCTCACCGGTGCGGCGGCGAATGGGTCGCCCAGCGATGGATACCAGCTGCCCGGAACGACCGAGCGGACCGTGACGTACGTTGATGCTGTTGCCGCTCTTGACCAGGCCGAGGACTCCGACGGCAAGCAGGTTCCTTTCGGCTTTGACCCCATCACCTTCACGAAGCCGGGCACCTACACCTTTACCGTGACCGAGGGGGCTACGTCGAACGGTGTTACGGCCGCGACAGGATCGGTGTCCTTCACCTTTGAGGTGAAGATCAACCCCGACAGCAACAAGCTCGAGGCGACGCTTACGAGCACGCCGGACTGCGGCGA
Source organism: Enorma shizhengliae (assembly GCF_009676995.1). Taxonomy (NCBI): domain Bacteria; kingdom Bacillati; phylum Actinomycetota; class Coriobacteriia; order Coriobacteriales; family Coriobacteriaceae; genus Enorma; species Enorma shizhengliae. Next base: position 98,236 of record NZ_VTFZ01000001.1, read on the forward strand.
CTTCGTGAATACGTACAAGCCGGGCGGCGACACGTCTCTCGACACCACGGCATAGTTCGGTCTAACCAAGGAGTACACTGGCCCGTGGGCTGAGGGAACGGCCTTCACCTTCATGCTCTCCGGTGAGGATGCAAGCGGAGCCCCTGCCCCCATGCCCAAGGATGCCGAGGGTAACGATGTGACCGAGGTCACCCTGCATGAGAGCGACTTCCAAAATGGCATGGCGAGCTTCGGGTTCGGCAAGATTACCTATACCGAGCCGGGCACCTACACCTATACGGTGGCGGAGCGAAACGGTGGCACAACTACTGGTGGCATCAGCTACGACGGTAATGTAGCGACCTTCGTGGTGAGTGTGGTGGACAACCTGGATGGCGGATACACCGCAAACGTGACGAGCGCGAGCGGAGCGAAGTTCGAGAACACCTATGACGCAGCGAACGGCACGGCGTCGCTCATCGCGAGCAAGACGGTCAACGGCGCGAGCAAGGGCATCGAGGCCGGCGCATTCACGTTCGAGGTGAAGAGCGTGGCTGCACCCGATGGCGTGACCCCGCCCATGCCCGGTAACGCGGTGGCTGGCGAGGACGGCGTCTACACCGTGGCAAACGATGCCGATGGCGTGGTGAACTTCGGCCAGATCGTGTTCGAGCAGGCTGGCACATACCAGTACCAGGTGAGCGAGCGCAACATCGGAGCTGCGGGTTATACCTACGACTCAACCGTCTATATGGTTGAGTATGTGGTCGCCGACAACAACGCTGGCCAGCTCGAGGTAACGACGAACGTCTACCAAGGCGAGGATGCGTCCGGTACCAAGGTGCAGGAGATTGCATTCAATAACGTCTACAAGCCTGCGCCTGCGCCGGCTACAGCGAGCTTTGGTGGTACCAAGACCGTTAACGAGGTTGACGACAGCAGCAATTCCTATAGCCTCGAGGCAGGGGATTTCACCTTCACCATGGTGAACACGGCAACCGACCCCGCGGGCCTCACGGCACCGGTCCCGTCGGCAGGCAGCGAGGTGACCAACGACGCAGAAGGCGCCTTCAGCTTTGGCACCCTTACGTTCGAGCAGCCGGGGACCTATACCTATGAGGTGCGCGAGACCCAGGGCAGCCTGCCGGGCATGAGCTACGACGGCACCGTCTACACGCTGGCCTTTACCGTCGAAGATCAGGGCGGCGCGCTTAAGGTGACCAGCCAGATCATCACGAGCTCGGCGGGTGAAACCGTGGATGCAGGCGAGCTCAACTTCACGAATACCTACAACGACGGCGAAGTGTCCTACCAGATTGCTGGCACTAAATCACTCGTGACCAACGGTTACACGGGCGCGACGCTCGCTGATGGAGACTTTGAATTCGTGCTGGTTGATGCCGATGGCAACGTGATTCAGCGCGTTGAAAACACGGGGTCGGCCAACAACCAGGGAAGCTTCGTCTTCGAGCCGATTCCCTTCAAGGAAACGGGCACTTTTACCTACAAGGTCATGGAGATTGGTACCGACGGGCAGCCGGGTACGGGTGGCGTGAGCAACGACCGCATCACCTATTCGGCCGAGGTCTACACGGTGACGGTCAGCGTGACCAAGGATAACCAGACCGGCGTGCTTTCGGCGGACGCCGCTATTGAGTTGGCCGATCACGAGCTGGAAAGCATCGTTTTTACGAACGTGTATCAGCCGAGCGAGGTGACGGTTGGCCCGAGCGGCAATGCGCGTATCGAGGGTACGAAGACGCTGACGGGCCGCGCGCTCGCAGAAAATGAGTTCGAGTTCGGCCTGTTCGGCGCGGACGGGGCGCAGGTTGCCACTGCCAAGAACGGCGCGGACGGTAGCTTCGTGTTCAGGGATATCACCTACAGCGAACAAGGCACCTACACCTATACGGTGCGCGAGCTCAACAACGGTCTTGGCGGTGTTGCCTATGATGATGCCATATATACCGTGCGCGTTGATGTAACCGAGGATCCGGATGCGAAGGAACTGGTTGCCACGGTGAGCTACCTGCTGAATGGCGCGTCTGCAGAGGCTATGACCTTTGATAATTCCTACACTGCTAAGCCCTTGGAGATAACGCTCGGTGGCACCAAGGTGCTCGGCGGCCGCGAGCTTGAGGCGGATGAGTTCAGCTTCGTGCTGCGCGATGAGGACGGCAAGGAGATTCAGACCGTTAGCAACGGGGCGAGCGGTGGGTTCGCGTTCGACCCGATTGTGTATAGCGCGCCAGGAACCTATCGATACACCATCTCCGAGGTGCTTCCCCAGGATGATGATGCACAGATCGATGGTGTCCAGAGTAACAACGTGACCTACGACGAAACCGCGTACGAGGTTGAGGTGACGGTAACCGATAACGGCCAGGAAAACTTGGTTCTGAGCGGACTCACCTATGACGGCGTTGCTGAGCCGTTGGTGATCACCAATACCTACGAGCCGCCTTCGGAGCCTCCGGTGGTGCCGCCCACCAACCCGCCTGCGGATGACGGCGGCATATTGCAGACCGGCGATATGGTTCCAACCATCGTTGGTGCGGTGCTTGTTGCCGGCGTGGCTCTCGTTGCGGCAGGCGTGATCCTTCATAGGAAGCGCGGAGCGTAGCACATGGAACAGGGGAGCCCAACTAGTTCTTTGCGTGGAGTGGCTACGAGGACAAACGGACGTCACACGTTTGTGCACGAACGGGTTCTTATCGTGGTGGCGCGCGAGACGGAGCGGCATGGGTGGGTGAGCTTTCGCAAGCTTGACTTTTCCAAACGTTTGGGTTGCTGCGAGCACTCACTCGATCGCGCCATTGCAAAGCTGCGACGAGACGGCCTGATTGTTTCGAAGCCTGTGTTCGATGAGCGCGGGGCCCAATTGGGGAACGAGTATCGGGCGACAGATGCCGGGATCGTCCGAGCGGAAGAGATAAAACGGCAATCGTCGTAGACGAAGGCGCGCGGTTCACATGGGCCGCGCGCCTTTCTGTTTGCACAGCTACCCCGAGACGCTCTCGGTTATGTCCTCGACCGCGTGGTGGATTCGCGCACTACGAGCGGTACCGTCAAGATTCTTGCGCACTTTCGGACAGCCCCATAGGCCCGCCTCCCGGTACGGTCACTCGTCCAGCAGCGTCACGTCCAGGTAGCGGAGGGAGCCCCACTCGCTCTCCGCGACGTACTTGAGCCTCGCTGTCGCCAGCATAAGCGCGCTCTTCCCGTCGGGGAAGGTGCCCACGGCCCTCGTCCTGCGGCGGATTTCCCTGTTGAGGCGCTCTATCGCGTTGTTCGTGCGGACCCTCCTCCAGTGCCCGCGGGAGAACCTGGTGTAGGTCAGGGTCTCGGCGTACCCGTCGCGCACGGTCTTCGCGGCCTCCCTCAGCCTCATCCCCTCCAGCTCGCCGGCTACGGCGAGCGCTTTGGCCTCGGAGGCCTCGCGCGACTCCATCGCGTGCACGGCCTTGAGCATGGCGGCGACCCTCGCGCGCTTGGACTTCGGCACCTTCGCGAGCACGTTCCTGTAGAAGTGGACCGTGCACCTCTGGTAGGCGGCCTCGGGGAACACCTCGGCGATGGAGCCGACCATCCCGGCGGCCTTGTCGCCCGTGAACATGCGCACGCCCCTGAGGCCCCGAGACTTCAGCCACGAGAGGAACTCCCGCCAGCACTCGGCGGACTCGGCGAGCCCCTCGGCCGCGCCTATGACCTCGCGGTAGCCGTCGTCGTTGACGCCTATGGCCACCATGACCGCCACGTTCTCGTAGGACCCTCCCCAGCTGCGCTTCAGGTAGATGCCGTCGACGTAGACGTAGGGGTAGGAGCGCTCGAGCGGCCTGTTGCGCCACTCCTCGACGGCCTCGAAGACCTTCTCGTTCAGGTTCGAAACGGTGGCGGCAGAGACGCTGGAGCCCCAGAGTATCTCGCTCACGTCCTCGATCCGCCTGGTGGACACGCCCGCCAGGTACATCTCTATCATGGCCTCCTCGACGCTCGTCTCGCGGCGCCGGTAGCGCTCGATGATCGCCGTGGTGAACCGCATCCCCTTGAGCTTGGGCATGCGGATCGTCACCTCGCCGGACGTCGTCGCGAGCTTCCGCTCGTAGTGCCCCGCGCGATAGGCCTCGCAGTCGGCGGTGCGCTCGTATCGCTCGGCGCCGACGAGGTCGCCCGCCTCCTCCTCGAGCAGGCCGTTCAGCATCTCCTCGACGGTCTTGCGGATGAGCTCCCTCAGGTCGGCCCTCAGGGACTCCTCGTTCAATGTTACGATGGGCTCGGGCATGGTCTACTTCCAGCATGTTTCTTTTCTCGACAATCAGAAATCATACCGGGGCGGGCCGTGCCCTCCTTCCTATCTGGACGCTATGCCGCTGTCAAAGTGCGCAAGAAATTGTACGTCACCATAGCGTTTCGGGAAGTGAGCTATCAGCTCGCTGGCAGCAAGGTGCTCGAGACGAATGGGTATGCCGGCGAGACCCTCGCCGATGGCGAGTATGCCTTCGCCCTGTACGAGGTTGGCGCCGATGGTAGCGAGACCAAGATCGAGGAGGTATCGAACGGTACGCCGAACGGCGACGCCGCGAGCTTCCAGTTCAGCCCCATCACCTACACCGAGGCGGGGACACACACCTATAAGGTCTACGAGCTCGGCACGGACGGCCAGCCTGGAACCGGCGGCACGGATGCGGATAACGTTTTCTACAGCACGGCGGTCTACACCGTGACGGTGACGGTCACGCAGAGCAACGATGGCCGTGGCCTGTCGGCGAGCGCGCAGGTTACCGACGCTGAGGGTGCCACGGCGAGCGATGTGCTCTTCACCAACACCTACACCCCGAAGGAGGTTGTGGTTGGGACGAGCGGTAGCGCCCAGATTGGCGGCACCAAGACGCTTGCGGTCTCCGACGGCGCCGACTGCGCGCTTGCCGAGGGGGAGTTCACCTTCGTGCTTCTGGACGCCAACGGCGATGAGGTGCGCCGCGTTACCAACGCAGCCGATGGAAGCTTCGTGTTCGACGACCTCACCTTCGATGCGGCGGGCACCTACTCCTACACCGTCGCCGAGGTGAACGGCAGCGCGGGCGGTATCGGCTACGACGATTCACTCTTCGCGGTTACCGTCAAGGTGACGGAGGATACCGATGCAAACGCGCTGGTGGCGGATGTTTCGTACGCGAAGGACGGGGCAACGGTAGACGCCGTCTCGTTCGAGAACACGTATACGGCTGCCTCCACTACGGCGAGCATTGGCGCGTTCAAGCAGCTGAACGGCGGCACGTTGGCAGACGGCCAGTTCACCTTCGAGCTGGCCGGCTCTGAGGGCGCCCCGATGCCCGAGGGTGCGCAGGATGGCGTGGCAACGGCGGCAAGCGCCGCAGATGGCACGGTGAGCTTCCGCAAGGGCGACTTGGCGAAACGCCTTGGCTGCGGCGGGCGTTTGCCGCGTGGATGGTAGCTCTCCTCCTGCGGCGGCTTTCTGTTCGCGGCAGCTTCCCGCTTTCGCGTCGGACGCTTCTTGCCGTCGCGGCCTGCGCGTGTCCGCCGCCCGCATGCGGGGGGCTGCCGATGTGCGTCATGTGGAAAAACATGTATATCGAGAAGCATATTCTGCATATAATTGGCATCTTTTAATTAATACACGAATATTATTACCAAAAGTTTTATACAACTGGATAAAACCAGTACAATACTTGCGGCCTATTAACCTTTAATCCGGTCCAGAGAGCCCGGGAAGGAGCGAACATGGCACCACAAGACATGGCAGCCGAGCTTGCCAGCACTTGCGATGCGAGCCCATCGGCTCGTCGGGCGCGCGTAAGCGACCTCGCGGCGCGCATGCTATCAAAAACCAGCAAACAATCGAGCGATCCGGCCATCTTGCTGTTGGCCGACGGCACGGCGTTCTACGGGCGTTCGTGCGGCGCCGCAGGCACGGCGGTGGGGGAGGTGTGCTTTAACACCTCGCTCGAGGGGTACTTCGAGGTCGTGACGGACCCGAGCTATGCCGGACAGATCGTGACCATGACCTACCCCCAGATAGGGAACTACGGCATCGACCTTGCCGATACCCAGACGGCGCCGGGTATGCCGGGCAGGCACGTGGGGAACGTGAAGCCGGCGCTGCGCGGTCTCGTGGTGCACGATATGTGCCATGTGCCGTCGAACTGGCGCTCGACCATGAGCCTGCCGGAATACCTCGAGGAGCGCGGCGTCGTCGCCATCGAGGGTATCGATACGCGCGCCCTCGTGCGGCACCTGCGCGACAACGGAGCACAAAAGGGCATCGTTTCAACCGAGGTGTTCGATCTTGCCGAGCTCGCTCGCATGCTCGATAGCGCCCCCGACCTCGTGGGAACGAACCTCGTGCAGACCGTAAGCTGCAAGGAGGCCTACGGATACGATGCGTCGAGCCTGTCCAAGAACCGCGCCTTCGCTGCGGCCGCCCCGGCCAATGCGCGCAAGAAGGTCGTGGTGTACGACTGCGGCGTGAAGAGGGGCATCATCGAGGGGCTCGCGCGTGTGGGGTGCGAGCTTCTCGTCGTGCCATGGGATACGCCGGCCTCCGAGGTGCTCAAGCACCATCCCGACGGCGTCTTTCTTTCCAACGGACCAGGCGACCCGGACGCCGTGGAAGAAACGTACGCCCAGGTTCAGCGGCTTATTGGCAAGGTGCCCATCTTCGGCATCTGCTTGGGGCACCAGATGATCAGCCTTGCTGCCGGAGCCACCATGGAGAAGCTCGCCTACGGGCACCGCGGAGGCAATCAGCCGGTTATGAATCTGCTTACGCACCGCGTGGAGATCACCGCGCAGAACCACGGGTTCGGCCTCGTGTTCCCGAGCTTGGGCGAGCTCGTGCCGGAGCTTTCGGGTGGCGTGTCCGAGCATCCTTGCGGCTCCGATGGCACCCCCGCCACCGGCGACCTGCGATTCTGGGTCGAGCGGGGTGTGGCGCCCGTGGTGAGCAATGAGCGCTTCGGACGCATCCGCCTCACGCACGTGAACCTGAACGACGGCACCGCCGAGGGCATTCAGCTGCTCGATGCCCCTGCGTTCAGCGTGCAATACCACCCCGAGGCCGCGCCTGGTCCTACCGATGCGCACTACCTGTTCACCGCGTTTATGCGCCTCATGGACGGCGACCGCGATTACCTGGATATCGATATCGCCAAGGACCGCCTCGCGGGGTGGACCTTCGCTGCGTGATGTGGCGCAGGGCGCGCTTCCGAGGGTTTTCAGCGAGCTGAGCCGCGAGATTCGATGCCGGAAGCCGCCTCTGCGAAACGGATTTACTGATTACGCCGTGAAATTGGCTAAAAATGTCGATTTTCGGCAATCGCATCTCCCTGAAGGGCTCGATGAAAGAGGAAAAAGGCGTGGAATGGGTGGGCAGGCGGGCGTAGAACCTTCAAAACGGCCGCAAACACACCGATATCCGCGCGCAGGGCACAGGTCGATTGCCATTTTTCGACATTTTTAGCCAGATTAGGAGAACGCAATGCCAAAACGTACCGACATCAAGCGGATTCTCGTTATCGGGTCCGGCCCGATCGTCATCGGCCAGGCCTGCGAGTTCGATTATTCTGGCGCTCAGGCCTGCAAAGTGCTCAAGGAGGACGGCTACGAGGTCGTTCTGGTCAACTCAAATCCGGCCACGATCATGACGGACCCGGGGCTTGCGGACCGCACCTATGTTGAGCCCGTGACCCCAGAGTTCATCGAGAAGGTGATCGCCCGAGAGCGTCCCGACGCCCTGCTCCCCACGCTCGGCGGGCAGACGGGCCTCAATGCCGCTGTGGAGCTGGCCAAGAACGGAACGCTCGATGCATATGGCGTCGAGATGATCGGGTGCGACCTTGCCGCCATCGAGCGAGGCGAGGACCGCAAGCTCTTCAATGAGGCCATGGCCGAGATCGGTCTGGAGGTTGCCCGCAGCGGCTACGCTTATTCCATCGACGACGCGCTCGCTATCGTGGCGCGTGTGGGCTACCCCTGCGTGCTGCGTCCGAGCTTTACCCTGGGCGGCGCGGGTGGCGGTATCGCGCACGATGAACAGGAGCTGCGCGAGATTGTGCGCCAGGGCCTCGAGCTCTCTCCTGCCGGCGAGGTGCTCGTGGAGGAATCCATCGAGGGCTGGAAAGAGTACGAGATGGAGGTCATGCGCGACCGCGCTGGCAACGGCATCATCGTGTGCTCCATCGAGAACCTCGACCCCATGGGCGTGCACACGGGCGATTCCATCACCGTGGCGCCGGCGCAGACCCTATCCGACCTGGAGTACCAGCGCATGCGAGTGGCCTCGCTGGCCATCCTGGAGAAGGTGGGCGTGGAGACGGGCGGATCCAACGTGCAGTTTGCCGTAAATCCCAAGAACGGCCGCCTCATCGTGATCGAAATGAACCCGCGCGTGAGCCGAAGCTCGTCGCTTGCGTCCAAGGCCACCGGATTCCCCATCGCCAAGGCGGCGGCTCGCCTAGCAGTGGGCTACACCCTCGACGAGATCGTAAACGACATCACCAAGGCCACCCCGGCGTGCTTCGAGCCCAGCATCGATTACTGCGTGGTCAAGGTGCCGCGCTTCGCATTCGAGAAGTTCAAGGGCACCGACACCACCCTCACAACGCGCATGAAGGCCGTGGGAGAGATCATGGCTATCGGCCGCACGTTCGAGGAGGCGTTCGGTAAGGCCATGCGCTCGCTCGAAGACGGGCACGCCGGGCTGAGCGCGGGTGGCGACAACCTTGCCACCGTGCCGGATGACGAGCTCGAGGGCCGCGTGGCATCGCCCACCGAGGACCGCATCTTCGCGCTCGCCGAGGCACTCCGTCGCGGATGGAGTCACGAGCGCGTGCACGAGCTCACCGGCATCGATCCGTGGTTCATCTCGCGCATCGCCGACATGATCGCCGTGCAGGAGAGCGTCCGGGGCCTGCGCGTGGAGGACATCGATGTCGACGCCATGCGCCTGCTCAAGCAATACGGCGCGAGCGATGCCGAGATCGCGCAGCTCACCGGGAGCGACGAGCGCTTCGTTCGGGCCTATCGCAAGGGTCTCGGCGTTGTTCCCTGCATGAAGACCGTCGATACGTGCGCCGCGGAGTTTGCGAGCGCAACGGAGTATCACTACAAGACCTACGAGGGCCTCATGCGGGTATCGCCCGACGCGAGCCGTGGCGTTGCGGCAGACGAGGTAACCCGCGCGCACAAACCCAAGGTGATGATTCTGGGCGCGGGGCCCAACCGTATTGGCCAGGGCATTGAGTTCGACTACTGCTGCGTGCACGCGAGCTACGCGCTGGCGAGCCGCGGCTTCGAGACCATCATGGTGAACTGCAACCCCGAAACCGTCTCCACCGACTACGACACGTCCGACCGGCTGTACTTCGAGCCGCTTACCTACGAGGACGTCATGGATATCGTTGATGTGGAGCGCCCCGACGGCGTGGTGGTGACGCTCGGCGGCCAGACCCCGCTCAAACTGGCCCGCGCGCTCGCCGATGCCGGCGTGAAGATCATGGGCACGCAGCCCGACGCCATCGACCTTGCCGAGGACCGCGAGCGATTCAGCGCTCTGCTGGACCGCATGCGCATCATGTATCCGCCGGCGGGCGAGGCGCGGAGCTTCGAGGAGGCGGAGCAAGTTGCGGCGCGGATCGGGTTCCCGCTGCTCGTGCGCCCGAGCTACGTGCTGGGCGGCCGCGGCATGATGATCGCCTACGACGCGGAGCACCTGCGGGAGTACATGGCCGAGGCCACGCGCGTCTCGCCTGACTACCCCGTCTACCTCGACCGGTTCCTCGAGGGCGCTATGGAATGCGACGTGGACGCGCTTTGCGACGGGGACGAGGTCTATATCGGCGGCATCTTGGAGCATATCGAGGAGGCCGGCATCCATTCGGGCGATTCCGCCACGTGCATCCCGCCCTTCAGCTTTTCCGACGCGCTCGTGGCGAAGTTGCGCGACACCACGGCGCGCATTGCCATGGCGCTTGGCGTGCGCGGCCTGGTGAACGTGCAATATGCCATCCAGGGCGAGCAGGTCTATGTGATCGAGGCAAACCCGCGCGCGAGCCGAACGGTGCCGTTCATCTCGAAGGCAACGGGTGTTCCGCTCGCCAAGTGCGCGGCGTGCATCATGGCGGGGGAGAAGATCGCTGACCTGCACCTGCCTGCCGACGACCGGCGGCTCGACTGGTTCTGCATGAAGGAGGCAGTGATGCCATGGGGCCGCTTCCCGGGTGCCGACGTGGTGCTCGGCCCGGAGATGAAGTCGACGGGCGAGGTGATGGGCATCGCGAAGAGCTACCCCGAAGCATATGCCAAGACGCAGCTCGCGATCAGCTACGAGCTTCCCACGCCGGAGAGCGGCAAGGTGTTCATCTCGGTGAATGATCGCGACAAGCGCAACATCCTCTCGCTCGCGCGCATCCTGCGGTACCTGGGGTTCGAGATTTGCTCCACCGAGGGCACGGCCCGCGTGCTGGCTGGCGGCAACGTGAAGTGCGAGGTGGTGCGCAAGTTCAGCGAGGCGCACCCCAACATTGGGGACATGGTGGCGAATGGCGAGATCGCCCTCATGATCAACACGCCGTTCGGGCAGGAGTCTCGTGGCGACGGGTACCAGCTGCGCACCGAGGCCGTGCGTCGCGGGGTCACGTGCATCACGGCCTTGAGCGCGGCGAACGCCTTCGTGGCAGCGGTCGAAGCCATTGAGGACGCTCGCCTCGATCGCGGCGAGGACATGGGGGTCATCGCCCTGCAGGACCTCCCCCAGTACGAGGTGTAAGGCGCTTCTGCCTCGATGCGTCCGGGCCTGCGGATTCTGGAAGATTGCGATGCCGGCGGCGACCGGGGTGCCCCGCTCCGCTGCCGCCGGGGGCACCCCGTTCCCCTGGCGAGGGTGCCCCCGTTCATGGCGATACGATGTTAATTGACCTAAGCTAGTAACAATTTACGCATAATCTAAGTAAGCGAGCGGATCGAGGAGACGGGGCAGGTACAATCCCGTTTCGTTCCTCAATCTGCGGACGCGATGCCGGCGGCGCGAGTGCGGCACCGGTGGCATGAAGACGAAGCCTACGACGCGAGCGCGGCACTGGCGGCATAAGGACGATGCCGGCGCCGCGACTGCAATGCCGGCGACACGAATGCGATGGTGGCGATTCCCAATGGACGAGAACAGCAGGACGATACATGACGACGTGCGCCAGCGGGCGGTCGAACTGCTCGAAGCCGATGTGGGCCGCCGCCACCTCGCGCGCGAGCTTGGGGTGAGCGATGCGACGGCCCGGCAATGGACCCGCGCGTTTGCCGTGGGCGGCGCGGAGACCGTGCTCAACGCCGGGAGCCACCGCAAGGTGTACGACTACGAGACCAAGCTCGCTGCCGTGAAGGAGCACGTGGAGCGCGGCAAGTCGGTCCGCGATGTGATGGTTAAGTATCAGATTCCCAGCGAGTCTTCGCTCAAGGCGTGGTGCCGGGCGTACCGACGCGACGGAGCGAATGCGCTCGTTAACAAACGTCGAGGTCGCAAGCCCAGGTCTTCGGAAGAATCCTCGTCGTAGGAGCATTTCCCGCGACACAGCGCGCGTGCTATCATGGTCCGCGGTCAAGCATTCAAGGCTGCCTGCGGGCAGCAGAAGGGAGCAGCATGCTCAACGCTATTGAGATCGCGCCGAAGGTTTGGTGGGTCGGCGGGCTCGACTGGAACGAGCGCCAGTTCCACGGCTACACCACCGAGCGCGGCATTACCTACAACGCCTATCTCATCATGGACGAGAAGGTAACGCTCATCGACACCGCCAAGGCGACCTTCACCGACGAGTTCGTTCAGCGCATCAGCCAGGTGGTCGATCCGGCGAAGATCGATGTCGTGATCACCAACCACGTGGAGATGGACCACTCCGGCAGCCTGCCCAAGATCCACGAGCTCGCGCCGAGCGCGACCATCTACGCCAGCGCCCCGGCCGGCGTGAACGAGATCCGCGCGCACTACGGCATCGAGGTCGAGGGCGTGAAGACCGGCGACTCGCTGAGCATCGGCGAGCGCACGCTTCACTTCGTGCAGACGCCCATGGTCCACTGGCCCGACAACATGGTCACCTGGTGCCCCGAGGACGGCATCCTCTTCTCGAACGACGCCTTCGGCCAGCACTTCGCCACGAGCAAGCGTTTCGACGACGAGAACGACCTTGCCGAGGTCATGAAGCAGGCCAAGAAGTACTACGCCAACATCGTGTGGCCGTACGGTGCCCAGGTGCAGAAGGCCATGGGTGCGCTCGCGGGCCTCGACATCAAGATGATCGCCCCCTCGCACGGTGTGATTTGGCGCAGCAACATCCCTGCCATCCTGGAGAAGTACCAGGCTTGGAGCACCTACCAGACCGAGGATAAGGCCGTGGTGGTGTTCGACTCCATGTGGCACTCCACCGAGCTTATGGCTCGCGAGATCTGCGACGCCTTCATCAAGGAGGGCGTGACGGCCCAGCTCATCGACCTCAAGCACACGCACATCTCGGACATCATGCTCTATATGTGCGACGCGCGCTACGTGGCGGTTGGCTCGCCCACCCTCAACTCCAACATGATGCCTACGGTGGCGAGCTTCCTCACCTACATGCGTGGCCTTTCGCCCAACAACAGCCAGCGCATCGGTATCGCGTTCGGCAGCTATGGCTGGGCGCCACTTGGTCCCAAGCAGGTCGAGCAGGCCATGCAGGACGCCAAGTTCGAGATGCCCGTGCCCGTGATCACCCAGCAGTGGATTCCTGGCGAGGAGAAGCTCACCGAGATCCAGGATACGGTGAAGAAGATTATCGAGGACACCCGCGCGTAAGAGATCAAGCATAGCCGCAGGTCAAACAAGCGATATGGTCAGGCCCCGGGCGCGCGTGCGCTCGGGGCCTTTTCTGTGCCCAGGCTCATTTTGCCCTCGCGCATGGGCAATTCTAAGTTCGAGGCTCGAGTCGGAAGGTTTTTGAGGTTTCGCCGAGTAGACCGCCCTTTTGGGAATCTTCGACCTGCAGTTTTGCTTGCCCGCAAGGGGTGTCTACTCGGTAGGTCGCCAAAAATCTTCCGACTCGAGCCTCGAACTATTTTGAAAGGAACGCTGAGGCGGTACGGCCTAGCTGTGGAAGCGGCGAAAGAGGCGTGAACACGTCCAACATTGCCGTTCACCGCCGAATTCCTACCGCACAGGGGGTCAAGTTAGCTACAATATGTAAACGTTTGGTGTGTTGAGGAGGCACACGAATAAAACCCGTCTTATCGGATCCATGGATTGAGGAGGAGACACATGAGTCTCATCGCGGCGCTTGTCGCCGTACCGCTCATCGCGGCGGTACTGCTCATGCTGTTCCGGAGCGAATCCCAGCGCAACGTCATTACGATTGCGGCGGCAGCGATAACGGGTGTTACCGCTGTGGCGTTCGCGGTGCAGTACCTGTTCGTCGGCCACGTATCCTTCGCGTTGCCCCAGGAGACGAGCTACATCGCTACCTGGGTATTCACGGCGATCGACATCGTGCTCTGCGCGGTCATCTTGTGGCACGCCGTGCGTTACAAGAACCGGCTTGCGCTCGTTCTCGGCCTCGTTCAGACCGTTGGCGTGATCGCATTCGCAAACATGACGCTCTCCGAGGGCGCCGGCCACATGCTTCCCGAGCCGCTCTACAGCGATCAGCTCTCGGTGATCATGGTGCTCATCGTGGGCCTTGTGGGCAGCGCCATCTGCGTCTACGCGCTCGGTTACATGCACGACTTCCAGCATCATGAGCCCGCCGGCGCGCCCGACCGCCGCCACTTCTTCAGCGCGCTCATGTTCATCTTCCTCTCCGCGATGTTCGTCATCGTGCTCTCCGACAACCTCGAGTGGCTCTTCACCGGCTGGGAGATCACGACGGTCTGCTCGTTCCTCATGATCGGGTACACCCGCACGGACGAGGCCATCAAGAACTCCTTCCGCCAGATCAACCTCAACATGATCGGCGGCCTGGCCTTCCTCGCGGCCCTCATCATGCTCCACTTCGGCGGTATCGAGCTCTCGCTCGCCGCGTTCATCGAGACGGCGAGCACCACCCAGGCCGCCGTGCTCATCTTCCCGATCCTGCTGCTTTCGGTTGCGGGCCTCACGAAGGCCGCGCAGATGCCGTTCCACAGCTGGCTCCTTGGCGCCATGGTGGCCCCGACGCCCACGAGCGCCCTGCTCCACTCCTCCACGATGGTCAAGGCCGGCGTCTTTCTGCTGGTGAAGCTCGCGCCCGTTTACATGGTCTTCCCTACGGCCTCCATCATGGTCGTTACCGTGGGCGGCGTGACCTTTGTGCTCTGCAGCTTCATGGCCATCAGCCAGAGCAACGCCAAGCGCGTGCTCGCGTACTCCACGATTGCGAACCTCGGCCTCATCGCCGCCTGCGCCGGCGTGGGCATCGCCGAGGCCGCCTGGGCTGCGGTCTTCCTCATCATCTTCCATACGGTGTCCAAGTCGATCCTGTTCCTGTGCGTGGGCACGGTTGAGCACCGCATCGGCAGCCGTAACATCGAGGACATGGACGGCCTCTTCAGCCGCTTGCCGCGCCTCACCCGCTTCATGATGCTCGGCATCCTGGGTATGTTCGTGGCCCCGTTCGGCATGCTCATCTCCAAGTGGGCCACACTCGTCTCGTTCGCCGAGACCGGCAACGTGGTCTTCCTCATCCTGCTTGCCTTCGGATCTGCCGCTACCTTCTTCTTCTGGGCCAAGTGGCTCGGCAAGCTTGCGGGCGTGGCGCAGAAGGCCGAGAACGTCGAGGCGGGCGTGCATCGCTCGGAGTGGTTCGCCATTGGCTCCATCGCCGTGCTCATGCTCGCGTGCTGCCTTGGCCTGCCGGCCATCTCCCTCGGCGTGGTCTCCCCGTACCTCGAGGCGACGTTCGGTAGCAACCCGCAGTTCCTCGGCGTGGACAACATGCTCATCATGGCGGTCATCGTGGCGTTCATCGCCATCGTCTTCCTCACCCCGTGGGGCCGCGCGAGCAAGAAGCGCCGTGTCGAGGTCTACCTGGGCGGCACCTGCACCGATCCGGACAGCCGCCGCTTCCACGGATCCATGGGCCGCACCATGACGTCCACCAAGCGCAACTGGTACATGCAGGACATCTTCCCCGAGCATGCCCTCACCAACGTGGGCGTGATCGTGTGCCTGGGCATCATCCTCATGGCCTTTGCCGCCTGCTTCATCTTCAACACCGACGTGCTCACCGGCGGCACGTTCTATGTTGAGCGCCTGCCGCGTCTCGTGGGCCCCGGGCTTCCCGGCCTGCTGCTCGGCGTTGTGGTCTTCGCCGTCTGCGCGCCCGTTATCGGCTGCCTGCTCGACGGGCTCGACCGCAAGGTGAGCGCGCACATGCAGGGGCGCGTGGGCCCCAAGCTGCTGCAGCCTTACTATGACGTGCGCAAGCTCCTTGCCAAGGAGCAGGCGAGCGTCAATGCGGTGGACGAGGCGTACATCACCTGCGCCATCATCTTCTGCCTGCTCGCGGGCGGCATGTTCATCTCTGGTTCCAACCTGCTCATGTGCGTGTTCCTGGTCACCCTGGCCACGCTCTTCGTGATCATCGCGTCGTACTCCGCGCGGAGCCCCTTCGCCGACACCGGCGCGGACCGCGAGTGCCTGCAGGTGATGAGCTACGAGCCCATGCTCCTCATCATGACCGTCGGCTTCTTCGGCGCGACGCAGTCGTTCGATACCGCGTCGCTCCTTACGCTCGAGCAGCCGATGATCATCTCGCTCATCCCGATCTTCCTGGGCTTGCTCTTCATCCTCACCATCAAGCTGCGCAAGAGCCCGTTCGACTACTCCTATAGCCACCATGCGCACCAGGAGCTCGTCAAGGGCATCACGACCGAGATGGAGGGCCGCACCCTCGCCAAGGTCGAGATCATGCACTGGTGCGAGACGGTGCTCTTCCTCATGTGGGTGGGCATGTTCTTCATCTGGGATAACCCCATCTCTTTTGTGGTTGCGTTGGCGGTCGTGGCCCTCACCTGGTTCTTCGAGGTGTTCATCGACAACAACAGCGCGCGCACCAAGTGGCAGTTCGGCCTCAAGTACGCGTGGCTCGTGGCGCTCGTTGCGGGCGTCATCAACCTGTTCTACATGCTTATCACCCCGTTCATCTAAGGAGAGCATATGGGTTACGCATCCAAATCGCCGTGGCTCATCCATTACGACGGATCGAGCTGCAACGGCTGCGACATCGAGGTGCTCGACTCGCTCATGCCGCTCTATGACCTCGAGCGCTTTGGCATCATCAACACGGGCAACCCCAAGCATGCGGACATCTTCCTCGTGACGGGCTCGGTGAACCACCAGAACATCAACGTGGTGAAGCACATCTACGAGCAGATGATGGAGCCGAAGGTTGTCGTGGCGTGCGGCATTTGC
The DNA here is from genome assembly GCF_009676995.1 of Enorma shizhengliae. Classification (NCBI taxonomy): domain Bacteria; kingdom Bacillati; phylum Actinomycetota; class Coriobacteriia; order Coriobacteriales; family Coriobacteriaceae; genus Enorma; species Enorma shizhengliae. Next base: position 114,638 of record NZ_VTFZ01000001.1, read on the forward strand.
GCGTGCACGGGCGGCGTGTTCCGCGATTGCTACAACATCATCGGCGGCGTGGACAAGGCCATTCCGGTGGACGTGTACGCGCCCGGCTGCGCGGTGCGCCCCGAGACCATCATCGACGCCGTGCTCAAGGCCGTTGAGATTCTGGACGAGAAAGCGAAGCGCTTGGCGGCGGGCGAGGACCCGGCGACGATCGGCAAGCCGATGCCCGAAACGCCGAACGCCCCGGTTGACGAGCGCCATGCTGCGGCCGAGGCTACGGCGAAGGCCGCGCCGGCCGGCAGCAAGGCGGATGCCGGCGCTAAGGCGGCCGAGGGCCCGGAGGCTACCGGCGGCCCGAAGGCCGGAGAAGCTAAGACCGAGCAGCCCGCGGCTGCGACCAAGCAGACGAACGAGTAGGAGGCGCGGATGTACACCACCGAGTATGTAACCATCCCGCTGGGCGAGCTGCTCACGCGCGTGCAGACCTTCAAATACGAGGGGCTTCGCTTCGTGCAGATGGCGGCCGAGACCACCGCACAGGGTATGGACCTCTTCTACACCTTCTATGACGAGGTGAACGACAAGGCCGTCACGCTCGACATCTACGATATCGACGAGACGAGCGAGGTGCCGTCTATCCAGAACATGTACTTCACGGCGTTCAGCTACGAGAACGAGACGCACGACCTGTTCGGCGTGAAGTTCGTGAACATGAAGCTCGACTTTGGCGGGCACTTCTTCAATGTGGCGGTTGATTCGCCCATGACCGTCATCACGCCCGAGCAGAAGGCCGAGCGCGAGAAGGCGGCCAAGGTCGCTGCCGCTAAGGCAGCCAAGGCGCGTAAGGCAGCAGAGGAGAAGTCTGCGGCCGAGGCCGATGCCGCCGCCGCGGCCAAGATCGCCGCTGTGGAGGCCGGCAAGAGCGCAGCCAGCGTTGGCGACGTTGCCGACCCGGCCGCGGCTGCTGCCCCCGCGGGCCCCGCTGCCGCGGATGCGGGCGATGCGGGTGCCGATGCCCCCGCCGCCAGCGCCCCTTCGGCCGACGACCGTGCCGCCAAGATGGAGGGAAAGCTCGCGGCCATGGATCCCGAGAAGGCAGCCAAGGTGCGTGCCGCCCTTGCGGCCCGCGCTGCAAAGGAGGCGAAGTAGCGTGGCAACCCGTTCTGTCATCCCCTTCGGTCCGCAGCATCCGGTGCTGCCGGAGCCGGTGCACCTAGACCTTGTCGTTGAGGACGAGCGCGTGGTGGAGGCCATCCCGCAGATTGGCTTCGTGCACCGCGGCTTGGAGAAACTCGTGCAGAAGCGCGACTTCAACCAGTTCGTGTACGTTGCCGAGCGCGTTTGCGGCATCTGCAGCTTCGGCCATGGTTACGGCTATGCGTCGGCAACCGAGAAGCTCATGGGCATCGAGATTCCGCGCCGCGCTGAGTACCTCCGCGTGATTCTGGAGGAGCTCTCCCGCTGTCACTCGCACCTGCTGTGGCTGGGCCTTCTGGCCGACGCGTTCGGATTCGAAGCGCTCTTCAACCACTGCTGGCGCCTGCGCGAGACCGTACTCGACATCTTCCAGCGTACGTGCGGCGCGCGCATCATCCTTTCCATCACGATCGTGGGCGGCATGGCGCACGACATCAGCGACGAAGACCTCAAGTGGGTCTGCGAGCAGCTTGAGGGCCTCAAGCGCGAGTATCGCGAGATCGTGGACACTATGTTCAACGATGTGACCGTGCGCGAGCGCTTGTGCGGCGTGGGCTACATCAGCTTCGAGGACGCGCTCGAGCTCTCGATGGTCGGTCCGTTTGCCAAGGGCTCGGGCATCGAGCACGACATGCGTACCACCGGGTACGGCGCATACGGCGACCTGGAGCACTTCGAGCCCATCATCTCGACCGAGTGCGACTGCTATGCGCGCTGCAAGGTTCGCTGCGAGGAGGTCTTCCAGTCCATCGACATCATCGAGGAGCTCGTGAAGAAGATCCCGCACGACGGCATTGGCGGCAAGCCGAAGGCGAAGGTGGTTCCTGAGGGCCAGTCGCTCGTTATGATCGAGCAGCCGCGCGGCGAGGCGTTCTACTACGTGCGCGGCAACGGCACCAAGAACCTCGACCGCTTCCGCATGCGCACCCCAACCTCCCAGAACCTGGGCGGTCTTGTGCGCGCACTGCAGGGCGTGGACCTGGCCGACGTGCCTATGATTATCCTGACCATCGACCCGTGCATCAGCTGCACAGAGAGGTAGCGCAATGGGAACCTTCAAGCTGGGCAAGATGACGCTGCGCTCGCTGTTCCATAAGCCGGCGACGGTGCGCTACCCGTATGAGAAACGCGATCTTGAGACGCTGTTCCCGCATATGCGCGGCCATGTGGTGAACGATATCGACACCTGCATCCTGTGCGGCATGTGCCAGCGCGCGTGCCCGGTCGACGCGATTGTCGTGGACCGCAAGGGCGGCGACTGGACCATCGATCCGTATCGCTGCGTGCAGTGCGCGAGCTGCGTGCGCGAATGCCCCAAGGATTGCCTCTCGATGGGCATCTTGCCAACGGAGCCTACGACGGAGCTCACAACGGTGACGATGCACAAGGATATGCCCGCCAAGCCGGCTGCGAAAGCCGGTGCGACGGGCGCCGCTGGTAAGGCTGCCGGCGTTGGGGCCGCGAAGCCCAAGCGCGAGCTGACGCCCGAGCAGCAGGCGCGCGTCGAGGCTGCCCGCAAGGCTGCGGCAGCCAAAAAGGCTGCGAAGGCTGCCGAGGGCGAGGGTGCCAAGGCAGCTGGGAGCGGAGATGCCGCCAAGGCGGCTGAGGGCGCCCCTGCGGCAGATGCTGCGCCCGCCGACGACCACGCCGCCAAGATGGAGGCCAAACTCGCGGCCATGGACCCCGAGAAGGCTGCCAAGGTGCGTGCCGCCCTTGCCGCCCGCGAAGCCAAAAAGGCAGCGGAGTAACTGTATGCAGATATAGGTGCGGGTTTTTCCTGTGCAGGCGCCCCGGTGTGCGAGCCTCAACGGCTCAGCATGCCGGGGCGCTTTCGTGAAACGCAGACACCGGGTGCCTGCGTTTCAGTGCTTGTTAGGGGGCGAGCAGGCGCTTGGCGATGGAAAGGTCGCTTTCGACCTCAGGGTACTCGTCGCCGCGATGCTGGCGCGTTTCGTCGCCCTTAGCGAGGAGCAGCACTACGGCATCGCTGGTGCCAGCGCGCGCCACATCGAGGGCGTGCGCGACGGCTTCCTCGCGGTCGCAGATGACCTCATGTTCAACGCCGGCCGGGGTGTGGGCGGAGAGCTCCGCACAGATATCCTCGACGCGCTCGTGCGCCGGATCCTCTTCCGTATAGATGATGAGGTCCGCATATTTGCCGGCAACGCGCGGCAGCGCCTCGCGCCGCTCCTGGGCCTTGCCGCCCGGCGCGCCAAAGAGCGCGATGATGCGCCTGCCTGGGTATTCGCGCTTGATCGACGAGAACAGCGTTTCGAACGAAAGCTCGTTATGGGCATAGTCGACGATGGCGATAACATGCTGGTCGGGAGTCGCCACGATTTCCATGCGGCCGGGCACGCGTACATGAGCAAGGCCGCGCGAGATGGCGTCGTAGCCAACCCCGAGCAAGCGCGCGCACGCTATGGCGGCGAGTGCGTTGTCTACGTTAAAGAGGCCCGCCATGCCGAGCGCGATGGCGTGCGTTTGGGGGTGCGCAGGATCGAGGCGGTCGACAACCTCGAAGGTGAGTTCTAGGCCAGTAGACTGTGCGTTCAAGGCGGCAAAGGTGGCGTCGTCGGTACCTTGTGCGCTGGTTGTAACGAGGCGCCGCGCCTTTTTGGCAGCCGAAAGCACGCGAGCGGCGTGCTCGGCGTCGATGTTTACCACGGCGGTCTTGCACTGGTCGAAAATGCGCAGCTTGCTGGCGAAATAATCCTCAAAGGTGGGGTGCTCGACGCCTGAGATATGGTCGCGCCCGATGTTGAGAAAGACGCCAATGGAAAGCGGCACGCCGAGTACGCGGTCGTACTTCAGCCCTTGGCTCGAGACCTCCATGACCATGTGATGCCGGCCGGATTTCACGGAGTTCCACAGATGCCGCCAAAGTTCGGGGGCCTCGGGCGTGGTGTTGTGGCTCTCGTAGTGCTCGATGCCGTCGTCGGTTTCGATGGAACCAAGTACCGATGGAGTCTCGCCGGCGGCGAGCAGGATAGAGCGAAGCATATATGCGACGGTCGATTTGCCCTTGGTTCCCGTGATGCCCACGATGTCGAGCGCTTGCTCGGGATGCTGGTAGACGACGGGTGCAACGAGGGCCATCGCCCGGCGAACGTCGGACGCGACGATATGCGGTGCTCCAGGGGCCACCAGTTCGAGCTGTTCAAGGAGCGCGGCATCGTTGGAGCACAGGTAGGCGCAGGCGCCGCGTTCGATCGCGCTAGCGAGAAAAGCGGGGCGAAACGCTGCACCCTTACATACGAAGAGGTTTCCGGGTTGAACTTCCCGAGAGTCGACCGTCATGCCGCGCACGGCCGCCTGTTCCGTGGCGCCACGAGCAGCAAGTCGCGCATCGACGCCGCCCGCCCTGATTGCTACGATAAGGTCGTCGAGGGAGATGGATGCGAGCTCTGTGCGAGCCGGGTGCGAATCGGTGTGTGATGCGGCCATGGGTGCCTCCTCTGGCAACGAGCTTACCGCAGCATTACGCAAGCAAAACAGGGAAATCAAACCATCTCATTATACTTAAGGCTTTCTCGCATGCGTGCGGGCGTGCCATCAGCGTGCAGTGGCGTGCGGGAGTGCAACGGCGTGCAGGCGTGCGCCGGGCGCACGGCACGGGGCGCGCGCTTGGCGCGCATGCGTGGGCGAAAGGATGGCATGGCAGGAACGGCGCCGAACAATCCGTCTGAAAGCACGCCCCGCTTTCAGGACCTTGTGCTTCGCGGTGCGCGTAACGTGCGCGACCTAGGAGGATATCCCTTCATGGCCGAGGGCGGGCAAACCGGGACCACGGCGCACGGGGCATTCCTGCGGGGAGACGCACTCGGCGGCCTGCGCAGTCAGGACTTTGCGAGGCTCGACCGGTATGGCTTGCGCCGGGTCATCGACGTTCGCAGCTCATTCGAGGTGCGCCATTGGCCAGACCCGTACGCCCCGGGCAGGCGCGGCGCGCGGCAAAACGTCGAGTACATCCACATCCCCATGCTCGATCAGCTCAATTCGAGCGGGCTGCGCGGCCAGGTTCCTCGCCGCATGTCGGATGTGTATCTCCAGCTGCTCGATAACGATGCGGAGAGCTTCCGTCTTGTGATGGAGGCGCTGGATGGCCCGGGCTGTGCGCTGTTCCATTGCCGTGCGGGCAAGGACCGGACAGGCGTGATTGCGATGCTGCTGCTTGGTCTTGCTGGGGTAGACGATGCCCAGATCGTCGCGGACTACGCTGCGACGGGGGAGTACATGTCGTTTTCCATGCATGCGCAGCGAGTGTTCGTTGCGGTGGTGTTGAGGCGCCGCGTGCCGCGTAGCCTCTTCGTGGCGCAGCCGGCAGAGATGGAGCGCGCGCTCAGCCATCTTCACGAGCGCTACGGTACGGCGCGCGCCTACCTGCAGGACTACGCCGGGTGCAAGCCGGCGCTTCTCGATCGCCTGGCCGCCCGCCTGCGGGGCGGCAATGAGGTTCTGGCTGCAGCGCGGTAGCGGACGGGTGGCAGACGATAGAGGGCTGGCAGCCAGGCGATAGCGGAGGAACGGCAATCGACGGCGGCTGGTAGCGGTGCCTGCCGCACGCTACGTTATATGATTGCAGCTTTTGGGCGCTTCAGCAGGCAGATTCTAAGTAGACCAAAAAACGGCAGGCCTTTTACCTGAGCTTTTGCCGTGCGCCATCCGTTTATATCTGACGGCGCACGGCTGGAGTGCCCAAAAGTTGAAAGTTATTTGATTTTCGTCGTTCCCGGTGCGAGGTTGGGGTTGGTTTCGTTCGCCGCGCCCTGGAGCGTCTTGGTGAAGACGCTGTCCCCGTGGTCGAAGAGTTTCAAGTACTGCATCTTCGCAAGGTCTTCGCGCGCCTTGCTGGCGGCAGCAAGCGCATCGGAAAGGGAGCCTCCGCCGCCGCTCGTGTCGGTGCCCGTGAGATACCATGAGCCATTGCTGTCCTGGTAGCCGATGATATTGATCGCGGGCATGCTCTCGCGCAGCGAGAGCTGAGCCTTCTGGTAGTCGCTCAGCGGGGCGCCGATGAGGTTCATGACCTCGGCTCCGAGGAAGTTGGTCGAGATATCCTCGGTGCTGCTCGTCTGCTCGCGGCCCGCGACGTCGTAGTTCGCCCAGATTACATAGCTCGTGTGATACAGGCGCTCGCTGTGAGTTGCCTCATCTTCGTTCTGGTACCACGCATCGTTGAAGTCCGAGGGGAAGAACGGCTGGTGGTCGCCGAAGAACACCACGACAACCGGACGGTCGAGATTCTGCAGCTTGCCGATGAACTCCTCGAGCGCCTGGTCGGACTGCTCGATGAGCGCGAGATACTCGTTGACCTCGGGATCATAGGTGCCGTCGATGAGGTAGTTCGTCTGGATGTTGCTCGGCAGGAGCCCGGTGTCGTAGCCGGAGTGGTTCTGCATCGTCACATCGAAGATGAACTGCGGGCTATCGTCGGTCTGCAGCATCTCGATGATTTTGTCGTAGGTGGCGGCGTCGGTCACCATGCCGCGCAGGGTGTCGGCGTCCTGGAAATCCTCGATAGCAAGGAACTGGTCGAACCCGAAGTCGTTGTAGACGTTCTCGCGGTTCCAGTTGGTGGCGTGGTTGGGGTGCATGGCCGTGGTCTTGTAGCCAAGGTCGCTGAACTGCTGCGCCAGGTTCTCAGCGTGCGTGAGGTTGTAGATCGTGTACGGGTAGACGCCCTGCCCAAGGTATGCCATGGAGTTGCCCGTGAGGAACTCGAACTCGGTGTTGCAGGTGCCGCCGCCGTACGCCGAGACGTACAGGTCGCCGCGTTGCACGGCGTCATCGATGCTCTTGAAGTACGTGGGTCCCTCGTAGCCTGCGTGGAGGTTCTGGTATACGGAGAGGTCAGAGAACGTCTCGTTCATGATTACGACGACCGCGGGCTTCTCCTCGCTGAACTGCTGCGAGGCGGCCGTGCGCTCGGCGCTCGATCCCTCGCCGGCATCGTACTTCGCGGCGTACTCGTCGATGAGATCTTGGGCAAGCTCGGCGGTGTAGCCGTCGGGCTTACGGGGCTGGATGGTCTGCGCGCTCGAAACGAACGATGGGATGAAGCCCTGGCGGTAATAGCTCTCGAGCGGGCGCCAGGTATACACCTGAATGCGCAGGACATTGTAATAGTCGATAAGGGTTACGTGCCCGATCACGCCACCGAGGCACAGCACGCCAATGAGCAGGTTGAGCAGGAACTTCTTGCGCGACCGATGCTCGCGGTCCGGGCGAAGCACCGCGGCGTAGCTTGAGACGATCATGGCAAGCGCGAAAAAGACGATGCCGTACAGGCAGTACGACGAGAGCTCGAACACGTAGCCGGCGCCAACGGCCGCGGCAGTCGCGATGGCGGTGAGATCGCCGGGCTGGATGGGCTGCGACTTGAAGAGGATGACGAAGTACTCAGCGATGCCGATCGCGAAGAACACGAAGGCGGCGATGGCGGGTGCGGCGCCACGCCGCTGGAACAGGTAGAACACGCCTGCGACGATAGCCGTGACGAGCGCGACCTCGAGCAGCAGACAGAGCGGGTACATCCAGAAGATGTCATGGTTGCTGGGGATCTCGAGCGCGAGGGTGGAGAAGATGCCCGCAACGACCATGGCGAGCGCCGTGGCGATTTGCGGGTGCGCCCAGCGACCCTCGGGGGAGAGGAACGCGACGACCTGCTTACCCAGTCGCGGCCGAGCCACCGAGAGGTACACGCACCCGGTGAGCACGATGTTCATGATGATCGGGGCGATCGGCTCGTTTTGCACGAGTCCCAGGGCGCTCCAAACGGCGATGAAGACCTGGATGGCGAAAAACGCGATCGCCCAAGCGATGCTGCTGCGCTGTAGGGGCATGCGCTCGCTCGAGGCGGCTTTTGCTTGCTTGAACTCGCGTACTCCAAGCACGATGCTCGCGATGGCGGCGATGCACGTTATAATGGCGACGAGCATGAATGGCTCCTTTTGGTGGCGGGCGAGACCTTATAAAAAGCTAACGCGCCCTTCATCGAATCTTTGCGACAACAAGTGTCCATAGTACCCCGCGATTGTCGAGATTCTATCGACAAACAGGGGCTTTGCAATAATTAAGCTGTTTCTTAAGCGGCGCGTCGCCGAAGCAGCGCGATGCATGCGCCGTGCCGGCCGCCCCGTGTTGGACGGAGGGCCCGACCGGGCACGGCTGCGAGCGCGCGGTTGCAGCCGTGCGCGGTTGCGGCAGCGTGCAGTTGCAGCCGCACCGCCACGGTAGCGTGCGATAGCGGGCGCGCGGTTGCGGCCACGTCGACGGCAGCACACGACAAGCGAGGGGATGGAGCGTTATGGAGAGACGAGCAGAAACCCAGGGTGCTTTCGAGCGCGGGGAAGAGCCGAGCGAAGGAAGCGTACGGCCAGCGGAGGCGCGCGCGTGGAAGCGCGATGTGCTCGAGGTCATCGAGGCGCGTTCCTCCACGCGAAAGTTCGCGCAGGACCCGGTGACAGACGAGCAGCGCTCCGCGGTCTTGCATGCGGCTACGCGCGCACCGTCTGCGGGCGCGATGATGATGTACTCGATCATCGATATCCGCAACCAGGAAACGCTGGATCAACTGGCGGTGCTCTGCGACGACCAGCCGTTCATAGCAACGGCGCCTTGGGCGCTCGTCTTTGTGGTCGACTATGCAAAATGGATCGACCTGTTTGAGCATGCGGGGTGTTTTGAGCCATCGTTTGTCGAGCAAACGGGAAAGAGCCCGCGGCGTGCTCCCGGCATGGGGGAGTTCGCCATCGCTGCGCAGGATGCGGTCATCGCGGCCCAAACAGCGGTCATCGCTGCCGAGGCGGTGGGGCTGGGGAGCTGCTACATAGGAGATGTGGTGGAAAACGCCGAGGCCGTCGGCCGTTTGCTGGACCTGCCTCCCTATACCCTTCCCCTGTCGATGCTCGTATTGGGCGTTCCGGCAAAGGAGCGCCCAGCGACGCCGCACCCCGTTGAGAACATCGTCATGGCCGAGCGCTATCGCAGAGCCGATGCCGCGACCATGGATAAGCAGGTCGCCGAGATGGATGCGATGTTCCGGCCCCATGCGCGGGAGGCGGGGGAGCGCGTCCGCGACATCTATACGCGAAAGCACACGAGCCCCTTCATGGCGGAAATGGGGCGCAGCATGGGCCGGTGGTTTAAGAACTGGACCGGCGAGGATCCGTTGCAAGGCTAGGGACGCTTGGCGAGTCGGTGGGGGCCACCGCAAGCTGGAGCTGCGGGATGGCGGACTCGAAACCCGCGCAGGCGCTTTACATCAAGCCCCTCGCCGGCCTCGGAACCCGTGCAAACGCTTCGCATCTAGCCGCTTGGTGGCCTCATCGTGCGCCATGGCCGACTTTGTTTCAACTTTTGGGCACTCCAAGCCGGGAAGGCAAAGTAGAGCAAAGAATCGCACTTCTTCTACCTGCGCTTCTGGTAGGAGAACGTGCGTCTCTACTTTCCGGGTAGGGGCTCAACTGCCCAAAAGTTGAATTATGCACGGGGCGGGCCTTCGAGAGGAGGCTAAACGGGGACGAATCTCGTGCAGAGGCCCTTCTGAGCAAGCGAAAAGCTGTACGGAATTCATGCAAAACGGGGCCCGCAGGAAGAAGTCCTCCCTGCGGGCCCCGTGGCATAGGCGCGTTCCCATACAGCCGCCGCTGACGCTTCCTACGGCCTGTCGTCCGGGGCGATGCGCACGAGCTTCTCGGCGCTCTTGAACTTGGTGAAGAGCGGCACGTACTCAACGAACACACTCGAGTTCTCGAGGCCATACCACTGCGCAGGCGATCCAGCAAAGCTGCGGATGGCGTACTTGAGGCCAATGGCCGTGCGCTCGCGGCTCACGACGTCGCTCTCGGGTGCCAAAGTCTTCCGAATCATGCAGAACTGGAAGGAGCCGATGGGGCTCGGGCGCTTGTAAACCGAGTAGTCGCGCGTCTGCGGCGGAAGTTCGCCGGTGGCCGAGAGGTCCTGCACGATCTGGCGCAGGTACGCGTTGATGCGCTGGTTGACCTTGTATCCCAAGAACAGATGCACGCGGAACACGTAATCGGTGCCAAAGTCCTCGATTGAGTACGCGCAGGTGTGCGGGTCGTCCATGACCTCGACGTTGATGAACCACCAGGCACGCGCGCGCTTGGGGTGCTTGTCGAGGATGGAATAGAGGATGTCGCGGTCGAGATAGTCCGTGTTGGTGCCATTGGTGAGATAGACCAGGTTATCGCACAAGCGGTCGTAGGTGGTGTCGTCACGCAAGCGCGCCAGCTGGTCGAGGTACTTGCGCACCGGAAGCAGCGTGGCCTGCCGGCGCTCCACAGCCGTGCCCGCATACCAGCAAAGCATGACGCTCATGATGAGCGCTGCAAGCAAGATGGTGAAGTAGCCGCCGTGGAAGAACTTGGTGAGCGAAGAGCCGAAGAAGAAGCCCTCGAGCATCACGAAGAACGCAAGGAAGATGAACGGGAAGAGCTTCACCTTGCGTACGCGGTGCAGGTAGATGAAAAGCAGCACCGTCGTGCAAAGCATCGTGATGGTGATGGCCAGGCCGTATGCTGCCTCCATGTGCGCAGAGCTCTGGAACAGCAGCACCACGATGATGCAGCCCGCCCACATGACCTTGTTGACCAGCGGAATATAGAGCTGACCCTTGGTCTCGGACGGATAGAACACCTGCAGGTGCGGCATGAGGTCCAAGCGGCTCGCCTCGGAAACGAGCGAGAACGCGCCGGTGATGAGCGCCTGGGAGGCGATGATGGCCGCGAGCACGGAGAAGACCACGCCGAACGGACGCACCACGCCGGGGAGCATCTGGAAGAAGGGGTTGAGGTCCTCGATGGCGGCGAGTTCCGGGTTGCCGGCATTAGCGAGCAGCCAGGCGCCCTGGCCGAGGTAGCTCAGGATGAGGCATGCCTTCACGAAGGGCCAGGTTGCATAAATGTTGCCCTTGCCCACGTGGCCCATGTCCGAGTAGAGCGCCTCGGCGCCGGTGGTAGCGAGGAAGCAGCTGCCCAAGATCATGATGCCGGCGTGGTTGTTGGGGCTGAACAGGAACTGCAGGCCGTACACCGGGTTGATGGCGAGCAGGATCTTGGGGTTCGTGAAGGTAAAGAGCAGGCCGGTGATTCCCAGGAAGAGGAACCAGCCGAGCATGACCGGGCCGAACGCGCGGCCGATCTTGCTCGTTCCGGCGCGCTGCACCACGAAGAGGATGCACACGATGATGAGGGTGATCACCACCACGTTCATCTGGTTGTCGCCGATGATCGCATGGGTCTCGGGGATGGTGCGCAGGCCCTCCACGCCGGTGGTGATCGTCACGGCGGGTGTGAGCACGCCATCGGCCAGCAGCGCGGAGCCGCCGAGCATGGCGGGGATGATGAGCCACTTGCCGTAGCGCCTCACGATGCTGTAGAGCGCGAAGATGCCGCCTTCGCCGTAGTTATCGGCCTTGAGCGAGATGAGGACGTATTTCACCGTGGTGAGCAGCGTTACCGTCCAGATCACGAGCGAGAGTGCGCCGAGCACGAATTCCTCGGTGACGCTCATGATGCCGCCGTTGCCGGCGAGCAGCGCCTTGGTGACGTACATCGGCGACGTTCCGATGTCGCCGTACACGACGCCGATGGTCACGAGCATCGCGGCGAGGCTCACCGGAATGACATGAGTCTGCGGGTGAGAAGCGCCCTTGATGGTCTTGGGCGGGCGAACGGGCTTGCGCTTGCGGCTCGATGCCGCCGCGCGCTTGCGCCCGCGCTTGTTCCCCTTGCCGGATGAAAGATTCGGTTTGATCGATAGGGACGAAGTCGAATCGGGTGGCGCGGCCACCCCGTCGGTTTCTTCCGAGGCCTCGTCAAGCTCTCGGTTCTTGTCTTCAGAAGACATTGCATAACTCCTTGAGAAGCATGGCACGTCGACGCGAATCTGCGCCGTGGCACGTCATTATAGCGATAGCGCCTGCAATGTGCTATAGGTCGCGTTTTGCCGCGGGGGCGGGCCGCTCGGCGTGTTCGGAGCCGTTCCACGGGGCCGCCCCCGCGCGCTGAAGCCGGCGGGCTAGAGCCTCCGGACGAGGTAGCAATGGTGGATGCGCTTGTTGCGCTGGAAATCTTCGGGAATGGTGCGCTCGGTGATGTCTTCGAGGCCTATGCCCGCGGCCCTGAGCGCCTCAACGTCCGGTTTAAAGCTGCGCAGGTTGCACGAGAAGATGGCCACGCCGCCCTGTTCGAGCAGGCCTACAACGCCTTTCAGCAGCTCAACGTGGTCGCGCTGCACGTCCCACGTGCGCTCGCCCATGCGCGAGGAGTTCGAGAAGGTGGGCGGGTCGCAGAAGATGAGGTCCCAGCGGTTGCGTCCGCGAACCTGCTGCTCAACCCACGCGAGCACGTCGTCTCGAACGAAGTGGTGCGCGCTGCCGATGAAGCCGTTGAGCGCCATGTTTCGCTCGGCCCAATCGAGATAGGTGTTGGAGAGGTCTACGGTTACGGTTTCCTCAACACCCGCATCTGCGGCGTAGCAGGTCGCCGTGCCCGTATAGGCAAAGAGGTTGAGGAACGTGCGAGCTTGCCGTGCATGCTCGCGCACGAGGCCGCGCGTGATGCGGTGGTCCAGGAAGATACCGGTATCGAGGTAGTCGTTGAAGTTGACCGTAAAGGAGAGGCCGCCCTCGCGGATGAGGACATCGCCCAGCGGCGAGGTGGCATCTGCCCGCGGGCTTCCTCCGTGGCGCACGCTCGCGCCCTGCTTGCCGTACTGCGAGCCTCCGCGCGAGCGCTGCCGCGTCTTGGCGTGGACGTGCTCGGGCGGAACGCCGAGCACGCGCGGAGCGATGGCGAGGATGTCGAGCGTGCGGTCGCGGGCCAGCTCGGGGTCGACCGTCTTAGGCGCCGCGTACTCCGCGACGACGATCCAGCGTTCCGTTGCGGGCTCGGCGGCGTGGCCGTGTGCGGCATCGAGCTTGTTGCGGTCGCCGTCGTGCCCATTCGCCTTGCCGAGCCTGTTGCGGCCGCCGCCGGCCAGACCTCGATCTCTTTGACCGTGGTCTGCCTCCACGGGCGTTCCCTCATAAAAGTCAATGGCAGCGGAATAGTCGGGAAGATCGGCGTCGTAAACGCGGTAGCAGGTGATGCCTTCGCGCCTTGCCCACTTGCGGCGCTGGCGCGCGACCTTGATGAGGCGGCGTGCGAACTGCTCGGACTCGGGAACGAGGAGGGGAATGGGCTTGCCGTCGCCGACGTCGACCGTGGCGCGAGCGGCGCGAGAGGGCTTCTGGTCGGCGGTGCGGTTGCCGCCGGCACCTTTGCCGGAATGGGGCTCGCCCGCCCCCGCACCGGGGTATGGCGTGCCAGCCGCCTCGGCCGAAGCGGATGCAAGGCAAACGAGCTGCAGCTCATCGCTTCCGAGCAAGAGATTGCTGGTAGAGCTTGGCGCGCGCCCGGGGATGCGGAGCCCGCCATGGGGGCGCGAGAGCCAGGCGATGGGCATGGATGCGCATGGGGCGAGGGCGGTTGCATCTGTGGCAAGGCGAAGCGCGGATGGGATCACGTCCGGTGCCATGACCGAGGTATCCGCCACGATGACGCCTGCCGGCACATTTCGTCCGAGCGCCCTGCGCAGCGCGTCTGCCTTAGGATCGATGATGTCCACCGCGCATGCAATGCGGCCTGCCGCGACGACGCGCTTGGATGCTTCGACCGCGCGCTCATCGGGGTCGGTTGCGATGATGCGCCCGGGCCGCCGGTTCGCTGCCTGCTCGCGCTCGCGGGCCTCGGCGAGAAGCTCGCGCCATACGGTGCGGTCATGGCCGGCCCATCCCTGGAAACCCCAGCGCGTGCGCGTGGCGCCGGGTGCCCGATCGGTCAGCCAGGTTGCTGCTTCCAGAAGAACGCCGCCATCGGCACAGGCAAGGTCCACGAGCACGGGAGGCTCGGTGCCCGCATCGCGGGCGCTTTGGCAGAGTTCGGGGAAGCCCGCCTCGGCCAGCACCAGCGCAGCGTAGTCGGGGCGCAGGATGTCGACACCTTGGGGCGCGCGAGCCAGCACGGTGCGTGACAAACGCTTGAAGAGCGGCTCTCCACTCAAATCGAGGCTCATGCTCGCTCGGTCGCCACGAATCGTGAGCACGATGCGGGCATCAGGGGCGTGCGTATCGACCGCCGGGCGCGCGCCCGTCTCGTCTACCATGCGGTCGACGATGCCATCCTTGGCTTTCTGCATGCTGAACCGCGAGTTTCGAAGCTCGGGATTGGTGCCATGGGCAGAAACGGCGATGCTCGCGCCCGGACGGATGATTTCGTGCCAGGGGAGGTCGTACGTTCCTTGGTACAGGTCGTTGGGCGTGGCGCATGCGAAGCGCCCGAGTACGAGCAGCACGCGGCTGGCAAGGTGCGACCACAGGCAGACGCGATAGGCGTCGCGCACCGAGCCCTCGAACGAGACGCGTCCCTTAAGGGGGCGCGGGCGCCGTATGCCCAAGGCGCGCAGCTCGCGTGCGAGCGCTTGCTCGAAGGCAGCCGGGCAGCTTGCGTAGAATTCCATGGTGCGTCCTCTCCAGCGTGGGTGCGCCCATTATACGAGAAGGCCTGCAACTGATGCGATTCCCCGCGCACGGCATGGCATAATGTCAAACGGCATAAGCTAAAACGTATATAGGGGGCGGTTGGGCATGTCTGAGCAGCCGATGGCTCTTTTCTTTGATGTGGACGGCACGATCATCTGGTATAAGCCGGGAGCCGATGTTGACGCTACGGTGGCCACAGCGGTTCCGAGCCCTGCTGTGGCCGAGGCGTTCCACGCTCTGCGCCAGCGCGGGCACCATCCGTTCATCTGCACGGGGCGCTCGCTCACCTTGGTTTCGGACAAACTGCTTTCGCTTGACGTTGACGGCCTGGTCACGGCCGATGGCGCGTGCGTAAGCGTGGGCGGCGAGCTCGTGAGCGACGAGGTCGTTCCGGCAGAGCTCCTCATCGATGTTGCGGGCCGCGCGTACGAGGCCGACTCCCTCATTATGTTCGAGGGGTCGCGCGCATGCGTGGCCTTGGTCCCTAAGGGAATGGACTATAAGAACGCGATGGGCGTGGGCGTGGTGCATAGCTTGGAGGAGTTCGCCGGTACGGGGGATCTGCGCTTTAGCAAGTTCGTGCTGCAGGAAAGCGACCGTGCCCGGCTCATGACGCCGGAGAACCGCGCGTTTTTCGATGAGCATTTCGAAGAGTTCGCGCTCGGCCTGCCTGTCTACGAGATGACGCTCAAGGGGATGAACAAGGGCGCGGGCGTGCGCCGCGTCCTCGAGATGCTGGGGATTGGGCCCGAGCGTGCGATTGCGTTCGGCGATTCTGAGAACGATCTCTCCATGGCAGATGCCGTAGGGACCTTCGTCGCAATGGGTAACGCGATGCCGGGGGTCAAGGAGGTAGCCGATTACGTTACCGACCCCGTCGAGCACGACGGCGTGGTCACCGCTCTTCAGCACTTCGGCTTAATCTAGCCGAGCGCGAATCGTAGGCACCGGGTGTCTGCGAACCATTTTGAATCGTAGACACCGGGTGTCTGCGAACCACGATCGGCGTACAACGTTTGACGGGTAAGAAAAAGGGCCCCGGGCAATCGCCCGGGGCCCTTGCAGTGGCGCAAATCCTATCGAGCTGGCTACTCCAATTCAAATGCGCCGGTATAGAGCTGATAGTACACGCCGCGCTTCGCGATGAGCTCGTCGTGGCTGCCGCGCTCGATGATGCGGCCGTGGTCGAGCACAATGATCGCATCGGAGTTCCGCACGGTCGAGAGGCGGTGTGCGATCACGAAGGTGGTGCGCCCGCTCATGAGCGCGTCCATGCCCTTCTGCACGATGGCCTCGGTGCGCGTGTCGATCGAGCTCGTTGCCTCGTCCAAGATCATGACCGGCGGGTCGGCCACCGCCGCGCGCGAGATCGAGAGCAGCTGGCGCTGGCCCTGGCTCAGGTTCGAGCCGTTGTCGGTGAGCATGGTGTTGTAGCCCTCGGGCAGTCGCTGGATGAAGCTATGCGCGCCGGCAAGCTTGGCCGCGGCGATGCATTCCTCGTCGGAGGCGTCGAGCCTGCCGTAGCGGATGTTGTCCATAACGGTACCCGTGAACAGGTTCACGTCCTGAAGCACCATGCCGAGCGAACGGCGCAGGTCGCTCTTCTTGATCTTGTTGATGTTGATGCCGTCGTAGCGGATCTTGCCATCCTCGATATCGTAGAACCGGTTGATGAGGTTGGTGATCGTCGTCTTGCCGGCACCGGTTGCGCCCACGAAGGCGATTTTCTGCCCCGGCTCCGCCCACACGCTCACGTCGTGCAGGACCGTGTGCCCGGGCTTGTAGCCGAAGTCCACATGGTTGAGGCGCACATCGCCGCGCAGGGGAACGAGCGTTGTGGTGCCGTCGTGATGCGGGTGCTTCCACGCCCAGCGGCCGCTGTTGGTGTCGTTGGTCTCAACGAGCTCGCCGTTCTCCATCTTGGTGTTCACGAGCGTCACGTAGCCCTCGTCGTGCTCGGGCTCTTCGTCCATGAGCTCGAAGAGGCGCTCAGCTCCCGCGAGGCCCATGACCACCGAATTGATCTGCTGCGAGATCTGGCCGATCTGGCCGGAGAACTGGCGCGTCATGTTGAGGAACGGCACCGTCACCGCGATGGAGAACCCGAGGCCCGAGATAGACAGGTTGGGCACGCCCAGCTCGATGAACACGCCGCCCATGAGCGCCACGATGACGTACATGAGGTTGCCCAGGTTCATGAGGATGGGGCCCAGGGTGTTGGTGTACATGTTCGCGGCGCGCGCGGCGCGGAAGAGCTCCTCGTTGCGCACGTCGAAGTCCTCCTGAGCAGCCTCTTCGTGGCAGAAGACCTTCACCACGCGCTGGCCGTTCATAATCTCCTCGACATGGCCCTCGACGATGCCGATTTCCTTCTGCTGCGCGATGAAGTTGCGTGCGGAGCGGCTGCCCAGCACCTTGGTCATGTAAGCCATGAAGCCCACGCCGGCCACCACGATGATGGCCATCCACACGCTGTAGTAGATCATCACGCAGAACACCGAGATGAGCGTCACCATCGTGAGCGTGATGTTGGGCAGCGACTGGCCGATCATCTGGCGCAGGGCGTCGATGTCGTTGGTGTAGTGGCTCATGATGTCGCCGCGCTGGTGCGTGTCGAAATAGCTGATCGGCAGGTCCTGCATGTGATCGAAGAGCTTCTCGCGGAACTTCTCAAGCGAACCCTGGGTGATAACGGCCATGGTGCGCGTCCAGGTGAAGTTCAGGATGAGCGACACGCAGTAGATGCCGATAAGCGTGACCACGAGCGAGCCGATGCGCCCGGCAACGGACTCCCAGTCGCCCGATTCCCATGTGGCGGTCACGATCTCGAGCGCGCGCTGCATGAAGGTGGCCGGCAGCGACGACAGGATGGCCGAGACCACGATGCAGCAGATTACGAGCGGAAGCGCCTTGGGATAGAACTGGAACAGCGTCTTGATGAGACGGCTGAGCGTCTTGGTGCGCACGCCGGACTTCTTGACGGGCAGCTTCTTGCGGCCCGCGACGTTCTGGCGCGTGTCTTCGGGCTTGGGGGCCTCGGGGGTGTTTACGCCCAGGGTGTTCTTGAAAGCGGTCTCTGCCGAGTTGTTGCTACTCATGTGCGGCACCTCCCTCCATGGTGGCGGATGCTTCGGCGGCGGTCACGGTTTCGGTGGACGCGTCGTTGGCGGACATATCGTCGGCAGCGGGCGCGGTGGTCGCGTCGGCGGCTGCAGCCGCGACCTCGTCCTCCTCGCCGGTGCGGTTCTGGCTCTCATAGGTATCGCGGTAGATGTCGCACGTTTGCATGAGCTCGGCGTGCGTTCCCAGGCCCGCGATATGGCCGTTGTCCAGCACAAGGATGCGGTCGGCGTGCTCCACGGAGCTCGTACGTTGGGCGATGATGATCTTGGTGGTCTCGGGTAGGTAGCTCGCCAAGCCTTCGCGGATGAGCGCATCGGTCTTGGTGTCCACGGCGCTGGTGGAATCGTCCAAGATCAGCACCTTGGGGTGCTTGAGCAGCGCGCGGGCGATGCACAGGCGCTGCTTCTGGCCGCCCGACACGTTCGTGCCGCCCTGCTCGATATAGGTGTCGTACTTCTGCGGGAAGGTCTGGATGAACTCATCGGCTTGGGCGAGCTTGCACACCTCGACAAGCTCGTCATACGTGGCGTTCGGGTCGCCCCAGCGCAGGTTCTCCTTGATGGTGCCGCTGAACAGCACGTTCTTCTGCAATACCACAGCCACGTTGTTGCGCAGGAACTCCAGATCATAGTCGCGCACGTCGACGCCGCCCACCTTCACGGAGCCTTCGGTCACGTCGTACAGGCGGCTGATGAGGTTCACGAGCGAGGTCTTGGCCGAACCGGTGCCGCCCATGATGCCCAGGGTCTCGCCGCTCTTGATGTGCAGGTCGATCTCGGCGAGGGCGCGGTGCTCGGCCTTCTCGGAGTAGTTGAACGTGACGTGGTCGAAGTCGATCGAGCCGTCCTTCATCTCGGTGACGGGGTTGGCCGGGTCCTTGATGGTGGGTTCGGTCTCGATGACCTCGACGATACGCTCGGCGCTCTCCTGCGCCATGACGATCATGGCGAAGACCATCGATACCATCATGAGTGCCATGAGGATCATGAAGCCGTAGGTGGTGAGCGCGCTGAACTGGCCCACGTTGAGGAGGGTGCCGCGGCTCGAGATGATGAGGTAGCTGCCGAACTGGATGACCACGACGAACACCGTGTAGACGGCGAAGTTCATCATGGGGGTGTTGAGCGCGAGGATCTTCTCGGCGCGGGTGAAGTCGCGGCAGACATCCTGCGCAGCGCGGCTGAACTTCCGCTTCTCAAAGTCCTGGCGCACGTAGCTCTTCACATCGCGCATGCCGGTGACGTTTTCCTCGATGGACTCGTTCAGGGCATCGTACTTATGGAACACGGAGCGGAAGATGGGGTGTACCGTGCGCACGACTTTATACAGGCCGAAGCCGAGCAGGGGCACGACGATCACGAACACCGTGGCCATGGGGCCCGCCATGATGAAGGCCATGACGATGCTGCTGATGAGCAGCAGGGGGCAGCGCACGGCGGTGCGGATGACCATCATGTAGGCCAGCTGCACGTTGGTGATGTCGGTGGTCAGGCGCGTGACAAGCGAGCTCGACGAGAACTGGTCGATATTGGCGAAGCTGAAGGTCTGCACGGCGGCGAAGACGTCGTGGCGCAGGTTCTTGGCGAAGCCGCAGCTTGCCTGGCTGCACGTGAGGCCCGCGCCGATGCCGAAGGCGAGCGATGCCAGCGCCATGCACACGAGCACGCCCGCGTAGGGCAGCAGTTGAGCAAGGCCGGCGCCCAGCTGGATGGCGTTGATGAGCTGCGCCGTGACGAACGGAATGGCCACCTCCATGACCACCTCGCCCGTCACGATGATGGGCGTCGCAATGGCCGCGCGCTTATACTCACGGATGCTCGCCATGAGTGTTTTAAGCATTGAGTTCCTCCCATCGATTCCGTACTTTTCCTAAGAGCATGAGCAGCGTTTCCTGCTCCTCGTCTGTGAGGTTCGAAAACGCCTTGCTGCGAAAAGCCTCCCGAGCCTTAAGAGCCTGCAGGGCCTCGCGCTCGCCATCCTTCGTGAGGTGGACGAAGAGCTGGCGGCGGTCATGCGGATCGCGCGTGCGCTCAATGAGGCCCGATGCCTCGATTTTGGCGAGGATCTCGGAGAGCGACCCGGGCTTGAGCTCGAAGCGCGCGCCGAGGGCCTGTTGGGACATTTGGCCGCCCATGCAGTGGAGCAGGCAGAGAATGGGCTCCCGTCCCGAGCGTCCTCCACCGTGGAAATGCAGGTAGTGGCCGCAGAACCCGAGGTTGCGGATGATGAGGTCTGCTCGCGTGGGGTCGGGCATACCGGGGCAGGCGGAGTCCTGGCCGGTCGCTTCCGGGCGGGTCGCGCCAGATGTGTCCGGAATGGCATCCATGTGGACTGGGATCTCCTTTCAACTGGTTGGTGATTTTTGAACCAACATAGACTACTACTGTGCAAGAAGATGTCAAGGTACCAAATTAGTCTGGGTCATTCTGGGACGGGTCGGTCATTCCGGGACGGGTCCGTTTTGACTCATTTTGAAATAGCGCCCCTCAGTTCGCCCGAATGAGTCAAAACGGACCCGTCCCAGAATGACCCAGGATGGCTCGGCGCCGCTCGCCCTTCACCGCAGCTTCGGTCGCGCTGGGCGAAATGAATGTAAGCCGAACCCGTGCGAGGGGTAGGCTCGATTACAGCGTATGAAAACGGCGCGCGCTGCCAACCGGATGACTCGGCCGCTTCGCCCCGCGCGCCTGGCGACGAAGGAGGCTCCCATGGGTGCGCCCAAAACCGGCAATGTGAGGAACGTGGTGCTCGTAGGCCAAGGCGGGGTGGGCAAGACCTCGCTCGCGGAGGCCATGCTCCACCTTTCTGGCAAGACCGCTCGCTTAGGCGGCCATGCGGGCACAAAGCCCACGCTCGACTATGACGCCGAGGAGGTCAAGCGCGAGTTCTCAATTTCGACCTCCATTGCGCCGATTGACTGGAAAGACGTCCGCATCAATGTGTTGGACGCGCCGTGCTACCCCGACTTCATCGGCGATGCCTACGCGGCCATGAGCGTGTGCGAGACCGCGCTCTTCGTGGTCGACGCCGCGGAGGGACCGCAGCCCACCACGGTCAAGCTCTGGTACGCCGCCGAGGACCTGCGCCTGGCGCGTGCGGTGTTCATCAATCGCATCGACAAGGAAAACGCGGACTACGACGCCTGCATGAAGGCCCTGCGTGAGCGCTTCGGCATGCGCCTGGGCGCTGTGACGCTGCCGTGGGGTACGGGCGATAGCTTCGAGGGCGTCATCGACATCGTGCGCATGAAGGCCCGCCACTGCGAAGGCGCCACGCAGGAGGAGTTCAACATCCCCGAGGAGTACCGCGAGGCTGCTGAGGCCGCCCGCGAGCAGCTCTGCGAGGCCGTGGCCGAGGCCGATGACGACCTTATGATGAAGTACCTCGACGGCGAACCGCTCACCCAGGAAGAGGTCGAGGGCCTGCTCTCCGAGGCCATCGCCAAGCGCCTGTTCGTTCCCGTGTTCGTGGGTTCCTGCACCAAGGAGCTCGGCGTGCATTCCGTCATGGACGATGTGGCCACGTACTTCCCGAGCCCCACGGATTACGGCGAGATGCCGCTCGTTGACGGCGACACGCTTAAGATCTCGGCAGAGGACGACCGCCCCGTGGCCTTCGTCTTCAAGACCTTGAACGATCCCCAGCAGGGGCGCATCAGCTTCCTCAAGGTGCTCACCGGCACGCTCACGCCCGGCATCGAGCTCACCAACGCGCGCACCCGCAAGGGCGAGCGCCTGGCGCACCTGTATGTGATGTGCGGCCGCGAGCAGACCGAGGTGGGCAAGGCCGAGGCCGGCGACATCATCGTGACCACCAAGATCGCCGCGGACACGGGCGATACGCTCTCCGTCTCCGGCAAGATCGAGGCGGCTGCCTTCCAGTTCCCCAACAGCCAGTACCGCATCGCCATCGAGGCCGAGAACCGCTCGGACGAGGACAAGCTTTTCACCTTCATCGACCGCGCCTGCGAGGCCGACCCCACCATGAAGATCGAGCGCGACGAGGAGACCGGCCAGACCATCATCTCCGCCGTGGGCGAGGCACAGGTCAGCGTGCTGCTCAACCGCCTGGAGGAGCGCACGAAGGTCTCGGCGCACATCGTGCCCATCAAGATTCCGTATCGCGAGACCATCCGTCGCGTGGCGAGCGCCCAGGGCCGTCACAAGAAGCAGACCGGCGGCGCTGGCCAGTTCGGCGATTGCTATCTGCGCGTCGAGCCGCTGCTTGACGGCACCGACTATGAGTTCGTGGACGAGGTCGTGGGCGGCCGCATTCCGCGCGCGCTCATCCCCGCCGTGGACAAGGGCGTGCAGGAGACCATGAAGGAAGGCGTCATCGCAGGTTACCCGCTCACGGGCGTGCGCGTGGCGTGCTATGACGGTTCGTACCACCCGGTCGACTCCAACGAGATGGCCTTCCGTGCGGCGGCGCGCATCGCGCTCAAGAAGGCGTGCGCCGACGCCGACCCCGTGGTGCTTGAGCCCATGGAGAACATCACCGTGACCATCCCCGAGAGCTACGCCGGTGCCGTGATGGGCGACGTGTCCGGCTCGCGCGGCCGCGTGACCGGCATGGACACCGACGAGCATGGCAACACGGTGGTCACGGCGACGGTGCCCTACGCGGAGCTGGTGGATTACGCCACGCGCCTGCGCTCCATCACGCGCGGCACGGGCGATTTCACCATGGAGCCTGCCGGCTACGAGCAGGTGCCATACGACGTGCAGAAGCACCTCGTTGAGTTCTATGAGGAGAGCCGCGCCCAGGGCCACTAACAGCTGGGCATGGGCCTTATTCGTGCAAAGCGCTGCGGGAAGCGACTCGCCCGCGGCGCTTTGCACGTCTTTGCGCGTATGATAGAGAAGGAGTCCGGCCGCGCCGGACGTTGGCCATGGTGGCCGTTGGCCGTACAGCCGCTAGCGGTGCTGGACGGTGGCCATGCTAGCCGTTGGCCATGTTAGGTGGTAACCGTGTTGTACGTTATGTGCTGCTAGGAGGGCATATGTCTGTTGTTACCTTGAAGAACGGTGAGCTCACCGCTGCCATCGATGCCATGGGTGCCCAGCTTACGAGCCTTTCGCTCGGAGGCAAGGAATACCTCTGGCAAGCTGATCCTGCCGTGTGGGGCAAGCACGCGCCGATCCTTTTCCCCATCGTGGGCTCCATCCGCGATGGCAAGGCGGAGTCTGCCCAGGGCGAGGTGACGCTCGGGCGCCACGGGCTCGCGCGCGATTACGAGCACGCGGTTGTGGCGCAGAGCGAGGGTTCCGTAACCTTCGAGCTCACGGATTCCGAGGAAACCCGCTCGGCGTATCCGTATGCCTTCAAGCTCAATATGACCTATGAGCTCACGGGCCCCGCGAGCCTTACCCAGACGTTCCGCGTGGAGAACACCGGCGATGTCGACCTGCCCTTCTCCGTGGGCGGCCATCCGGCGTTCAACGTACCCGCACCCGGCGGCGAGGGGGAGGCGTTCGACGACTACGAGCTTGCCTTCACCAAGCCGTGGAGCTGCGTGGCGCCGAAGATTTGCGACGGCGGGCTGCTTACCTACCGCACGGCGGAGATGGTCATCGACCGCTCCGATGTGCTGCCCATCACGCACGGGCTCTTCGCGGCGGATGCCGTGATGCTGAGCGAGGTTCCCGACGACACGCTCACTCTGCGCAGCCGCGTTTCCGGCCACGGCGTGAAGATTGATTTCCCTGGCTTCAAGTACATCGGCATCTGGAGCGCCGAGGGCGATGCCCCGTTTGTCGCGCTCGAGCCCTGGACGGGGCATGCGACCCTCGATACCGAGGACAACGTGTTCGAGCATAAGCGCAACATCACCATTCTTGCCCCCGGCGAGGTCGACGAGCGTTCGTTTACCGTGACGCTGCTGTAGCGCTTCGGGTTGATGTGACGAACAGGCCGGCTCTATGTCGGCCTGTTTTTTGTCTTTAGGCCGGTTTTTCGGGCGCTTGTCAAGCAGCCAGCACGTTAACGGGCTCTCTACCAGCGGCTATGGTCGGACTTCATCGATGTCTGCTTTGGGTACCTCGATAGAACCGGCCTAAATCGGCACAACTCCGCGCGTCCGCCTCCTTCGGGTCCTTATTGTTGCCTTTTGGAAGGTGTTACGCGCCTGTTCGCGAGCGGAAACCGGACATCAGGAGACGGTGGAGCTCTTCGCGGCGGGCGAGGAAGGTCTTCGTGCGCGCGTGCAGGGGAAAGCCGAGCATGTCCGAGAAAACTGAAAGCATGGTTTCAAACTGATCGAGGTCGGCTATTTGACGGTAGTTGACATCGAGTACGACGTATCCCATCGACTGCAACGCGGCCGTTCTGCCCGATTGGATGAAGAAGCCGTTTCGGTCGGCATGATACTCGAACCCATTTACCTCGATAATCGCCCTCGGGCGTTCCCAAACCATATCTCCGACGCACGAGCCCATGCCTGCAAGTTTTCGTGCATCGGGGTCAAACGCGATTCGTCTGTTAAGCTGCGGTGCGGGCCAACCTTCTCCGCCATATTGTTCTGGAAGAAACAGCAGGAGAGCAAGGCATGTTTCCAAAGGAGAGCCGGAGCCATCGAGTGCGAGCGGCCCCGCGCGCCGCGACAAGGATGACCCCTTGCGTCCTCGGAGCGCTTCAAGGTTGGAGACAAATTGCTCTGTTCGGATAAGAGAGGGACGTTTCCATAAGTTAGTGGGATTGCCCGATCGATCGAACGCAGGAAGCCAGGCTTCAGCGCTGTTGTCGGTGTGCGTTGTCTCGAACCGGCCATGCTCGTTATAGCAGGCATATGCACCGGGAGCGCCCCGGTGGCGCGAGGTACGGTAGGCGGCAACCAGCTCATCGAGGACGCGTCGTTCGCGCCGTGTTGGATGATGGACGGCGTAGAGCCCGCAGAATTCATCGATCAAGGATATGAGCTTTGGCTGGGGAACGGTGCGGGCAACCTGTTGGAGGGCGAGGGTTGGCGAGGCAACGTAGAGCCCTCCGCCAAGTGCGTGAAGGAACTCCCTGGGGATGGACTTTCCTAATCGAGAAGGGTGTACAAGGGGATTTTGATGCATTCCGCCGCTCGAGTCGGAAAGGACGCGTATGGGTAGCGGAACGCCAATTAGGTCGGTGTATGCGTGGTGGTAAACGAGGCGTGTCGCCTCTGAGGCGTTGCTTCGGAGTCTGGTTTGTTGAGGCTTCGGGCCGCTTGGATGCTCATCGGGCTGGGTGAAGCCGTCTAATACGCTGGCATCGCAGATAATGGGAGGGGTTCTCCAGTAGGCAATAGCCGACCAACCGCTAACGATAACCATGGCATGCCCTTTCATGTGGTCCAACCGTTGAGAAAAGGGTCTCACGCCGAGCTGACCAATATCTGGCCGGTAGATGACGCTTTTCTGACCAAAATCTGACTGATTTCTGAACACGTGAAAAAGATTGCAGATGCATCGGACTGCTTGATGCACAACGCTTTTTTAGCTCCAGTCGCTTATGGACCCTGGGCGATATAAAAAAACGATTTTGGGCCGGTTTATCGGGGATACCCAAAGTAGACATGGATGTGGCGATGCGTTTACCTGCGCGTTCGTATTCGAAGAGGCGATGCCTACTTGTGAGGCGCCGAATAAACCGGCCTAAATCGGCGCTGAGCCGTCCTAGACTAGCGGAGACGCATACTTCTCGGGATGTATAAGATGCGCGGCGGCGAGCTGCGCCTTGCTTCCGTACGCAGGCGGTGAAATCGTTCGTTTTCTGCGCTTGATGTCTGCTGCGGGCGGGGCAATGGGTACCATGAGCCCATATGGAGTCTGGCGTTCGCGCTGGGGCGGGTTGCGGCTTGGTCGCGAGGGCGGCTGGGGTCGCACGACTACCCATGGTGCACTCTCGTATTGGAAAGGCCCGCTGTGCTTGAGCTCAAAGGCATCACCAAGGATTATCCATCTGGCGACTCGGTTGTCCATGCGCTCAAGGGCATCTCTGTTACCTTCCGCAGCCAGGAGTTCGTGAGCATTCTCGGACAATCGGGATGCGGCAAGACAACGCTGCTCAACATCATCGGCGGCCTCGACCAATACACGCGCGGCGACCTTGTGATCAATGGCCGTTCAACCAAGAGCTATCTCGACCGAGATTGGGACACGTACCGCAACCACAGCGTGGGCTTCGTGTTCCAGAGCTACAACCTTATTCCGCATCAGAGCGTGCTGGCCAACGTCGAGATGGCGCTTGTGCTATCCGGCACGCCCAAGGCGGAGCGGCGGCGCCGGGCGGAGGAGGCGCTTAGGCGCGTGGGCCTCGGCGAGCACCTGCGCAAGCGGCCAAACCAGCTCTCGGGCGGGCAGATGCAGCGCGTGGCCATCGCCCGCGCCATCGTTAACGACCCCGAGATCATCCTCGCCGACGAGCCCACCGGCGCCCTCGACACCGAGACCTCGGTCGAGGTCATGGATATCCTGAAGGAGCTCAGCCGCGACCGCCTTGTTATCATGGTCACGCACAACCCGCAGCTTGCCGAGGAATACTCCGATCGCATCGTGCGCATCCAAGACGGCCTGATCACGAGCGACTCCGCTCCGGTCGACCCCGCGCGCGAGCGTCTCACGCCCGAGCAGGTTCAGGCCCACGCGGTGGCCGATGCTCGCAAGGGCAAGCGCTCGATGAGCTTCCGCCAGGCGCTCGCGCTCTCGTTCAACAACCTCATGACCAAGAAGGGCCGCACGTTCCTGACGGCGTTCGCTGGCTCGATTGGCATCATTGGCATCGCGCTCATCTTGTCGCTTTCCAGCGGCACCCAGGATTACATCAAGGAGACGGAGGAATCCACGATGGGCAGCTACCCGCTGACCATCAACCAGACCTCGACGGACCTTACGAGCGTCATGGGTGCGCTTATGGGCACGAGCGACGAGCGTACCGGCCAAAACGACAGCGGCGGCGTCCAGTCGAAAAACATCGTGAGCGACATGGTCTCGAGCATGGCCGAGGGCTCCACCGAAAACGACATGGGCGCCATCAAGGCATGGATTGACAGCGACCCCGCCATCGGGGACAGCCACTTGAGCGAGCTGGTGACCGACATCCAGTTTACCTACGCGACGCCGCTCAACGTTTACCGATCCGACACGACCTCGGGCGCCGTGCAGGTTAACCCGGCGACCGTGCTCGACTCGCTCGGCATCGCGATGGGCGAGACCCAGACCGAGATGATGAGCACGATGAACGGCGGCAGCGGGTCGGCGTACGACGTGTGGACGGAGATGCTCGCCAACAAGGAGACGTGGGAGCGCGACTACGACGTGGTGGCCGGACGCATGCCCGAGGCCTGGAACGAGGTCGTTATCTACGTGGATGAGAACGATCGGATCAGCGACTACACCCTCTACGCGCTCGGGCTTCTCGACCAAAGCGAGCTGCGCGGCATGATGAGCGACGTGATTGCCGGCCGGAAGGTGGAAGATAGCGAGCAGACGAGTTACACCTATGACGAGCTCATGGGCCTCACGTTCAAGCTGGTGCCCGAGAGCAGCAAATACGCTCAGCAGCAAGACGGAACATGGGCCGACATGAGCGACGACGCGGATTATATGCGCGGCGTGGTGGACGATGCCGAGGAGCTGCGGGTGGTGGGTATCGTGCGCCCGAGCGAGGAGAACGACACGGGCAGCAACTGGGGCGCCGTGCTCTATACGCCAGAGTTGACGGAGCACCTGGTGGAGGCTGTGAACGCCAGCGATGTGGTGGCTGCGCAAGAGGCGAACCCCAACACCGATATCTTCACCGGCCTCCCGTTCGAGGACACCACGGTGAACCTCACCATGGATGCCATCGAGGCAATGATCGACCAGATGCCGAGCGAGCTGGGGGCTCAGCTTCGCTCCTATGTGGACGGCTTGCGCGAAGACGGCCTTTCGGACGAGGAGATCGCCTCGGCCTTCAGCCGGCAGATGAGCGAACAGACCGACAACGCCACATACGACGGGAACCTCGAGACGCTGGGCGTGTGCAGCCTGGACGAGCCGAGCTCCATTAGCATCTACCCCATAGACTTCGAAGCGAAGGAGCAGATTGACGCGCTGATTGACGACTACAACGAGCAGATTCGCACGTCGGGCGAGGGCACGGAGATCCAGTACACCGACATGGTGGGCATGCTCATGTCGAGCGTGACGGATATCGTGAACGCACTGACGTACATCCTCATTGCGTTCGTGGCGATTTCGCTTGTGGTGAGCTCGATCATGATCGGCATCATCACCTATATCAGCGTGCTGGAGCGCACCAAGGAGATCGGCATCCTGCGCGCAATCGGGGCGAGCAAGAAGGATGTGAGCCGTATCTTCACGGCGGAGACGTTCATCATCGGCCTCGTTTCGGGTGTGCTGGGCATCGTGGTGACAGTGCTGCTGGATATTCCGGTCAACATGATCATTTACCATATTACCGGTGTGGAGAACCTGGCCTCTGTGCCGGTGGCCGCCGGAGCGGTGCTTGTGCTGATTTCGGTGGGCCTCTCGTTCCTAGCGGGGCTCGCGCCGAGCCGCATGGCTGCCAAGAAAGACCCGGTAACCGCGCTGCGCACCGAGTAGCCCCGATGGGGGCGCCGCGCGCGCTCTCGGCGCCCGTTCCCTCGTGCGCGACCTGCCCCGGCTTCTCGTTTCGTCTACGTGCGCTTGAGGCGCCGCTGCTCCTGCGGCATGCAGCCTGCGGGCGTTCGTGCAATGCGCTATGCTTGGTGCCCTCGTGCCTCCCCGTCGCGCGCCCCGCACGGCAGCGTGAGCTACGCAGCGGCGTGAACCGCGCGGCAGCGGGTGGCATCGAAGCGGCGACAAACACGGCAAGACGGGAGCGCGCATGGGAACCTATATAAGCAACGTGCAAACAGCGGTGCTGCTGTTCCCCCTGCTCTCGGCGTTGCTTTCGGTTCCTTATGCCATCTACCAGTACCGCAGCTACGGCAGCATCTCTCTATGGAAGACCTTCCTCGTCTTCTCGTTCATCTTCTACCTCATGTGCGCGTACTTCATGGTCATTCTGCCGCTCCCGGCGGACCGCAGCATCGTGGTACCCGGGGCGCAGCACCCGCAGCTCGTTCCGTTCCGCTTCATGCGCGCCCTCGAATCCGGGGCGCCGCTCGACCCAACATCTCCGGCGTCGTGGATCGCGTTCCTGCGCCGCCCCGACATCTACACGGTGTATTTCAACGTGTTGCTTACCGTACCGTTCGGCGTCTACCTGCGCTATCTGTTTCATCGCCGTTGGTGGCAGGCGCTCGTGTTGGGGTTCGCGCTCACCTTGTTCTTCGAGGTATCGCAGATCACGGGGCTTTTCGGCATCTACGAGCATCCGTACCGGCTGTTCGACGTCGACGACCTCATCACCAACACGCTCGGCGCCATGCTTGGGTTCTGGGCCTCCATTCCGCTCTGCCACTTCCTGCCCGACCTGCGCGACGTGGACGAGCGGTCCATTGCGCGCGGCGCGGCGCACACCTCGTTCTCGCGTCGCCTGCTCGCGTTTGGAATCGACATGGCTGCCGTCGCCGCCGTGCTTTGGCTGTATGGCATCGTGGTGCCGGCTGGGCCGTCGGCTGCAAGCGAGCGATTCGCCGTGCTGGCTGGTTCGCTGATCGCCACGTTTGTCACCTTCATGGCCATCCCCGTTATCACGCGCGGCCAGACGATCGGCCATATGGTGTTGCGGCTGCGCGTTGTGCGCCCCGATGGCTCGAGCGCGCGCGGCTGGCAGTACATCGCGCGCTACGGCCTTCTGTTCTGGGTGTTTCTCTTGCTGCCCAACTGGGTGAGCGCTCTGTTCCCAACCGGGGGAGTTACGCTCCATGCCGGGGCAGACGAGGTTTCTATCGGGGCGACCGCGATAGAGACCGTGCTGGCAAGCGTCTACCTGTTCTGGCTGGTAACCATCGCGCTCCGGGCGGTGCTTTCGGCCTTCAAGCACCCGTTCGTGATGCTCAACGGCGTTATTTCCAACACGCGCGTGATGTCCGAGGCGCAGGTTGAGCGTCTGCGCGCCGAGCGCCACGCGCAGAGCTTGGAGGAGGAGCTCGCGCAGAACGATCTGGGTGCGAGCTCGCTCGAAGACGCTTTCGACTCCTCGTTCGATGCGGTGTACTCCGACGAGGAGGACGCCGAGATCGATGCGATGAGGGCGGACGAGTAGCGCAGGGCGCTGGGCCGGGGCCGGGGAGGGGTGTGCCGCGCAGCGTGCCGGGCCTGGGCTTTGGGCAGGGTGTGCCACGGGGGTGACCCGGTCCTGGGCGGACAAGCCCCGCGCGTGCCGCGCAGCGTGCCGGGCCTGGGGGAACGTGTTCCTTGCGCGGACGTTACGGTTTTGCTGAGCGCTCCCGTCGCGCTTCTACCTCGGTGGGCCTGTGCCATAATAGGCGGGTATCAGCCGAACAACAGAGAGGACGCTATGTCCCACGTAGATGCATCGATTGCCCCTGCTTCAGTCCCTTGCGACGCGGCGCTGCCGAGCTCCAGCCAAGATGATGCGCTCCATGAGGAGTGCGGTGTCTTCGGCGTTTGGGCTCCCGGCCTCGACGTCGCGCGACTCACATACTTCGGCCTCAAGGCGCTGCAGCATCGCGGCCAGGAATCGGCGGGCATCGCGGTGGGCGACGGCGGAACGGTGATGGTCCGTAAGGACTTGGGCCTCCTCGACCAGGTGTTTTCGAACGCAGACCTCAGTTCTCTCACGGGCGACCTCGCCATCGGACATGTGCGCTACGGCACGGCGGGCGCCAAAAGCTGGGAGTCCGCGCAGCCGCATCTCTCGACGATCAACGACGTGATCATTGCGCTGGCGCATAACGGCACACTCGTGAATACCGACGAGCTGCGCCGCCAGCTCATCGACCTGGGCGTCTCGTTCATGTCGAGCTCCGATTCCGAGGTCGCGACGCGTCTCATTGGGTATTTCACCCAGCGGACGAGCCATCTGCGCGAAGGCATTCGCAAGACGATGGAGCTCGTGCGCGGCGGATATGCCATGACGCTCATCAACGAGCATGCGCTCTACGCGTTCCGCGACCCGTTCGGCATTCGCCCGCTTGTGCTTGGCCGCCTGCCGCTGGAATGCCAAAAGGGGGACAGCTCCCAATGTGACGCTGAAACCTCCGTTGGGGCCGAAGGCTGGGTCGTTGCATCCGAGACCTGCGCGCTCGATATCGTTGGCGCGGAATACGTGCGAGACATCCGCCCCGGCGAAATACTTCGCATCAGCGAGGAGGGGCTCGTCTCCGAGCAGGGTGTTCTCGCTGCGCGCGAATCGGCCGAGTGTATCTTCGAGCAGGTGTACTTTGCCCGCCCCGATTCCATTATGGCCGGCAAGTCTGTCTATGCGTGCCGCTACGACATGGGCCGCCAGCTTGCGCACGAGGCACCCGTCGATGCCGATATGGTCATCGGTGTTCCGGACAGCGGCTTGCCGCCGGCGGAGGGCTATGCACGCGAGAGCGGCATCCCCTTCGGCGAGGGGCTCATCAAAAACCGCTATGTCGCGCGCACCTTCATCCAGCCGACGCAGGAGCTGCGGGCAATGGGCGTGCGTATGAAGCTCAACCCGTTGCGCGACAACATCGCAGGCAAAAGGCTCGTGGTGATCGACGATTCCATCGTGCGCGGCACCACCATGGTGCAGCTGGTGAAGATGCTGCGCCAGGCCGGCGCGGCCGAGGTGCATGTGCGCATCAACAGCCCCGAGGTCGAGTGGCCGTGCTTCTATGGCATCGATACCGGTATGCAGAAGCAGCTCATCAGCGCGAATAAGTCGGTTGACGAGATTTGCGAATACATCGGGGCCGATTCGCTCGCCTTCCTTTCCGTTCAGGGCTTGCTTGCGAGCCTGCCCAAGCGCGGCTACTGCACGGCGTGCTTTACGGGAGTCTATCCGGTGGCGATACCGTCGAGCTTTGGCCGGGACAAGTTCATGGCGGGCTACGACCCCTGCAACCTCACGCAGGCCGAGGCAATCGGCGAGGCGGCGGTGACCTCAAAGGACCGTGACCGCAGCTGGGAAGAGGAGCACGGCGTTCGATAGCCGCTGATGGTAGAATCCAAGCGAGCCGCAAGGTATTGGGGTGCGTGCGGCACCTCGATGCTGATGGCTGGGCTGTATGCGAACGCCGGGGCGCGGCCTCGGCTTTACGAGGGAGATCCCATGGCGTCATACGAGGGAAAGCGTTTTCGCGGTGACGGCGAGAGGCCGTCGTCCACGGGAGGGGCTGCCGGAGGTTCCCGGTTTGCCAGGGGTGCTCGGTCTGCTGGCGGCGCCGGCTCTGCCGAAGGTGTTCGCCCCGCCGGCGGATCCCGGTTTGCCGATGGTGCCAAGCCTGCCGGAGACCCTCGCTCTGCCGGTGGCGCCCGCTCCGCCGGCAATGCCCGGCCGGGAAGCCATTTCTCGGGTGCATCTTCGAGGGGCGACGGTGCGGCCTCCGCGGGTGCGTCCGCCCGCCATGCCGCGCAGCCCGGTTCAGCCTCCCACGCCGCGGGCCCGTCCGGGGCTTCGCGCTCTGCTGTTCAGCCTCCTGCGCGCATCCAGACTTCACGCTCCCAGCGAACAAATCGAGCTCATGCTTCGTATCAGCCTGAGGGCGCGGCGCAGAGCTATGCCTCCTCTGCCGCTCCGCGTGGGCGAGCTGCTTCCCGCGGTGCAGCGTCCGCCCGTGCTCGGGGTGGTTCCTCGAGCGGCCGTCGCGGGCCGGGTGGCGGGCACGGATCGGGGCGTGACGATCGCGGGAGAACGGGCGCCGGGCGCAGCAAGCGCAACATCGTCTCGTACGTTCTCATCGGCATCGGCGTTGTGTTGCTGCTCGTTGCCGCCGGTATCTTCATTTGGGCGCAGTTGGGCTATCGTCAGGCCGCCGAGACCTACTCGAACCTCACCCAGTACGTCACGGTAGACTCCGAGGGCGACGGCATTCCCGTTGTGGACTGGGACGCGCTCAAGGCGCAGAACGAAGACATCGTCGCGTGGATCTACGTGCCCGGTACCGATATCAGCTATCCCGTGGTGCAGGGCGAGACCAACGATGAATACCTGCGCACGCTGCCCGATGGCACGTGGAACAACAACGGCAGCATCATGCTCGATTGCGACCAGACGGCGCCCGGCATGGTAGACCAGCAGACCACGGTTTACGGCCACCATATGAACGACGGCTCCATGTTCCAGCCCATCGAGCAAACGCTCGACCAGGCAAGTTTCGATGCCATGGACACCGTGTATTACCTCACGCCCGACGCTACCTACAAGCTCACGCCGCTGTTCACCGCGCGCGTGGAGGAAAGCTATGTGGAGGCGCGGCAAGCCAATTTCGGAGACACGGCCGCGCTGCAGCAGTACCTGACGGACCTCCGCTCCTATGCCCAGGCGGAGGCGTCCGACGTTGACGAGCGCCTTTCCCAGACCGAACAGGTGCTGTCGCTCGTTACCTGCAGCGGCATGGCTCCCGCAGATCACCGTGCGGTCATGGTGTGCACCATCGCCGAGGAAACGCCGGCCGCTGGCGCCTCGTCAACTGCAGAATAGGCGGTTTTCTTGTGCGCGAGCCCGCTCGAAAGGCCCGTCGACGGCCCCGGGGCAATGTCGTTGCAAGTTTTGGGCGCTTGAATGCGGGACCACGAAGTAGACCCCGTTCGGCCACCTCTGTAACCTGCGGTTTTCTTGCGCTTGATGCGCGGTCTACTCGGACTCTCTCAGATGAAGTGCCCAAAACTTGAAAGAAGGCAACCACGTGGCTTGCGTGCATCCTCACGACTCCTGCGAGCTCCCGCATCGAGCTGGTATGATGGCAGAAAGAAACGTTCCTCCACGGAAAGGATTCGCGTATGAGCGAGACAGCTAGGCACATCACGTATGAAGATGCCGGCGTAGATACTGCCGAAGGGAGCCGTGCCGTCGACGCCATCAAGCAGATGGTTGCCGAGACGTCTCGCCCTGAGGTCATCGGCGGCATCGGCGGATTTGGTGGCTTGTTCTCCGCTGCGGCCCTCAAAGATATGGAGGACCCCATCCTCATCAGCGGCACCGACGGTGTGGGCACCAAGCTCGTGTTGGCGCAGGTGCTCGATCGCCACGAGACCGTGGGCCAGGATCTTGTTGCCATGTGCGTGAACGACATCCTTGCGAGCGGCGCCGAACCCCTCTTCTTCTTGGACTATGTTGCCATCGGCCATATCGAGGCCGAGCACATGGCCAAGGTCGTAAAGGGCGTGGCCGATGGCTGCAAGCTTGCGGGCTGTGCGCTCGTGGGCGGCGAGATGGCCGAGCACCCAGGCGTTATGCGCCCGGACGATTACGATATGGCGGGCTTCACGGTGGGCGTGGTCGATCGGCCCAAGATGCTCGATCCCGCCAACGTTCGCCCCGGCGATGTGATCATCGGGTTGTCCAGCTCTGGCATTCATTCCAACGGCTATTCGCTCGTGCGCCGCGTGATTGGCGTTGATGGCCTTGTGCCGGGAACGCCCGAGGCCGAGGCCAAGCGAGCCGAACTCGAGCAGCCTGTGCCCGAGCTTGGTGGAGAGAGCCTGGCCGACGCCCTGCTCGCTCCCACGCGCATCTACGTCAAGCCCGTTCTCGGGCTTCTGCGCTCCGAGGCGGGCGCTCGCGTCCACGCAATTGCGCACATCACGGGCGGTGGCATCACCGAAAATCTCAATCGCGCGCTCGCGCCGGATGTGGATGCCGTGGTAGAGCGCACCGTGTCGCCGACGGGTTTCTCGATGGGCTGGGATGTGCCGCCCGTCATCTCCTATATCTCCCGCGCCGCGGGCCTCACGCCTAACGAGGCGTGCAAGACGTTCAACATGGGCGCCGGCCTTATGGTCATCTGCCCGGCCGATGCCGAGAACGCGGTCATAGCCGAGCTTGAGGCTCAGGGCGAGCACCCGTTCCGCGTGGGCACGTGCGTTGCCGGCTCGGGCAAGGTGGTGTACAGCGATGAGCGATAACGAGAATCGCTCCACCTGCCAGGAGACCCCAGCTCCCGCAGGTGTGGACGAGGCATATCGCGCCGCTGTCGAGGAGGCCGGTCTCCCGCCCGAGGCGCTTCCGAGCGATTCGTTCTTCGCGCCCTCCGTTGAGCGCGAGGTCGACCGCGCCCGCGCCGAGGCGGTCGCCGCTGCCCGCTCTGCCGCCATGGGTTCCTCCGAGCCATCGGAAACGCTTGCGGCAAGCCCTGTCTACCGGGCAGCGTTTGCCGAGGCGCGCCGACGCATCGAGCAGCTCGAAGCGGCTTTCGACGTGGAGGCCGGAAACGCGCTGCAGGCTCGTCGTGCTGCCGCGCGGGCGGCGGGCGAGGACCTTCCGCCGCTTAAGATCGGCGTGCTCATCTCGGGGTCGGGCACCAACTTGCAGGCGCTTATCGACGAGATCGCCTCCGGCAACCTCAATGCCGAGATCGTGCTCGTGGTCTCGAGCCGGCCGAGTGCGGCGGGGCTTAAGCGTGCCGCGTCGGCAGGAATCCAGACCCTTGCTCTCTCCAAAGAGATATACGCCGACCCCTGGGATGCCGATGAGGTCATCGCCACCGAGCTCAAGCGCGCCGGAGCCGAGTACATCGTCATGGCGGGCTACATGCGCAAGGTGCACGAGCCTCTGCTTATGCTTTGGCCCAACCGCGTGGTGAATCTGCATCCAGCGCTGCTGCCGAGCTTCCAGGGAGCGCACGGCATTCAGGATGCCTACGATCGCGGCGTCAAGGTCACGGGCGTGACGGTTCATTTTGCTAACGCCGTCTACGATCAGGGGCCCATCATCGCGCAGGAGCCTGTTCGCGTCGAAGAGGGCTGGTCGGTCGATGAACTCGAAGCGGCTATCCACGCGGTCGAGCATCGCCTGTATCCGCAGGTAGTCGAGCTTCTCGCCGAGGGACGCGTTCAGGCGCGCGAGGACCTTACCGTTTCCGTCGATCGGTCGTAGCCAATCGTTCTCATACAACCCTTGCTCGCGGTTTGAATCAGCGGGCCCTTTCCGGAATGAGCCGTCTCCCACTAACGGGCTTTTGCCTAAGGGGGCAGTTCAGAATCGGGGAGGGCCCGTACCTTTAGCATGATGCTTCGGCTGAGTCTTTCTTGCACCTTGCATGCGGGTGCGAGCAGCGTAGTATCATAGGCCTAGCAATTTCCGCTTGAACGGCAAGGAATGTCCTCATGTCTATGAACAAAGCCAACACGCCGGGCGCGCAGAAGGCCACGAGTCGCAAGCGCTCTGACAAGAACGCTCACCCGCGCACCGCGTCCCAGCAGGTCAAACAGCCCACGAAGGCAGATTTCAAGCGTGAGAATCGCAAGAAGATGGGCACGGGCGTCAAGTACGTGCTCGTAGCGATTGGAGTGCTCGCCATGGTGCTGTCGGTCACAAGCGTTGCGTGCTCGGGCATCCTTAACCAGGTGTCCAACGGCAATGGCTACGAGCTTACCGGTGGCGTGGCGGCAACGGTGAACGGCGTCAAGATTACGGAAGATACCGTTACCGAGCAGATCATGAGCACGCGCTCTTCGTTGGGCTACGACAGCGATGAGGACTGGGCCAACTATCTTGCGAGCAGCGGCATGACGCCCGAAAGCTACCGCGAGAGCGTTATCGATAGCATCGCCGACCAGCTGCTCGTGAGCCAGGCCGAGCGCGACAACAACATTACGGTAAGCGACGAGGAGGTCGACGAGGCGTGGCAGGAGGCCGTAGCCAACTACGACTCCGAGGACGCCTTTATCGAGCTTCTGTCGCAGATTGGGTATACCGAGGAGACGTACCGGGAGAGCCTGAGCCAGAACCTTATGACCCAGAAGCTCTACGATGCGGTCGCGCCGGTCGATGATCCCACGGACGACGAGGTCATCGCCTACGCGAACGAGAACCTCGACACCTATAACGGCGCCAAGCGCTCGTCTCACATTCTGATCAAGGTCGACTCCGAGGCCGACGACGCCACCAAGGAGGAAGCCAAGCAGAAGGCACAGGACATCCTCGACCAGATTAACGCGGGCGAGATCTCGTTCGAAGACGCCGCGAAGGAGTACTCCGAGGACAGCTCTGCGAGCAACGGCGGCGACGTGGGCTGGGATAAGCTCTCTTCGTTTGTCGAGGCGTACCAGACGGCGCTCGACGGGCTTGAGAAGGGGCAAATCAGCGGCGTGGTGGAATCCGACTACGGGTACCACATCATTCAGTGCACCGATGTCTTTAGCGTAGACGGCGAGGTGACGTCGATCGATCAGATCCCCGAGGACCTGCGCGACACGTTCTCGAGCAGCGTTAAGTCGACCAACCAGCGCACCGCGTACAACGATTGGCTTACGGCCACGCGCGAAGAGGCCGACATCCAGATCAACGATATGCCGGAAAACGTGCCGTATAACGTTGATATGAGCTCGGCGAGCTCGAGTGATGCGAGCACCGACGAGGCTTCTACCGGCGAGGACGCGCAGGGTTCGTCAAGCGAATAGGCCCGGGGTCGGTAGGTTAATACCGTCTAGGCACGACAGGCAAGCAGCGCCCGGGCACGGCCCGCAGGCGAGTGAGGAGATACCGATGACCAACGAAGAGCTGCATAACGAGATGGTTGCCGCGATGAAGGCAAAGGACAAGGTGCGCCTTTCCATTGTGCGCCAGGTGATGGGCGAGGTGAAGAACCTCGAGGTGAACGAGCGCCGCGACGCAACCGAAGAAGACGTTAACACCATGATCAAGCGCCTGATCAAGCAGACGACCGAGACGCTCGAGATGTCGCGCAAGGCTGGGAACAACCAGGAGCGCACCGACACCCTGACCCAGCAGGTTGAGATTTTGGAGAGCCTGCTGCCCGAGCAGCTCTCTGGCGATGCGCTGGTTGAGCTTATCGAGAAGACCATCGCCGAGGTTGGGGCTGCGACACGCAAGGATATGGGGCGCGTGATGAGTGCGCTCAACAAGGCGACGGGCGGAAACTTCGACAAGGCGGCTGCTGCCAAGGAGGTCGGCGCCCGCCTCGCGTAGGAATCGGCTCGCACGTGGGTTTCAGTGCGGACGACATGCCTCCGCACTGTTGAAACGGGTCCGTTGGGGCGGTGCATCCGCTTCATCGGGCCCGTATTTTGTGGAAAACAGAGACGGAAAAGGGCGCTCGAGAAGATTCGTTCCAGTTTTGGGAACTTCTTTTCCGTTCCTCTTGGGCAGCCGCAATACTGGTCCAGAAAAACCTGCGGTTATGCCGCCGCGGGCTAGGCTGTGTTCGGCAACCTCCAAAAGAAGTTCCCAAAACTGGAACGAACAATGCGAAGACCCCACGGCGCTTGGTTTGCAATGCGGGAAAAGGGTCGAACAGACGCGTAAATCTACTCGTCCCGTTCTGGCGAGCTCCTGTTTCGCATTGCCAGAGAGAATGCCGGTCCTGGATAAGGCGATCCGTACCGTTAACGTTGCTTCGCTCTGCCCTCGCCTGTACGTGCGCCCCTAGGGCAATGGGCATGCTGCTTCTTGTAGGTTTCACGCCAGCAAGGAGGGCATATGGCACAGCGTTCCACGACGCAACGGGAAGTTCGAACGAAGCAGGTAACGTATGGGTACGCGCGCGTTTCGACACGCGATCAGAACCTCGCGCGGCAGATTGACGCGTTGGAGGCATTCGGGGTAGAACGGGCGTGCATCTTCGCGGATAAGGCGAGCGGCAAGGACTTCCATCGGCCCGCCTACCAGCGCCTGGTGCGGCGGCTGCATACGGGCGATACGGTGGTCATCAAAAGCATCGACCGACTTGGCCGCAACTACGACGAAATCCTTGAGGAGTGGCGTCGCCTTACCAAGAACAGCTGCGCGCACCTCGTGGTGCTCGACATGCCGCTGCTCGACACTCGCCGCGAGGCGAATGGCGTGACCGGCGAGTTCATTGCAGACATGGTGCTGCAGCTGCTGAGCTACGTGGCGCATATCGAGCGCGTCCGGCAGCGCCAGGCAGAGGGCATCGCGGCGGCTCGGGCGCGGGGCGTGCGCTTCGGGCGGCCGCGCATCGAGCGCCCCGAGGCATTCGAAACAGTCAGGGGGCTCTATAGTTCTGGAGGCCTTACATGCGCCGAGGCAGCCGAGGCGTGCGGCGTATCGGAGTCGACGTTTAGGCGTTGGATTCGGGCTCTCGAAGGCGGTCGATAGACCTTGCGAGCGCTTATGAACCCCTCCTATAAAGACCAAAGCGGGGCGGGTCCGAACGGGCTCGCCCTGCCGTGCAATGCATCAAAGTGACAGAATGAAACCGAATTGGGTATACTTAATTCCATTACTGCAGATGTACGGCGTGTTGCTGCTCGGTTTCATGTTTATTGCGAGCTAACGGTATATGGTGAGTGATAGGGCGCGCACCCGTACAATAGGGCGTATTCAAATCGCATAGCTGTGCGTTTTGAGGCTCGGGCTTCGGGCTTGGGCGCGCATATCGTGAAAGGAAGGGACCTCGTCCATGGCAAATATGATCGAGATCCGCGGTCTCAATAAGTACTTCGGCGATCTTCACGTGCTGAAGGATATCAACCTGACCGTCGAGGCGGGCGAGAAGCTCGTGGTCATCGGACCGTCTGGCTCCGGCAAGTCCACGCTCATCCGCTGCATCGATTGGCTCGAGGAGCCCACCACAGGCGAGGTGCTCATCGACGGGCAGCTCGTGACGAAGAAAAACCATCTTGAGATGGCGCGCAAGTATTCGTCGATGGTGTTCCAGCAGTTCAATCTCTACCCGAACATGACGGTGCTCGGCAACCTCACCTTGGCTCCCATCAAGCTCCAGAAGAAGAGCAAGGAAGAGGCCACGAAGACCGCCATGGCTGCGCTCGAGCGCGTTGGCCTCGCGCAGAAGGCGGGAGAATACCCGCAGAATCTCTCCGGTGGCCAGCAGCAGCGCGTTGCCATCGCGCGCGCTATGTGCACCAAGCAGCCCATCATCTTGTTCGACGAGCCCACATCGGCCCTCGACCCGGAGATGATCCAGGAGGTGCTCGACGTTATGATCGAGCTCGCCCACGAGAACATCACCATGGTCTGCGTCACGCACGAGATGAACTTCGCCAAGCAGGTTGCCGACCGCGTGATCTTCATGGATGACGGCCAGATTCTGGAGGAGGGCACTCCGGAGCACTTCTTCACCAACCCGCAGAACCCGCGTTGCCAGGACTTCCTCAATAAGATCCTGCATTAGCGAACGCGATTATCTCTCGGCTTCGTGATGTCTCGGCGCCGATAGATATACGCCCAGCCGGTGCACGTTATCGCCGGCTTGGCGCCCGATTCCGAACGAAAGGGGTATCAATCATGGCTATGACTCGTCGCAACTTCATCAAGGCGTTCGGCGCAGCGGCAACGGTGGCGGGCCTTGGGCTCGCTGGTTGCAGCGGCGGCGACAGCGGCTCGGGCTCCGCTTCGGGCGATAGCGCTTCCAAGCTGCAGACCATCAAGGACCGTGGCGTGCTCAACTGCGGCGTTAAAGCCGACGTTCTTGGCTATGGTTACCTGAACACCGAGACCAACGAGTACGAGGGCCTCGAGATCGACCTGTGCTACCAGATCGCGGCCGCCGTGCTCGAGACCACGTACGAGGAGGCCAAGGAGCAGGGGCTGTGCGAGTTCACCACGGTGACGCCTTCCACCCGCGGCACGCTCATCGACTCCGGCCAGCTCGACATCGTGGCTGCCACCTACACCATCACGCCCGAGCGCGAGGAGGACTGGGACTTCTCCACGCCGTACCGCACCGACTCCGTGGGCATCATGGTCAAGTCGGCCAACGGCTGGACTTCGATGGAAGACCTGGACGGCCAGACCATCGGCGTGTCCACCGGCTCCACCACGCAGCAGCTCGTTGAGCAGATGATCGAGGATAACGGCTTCAACTGCAAGCCCAACTTCACCGAGTACCAGTCGTACCCCGAGATCAAGGACGCGCTCGACGCCGGCATGGTCCAGGCCTTCGCCATGGACCGCTCCACCCTCAACACCTATATGGACGACACCGTCGAGCTGCTCCAGCCCGAGATTGAGTTCGGTACGCAGGACTACGGCGTTGCCACCCAGAAGGGCAGCGACCTTTCCGAGGTCGTGGACGACACCGTGAACGAGCTGCTCGAGAGCGGCTGGATTGACGAGGAAATCGAGACCTGGGGCCTCGTCTAACGATTACAGGGTAATGGACGGCGGGCTCTCGGCTTTTGGCCGCGGGCCCGCTCCGTGTCCCAAAAGGAGGCCGGCGCGCGGGCCCATACGATTGCGCCCGCCGCGCCGCACGGGATATGCTGCTACGCGCCGGTCCCCTTTTGGAACATGCGGGAAAGGAACGTCATGCTAGAAAGCCTACTTGATCCCCGGCGCTGGCAGATCACCTTTGATTCGATCGATGCGTTTTGGGACGGGTTCTTTGTCACGCTGCAGGTGGTTGTTTGGGGCCTGATCTTGGCCCTCGCGCTCGGCACGATCCTGGGCGTGTTCTCGACCACGCGCTCGCGCGTGCTGCGCGCCATCAGCCGCGTGTATGTCGAGTTCTACCAGAACACGCCGCTGCCGGTGCAGGTTATCTTCATGTACCTCATGGGGCCGCAGCTTCTGCAGATTGCCACGGGCTCGGCCGCGCCGGTGCCCATTCCGTCTGTAGTGCTCGGTTTCGTGGGTGTTGGCCTGTACCACGCCGCGTATGTGGCCGAGGTTATCCGCACCGGTATCGAGGCGGTTCCGCGCGGGCAGATGGAGGCTGCGCTCTCTCAGGGCTTTACGCGCGTGCAGGCGTATATCTACATCATCCTGCCCCAGACGTTTAAGGTGATTCTCCCGCCGCTGTGCAACCAAGCGCTCAACCTGGTGAAAAACAGTTCGGTACTCGCGCTCGTGGCAGGCGGCGACCTTATGTATCGCTCCAACAGCTTCGTGGGCACCTATGGTTACCTGCAGGGCTACATCCTCGCGTGCGTGATGTACTTCATCATCTGCTTCCCGCTCTCGATGCTCGTGCAGTATCTCGAGAAGCGCTCAAAGCGCGTTCCCAAGGCAAAGAAACTGCGCGATATCGCGCCCGAGCTCACCAAGGAGGCGTAACCGATGGATGCTTTCAACGCAGCGAACCTCACCTTCATCCTTAACGGTTTCTGGTTGACCATTCGCATTTCGGCGCTGGCGATCGTATTCTCGATCATCTTCGGTACGGTGCTCGCCATGATCAAGCAATACTGTCGCGGCAAGCTGTCTATCTTCCGTTGGATCGTGACGGCCTATATCGAGCTGTTCCGTTGCACGCCCAACCTGCTGTGGATCCTCTTCATCTACTTCACGATGCGTGCTTCCAACTTCGTGGTCTCGGTGGTGGCGTTCACGGTGTTTACCTCGGCGGTCGTGGCCGAGATCGTGCGCGGCGGCTTCAACTCCATCCCCAAGAGCCAGTTCGAGGCGGCGCAGAGCCAGGGCTTTGGATTCTTCGCCACCATGCGCCTCATCATCTTGCCGCAGACGTTCAAGACCATCATTCCGGCGCTCTTCAGCCAGTGCACGACGGTCATCAAGGACTCCTCGTACCTTGCGAGCATCAGCGTCATGGAGCTCATGTTCAACGCGCGCGTGGTCATGGCGCAGATTCCCAGCCTCGATCAGAAGCTCCTCATGTACGGGCTGGTCTTTGCCCTATACTTCGTGTTGAACTTTGGCATCTCGCTCATCGTTCGCGCATACCAGCGCCGTGTGGTTGCTGCGTAGGCGTAAGCTAGGAAACAGCACGTTCAGGCCAGCGTATCGAGGGAAGGCATCATGGGCATCATTCC
This sequence comes from Enorma shizhengliae, assembly GCF_009676995.1. NCBI lineage: Bacteria > Bacillati > Actinomycetota > Coriobacteriia > Coriobacteriales > Coriobacteriaceae > Enorma > Enorma shizhengliae. The sequence goes on from NZ_VTFZ01000001.1 coordinate 157,256, forward strand.
ACAGTTGAAGAAGAGGCGCGCCGAGCTCGAGTCGCGCGTGGCCGCGTCCGAGGCGGAGCGCGCGGGGCAGCCGGTCGTTATCACCATCGCCCGCGATTTTGGCGCGGAGGGCCACGAGATCGGCAAGATGCTCTCGGCGGAGCTTGGGATACCGCTCTACGACAACGAGATTCTCGTTCGTTCGAGCATTCGCGCCGGCGAGTCTATGGACCGCATCGCCGCCTACGACGAGCAACTTGCTGCAGAGAACATGGCGTTCTTGCCGGATCGCGTGGACGCGCGCAACCTCGCCGATAAGCTGTTCGAGAAGATGGCCCAGGTAATCATCGACCTCGGTTCGACCGAGAGCTGCATTATCGAGGGGCGCCTGTCCGACTACCTGCTGCGCGCCAACCCCAACCACATCGCGGTGCTCGTGACGGCGCCGCTTGAGGACCGTATTCAGATTGTGAGCAAGAAGCGCGGGCTCAACCATTACAAGGGGGCGCAGCTGGTCAAGAAACAGCAGCGTGCGCGCGAGCAGTTCTACAAGCGCTATTCCGCCGGCAAGTGGCGCATGGATATGGGCAAGGACCTGGTGGTCAACCGCGCGAAGCTGGGGCGCCAGGGGTGCGTTGACGTGATCGCTGCCGCGTACCGCTCCAAGCTGCGCGAGCTGGGGCTTACCGAGACGGGCCAAGCGCCGCGTACCGTGATTGACGACGATACGCTGCATGTGGCAGCGGAAGTGGGATAGCAGCCGGTTGCCGTTGTGACGCGCTGGGCATGGCGCGCGCCGAGCTTGCCGCGCACCGGCTCTGATACGCACCGGGTTTGATGCATGAACAGGGTTTGGTGCATGAGCAGGCTTTGACACGCATCTACTGCGACGCATGAGCGCCGGCGGTTCGGTGTTTCCGGGCCGCCGGCGCTTTTTGCACCTCATTGCAGGCGCTGTTCGTGGTTCGGTATCGCTCCTTAAGGCAGGATGTGTCGGAGCAGGGCGCTGAGGCTCCAGGCCTGCTACAACTACCGGTTGAAGCCCAACGGCAAGGTTGGCGCCATACCGCATATACTCGAACTGTTCATGCTGAATAACGGGGGAATCTATGTCTGCATCCGATAAGCCGCCGTTCCGCAAGCGGCATCCGTGGTTCGTGCGTATCGCGGCGGCGCTGCTCGTGCTCGCGCTTGGCTTTAGCGCGTACATTGCCGTGGCGGTGCGCAACCGCCTCGAGCAAGAGCGACTCGGTCTGGCAACCATCGAAGCGCCCGCTGTGGCTACGCCCATCGAGGGGTCGTCAAAGCGCTCGGGAGCGTTTACCGCGGAGATCGAGTTCACGAGTATGGCTGCAACCGAAGGTCAGCGCGTGGCGGCCGAGGTTTCCTGGGACGACGACTGGTTCTTCCAGGATCCAACGGCCTACAACCATGAGCTGGCAACCACATGCTCGGTGCTCTCGGCCGTAGCAAATGCGGAATCCTCCTATTACCAAGAGGGGTCGGATGCTCCCGCTTATATGGAGAACGCGCTTGGCGCGCTTGGCTTCGAGGAAATCTCGACCGCATCGTACCAGTACCGCAGCGAGGTCTTTGACGAGGTAATCGATTTCTTCGCTGGCACAGACGATGTAGTGGCATATTCCGTGGCAACCAAGCATGTAACGAGCAGTACGGGCGAGGAGAAGGTGCTCTACCTCGTTTCCATTCGCGGAAGCTACGGCGCAGAGTGGCTGAGCGATTTCAATATGGGCAATGCAGCCGATTACGACATGGATGCCATCGACCATGAGGGGTTTATGCGCGCAGCCGACGAGATTATCGAGGACCTTTCCACTCGCTTGACCGAGGAGTACAGCGAAAACCCCGATGTGCAGGTGGCGCTGCTTTTCACGGGCCACTCGCGAGGCGCGGCGACGGCGAATCTGGCTGCATCCTACGCAGACGACATGACCTCCGGCCTGCGCCCGCTCACGACGCTTGAGAACATCTACTGTTACACGTTCGCGACGCCCGAGGTAACCCAGTTCGACAATACGGGAGAGGCGCTCTACAACAACATTTTCAATATCATGAACCCGAGCGACCTGGTGCCGCGCCTGCCGCTTGCCTCATGGGGCTATACACGCTACGGGCGCGATCTGTGGCTTCCGGGGTACGGCGATGCGACCTTTAACGACCATTACGCTGATATGCGGGCTGCGTTTGAGGAAAACGTGGGCGCGGAGTGCCCGTATGTTCCCGAGGACCGTGCGCAGGTAGATGCATTCATCGAGAAGCTGGGTGAGCAGATTCCTACGCAGGACGACCTTGTTTCTGCAGGTGGCATAGCTTCGCTTATACAGGATCTCGCTGTGGACCTTGACCCTGTTCGGGTGCTGTACGGACATTATCCTGGCGTGTATATCGCATGGATGCAGGTGATCGATGCGGACGACCTTCGCAGCTCTTAGGGCGAAACTTGCGGGCCGTTGCATCAAACCAAGGGCCGCTGCCGGATGTTCCAGCAGCGGCCCTCGTGCATCATGCGCAATCAAGCTGCGAGGTTCGCGGGGTGGCGATTACGCCTCCTCGCTGAGCAGCTTCTCCTTGATATCGGCAGCGGCCTTCTTGCCGGCGCCCATGGCCAGGATGACGGTTGCGGCACCGGTCACGATGTCGCCGCCAGCCCAGACGCGCGGATTGGAGGTGCGTCCGTTCTCGTCGGTCTCGATGAGGCCCCAACGGTTGAGCTCGACGTCGGCGCAAAGCTTTGCGAACGGGTTCGCGCGCGTGCCGATGGCCGTGACCGCGACGTCGCAGGGGATGGCGAACTCGGAGTCCTGGATGGGGATGGGACGGCGGCGGCCGCTCGCATCGGGCTCGCCAAGCTCCATGCGCTGAAGCTCAATGGTCGAGACGAAGCCGTCCGGGCCGGGCAGGAAGCGCAGCGGGTTGCAAAGCTCGAGAATCTCAACGCCCTCTTCCTTGGCGTGATGGATCTCGGCGCGGCGCGCGGGCATCTCGGCCTCGGTACGGCGGTAGGCGAGGGTGACCTTTTCGGCGCCCAGGCGAAGTGCGGTGCGCGCGGCGTCCATGGCTACGTTGCCGCCGCCGAACACGACGACGTTCTTGCCATGGCGGATAGGCGTGTCGTACTCGGGGAACTCGTACGCCTTCATGAGGTTCGTGCGCGTGAGGTACTCGTTGGCGCAGTACACGCCGGGCAGGTTCTCGCCGTCGACGTGCAGGAAGCGCGGAAGGCCCGCGCCCACGGCCAGGTAGAGGGCGTCGAAGCCGTCCTCGTTGAAGAGCTCGTCGGCATCGAAGAGGCGGCCGGCGACCGAGTTGTACTCAAAGTGGACGCCCAGCTCCTCCAGGCCCTTGATCTCGCGCTTGACGATCTCCTTGGGCAGGCGGAACTCCGGGATACCGTAGGTGAGCACGCCGCCACCGGTGAAGAACGCTTCGAACACGGTAACGTCGAAGCCCTCGCGCGCGAGCTCGCCGGCGCAGGCGATGCCAGAGGGGCCAGAACCCACGATGGCAACCTTTTTGCCGTTGGACGGCTTGCACTCGGGAGCCTCGCCCACCTCATCGGCCATGTCGCCGAGCATGCGCTCGAGCTGGCCGATTGCCACGGGCTCGCCCTTGCGGCCAAGGATGCACTTGCCCTCGCATTGGTTCTCCTGCGGGCACACGCGGCCGCAGACGGAGGGGAGCAGGTTGTCGGCCTTGATGGTCGCGAGCGCCCCCGCCCAGTCCTCTTCGCGAATCTTCTCGATGAACTGCGGGATATGGACGCCTACCGGGCAGCCGTTCATGCAGAGCGGCTTCTTGCAGTCGAGGCAGCGGTTTGCCTCGGCGATGGCATCGGCCTTGGTGTAGCCCGTGTCGACCGGGCGGAAATCATGAGCGCGCTCCTCTGCGGGCTCCTCGTTCGCGGGGGTGCGGGGAGCTCCGATATTGGGGCGGTACTTTACTTCTGGCATGCGCAGTCCTCCTCATGATGCTTGATGGAAGCGGCTTCCTCGGCCTTGTAGCTGGCCTGGCGATGGGCGAGGTCGTCCCAGTCGACGAGGCTCGCATCGAAATCCGGGCCGTCGACGCAGGCGAACTTGGTTTCGCCGCCCACTTCGACGCGGCAGCATCCGCACATGCCGGTGCCGTCGACCATGATGGGGTTCAAGCTCGCGACGATGGGGATCTTGAACTCGCGGCAGGTGAGGGTCGAGAACTTCATCATGGGGACGGGGCCCACGCAGAAGCACGAATCGATGGAGTCGGTCTCGCAGAGGCGACGGAGCGGCAGGGTTACGACGCCCTTCTCGCCCATGGAGCCGTCGTCCGTGGTGATGAAGAGGTTCTCGAGCGGCAGCGACGCGAACTGCTCGAAGAGGATGAGCAGGTCCTTGTTGCGGGCGCCCATGATGACCGAGACCTTCTTGCCCTGTTCGCAGAGGGTGCGCGCGACCGGATAGGCGATGGCGAGGCCCACGCCGCCGCCAACGACGGCTACGCGGTCGCCCTCGATCTCGGTCGGGCAGCCGAGCGGTCCGGTGATGTCCTGGATCTCGTCACCTTCGTTGAGCTCAGAGAGGCACTGGGTCGTCTTGCCCACGACCATGAAGATGAACTCGATCCAACCCTCCTCCGGGTTCCAGTTGGCAAAGGTGAACGGGACACGCTCGCCCGTCTCGTTGATGCGCACCATGAGGAACTGACCGGCATGGGCATGCTTGGCCATCCTGGGTGCGTGGACGCGGAACTCGAAGACCTTCTCCGAGAACTGCGTCTTCTTCAGGATCTTGAACATAGAACCCCTCTCTCATACGAGGCAGGGAGGCTGCGGTGCATGCTGCTCGGCCTAGAAGGACGGGCTGCGCGCATACCGGGCTCCTGCCTGCACACACAAAACCGATTATACCCCGCTGCCTGCATTTTCAATGCAAGTGGGTGGCAGGTATCGGATGAGCGGCGCATGCGTGACGCATGCGGTTTGAGGGGTTGGCGCGCTGGGCGCAGCGCCGGTATTTAGTGCTTGCCGTTGTTCGCAGCGGCGCCGTTCACGTGGTCCCGGGCATAGATGACGCCTTGCGCCAGTGCGAGCTCGCAGGCGTCTGCCGCGCGCATGACGGTGTCGTCGAAGGCCTCAGCGTCCTTGCCGCGCAGTTGCTTGAGCACAAAATCGGCCGTGGGCATGCGGCCCGGAGGCTCGCCGATGCCCGTGCGGATGCGGCTGAAGTCGCGGCTGCCCAGCTTGTCGATGATCGAGCGCAAGCCGTTGTGCCCAGCGTGGCCACCGCCGACCTTCACACGCACGTCGCCCTCGGGGATGTCGAGCTCGTCGTGGACGACGAGGATCTCCTCCGGCTTGATGCCGTACTCACGGCAGAGTTTGGAGATGGGGCCGCCGCTCGTATTCATGAAGCTTTGCGGCTTTACGAGCAGGACCTCGCGTACGCCGCCCTCGGCTTCCGTATCGCGCACCTTGGTCGTGGCGACCTCGGCGCCCAGCTGGTTTTTCCAGTACGACACACCGGCGCGGCGAGCTAGCTCGTCTACCGTTTTAAACCCAGCATTGTGCCGGGTGTTAGCGTATTCTTCGCCAGGATTGCCCAGGCCTGCGACCATGCGGATGGGCATTGGTTGTGCTGCCGCCATGCAAGCTCCTTTTCTGTGATGGAGGTCCATCGCGTAAGATCCCCGCACCATTCTCGTTCATTGTGGACAAATTATCGCTGTTTTGGACACGAAGCGCCTCGATTTAGGACATGTCCGCCGAATGTCCTAAATCGTCCGGATGACGGGACGTAGCTCGAGCGCGCAGCTACGCATTGGGAGCGCCCGTGCGTTTCGCGTATGGATCTGGTTCGCGTTCGTCCTGGTTCCATCAAAATGTACTCGGGGTATATCTTTTGTAGGGATGCGATATGGTGAATGAGCGCGGGTGCCCATGTGATACCGTTCGTACATGGAAGCACTTGTGATCATAGACTTTTCCGCTTTGCGAGGCGTGCGTTCCGCCCGCCGCGCGTACGGCTCTTTGCCATGGGGCGCTGTGGGCCGCGTTGAGCAACGCCATGCGATCGAGGGTTGCGTGCCCAACGCGGATATGGTTGATCTTGATGATTTAGCACGCTTGGGCATGTGGGCACCCAATGAAAGCGAGGGGCTCCACGTGCTCGTAGCGAGCGCGGGCGCGCGGCGCGCCCGAGCGCCGATGCTTTGCCATGTGTGTCCCGGCCCGCTGCCGCTTGGTGCGATTATGCGCGTTGCCCCTGGGGTGTATTGTTCTTCTCCGGCGTACACGGCGCTGAGGTGCTCGCGTGGCAGATCCGTTCCTGAGATCCTCGTTCTGTTGCTTGAACTGTTGGGCTCCTATTCGCTGCCGCCAGAGGCCACATTTCCTATCGCGTGGTGCGGGGTCTGGCCCGATGAGGTTGAAAGAAAGTCTGTTGAGCAGATTCACTATCCAAGTGAGCCGGTAGTGACAATAAAAGAGCTTCAGGCAATGGCGCGTTATGCAAAGAGCAGCGAGTACGCCAACTTTAGAACTGCCGTACGTCTTGCAGCGACGGGCTCGAGGTCGCCAGCCGAGTCGATCATGTATGGGATGTTTGCCCCGCCCTTGCGATTCGGAGCTTTCGGGATTTCGTCCCTGAAGGGAGGCATGCTGCTCAATCATCGGATTGACTTCGATACCACTTCGCTTCATATGGCGTCAGGGGTGCCGTATGCTGTGTGCGATGCGTACATTCCTGCTGCCCATATTGATACGGAGTACAACGGAATCGGGCACGAGGAGGAGAACCGTCGGATTCATGACGGGCAGCGCAACAACGGTCTCAAGGGTATGGGTGTTACGGTGCTCGTTATCAATCGAGACCAGATGCGTGACATTGTTGCTTTGGAAGCAATTGCCCGTTCGATTCATAAGGCGGCTGGTGGCCTGCTCCGGTATCGATACTCTGGCGTCCGCCAGCGTCAGACAGCATGGCTCAATGGCTTGCGGGCGGGGAGCGGACTTCCTCCCGCGTAATTTTTCTTTCAAATGCCGCTTTTTCTGGCAGTTATTTCAACTATGAACGATTGCACAGGCGATGTGGCGAGCATCGTCAGCAGCTGGATGGCGGAACCGTCAAATAAGCGACAAAAACCAGGCATTTTGCTAGGTGCGTTGGTGTCAAAAAGCTATGGCGGGCGTCGCAGCGGCTGCCAAATCGTTCATAGTTGAAATAACTGCCAGAAAAATTGGATTTATTGAAAAAAAGTTGCTCTGAACACAAAATAGGGGCCGCGGCATATGCCGCGGCCCCTATTTTGCAGGCGTTGCGATTGCGGATGTCTTACATCGCGAAGTCGCCGCCGACGAGCTTGGAGACGCTCTCCTCGTCGTACACGGCCGCGATCGCGTTGGCGAACTCGTCTGCCACCGTGATGGTCTTGATCTTGCCGGCAGCCTCGACGGGGATGGAATCCGTGACCACGCACTCGACGATCGGGGCGTCATTCAGGCGCTCGATGGCGGGGCCGGAGAAGATACCATGGGTGGCGCACACGTAGATATCGCCAGCGCCCATCTTCTTGAGCTCGCGCACGCTTGCGCACAGCGTGCCCGCGGTGTCGATCATGTCGTCGTTGATGATGCAGGTTTTGCCCTCGATATCGCCGATGATGCCCATGACCTCAGCAGCGTTGTGGCGCGGACGGCCCTTGTGCGCGATGGCGAGCGAGCAATCGAGCATGTCAGAGAGCTTCTTCGCAGCCTTGGCGCGTCCCACGTCCGGAGACACGACAACAAGGTTGTCGGTATCGAAGTGCATGTTGTTGTAGTACTCGCCAAAGAGCGGCAGCGCGGAGAGGTGGTTCACGGGGATGTCGAAGAAGCCCTGGATCTGCCCTTGGTGCAGGTCGAGCGTGATGACACGGTCAACGCCTGCGCGCTCGAGCAGGTTGGCAACGAGGCGTGCGGTGATGGGCTCGCGCGGCGCGGCCTTGCGGTCCTGGCGCGCGTAGCCGTAGTGGGTGATGCACGCGGTGATAGTGCGGGCCGAGGCGCGCTTCGCGGCGTCGGTGGCAATGAGCAGCTCCATGAGCGCGTCGTTGACGTCGCCCGAGATGGACTGGATGAAGAACACGTCGGCGCCGCGCACCGTCTCATCGAAGCGCGCGTAGATCTCGCCGTTGGCGAACTTTTCGAGTGCCAGGCCCGAGAGCTCGACCCCCAATAGGTCCGCGACCTTTTCTGCTAGCGGCCTGTTCGCTGTGCCCGAGTACAGGCGCAGCGTTTTCTGCATGGCACACGTCTTCGATGGGTCGTTGATGGGCATGTTCCCCTTCTCCTTCTGCTCGACTGATGTAACGTTCGAGGCCAATAGATACCGTTACTGCCGCGCGATCTTGCGCTCGGAGTAGCCGGTTATGATGCGCTGCTCGGTGCGCTCGATAGCAAGCGCACCGTCAGGAACATCCTTGGTAATAGTGCCGCCGGCGCCCGTCACCGCGTTCGACCCGATGTTCACGGGCGCGACCATCATGGTGTCCGATCCGATGAACGTGTTGTCGCCGATGGTGGTCGGGTTCTTGTGGACGCCGTCGTAGTTGCAGGTGATGGAGCCGGCGCCGATGTTTACGCCCGCGCCCATGGTGGTGTCGCCAATATACGAGAGGTGGGGGACCTTGGAGCCCTCGCCGATGGTGGATTTCTTGATTTCGACATGCGTGCCCACATGGGCGCGGTCGAGCAGGTGCGTGCCGGGCCGCAGATAGGCGCGCGGCCCCACGGTGACCTCGTTCTCGATGACGACATCGATGCCAACGGTTTCGTTAAGCGAGCAGCCGTTGCCGCAGGTCACATTGGTGAGGCGCGTGTTGGGGCCAACCTCGCAGCCTTCGCCGATGCGGCAGGTGCCGTCCATGAAGGTGAGCGGCCACACTACCGTGTCGCGGCCGATGGTGCAATCCGGCCCGATCCAAGCGAGGGCGGGGTCGATAAAGGTAACTCCCTCCGCCATGAGGGTCTCGTTGATGCGATCGCGCGCGATGGCGGTGAGTTCGGCGAGCTGCGCGCGGCTGTTGACGCCGAGGCCGTCGCGATAGTCATCGCAGCAGAAGGAGGTCACGCGCTGCCCGGCCTCGCGCAGGATGGCGAGCATGTCAGGCAGATAGTACTCGCCCTGGGCGTTGTCGTTGTTGATCTTGTCGATGTGGGCGGCGAGCAGGGCGCCGTCGAAGGCGTAGCAGCCGGCGTTGCATTCCTGGATGGCAGCCTGGCTGGGCGTGCAGTCTTTCTGTTCGACGATCTCGATGAGGGCGCCTGCGTCGTCGAGCACGATGCGGCCGTAGCCGAAGGAATCGGGCGGCAGCATCGAGAGCACGGCGCCCGCGGCTTTTCCGGTGGCGACGGTCTCGGCGAATCGCTGGATGGTTTCGGGCTGGATGAGCGGCAGATCGCCGTTGAGCACCACGACCGGCCCTTCCGAGATGCCGCATGCCGAGAGGGCGACCTTGACGGCATGGCCCGTTCCCAGCCGTTCGGCCTGTTCCACGCATTCGATGGACACCGCGGCGCTCGCATAGGAGGCGTCGATGATGTCGCGCACTTCCTGCGCGTGGCTGCCCACGACCACGATGATGCGCTGGCAGCCGGCGGCAATCGCCGCGTCGGCCACCCATTCGATCATCGGTTTGCCCAGAATCTTGTGGGCAACCTTAGCATGGTTTGATTTCATGCGGGTGCCCTCACCCGCAGCAAGAATGATGGCAGTTGCTTCCATGAACTCCCCCGAATTGCGCGTACCGTACAATGCCGAAGCGCTCGGCTTGAGGCGGTTCACGCGGCTGCGCGCGGGGCGCTGCACCAAGAATGTGACTCAAATCGAGCAGGATGTCACTTGGATGATACCTTAGCGGGCAAGTATGCGGGGGCAACAAGGAGGGCCAAGCGCCAAACGTCACAGCGAATGCGCAGGCGCTGCGCGGTTGCGTGGGGGAGGCGCGAGGAGCGGAGGGCGGTTGCGGCCCGATCGCGCGGTGTGAGGGCGCGGAACCAGCGGCGGGGCGGCGGGCGCACGGTCCCGCGGCGTAGCGTGCGAGGTCGGCGGCGCGGCGAGGTGCTGCGCGGTGGCGAAGCACTAGGCACGCAGCCCGACCGGATGGCAGGCTCTGATTTTGGGTAGACCAATAGCACATGCTCGCAGGGCCCGCGCTGCGCGGTCTATTTTCGCTTGAACATTTGGAGAGATATGCACGGGGATACCATTCTGCTTATGACCTTTGTGTTCGCGCTCGTCGCGGCATTTGCCGGCGGCGTTGTGGCGCGTGCGCTTCGCTTGCCGCCCATCGTGGGCTATCTTGTTGGCGGGCTCGTGGTGAGCCCATTTACGCCGGGCTTCATCGGCGATTCGGATGCCATGAACCAGCTGTCCGAGGTCGGCGTCATGTTCATGATGTTCAGCACGGGCCTGCATTTCTCGCTCAAGGACCTCTTCGAGGTCAAAGGCATCGCGGTGCCGGGAGCTATCTTGCAGATAGCCGTGGGTACCGTGGCGGGGTATGCGTTGGCGCAGGCGTTCGGATGGACGCCCGAGGCGGGCATCATGCTCGGCCTTTCGGTGAGCATCGCGTCGACGGTGGTCCTCATCAAGAACCTGACGGACGCGGGCCTGTACCAGAGCCATGGCGGCCGTGTGGCGACGGGGTGGCTCATCGTGGAGGACCTGGCGACGGTCGTGATTTTGGTGGTGCTGCCGGTGGTCTTCGGCCCGGGCGAGACCTCGGGCGCCGAGCTGGCGGCGGGCCTTGCCGAAGCTCTGCTTAAAACGGTGGCGTTCGTGCTGCTTATGCTCGTGGTGGGCTCGCGCGTGCTGCCGTGGGTGCTCGGTAAGATCGCGCGCTTCTGCCCCAGCGAGCTCTTCCAGTTGGCCGTGGTGGTGATCGCGCTCGGCACGGCCATGGCGGCTTCGCTGCTGTTCGATCTCTCGGTAGCGCTTGGGGCCTTCCTGGCAGGCGTGGTGGTGAGCGGGTCCAAGCTCTCGCATCGCGTGGCTGCCGAGGCCATCCCCTTCAAAGATCTCTTCTCCATCATCTTCTTCGCTTCGGTGGGCATGATGGTCAATCCGGTGACCCTCGCTTCGCATGTGGGAGAGCTTATCGCGCTCGTAGCGCTCATCATGGTGGGCAAATGGCTCATCAACATGGTGCTCGGCGTAGTGCTCTCGGCTGGATTGCATGGCACGCTCACGGTGGCGGCGGGGCTCGCGCAGATTGGCGAGTTCTCGTTCATCATCGGACAGACCGGTATGGGGCTGGGGATTCTCACCGCCGAGCAGTACACGCTCATTTTGGGTGGCGCCGTGGTGTCGATCGCGCTCAATTCGTTCGCGTTCAAGCTCATCGATCCCATCGAGGGGTGGATGCGCAAGCATGCGCGGCTCGCTGCCCTGTACGAGCGCCATGTGCGCCAGTTTGAGGAGCCGTCGAGCGACGTGCGCGATCACGTGGTCGTGGTGGGGTATGGGCACGCGGGCAGGTGCGTGACCGAGGTGCTCAAGAATCTCGATATCCCGTGTTTGGTCGTAGAGCGCGAGCTGGAAACGGCGGAGGAGGCAGAGGCGGATGGGCTGTGCGTGCTGGTGGGAGATGCGGCCAATTCCGAGATTTTGGCCCACGCCCACTTGGATGCAGCGCGCGTGCTCGTGATCGCGGGCGGCGGAGACGCGGCGGCCGAGGCGATTGCCTACGAAGCGCGCCTGTTCGCGCCTGGTCTGCACATCGTGACACGTGCCGAGGACGAAGACGGCCTGAAGGCGCTCGTGGCCGCTGGCGCCAACGAGGTCGTGAGGCCGGAGCTCGAGGGCGGTATCGAGCTTATGCGCCATACGCTCATCGATTTGGGCTACACGCCCCGCCAAATTCAGGATTACGCGAACGAGCTGCGTGCAAGCGGTTACGAGGCCTTGGGCGATAACGCGCAGGGTGCGCGACGGCGTGCTTTCGAGCGCCTGGTGGCGTCGCTTTCCGAGGTGGAGCTCGAGTGGGTGCTGGTGGGCGAGGCAAGTACGGCCGCTGGGAGCACCCTTGCCGACCTTGATCTGCGCGCAAAGACGGGTGTCAATGCGGTGGCGCTCCGCCGCGGAGGAGAGGTGACGCTGTTCCTCGATGCGCGGACCGAGCTGCACAAGGGCGATAAGGTTGGTCTCGTTGGCACCGTGGAGCAGGTGGAGGCCGCAGCGAAGCTGTTCGCGTAGCGGCGGGGTGGACCCACCCGATGAATTCGCCCTCGCTGCCGGGCTTACCACCACCAGAACCTCTCCTCCTCCGTGCTTGACAAGACGTCAGCCTGCAACAGTCCTGTAACATTTCTTGACTCCACTCAACTAAAGCGACACAATCTAGTTCGCCGAAAGGGCAGCGAGGGCGGCACGGGGCCGCGCTCGATAGAACGAAAGGTTGCTCTGCGATGCATGCTTACCTACTAATTTCGGGTGAGATTATTAGCTAGCGCGGGTTTGGTATATCGCCAGCCCGCGCTCATCGCGGGCGGCTGTAAGGCGAGGGCCGTCGTATATCGAGGCCCTCGCTTTTTTGTATCTGCCCGTGCTCGCGCGATGCGTCCAGGCCGGTGAGCCGGCGGGCGCGCATGTAGATCGCATCATCTTCGGGGCTCCGAGGGAAGGAACGTGTCATGAACGGAATGGTCGTCGTTGTGGTGGCCGCGGTGGTGCTTGCCGCCGGCTACCTCGTATATGGTCGATGGCTGGCAAAGACCTGGGGGATCGACCGCGAGGCTCTTACCCCTGCCAAGCGCATGGAGGACGGCAAGAATTTCTCGCCCGCCTCGTGCTTCACGGCGTTTTCGCACCAGTTCAGCTCCATCTGCGGTGCGGGCCCGGTCACGGGTACTATCGCGGCGATGATGTTCGGCTGGCTGCCGGTGCTTCTGTGGGTGCTCGTGGGCGGCATCTTCTTCGGCGCCGTGCACGACTTCGGTGCGCTCTATGCCAGCGTGAAGAACAACGGCAAGTCGCTCGCCCAGCTCATCGACAAGTACATCGGTCGCACGGGACGCCGCCTGTTCCTGCTCTTTAGCTGGCTGTTCACCATTATCGTGATCGCGGCCTTCGTGGACATGGTCGCTGGCACCTTCCAGGCCACCTTCGCCGCCGATGGCGCCGTGGACGCGGCCGCCTCCTATGCCGGCGGCACGGCGGGCACCATCTCGATCCTCTTCACGTTCGTTGCTATCGCATTCGGCTGGATCAACCGCAAGTTCGGCCTTAGCGGTTGGAAAGAGCTCCTGCTCGCTGTGGTGCTTTTCGTTCTCATGTTCGCCGTGGGCATGCAGTTCCCGGTGTATCTGAGCAAGTTTGGCTGGTTCGCGGTCATCGCGGTGTACCTGCTGTTTGCTGCAGCTATGCCCATCCAGACCCTCAAACAGCCGCGTGACTACCTCACGAGCATCATGATGATCGTCATGATCGTGTGCGCGGTGCTCGGCATCTTCGTGCTCGGCGCCAATGGCGAGGCCACGATGACCGCCCCGATGGTCGCCGACATCTCGGCGCTCGCTGCAAACGGCAGCTATCTGTTCCCGCTGCTGTTCGTGTCGGTCGCATGCGGCGCGCTCTCTGGCTTCCATAGCCTCGTTTCCACCAACACCTCGTCCAAGCAGGTCGAGAAGGAGCAGGATACCGTCGTCGTGGGCTACGGCGCCATGATCGTCGAGTCCTTCGTGGGTGTGCTCGCCATCGTGGTGGCCGCCATCATGTACTCCCAGATCAACAACACCGGCGCCGCCGGTGCGCTTCAGGGCACGCCGTTCCAGATCTTCTCGCAGGGTGTGGCGCGCGGCATGATGGCCTTCGGCGTGAACGGGACGCTTGCCACCGTGTTCATGACCATGTGCGTCTCCGCGCTCGCGCTGACCTCGGTTGACGCTGTGGCGCGCATTGGCCGCCTCTCGTTCCAGGAGTTCTTCGCAAAGGGCGACGACGCCGCCGAGGACGTGGCAGCCGAGAATACCGGCCTTGCCAAGGTCTTCTCGAACACCTGGGGTGCCACCGTGCTCACGCTGGCGCTCGGCTTCGCGCTCGCATTTGGCGGCTACAACAACATCTGGCCGCTCTTCGGCGCGTCCAACCAGCTGCTTGGCGGCATGACCATGATTACGCTCGCGGTGTTCTGCAAGTGCACCGGCCGCAAGGGCTTCATGCTCTACGTTCCCGTGGCGTTCTTGCTTGCCTGCACGTTCACCTCGCTTGTGCAGAGCATCATCAGCTGCGCGAACGCGCTCGCTACCGGCGGCATGGCGGTCATCGCGACTTCCGGTCTGCAGCTCGTGTTCGCAATCCTCATCGTGATCCTGGGCATCTTCGTGGCATACAACTGCTTGAAGGAGCTCTTCACCAAGGAAGCCGGCTCCATCCCCGACGAGGAGCCCGAGTGGTCGCAGATGGGTAAGGCTCGTTACGGCCATGGTGAGCGCCCCGAGGCTCCGGCCGACGGCGCCAAGGCTCAAGCCTAAATTGATAAAACGAACCCGGTTCGTTTTATCATTTCTTCCGACGAGATAAGCCGCGAAGGGTGCAGGCGCCCTTCGCGGCTTGTTGGTTTCGGGCTGAGTCAATTTGAGGCGCCCGGTTGCCAAGAAATGGCTTCATTCACTACGCCCGCGTGCCGTGGCGAGCGATGAAGACCTCGTAGTCGGCCTCGTTCTGGTTGGCGTATGCCTGCGAGAAGTTCCAGAGCGCGTCCTCAAACGCGTCGCCGTCATCCAGATAGGCCGATATGGCCAATTCGTCGCCGGTGCGGGCGTGTGCGTGCGCAAGCGCGTGGGCGCACAAGCGGGCGACGCTTTCCAAGCTGCCGGCACCAATGCGCTCAAGGTCGATTGACCCCTTACCGTTCCAGAGCTGGCGTACATAGTAATCGCGCGCGGTGCCGTCGGGCGCGGTGGCTTTGGTCCACCCGAGCAAGATGTCGCTTGTGCTTTGGACGAGCTTCTGCCCCTGCACCACGCGCTCGGCATGGCTCGCGAAGGGCGCGGGTCGCCAGAAGCGCTCGACTACGGACTCGCTCGCCTCCTTGGCCTGCAGGATAAGCGGGTCGTCGGCGTTTTTACCGGCGAGCAGCGCGATCCATGCACGCGTGCCCACGCTGCCCACACCCACGACTTTGCGCGCGGCGTCGTGCACATGGTAGTGCTCCAGCAACATGCGCCGGTCGTAGGGGAGGCTTGCGAGGTAGGAGTCAAGCAGCTCCTGCAAGGCTGCAAAAAGTTCGTTGCTGTCGGTGTAGCCCTGGAGCGCCTCAAGGTCGCTAAGGGGTACGAGTTCGGGAGGCTGCGAGTTGAAGCGCAGCGCATCGCCGACTCGATGGGCGAGCTTATCGGCGGCGCGCTGGTTATCCTTCTGGCGCGCCTTCTCAACTGCGCGGCGCACGGTGCGCCCGGTCTTGCCATGGAGGTCGCGCTCAAACTCATCGAGCGCCTGCTCTACGTCAAGGTGCGCATACCACACATCGAGTTCCCCCATCTTGGCGAAGCTGCAGAGCGAGCGGCGGTACTGCTTAGCACAGGCGCGCACGGCGTCTCGGCGGTCTTTCTTGGCGAAGCCTCGGCCGCGCCCGCAAATCTCGACGCTCGCGGCGAGGCGCTTGAGATCCCATTCCCATGGGCCCGGCGCGGTTTCATCGAAGTCGTTAACATCGAACACGAGATGGCGCGTGGGGCTCGAGAAGACGCCGAAGTTCGCGATGTGCGCGTCGCCGATGCACTGCACTTCGATGCCGCTGACCGGCTGCGTGGAGAGGTCGTGCGCCATGATGATGGCCGTGCCGCGAAAGAACGTGAAAGGCGAGGCGCCCATGCGCTCGTAGCGAAGCGGCACAAGCTCGGGCACGCGCGTGGCGGATTGCTCTTCAATGAGCTCGATGGCATCGATGCGGCCCGTTTGGACCTCCCATACGCCAAAAGCTTCGAGGTCGGGCTGTTTGCGTGTGTCGATATTGGCCATAGGTCCCCCGGTTTCCGTGTGGGCGCTTGTGCTTCCACCATTGTCGTACAAGGCGGGACGCTCTTGCAGCGTGGGCGCGATGCGACGTGGATTCAACGAAGAGGTGAGGGGCGGATGAAATGGGGGAGTGGGGGCGGGCGAGTCCGGGGGCGAGAGGCGTTTGATGCGCGCGTGCGTTGTCCCAGTGTGCCGTGCGATAAGGGCGCTCAGCCAATCTGGCTGGAGGCATGGCTTGTTGTCGCGGAGAAAGAGGAGGAGATGGCGCGATGCGCATCGAGCACGCTGCGTTGTATGTGAACGACCTCGAGGGCGCCCGGGCGTTTTTCGAGACGTATTTCGGGGCAGTGCCAAATGATGGCTACCATAACCCGAAGACGGGCCTGCGCACGTATTTCCTAACGTTTGGAAATCATCGCCTAGGGATGCGCGAGCGGGGATCGCGCCGTTGCCTATTCTGAGGGAGCGGGCTCACGTACCCGGTTTTATCAGGTACGCGAGCCCGCTGCACGTGCCCCCGTTGCGGACGCGGCGTGCGGGAGATGATGCAAGTTGAGGCGTGGCGCGCGGCTCGGGTTGTCGTGCGAAAGACGGCGCGCTGTTGCCTAGTGGGAGTTCTGGGCTTTGCGCCGCAAGATTGCTCCGGTGGTGACGGCTACGGCTCCTGCTGCGAGCAGGGTGCCTACGAGTGCGCTGCTTTCATCGCCGGTTGCAACGAGGTTGTTGTCGGCATCTTGTTTGGCGGGCTGGGCATCTGGGTCGGCTGCGCCGCAGACGGTGCAGGCGCCGTTTTCAAACGAGTGTCCAAGTGCGGGAATGTCCGATATGGCCTTGGTGCTGGTGTACGTCGTGCCGTTCACAGTCACGGTGGCGGCGTAGGCGGTCACGCCCTGCTCGGTGCAGGTGGCGGGTGTTTGCACCGATGACGTTATGGTTGCCTGGGCGGTTTGCGTGTGAGATGCGTCATGTGCACAGGTGATGGTTGCCGTGCAAGCAGATCCATCCTCAGCCCAGCTCCATGTGGGCTCTCCCCATGCATGGTTGTTGGGGTCCGTAGTGCCATATGCTCTGCCGCAATCGTCGCACGTGGCGGGCGCGGAGCATGTTGCCACGACGCCCTCGTGCACATGCTCGCCGATATAGACGTAGCGGTACGAGCGGATCTGTTCAACACCGGAGCCGGTGACCGTCGTTGCGGCGTTGTACGGTGAGCCGCCTCCCCCGTCATAATGTGCCGCAGCCGATCCGTCATAATTCGCTTCGTCAACCTTGAGCTCGACAAGCTTGCCTGCTGTTGGCTCTATGTACAGGGCCCTATAGGGGTGCAGGCCGCCTCGCGCCGTAACGGTGGAGGCTGCGACGGAGATGGGGCCTGCGTATATGGCGGGAGAACCGTTGGGGTCGCCGCTGGTAGCCGTTACCGTCGAGTTTGCGATTGAGAGGGTAGTAGCCACGTAAATAGCGGTATCTTCTGTGCTGGTGGCCGTTACCCTCGAGTCCGCCACTGTTAAGGAGTCGAGTACGTATATGCTTTTGTTCGCTGCGCACTCCGCTTCGATGGTTGAGTTCGTTATGGTTGCAGAGCCGATGCAGTACAGTGCTGGATAATACGGGTCTGATGTTAAGGCAACTTCTACGGTTGAGTTCTCGATGGAGATGGACCCGCCGGTATGTATAGCGTTCGCCTCGCCAGCGCTCGTGAACACTTCGACGTAGCTGTCGGAGATGGTGATGCCATCTCTTCCAACCAATGCGCTGCTCGAATAAGGGGTTGTAGGGTTTTGGTCTCCTTCAACATAGACGTTCGCGTTGTTCTGTATCTTCAAATTTCCTGTAGGAGCAAGCAGTCCGCCTCCATCACCAGAATTTGCCCAGATGGTGCAGCCATCGATGATTGCATCCGCGCCATTATCAATTTGAATGGCGTTGCCTACGGGGCTGGTGGCGGCAAGCGTTCCGCCGTCAACGCCAACGAATGTGAGGCTCGTAGCACCTATTGAATAGATTGCGCGGCTGCGTGAGCTCGCTGCTGTATTGTCCCCCATGAGTCGAATGGTCAATTCATCCATGTTGTTGCGCAGCGCTACATCGTCTCCCGAGGCGGGTGCTTCGAGCTGTGCGCCGTTGAGCGTCAGCGTGTTTGTGGCGGCGTCGTACGATACCGTGCCATCACCTAAAACATCGCTGGCGTTATCGCTCGTGACCTGTATTCCTGATACATATAAGTTGTACGTTTCGATTGCTTGCGCGCTCATGGGCGCGGCTAAATACGCTGCGACTAAAACGAGTGATGCGATCACCATGCACGCCAGCCGGCGCCGCCTCGTTCCGCTGGTCGTTGAGTTCATGGCGATGCACCCGCTTCCTACTCCTGCGCCGAGTTTCGGCGCTTCCGTACCATAGCTATTCTTTCAGAGGCCTCACACCTCCAACACCTCCGTTTGACGAGGTTTTCGGTCTATGTGTTCGCATTGGCGAATACAATGAGGTCAACGATATTGGAGAGGGGACAACACAATGGAGTATCAAGGCATCCGGGAGGTAGCCGAGGCGTGGGGCGTCTCGAGCCGCCGCGTACAGCGCTTGTGCTCCGAAGGGCGCGTGGAGGGTGCTCGTAAATTTGGCAGAGCCTGGATGATTCCCGTTGGTGCTCCAAAGCCAAGTAGGCCGCGCCGAATGCCGTCCGAGCCATTTGTCCCCGTGGCTCCTAGTTCTGTGTGCGCCGGTTCGGCCCATGCTGACGATGCTGGCCATGTCGATGGCCCAGCAGGTGAAGCCCGCTGCGAGCGAGCCGGTGAAGACTGCTGTGAACGAGCCGATGGCTCCGCGGGCGGACCCGGCCGGGCTCGGCCCCTCGCTTCGATGCGCGCCGACGAGCCTGATCCTGCGACAAGCGCCGCGCGCGATGCCGACGTCTCATCTGCTTCTGCCGAGAGAGCGCCGAGCGTTCTGTCTCGCCTGATGCCCCTTATGAACACGCCGTTCGTGCCGGGGGAGTGCGAGCGCGCGGTGGAGGGTCTCGATGATCCGGGCATGCTTGCCGTTGCGCGTGCCGAGTACCGCTACTTCAGCGGCAGCGCAGAGGAGGCGGCGCGCGAAGCTCGGGAGCTGCTTGCGCACGCGGACCCCGCGGTTCGGCTTTCGGCTTGCCTGATTTACGCCTACGCGAACCTAACACTCGGCCAAGCGGCGCAATCGCGCATGGCACTGAACGAAATACACGAGGCGCTGCAGGAGCGTTCCGATATCTCGCCCGCACACGGTAGGGCACTGAACGCCTTTGTGGGATATACGGCGGCGACGTTGCTCCATTTGCCGTTGCCGCAGGAAGCGCCGCCCATGAAGGAGTTTCTCGCGCTTCTTCCGCCGGGACTGAGGGCGTTTGCGCTGTATGTCCACGCGCATCGGCTGTATCTGGATGGCGATTATGCGCGGAGCCTCGGCGTGATCGAGGCGGCGCTCATGGGCCAGGCAGCCACGTATCCTATTCCGGAGATCTACCTGCGGCTGGCGGCGTCGATGGATTATATGGCGCTGCGGAAGCCCGACGAGGCACGCGAACAGCTGCTTATCGCATGGCATATCGCCCAGCCCGACGGGCTTGTTGAGGCGTTCGGCGAACACCATGGATTGCTGGGAGGCCTGTTGGAGGCGACGCTGCAACAGGAGTGGCCCGACGAATTCAAGCAGATCATCGACCTTGCGTATCGCTTTTCCGACGGATGGATTGCCGTCCACAATCCGGCGACTGGCGACATGGTGGCGGATAACCTGACCACGACCGAGTTCGTCGTCTCGATGCTTGCTGCCCGTGATTGGTCGAATAAAGAGATTGGTGCCCACTTGGGCATCTCGTCAAATACCGTAAAGGCCCATCTAAACAGCGCGTTCCATAAACTCGGGATCAATGCCCGCAGGGATTTGGCGCAATACCTGCTGAGATAGCTGGGCTAGGTGCATGGGCCTTGCCCGCGCGGCTGGGGCGCCTGGCTGGGGTGGGCACGACGAAGCGCGCGGCCAAGTCAACACATAATGAAGACCCCGTCTGCTCACAATTCAATAGCGGCAGGCGGGGTCTTCAGTTAGAAGGGCCGGTCCGAGCCTACCGGTGATGAGGCTGGCCCACTGCCCACTACACCGCAATGCACAGGTTTACCACTAAGATAAACACATGCAACAAGAGGATGATCGTTGGCAGCACGCTTTCGCGAGCCAGCTCGCGCTTGGCAGAGCCTTGCAGGTCAAGACCGCTTTGCACGGCTACGAGTGCGAGCAACATTGCCACCAAGTAGCTCTGTACCATGAACTGCGAGACGGCAAGCAGCCCACACGGCACGGTAAGGAAGGCTCCTTCGTCTTGGTTATCGAGCAGCCTGAATAACACCATGGCTGAAAGCACCTTGCCGCAGGTCGCCAACAGGTCTGCGCTCACGATGGGGTTGGTTTCGAGCACGGTGAACAGATCCGCTCCGGATGCCGCCGCCATGGCCTGGACGGAAACAGCAAAGAACACGACGGAGGCGGCAAGTAGCACGATGGCGGCAAGCATCAGGTTGCGTGGTTTTGCGATGGCTCCGAGACGAAGGCTCATAGTCGGTCCTTTCAGCGGTTGTTCGGTGGGCATGCAGGTAAAGATGCAGGGGAGAGGTTGGTGCCGTGACGGGCCAGCGCTCCATGGCGCCGTGCCCGTCACGATCGTTATGTGCGGCTACAGCAGGTTCTCGAAGCGTTCGCGTACGATGGAAACATCCATGCCCACGATAACCTGCACGGCGTTGCCGTTGACCACGAGGCCGTAGGCACCGGCGGTCTTGAAGTCGTCAGCGGGGCACACCTTGGTGCCGTCCTTGACGGTGACGCGCAAACGGGTCGCGCAGTTGGTCACGTCGACAATATTCTCGGCACCGCCGAGCATCATGAGGAACTCGACCGCCTTGAGACCGTTCACGTCGTCGGGGGAAGCGGTCGCCCCGGTGGCACCCGCACCGCCAGCTGCCTCCACAGCCAGCGCAGCCTGACGCTCGCGGTACTCGGCCTTGCTGTAGAGCTTGATCTCGTTTTCCTCGCGGCCCGGGGTCTTGAGATCGAGCTTGATGATGAGGAAGTAGAAGACGACGAACCAGATGCCTGTGAACACGAGACCGATGACGATCTGCTTAATCCACATGGCGCTCTGGGTGCTCCACAGCGGGATCCAGTTCATGAGCAGGAACTCGATGAGGTTGCCGGCTGAGCCGTTGACCACGCCGAAGAGGCACTCGACGGCGGCCAGGGCACCCGCGAGCACACTGTGGACCACGAACAGGAGCGGCGCGACGAACAGGAAGGTGAACTCGATGGGCTCGGTGATGCCGGCGACCACGGCGGTCAGCGTCACGGGGAGCATGATGGCGAGCACCTGCGGGCGCTTCTCCTTGGGCGAGGTGAAGTAGAACGCGGCGGCGATTCCGGGCGAACCGAAGACCTTGGCGTAGCCGAGCGTGAGGAAGCGGCCCTCGGGGAAGACATCGGCAAGGTTGCCCTGATACTGCGAGAACTCGATCACGTGCGTGGACCAGTAGGCCTTGAGGCCGCCGGCCACCACGGCGTCGCCGTAGTTGAACGGCATGTAGATGAAGTGGTGCAGGCCCACGGGGATGAGCAGGCGCGACAGGGTGGTGTAGCAGAACACGCCAAACACGCCGCTGTTCATGAAGAAGGTCTGCATGTTCTCGAACCCGATTTGGATCTGCGGCCAGATGATGGCGAAGGCGAGAGCCAGCGGAATCATCGCGAAGAAGCCGAGCGCGTAGATGAAGGCCGCACCCTTGAAGACGCCAAGCCACTCGGGCAACTTGAACTCGTAGAATCGGTTGTGCAGCCACACCACGATGGCACCCACGATGAGCGAGCCGGCGATACCGGTGTCGAGCGTCTTGATGCTCGCGACTAGCGTAATACCGGTGTCGTCGGTCGTCATGTTGGCAAAGTCGATGCCAAAGCTCGTGCCCCAGTTGGTAAGGATGGCCGACAGAAAGTAGTTGAAGGTCAAATAGACGGCGATGGCCTCAAAGACGCAGCGCCCCGCCTGCTTCTTGGCCAGGCCGATGGGCAGGGCCATGGCGAAGAGTAGTGGCATCTGGCGGAAAACCATCTGCGCACCCTCGTAAATCATGTACCAGATCTGGCTCCACATGGTGCCGTCGGCCGCGAGTCCGCCCATGATGGACGCGTTGCGGAAGATCGCGCACAGACCGACAATCATGCCCGGGAAGGTGAACAGCACAACCGGCGTGTACATAGCCCCGCCGAAGCGCTGAAACTTCTCGATTAACGTTCCTTTCATAACACACCCCTCTTAACACATCGGGTAGGTGACGTGCGCGCCGGCGACAGCGCGCAGGGTTTATGCGCAGAAGTCGGCACCCCAGTAGCCCTTGTTGGCCTCGATGAGGTCGTCGAGTACGGCGCGCGCCCGGTCTGCATCCGAGATGGTGCGGTTGAGCGTCAGGGCCTGCAGCAGCTTGCCCTTGTCCTTCTCGAACAGACCGTCCACCGCCAGGCGCTCGTAGGCGTGCTGGCTCTCGATCATGCCCTTGTAGAATGTGCCGATGGGCTCCATCGAGAGCGGCTCGGGCCCGTTGATGCCCACGCGGCAGGCGACTTCCACCATGGCATCCGGGTCGAGGTTGGGGATCGTACCGTTGTTCTTGACGATGATGAGGAAAATCTCGTTCTCGTTGTTCAAGATGCTCGTGGCCAACTCGAAGATGTATGACGCGTGGACCGAGGTCGTGTTCTCGAGGTCGTACTTGGTGCCGCGGACGGCATTCGCCTCGATGATCTCGTTGAGCTTCTTGTGTACGCGCGGATACTTGCCCTCCATGATTTCGTCATAGCGCGTGTGGTTGGGGTCGGAGTGCGCGACGACGCGGTTGGGGTAGAGGTAATACTTGAGGTACGTGTTGGGCAGGTACTCGGGGAAGTCGCGCAGTATATCGGCCATGGTATTGTACGTTTCGATCCAGGAGGCGTCGAGCGTGTGCTCCTCGTTGCCGAGGCCGAAGGTGTAGCCGTCCAGCAAACACTGCTTGATGCGCGGTGCCAGGTCCTCGCCCGTCTTCTTGTCGTAGACGTGTGTGAACCAACCGTAGTGGTTGAGGCCGAAGTAGCGCGGTTCGAAATCGTGGCGCGAGCAGCCGAGCATCTCGGCATAGCGCTCCATGATGGCGATGGGCATGTCGCAGATGTTCAGGATTTTGTAATCATCGGGGAACACGCGGCGCGTGGCCTCGGCAACGATGGCGGCCGGGTTGGAGTAGTTGATGATCCACGCCTCGGGCGAGAGCTCGCGGATCTTCGTGATGATCTCGATGACCTCGGGGATGGAGCGCAGGCCGTACGCGAAGCCGCCCGCGCCGCAGGTCTCCTGGCCGACGAGCCCGTGCTTGAGGGGGATTTTTTCGTCCTTTTCACGCATCTCCATGTTGCCGGAGCGGATCTGCATGAGGGCGAAGTCGATGTCGGCGAAGGCGACATCCGGGTCATCGGTCCAGATGAACTCGTCCATTTCGGGGTAGTACTCGCGAAACAGGATCTGGCCGTACTGGGCCATGATCTCTTGGCGCTTCTGGTCGATGTCGTAGAGCACGAAGCGACCGATGGGGAACTTCTCCTTGTAGCGCACGAGGGTCGCCATCATCTCAGGGTTGCGGATGGAGCCGCCTCCCACGAGCACGACGTTGTACTTCTTCATGATTGACTCCCGCTGTGAAAAACCGATACAACAAGCTAGCTTTAGCTTGGATTGTATGGGCTGCAGGCAGTGTTTGTGCACGTAGATGTCCAATTTGGGCGGTTGGGCAAAAGCTGGTAGTTCTCACAGCGAATGTGAAGATTCACATGGTGCGGGGGGGGGTGAGGTGGAGCGGTGCGTGTAGGCGACAAGATGTCGCTGGGCCGCATAGAGAGGCGCTGCCCTACGCGGTGCCTGTGCGTTCTTCCTGCAGGTAGGCGGCGAACTTCACCCCGATGAGCTCGACCACGAAGAAGACAGCGGCGTTGGAGTGAAACGGTGTCGCCGCGCCGACCTCGATCTGCTGCGGATGTACGAACAGGGCGTGCTTGGCATGGTTGGCGAGGTAGTTGTTGCTCGAGAGCGTGAGCGAGGCGATGGTGGCATCGCGGGCGGCGATCTGGGAGATTGCACGGCGCAGGTAGTCGGACTCGCCGCGCTGCGAGACGATGAAGACGAGGTCGTCCGAGCGCATGAGGGGGATGGTCTTGGCCAGCTCGCTTTCGCCCGCGATGTTGTCGACCAGGTAGCCCAGGCCCAGAAGCACGCGCTTGAACTCGCGGCAGGCGGATTTCTGCAGGTTGCCCGTGCCGAACGAGAAGATGCGCCGGGCCCGTGCGAGGTCGTGGCAGAAGTCGGTGCAGTCGAGGTTGCGAAACGAGCGGATTGCGCTGATGCTGGCTGTGCACGCCTCATCGACCATGTCGCGCGATGGGCGTGGGTCCGCGTCGCGCTCCCATTTGAGGAGCGTCTTGAGCTCGGTGAACCCGTGCAGGCCGAGCTTCTGGGCGAAGCGCATGACCGTCGAGCGCGACACGGAGCAGGCGTGGGCGAGTTCCTCGATGCCCATGTCGCAGACCGCATCACGATGCGAGGCCACATAGCGCAGGCAGAGCAGGTCGTTTTCGCCCAACGTATCGAAATGCGTGCTGACCAGATCTTCAAACCGATGCTGCATACGTACTCCTCTTGCGCCGCCGCCATGTCCTCCAATGATAGCGGTTCGCACGAAGCCTCGATGGACGGCAGCCCCCTGCTTTGTGTTCATTGTTACGGAACCTCGTTGCCGAGCGTCTGGCGTGGCACAAGATGCCTCCCGCATCTGGACCGTTATTTCCGGCCCAGATGCGGGAGGCGCTACACGAGTTGAGCTGGTAGCCAGCTGACTGGGGGTAATTCCGAGCCTATTCCTCTTCGAAATCCTTCTCGTCAAATCCAAGTATCCACGTGGCGGCAAACGTCACGGCGAACGTGATGGCCATACCGATGATTGCCATGACAAAGTTGTTGCTACCCGTAGGATCGATGAACTGGGGGAGCGAAAGCAGCGAGACCGTGACCAGCTCGTAGACCTTTACATGGGCGAAGGCGCAGAAGATGCCGCCCGCGGCGCAGCCGATGAAGGTGGCGACCAAGGGGCGCTTCAGCTTGAGCGTCAAACCGTACATGCACGGTTCGGTGATTCCGGCGGTCGCGATGGGCAGGGCGGCGGAGCCGGCAAAAGACTTGATATCGCGGTTCTTGGCTTTGAAAAAGATGGCAAGCGCGACGGCAAGCTGAGAGAAGTTGATGACGGCAAAACCAACCCACAGGAAGGGGTCAAATCCCATGGTCTCAAGGTTGGAAAGGGCGGTCGGCATGAAAATCCAGTGGCTGCCGGTCAGGATGAAGATAGGCATCAGGGCGCAGACTGCGAACACGCCGATGACATAAAAGTCGTTGTAGAGCGTGAGCATGGCGCTTGCGATGACCTCGCCGATAATGGAGCCCACCGGGCCGGTGACAAGAAGGGTCAGCGGGGCCATGATGATGAACACCGGGAGCTGGCTCAGCAGCTGGCCGAGCTTGGCAACGGGCGTGCTCATGATGGCATGCTCAATCTTGGACTGAACCCATACGGTAATCAGCGCGGGCAGCAGCGATGCACTATAGGAGATTGCGTGCACCGGTAGGCCGAACAGCGCGATGGCGCCACCCTCTTCTACAAGCCCAGAGAACGTGGGGTGCATGAGAATGCCCATGAGCATCATCGAAATGACGCTGTTGCACTGAAAATGAATCGAGGCGCTCCATGCAACGATGAACGGCATGAAGTAGAAGAACGCATCCCCGATCGCGTTGAGCAGCTGGCCCGTCTGGCTCGCTGTGTCAACGACGCCTGCGAGCGTGAGGATGGACACGATTGCCTTGAAGAGACCGGTGACTACCAGGCCGGGAAGAATCGGCGTGATGGTGGCAGACATCGTGTTCAGCGGGATGCCGATCCAATAGCCGATACCCTTCTTCGTGCCCGTGCTACCCGGTTCTTCGGAGCTGTCTGCACCGGTTACGCGCGCCGAGACCTCTTTGAAGACGCTCGCCACTTCGTTGCCAACGACGACTTGGTATTGTCCCGCGGCGATTACGGTCCCCGCCACGCCATCGAGGGACTTCAGGGCAGCCTCGTCGACGAGGGACTGGTCCTTAAGCGTGAAGCGGAGACGCGAAAAGCAGTGCGTCACGTTTGAGATGTTTTGGATACCTCCCACACCTTCGATTATCTGGTCGGCAAATGTGCCATAGTCGGTCATACCGGCGCTCCCATCTGATCGCTCATACGGCGGGCCGCCGCCGCGTGTCTTGCGTACGCGAGGGAGAGCGCTTGCGTTGGTACCATCCCCTCGCTAGCCAAAACGTTACAGAAGATGGCGGAAACCTCGTGGTTCATTACTTGAACTACCGTTTGGGGTCAGATTTGTCTCGCTCATCGAGTGGGACTGCTTGCCGACCTGGTTAACGCGCCCTATCCGCGTCCGGGCCTTATGGCACAACTATGCAAAGCGGCTAAGATAGCAGGCGCTCAGGAGGTCGAAGAAGTACGTCGTACCGTACTTTCCAAATAAGCCGAGGCGGTCGAAATCCGATTCGTCGCCTTCTGGTCGCAGCTGGTAGATGCGGTCGTAAATATCTTGGCCGTCGAACGAGGGGCAGGCGGTGACCAGCCGTTTTTCTGCATCGATCTCGCGAAGCCATTCTGCGGATTCTCGAGCGAAGACACCGGATGCCGAGACGACAACAAGGAGGCTGTCGGGATTCCATGCTGCATGTTGGAGCCGCTCCCGGTACGTGTCTGTGGTCAGTTGGACGAACTTGTTGACGTAGAAAAGCTCTTGCTGGAAGCGCTCGAGCACACCCGTTGTGTTGCCCGCGCACACGAGCACCACATGCGTACGGGCGTGCATATCTTGAGCGAGCTCGACAATATCTTCGGTGCGTACGGCTTGGTGCAGCTTTTCAAATGTGTTTGAGATGCCGCTGTCGAGCGTCGCCCGATACCCGTCGATGCTTAATTCGAGGTCCCGATGGTTGAGGTCGCTTGGATACGCTGCGGTGGTCATGCGAGCTTTGAAGTCGCTGAAGCTGTCGAAGCCGACTCTGTTGCAGAACCTCCGCACCGCCGAGCGCGTTACGAATGCGTTCTCCATGATGTCGGTAATCGATAGCGCGTTGATGTCGTTGAGCCGCTCGATGAGATAGCGGGCGATTGCGTAATCCGAGTCGCGTCGCTGTGAATTCAGGATTGCTGCAAGGGAGTTGAGCAAGCCGAAACTATTTGCGCTCACTTGGTACATCTCTCTGTACCGCACGCCGTGGCAACGGACAGCCTGCGGGTTGGGGTGGCGCAACGTGTGCGTTTTGGTACATCGAGGGTCAGCTTACCATGCGTCCGCTAGCTCTTGAACCGCTTGCCGCGCTCGCGGAACCACGACCAGCTCTTTTTTGGAATGCGGCGGAAATCATCATCGAAGTCTACACGCACAAGGCCATAGCGCTTTTCGTACCCGTTGATCCAGCTGTATAGATCCATCGTACACCAATAGTAATAGCCGCACACATTCGCGCCCTCGCGCTTGGCCTGTTCGAGATAGTCGATGAACGAGCCGATCACGCGGATCCGGTCGTCGTCTGCCACGTACCCGTTTTCATCGGGTACCTCATAGGCGCCGTGGCCGTTTTCTGCCACTACGGGCGGGTTGCCATATTCGTTTTTGATGCGCATGAGAGACGAGTACATGATGCGCGGCAGCAGCTCGCGGCCCCATTGATTGTGTTCGACCGTGCTGTCGTAGGCGGTTTGGAACAGTGGTGCAACGATCTGCCCCTCGACGCTCTTGCTGCCCGCTCCCTTGACGTTACCGGACGCGTTCGAGGGCGCTCCATGCCAGCTGGTTACATATTTACGACAGAACACGTTGAGACTCAGAAAATCAACTACGCCCTCGGCGAAGATTTCCTCATCGCCTGGAACGCGGTAGAGGTAGGTGCCGAGCGCCTCGAGCATTTCGTCGGTTTCAGGCGGAAGGGATCCGAAAACTGCTGGGCACAGGATGAGGCGGTTATAGAAGAAGTCTGCTGCCCGGTAGACGCGCTCGGGATCTTCTGTTCCGGGGGCTACCTCGACGTTGCAATCGTGGTGGATGACGCCAATAGCTCCGGGAAGCCCCATATCGTGATAGATCTTAATGGCCTTTGCGCTGCCGAGCATCTGCACGTATTGCCACTGCAGGAACGATTGCATGTCCAGCTTATGGCAGGGCGGATATATGCCAAGGAAGTTGGCGCAGTAGCTATAGTACTGGGGCTCGTCAACGGTGGACCAAAGGAAAACTCGGTCACCGAAGCGCTCGAAGCATACGCGGGCATATTCGCTGAAGGCATCTGCGGTGGCAACGTTGGACCAACCGCCCTCACAGGCGATGGCGTACGGTAGGTCGTACTGGAAGAGCGTGATGTTGGGCTCCACGCCGCATTCGATGCAGCAGTCAATGAGCTCGTTGTAAAACGCGACGCCTTCTTCGTTAACCGTTCCGCGGCCTTCCGGGAGGATGCGGCTCCATGAGGTGGAAAGGCGAATGGAGTTCTGACCGCCTTGTGCCATGAGGGCGATATCCTCGCGGAACCGGTGGTAGAAGTCGCTGGCTTGCCTGCCGTCGATTCCATTGACGTTCATGTGGGGGATGGCGTTGAAGTAATCCCACTCTCCCAGGCCTTTGCCGCCTTCGTTCCACGCGCCCTCGCATTGATAGGCCGAGTTGGCGGATCCCCAGATAAACGGTCGGTTGGCGAACGAAGTGGGCGCTTCGCGCATGGTGTGCCCCCAGTCCTTGGTGTTGTCTTTTGAAACTACTGTATCCAGTTCCAATGGTGGCCTATGGTTCAAAAGGCGAACTACCGTTTACAGGCTTCAACCGCATGCCGGCGGGCGAATGGGGATGGGGTGTGAGCGTGAATGCTAGCGAGCGGATGCGAGACCAGGACATGCGGTTGTGCTGTACGAAGGCGTTTCGTTGACCGGGCAGGCAGAAGCTGGATTTTGTTCATAGCCGAGACGCTGCTGCGCGTGGCCTAAAAAATATGCCCCATCCTCATCAACGGAAGCAAGCCCGCTGTCATGGCTAAGGGCACATAGTTCCGAAAAACGAACGGCGTAGATTGGACTTATCGTTACTCCTCTAGATGTTTTTAGCGCAATGGGAAGTTCAATCAAGTTCTTCCTAGTCGTAAAATAGGACTAAATCATTGCTTGGCAGCCCGTTTTAGTCATAAATAAGACTTGTTTACGGCTATCGGAACCAACTGGAGCAACCTTGTACTACAGCAACTCCGACGTGATAGAACTAATCGGCAGAATCGAGAAGCCGTACGAGACCGAGGTCGTCGAGCTCAAGGAGGCCAAACACGACTTCAGCTTTAAGGACCTTGGAAGGTACTTCTCGGCGTTGAGCAACGAGGCAGTTCTGAGAGGCAAGCAGGACGCATGGCTCCTCTTCGGCATAGACAACGACAAAGCCGTTTGCGGAACCGCATATCGCAGGGACAACCCGACAAAACTCCAGTCGCTCAAGCGGGAGGTTGCCGGGCACACTAACAACCGCATGACGTTCAGGGAAATCCACGAGCTCGAAATCGAGGGGAAGCGAGTTCTCGCCTTCCAGATTCCCGCAGCAACGCCGGGCATGCCGACTGCCTTCAACAACG
This sequence comes from Enorma shizhengliae, assembly GCF_009676995.1. Classification (NCBI taxonomy): domain Bacteria; kingdom Bacillati; phylum Actinomycetota; class Coriobacteriia; order Coriobacteriales; family Coriobacteriaceae; genus Enorma; species Enorma shizhengliae. The sequence continues at coordinate 187,019 of NZ_VTFZ01000001.1, forward strand.
CCGCCTGGGCGAGGGAGGGCGAATCGCTCGTGCCCCTGCCCATCGACAAGTACGAGCAGATACGGCAAATGCGCCGCCCCGACTGGAGCGCCTCGGAGGTCGAAGGGGCAACGTACGACGACCTCGACCCAGAGGCGGTGCGCCGCGCGGTCGAGCTGTTCCTTTCCAAGCATGGTCGCCATAGGGACGCGTTCGCTGGGATGAACGACCGGGCGATACTTGACAAGGCGAGCTTGACCCGAGATGGGAAGATCACTCCGACCGCCCTCATCCTGATAGGAAGGCCTGAGTCAATCTATCTCCTCGGCGACATTTCGCCGCGCATCACCTGGACGCTCTACGCTTCGGATGGCTCCGTGACCACCTACGAGCACTTCAAGCCGCCATTCCTGCTCGCCGTGGACCGAGTTCTCGGCAAGATTAGGAACGAGAGATACCGGTTCAACGCGAACGGCGCGAGCCTCTTTCCCATCGAGGTAAGCCAGTACGAGCCCGAGATAATCAGAGAGCTCCTCAACAACTGTATCGCGCATCAGGATTACTCCATGCAGGGGCGCGTAAACGTCGAGGAGTTCGAGGATCACCTCGTATTCCTCAACGAGGGGGCCTTCATCCCCGAGACCATCGAGAAGGCGATGAGGCCTGGCTTCAAGCCGAGCTATTACCGAAACCCCTTCCTCTGCGAGGCAATGGTCCAGATGGATATGATTGACACCATAGCTATGGGGATCCCCAAAGTTTTCCAGATGCAGAGGGGTAGATGCTTTCCGCTACCAACGTACGACCTCAGCGATCCGAACCGCGTCGAGGTCACCATCTTCGGCAAGTCGATCAATGAGAGCTACAGCCGCTTGCTCTATGCCCGTCCCGATCTTCCCATGGACATCGTCTATCTCCTCGACAAGGTCCAGAAGCACGAGGAAGTCACCCGGGAGCAGGCGGCGAGGCTCCACGAGCTCAAACTCGTGGAGGGAAGATACCCCCAGCTCTCAATCACGAACTCCCTCGCCGCTGAGACTGGTCAGGAGGTCACATACACGAGGAGCAAGGGGCTTAACGAGGAAGCGTGCAAGTCGCTCATCCTCCAGATGCTCTCTGAGACCGGGCCCGCGTCGCGCGCGAAGATCGTGGCGCTCCTGGACGATCTGCTTCCGGCAGGCCTTAGCGACCGGCAGAAGTCAAAGCGGGTTTCTAACCTGCTCGCCAAGATGAAGAACGTCGACAAGACGGTCGACAACGATGGGGTCATCGGGAAGGCCGCGCGATGGAGGGCGATCTAGCCCGCTTCCCCCTATGGCCGAGAGAGCCCTGATGACGCAACGGCGTCCGAGCTGGTTGGAAAAAAGAAAGCAGCTCAGGAATTTTGCCATTCCTGAGCTGCTAAAATACTTGGTCGCGGGGGCAGGATTTGAACCTACGACCTCCGGGTTATGAGCGGCATTTATTGACATGACAGAAGGCGACACGATACGTCACTAGTACTCCTAGCAGGCGTTTCTTGATGACACTGGTACCGATAGAGGACATTGGGCGCCACTGGTTTTTCTCCCAATGTCTTCCAGAAGTCTTCCAAGATTCACCCGCGACCTCCGGGTTTTGCACGGAGGGAGAGACGAAAGGATCGCCGATATGACCACGATGAACGACGAGAAATGGACTGAGCTGCAGCAGGCCGAGGACATGGCTTACTTCAAGGCGGATATCTGCCTGTACTCGCCCGAAAGCTATACGCTCGACGAGAAGAGGGAGATTTGCAACGAGATGGTCTCCACCAGCAAGGCTGTCCTCGACGCCATGCGCGCCGACTTCGACCAACTGCCAGCAGATGCTAGGAGCAAACTGCTCGACATGCTCTGTCAGTCAGGTGTCGAGAGCCCCGAGTGGTGGAGGGATGTGCTCGTCGGCGATGGTGACCCGCTGTATAAGGAACTTGAGACCATCTAGCCACCTAGGCAATTAGCAGTACAGCGAATACGCCCCTCTCGCATGGCCTTATGGCGAAAGGGGCGTATCATTGAGACGCTTAATCAGCGGAGGGTACTTATGCTATTACGCGTGGGAATAAGTCGGATAAGGCTGTTGTGAGCATGTGGCGTAATCTCGTAATACCTGCATCGCTTCGCTTTCCTGGAAGCTGCTCACGTTTCGCATGGTTTCATCAAAATACGCTCCCTGCCGCTCTTTCTCTGTATTGAGCAGCTCAATGAGCGAGTCATATGCAATCGAAACGGTTTCCATTGTGCTTCCTTAAACGATTGTCCTATGCAGCTGTGCTTCTAGTTGCTGCCTCAGCCCCAGTAAATTGCTGTCTGAGCCGCAAGAAGGACACCGGAATATATTATCCTTCGGAAAGCCCATTACGCCAACAGGCACTGGAAACTCCTCATCAAAATTGATTTGTATCTTCGACGTTACCTTGCATTTCGGACATTCAAAGTCCAACATCAAGGGATTCGGAAGGTTCAGTGGCTGGGGCACTTGTGGAGGCTGACCTGTGTTGATTGACCTATATATTTGAGAGGTTGGCGTTTCATATATCTTGTAGATATTCGTCTCAAAACTCATGCGCAAAAGAGTGTAGTAGCGCGTTATCGCATCATTAAGCTCATCATTCTCGGTGTAATCGGTGATTTGAAGCCGCATGTTGCGTAAATCTGCAATGCGTATTGAGCGGCCATGTGTTAACCACTTGCTATGGTCGCATAGCTCTTTGGCGATTTCTTCTGCGCGGGCTACCTTCTCCTCTTCCGTAACAGGTTCTCCGCTGCTGGAATGGTGTCCCCAGTACCTAAACTTATATTCTTTAAGCCAGTTGGTGACCAATTGCCTTGAGAACGCCTGTGCATTCACGCAGTGCTGAATCTCGCCAGGTGATATTGCCTGAAGTATTGGGATAAGGGCAATATCGAGATGCTTGTCACGTTCAGCCCCACGACGGATATCATCGAGTCCGGTCAAGAAAGCATCGGCCGAAAACGTCTTCCCTTGCGTACTAATCTGCGCATCGATAGGTCCAAGTGCCGAGGTAGTGCCCATGAGTATTTCGTCGGCCGCCATCGCGAATATGGTCCCCGCGCTTTTTGCTGTCCCAGGGATGATCACACCAACACGTTCAAACTTTGACCGAAGCAAATGCACGAGATCCTCGACAACCTCCGCAAGCCCACCAGGTGTTTCGAGAACAATGTCGACATCTTCGCCGTATAATGCAGAGACCTGATCTGAGAAAGGGACGATATCCGAATAATCGATACTGCTAGGAACCTGTTTCGTAAAATCGCTGGCATAGGCGAGTATTGGACGCCCTCTCAATTCGGATATCCGCTGAAGCTGTAGCTTCCTCTGGCGAGATAACTCTTCAAACGAGAGTTGCTGGTCAAGATAATCCGAGTAGATACCCATGCCGCTCCTTAAAAACAGACGCAGTTTCTCACTCATCCTATTATCGCCCATGTTGACCATTTCCTTCGAGAGTGAATAAGAAACAATCTTAAGCGGTGATGTATCCCGGCGTGCTCGCCGTGTCGATGCGGAAGTAGGTGTACGCCGTCTTGTTGCTCGCCCAAGCCGTGCCGTTACCGCCAACGAGCGAAGTCGAGCACGAGTAGAAGCACTGCGAGCCCGTGATGCCGCTCGAAGGCAGCGCCCAGCTCGCATCCGCGTAGATCGTCGTAAGGCGCGAGCACCCCGAGAACGTGTAGAACAGGTCCGTCAGCGTCGACGGGTCGAAGCCCCGGAAGTCGATGGTCGTGAACGCGCAGGAGCTGAACATGTAGCGCATCGAGCGCACGCCGGATAGGTTGCCCAGGCCATTCACACTCGCAAGGTTCGTGCACGAGTAGAACAGGTAGTTGAAGTTCAAATACGAGAAGCCTGCCATGTCGGTCGCGAAGGTCGCGCTCGTGAGGTGCTGGCGGTGCGTCGGCCCGGTGACGCCGTCCCAAGGCGTGAAGCCCAGCCCCACGTACTTGCCGATGGCGCAGATCCTGTTGGACGCCACAAGCTCGCGCGTTGGGTCAGGCGTAGAAGAGGCCGTGAGCACGCCCTCGCCGTCGTCGTAGTAGTGCGCCCAGAACCAGGTTCGGTTGTCGTTGTTCGGGTCCGTGAGCACGCCGCCCGCTCCCAGCTTGCACACGCTCGCGCCGCTCGTCGTCGAGGGCACGAAGCCGTCCGTGCCGCCCACGAGGCGGTTGCAGCTGTTGAACATGAGCGAGCCCGAGAGCCCCGAGTTGTTGAAGCTCGTGGCATATATCGTCTCAAGGCTCCCGCAGCTCGTGAACATCTGGTTCGCGCTCGTCATGCCGGAGAGGTTCTCGAAGCCGCGCACCTCGGTGCAGTTCGAGAAGGCGTTGAACCAGTAGTTGCAGTTGGTGATGCCCAGACCCGCGATGGTCGAGTCGATGTAGACCTTCTTCACCAGCAGCTTGATGGAGTCGTAGGAGCGCGCGCTGGCAGATGAGTAGCCCACCGGGTCGATCTCGAAGACCTGCACGATGCGCCCGCCCGTGACCGACGTTCGCCGCTCGTAGTAGTTGATCTCCAGGGTTCCGTCGTCCAGAAGCAGCGCACGGATCTTGTAGCCCACGTCCCACTCCAGCGCCAGGATGGCGGCGGCCATGTCGCCCGGCGCGTAGAGCGTGCTCTCGCCGTTCTGCCCGCGAATGGCGGAGGCGATGTCCGAGAACACCGACTCGGGTAGCACGCCGCTCTCAAGCGTCATGTAAGGCTGCGCCTGGTACTGCCCGGCGTCCGTGCCGTCGAGTGCGGCCACCGCTGCGGCCATCTCCCTTGGCTTGTAGGTCGTGGCAACGCCCGCCTGATAGCGGATCGCGTTGGCGATGTCGGTGAGGATGCTCGTGGAAACGGTGCCTACGGCCATCAGAACTCCTCCTCTTCGAGGTTGGCGAGCGCGGCGATGGCGTCGTCCACGTACTGCTTGGTGGCGTAAGCCGAGAGGTCGGGCGTCGTTCCCGCCGGCCCTTGCGGCCCAGTCGGTCCCGTCGCGCCCGTCTCGCCCTTGAGGTTGCGGAACGCGAAGGCGAACGTCCTGGCGGAAGCCGTGCCGCCCAAAGTGACGTTGACGGAAGGCGTGCCGGTGGAAGAGTCGACGGTGGCGGAAGCGCCGGTGATGGTCGCGTCCGCGCCGTCATTGCCCGTGTCGCCCTTCGGCCCCTGTGGTCCCGTGGCGCCGGTCGCGCCGGTCTCGCCCTGCGGCCCGGTCTCGCCCTGGGGACCAGTAGCACCTTGAATCCCCTGGATGCCCTGCGGACCGCGCAAATCGGCCGAGCTCGTGCCCGACGCGCTCGTGACGGTCAGCACCGAGCCGTTCCATGAGTGCGTGCAGGAGACACCGTCAGCACCGGAAGGGCCGGTCGCGCCTTGTGGCCCTGTGTTGCCCGTATCACCCTTCGGTCCCTGGGCTCCGGTCGCGCCAACGTCGCCTTTGTCGCCCTTAGGTCCCTGGGGGCCAGTAGCGCCTGTGGCACCGGTCTCGCCCTGGACGCCCTGCGGTCCTTGTGGCCCGGCATCGCCCGTTTCTCCCTTCGGGCCTTGCAGCCCAGTCTCACCTTGGATTCCCTGCGGACCCCGCTCGCCGGTGTCGCCCTTGGGTCCTTGCGGCCCGACGTCACCCGCATCGCCCTTGTCACCCTTGACGCCCTTGGCCACGTCGGCCGTGGTGGTGCCGTTCTTGTCGGTGATGGTGATGGTGCAACCGCCTTCGGTCTGGGTCACGGTGGCCGTCGGGCTGAAGCCGTCCACGCCGTCGGCGCCGTCGAAGTCTCCGCGCTCTGCCGCAGCCGTCAGGTTCTCCCGCGCCGAGTTGGCCAAAGCCGCCGCAGCGTTCGCAGCCGTGGCGGCATCCGTCGTGATCTCGGTCGCGTGCTCGTACGCATTGATGGCGTCCACGAACAGCGTGAACCCGTCCTCGTGCTCCTCGCCGCCCACAATGACTGGCTCCACGCGTATGGTGAACACACGAGAGCTGATGTAGGTATCGTCCCCGCGCGAGACCATGACCTGCGCCTGCACGGCCCCCTCGGCCCCCTGCATCGCCGCCGGGTAGTAGACCTCGAACGTCCCGGCAGATGCGTCGACGGCCGAGAAGGGCTCGGTCCCACGCTCGCCGGTCACCTTGTGCCGCCACAAGAAGTAGACGGCAGCCCCCGTCAGGTCGGCGGCAGCGCCGCCCTCCCGCACGGCAAGCGAGATCCCGCGCCCACCCGAATCGGCTGGTGAAGCCACCAGCACGTCGCCGAAACGCTCGTCGCAGGCGTCCCAAACAAGCTTATGAAGTCCGTATCCGTCGAGCACGAAGCACCTCCTAGAGTCTCCGCTCAGGGTATGCCCGTGTCACAACCCCGGCATCAGAAGTCCAGGTCAGCCAGCTCGTCCAAATCGTCGATCGCGGTGGTCACCGTGCTCTCCACGACCTGCACCGAGGTCGCCACGCTCAGGTTGCCGTCGATGCCCGCCACGTCGTCCTGCAGGGCGGCAACGTCGGCTGCAAGAGAGCTCGTCACCGCGTAGTCCACCTGCTGCACTGTGCCGATGGTCACACGGCAGACGACGGCATCGCCGAACGTGCGCACGCGCTTCACCACCCGCGCCTTGAGCCGCCACTCGGGCGTCCTGCTCGAATCAACGACCGCCACCTCGTCGCCCAGCCCGCACTCGCCGCCGTCCAGGGCCGCAACATCGATCTCATACGAAACCTTGGGCTGCACCGCGTCGACAAGCGCCTTCCTCGTCAGCGCCAGCAGCCTGGCCGGGTCGTCGCACTCCGAGAAGGTCACCTGCCCGAAGCTGTGGACCTTGGCCGTCCTGTCGGCATTCCAGCGCCCCCACACGAGCCGCGCGTCCTCGTCACCGACCCAGTTGACGCCACCGTTGACCTCGCCGAAGGTGAGCTTCTTGCGGTAGCCGCCGGTGTAGCGCCCGTCCTCGTCGGTCACGGGAAGGCCCGCGCCGAACCCGTAGAGCGCCGTGTGCACGTCCTGCTCCAGGACCGTGCGCGTGCACCCCGCCATGTTCTTGCCGTAGGTGAAGCGCAGGCCCTTCCAACTCCCGAGTTGGCTCTTGAAACGGATGGCCCTTGAAGCCACCCGCCCGTCAGTAACCGTTATCACGGGCTCGACCTCGCCGTCCCAGACCTCGGCGACCCTCCGCAGAGCCCAGAGCGCATTCACGTGGTAGAGCACGCAGCCTGCCGTGCCGCTCACGTCGCACGACGCGATCGGCCAGCGTGTGGGTGCCAGCACGACCGCCAGCGCCTGTCGTGCCGTCCTCGACACCAGGTGCTGCTCCTCGATGAAGTCGTCTAGAAGCTCGCACAGGGATGACTCCGCATATACCGAGCAGAGACCTTCCAAAGGCTCATCGGTGCGAACCACCACATGCTCGCGCCAGGTATCGCCATCCCGCCAGAGCAAACGGTCGCCCTTGGCGGGAACCTCGCGGCACTCGAACTCCAGCGTGTCCTCGCCGTTCAGCTCCTCGGTGTGCACGAGATCGCCGACGACGGGCAGGATGCCGATGCGCTCGTCGAACCGGTCGAACCAGAAGATCGTGGGAGCAGAGCCGGCCATCACAGCCACCTCTCGTTGAAGGCAGTCACGTGGGAGGTGCATCCCATGAAGCTCAGCACGCAGCTGCTGGGCGCAAGTGAGAAGAAGTCGCTCGAAAGCGTCACGTCGGCACGCGCATCAACGCCGTATACGGTCACACCCTCGGTGGCACAGTCGATGCGCACCACCTCGTCGCCGGAGAAGGCATGCTCCACGCGAATGAGGGAACCACCACAGCCGACCTGCACGGCAGAACCCGCAGAGGCAACCAGCTCGAACGTCGGCCACGTGGGCCACGAGCCGCCGACCTCGAAAGCAGTACCAGTCTCTGAGCGAGCCCTCCCGTAGGCCACAGGATCGAGCAGCGTGAATAAGACCTCGCCCTGCCCGTCCTCGAAGAGCGACGACCACGCGCCCGCATCAATGCAGACGGCATCCCGGTACTCGAATTCCGGCTCGTCAGGTAGCCGCAGCGCCCCGCCAGCCGTAGAGCACAGCGCCGAATAGACCCTGTGCCTGATGTCGGCCAGCCCGTTTGTCCCCGGCCTGAAACCCGCATCCATGAGCAGCCGCACCCTCACAAGCCTGGGCGGTACGCGGCCGGACACGAGCAGCGCGCCAGCACGCCCCGGCACCGCCATCGTTTCCGGCACCACGGGCAGCGCGACCTTCTCGATGACCTCGGCCGAGCACCACTCCGAGAGGTCGATGCCGTTGTACACGATTGACCTCATGCGTTGCCCCTCGCCCTGCCGTAGGCGATGGACCTGCGACGTGACTCCAGGCTCATCTCGTCCACGAAGCCACCGCTCTTTTGCTTCCGCTTCAGCGTGTCGGCGAGAAGCCGCCGCTCGTCATTGCGCTCGTGCATACGCTTGTCATCGGGTTTCTCTTTCACAGCGACCTCACCACCGTGCACGTTACGTCGAATGCCCACACGTACCGCCCGCTCGAATCTCGCTCCTTGAGAGCTGGGGCCGTGGTGTCGACGCCCACGATCCGATATTCGTCAGCATCCGCATACGGCTCCCAGTCGGCGCGTCTCACCGCCTGCTCGGCGGCAGCGGCGACGGACTCCGCATCGGCCATGACCTCCCGTACCACGAGCACGGTCACCACGACCGACCCGCGCTCCTCCTCCGCCATCCGAGACTCGCGCGAGAACGCGCCTTCGACCACCACGACGGGCTCCTCGCGGTCCAGCGCCGACGGTAAAACTTTTGTGAAGCAGATTGTGAAGTGGGCGTCTGCCAGCAGTTTCGCGATGGAGTCCGCGCAGCTCATCTCACCACCAGCTCCCAGTGGTGCACGTGCCCGTTGAAGTCCTCGCACCGCCTGCACTCGGCCACGAGGTAGGAATGGCCGCCGATGTAGATGCGCGACCCGGCAGGCACCTCGAAGGCACCGTCGCTGTTCAAAGCATCGACGTAAACCTTGCCGTTGCCAGCATCAGCCGAGCGATGCCCGTCATCCACGACTGACTGCGTCCTGGCGAACCGCACGTGCGACACGGCCACGCCCTCGGCATAGCCGTCCTCGCCGTCCGGCACCCGCACCACGGCATCCTCGGCCAGCAGACGCAAGGGTATCGGCCGCAGGCTCCCCATCATCGCACCCCGCAGAACGCCAGCGAGGTCCCCACCAGCTCCTTCAGCGCGTCGGCGATGGCGATCTCCTCGCCGGTCGTGCCCTCGTCCTCGTAGTGGGTCACCTTGAAGTCACCGAGCGCAAACCCGCCGACCTGCCCCTCGCCGAACTCCGCGAAGGCATCCGCGGCCGCGCACACGGCCCGCTGGTAGGCTTCCAGCTCGTCATCGCCGGGCTCGCGTCCACCCACCAGCCACCGCACGTGCCGGGAAGCCGCGGGCAGCGCAAGCCCGAAGGCGGCCTCGGAAAGACCGCCCCCGTACACCTCAGAGTAGAACTGGTATGTCACCGCGACGGCCACGGTCGCTACTCCGTGCCCGCGCTCACGTACACGCCGTCGAGCTTGTTCTCCAGCACGCTCACGATGCCGTACTTGCGGTACTTGAGCATGTAGGAGTCGAGCGCCTCCAGCTCGTCGGGGCTGAACACGCGGCTCGCCACGTGCTTGTCGTACTTGATCACGGCCGACTTCTCCACGACCATGAAGTTGATGTCCGCGCCGGCGCCCCTCAGCTCGTAGTAGTTAGCGAGCCCGCTCTTGGTGGGCGACGCCACCGCCGTGTATTCGTCGCCGCTCTTGGTGTAGTAGGTCTTCGAGCTGTCGACCTCGGTGTCCGTGGTGGCCACGTAGGTGCCGGCTGCCTTCTGGTAGCCGAACTGGTCGTCGTCGCCGCTGAGCAGGTCGATGGCCGTGTAGAAGCGCACCTGAGGAACCTCCACGATGCGGCTGAAGCGTTCCAGCACGCGGTTCGAGCGCGTCGGGTTCGCCAGCGAGAAGTCGTCCAGGACGCCGCGCAGCGTCGGCGTGATGAAGAGGTAGCGGCTGCCGGTGGAGACCTGCTTCTCGTCCATGTCGTTGGTCACGGCGCGCAGGGCGGCGAGCACGTCCACGGCAGAAGCCTCGGAGAGGTCCTCAGCCTTCACGGTCACGCCCTCGGTCGAGGCGATCTGGCTGAAGGTGTAGGCGTCGCCCTCGGGGGCCACCTGCGTGCGCTGAAGCTCGGCACCAGCCTCGACGAAGCAGTCGAGCACGCCGCTCTCCTCCACGTCCATCACGTCGGCGAAGAGCCGTATGGCCCGGTCGTAGCCGAAGCTGTGCGTCTCGTACTCGTAGGTGATGGAGCCCGTCTTGTAGCCCACGTTGCGGGTGTAGTCCCCGAGCCCCGTGACGGAGATCTTGGGGATGAGGATCTCCTTGGCGTTGCGGCCCGCGCGGACCATGCGCCCGCCGCTGTTCAGGCAGCGCGACACCGCCGCCCTCTGATAGACCTCGTCCAAAATGCCGGTGTAATTCTTTGCGAACTCGATGCTGTTAGCCATCTGTCAGCCCTCCTATGCTTTGTCGTTGGAATCGTCAAGGCCGGCGAGCTTTCGCCAGCGCCTCATGGTCTTGCCGGCGTCCGCGCTCGTGCCTGCGTTGGGAAGTCCGGTCTTTCCGCCTTGCTGCTTTGCGGGGGCGTCTGCGAACAGCCACGGCTCGGCCTCCTTTAGCGCGTCGACGTCGCCGCCGTGGTCGCCCAAGACCGCACGGGCAGCCTTCAGGTTGCGCACGCCCGCGAGCTGCAGCCTGAAGTCGATGCGGTCGCTCTCGCCCTGGGCCTTGAGCTCGGCGATCTCGACGCGCAGCTGCTCGGCCGTCTCTGCGTTCTTGGCGGCCTCTGCCACCTGCTCCTCGAGCGCGGCAATCTTCTCGTCGCGCTCGGCGACAGCTTTTTCCCAATCGGTGCCGCTCACCTGCGGCTGGTCTTGCGTCGCCTGCTGCTGCCCGAGGTCTTCCTGGGCTTGCGGCTCTTCCTGCGTCTTGTCGCCATGTGCATCACCTGCCATATCGGCCTGCCTTTCTCTTCGGCAGACAGCTCAAGGCGGCCTGCTCTCGATTCGCACGGATACAGGCTATCGGCGCGTCACAAACCCGACTCGTCGATACGGCTGAACGCCGTCCACTCTGTGTTTGTGACCACATGGATAATCTGAACGTGTACAGAACGCTTATATACGTGTACAATTCAAGAGATTTGATTACAAAACGCCAGTTTGGTTTACAAACAGGCCGTTGAGGGATACGGAGCAAATCATGCAAGCTGAGGTGCTGCGCATCATAGAAGGTGGACTTACAGGTGATAAGACCAAGGTCCTCAATTATGCCAGAACGCTGGCCGACAATCTGGAGCAGTCGGGCGATGTCCGTTTTGCCAAGCGGATTCGCACGACCCTTGCGGGCAAACGCTTCAACATAGCCACACTTGACGGGCTGTCTTCCAAGCCGGTCGACCAAGAGAGCCGTATGGAGATAGTCGACGTTGAACTCGTTCTCCCCGAGGATGTCGACCTCATTTTCAGCGACTTCCTTCGGGCCGAGATCGATGGCGTCGTGACCATGCGAGACAAGCGAGACGTTCTCGCGCGTCACGGCATGGATGCGCAGAACTACCTGCTGTTGTATGGCCCCCCAGGTTGCGGCAAAACCAGCATTGCCCGCTATATTGCTGCGCAGACAGGTCTTCCCCTCGTGACGGCGCGCCTTGACAGCTTGGTGTCATCGCTGCTCGGCAGCACGGCCAAAAACATTCGTAAGGTCTTTGACTACGCTGCTCAGCAGGAGTGCGTACTGTTCCTTGACGAGTTCGATGTTGTCGCAAAACGTCGCGATGACGAGAACGAGCTTGGAGAACTCAAGCGCGTCGTGAACAGCCTCCTGCAAAACATCGACTCCTTTGGCGAGGGTAGCATTCTCATCGCAGCAACGAATCATCAAGACTTGCTCGATCCTGCAGTGTGGCGGAGGTTCAACAAGGTCATCGAGGTCCCCATGCCCACAAACGGTGAGCTGGTTGCCTACGCCCAGCGTTTCATACAGCCCTATATGGCGGTGAGAATCAAGCCTCGGCTATATGCCGCGCTCGAAGGGCTCAGCTTTTCCGATCTCAACACGGCAACGAAGAACGCGTTCTACAACGCAACGCTCGAAGGCTCGGAGGACGGATTCTCTGTGTACCACCTCGCACGAGAAACGTACGTCCTCAAGCACCATAGCCTAGACGACCAAGACGAGTTCATTCGCTACCTCATCGATGCCGGTTGCACGCTCAGAGAGATAAACGAGAAGTCCGGCATTTCGATGCGTCGTATTCAGGCGGTCTCACGTTCGGTTAGGGAAGAGGTGTAGCCATGGCCGAAGATTTCCTGCCCATCATGATGTTTCGTCAGCGAACGGTTGATGAGGACCGCGTCGAGGGGCGTGGCCAAAAGGAGAAGCCCAAGTGGGTGCTCACTGGTGCAGACTTGGTCGCGAGGTCTCACTCCCTTGTGAACGACCTCGTAAACAGCTATTCCCAGGTACAACACAACATCGAGCTGCCCTACATCTACGAAGTGACTCTCGACAAAAGGGACACTGCCAAATCGAAGCGCAAGGCAGTCGTCGATATGCTCGAGGTTGATGGCGCAAACGGCCCCGCGCACGTTATAGGTATGCGTGGCTCGAAGCGCCTGATTGTTCGCGCCACAGGCGATAGTCAGGTGCAGGCGATCCAGGAGCGCCTTTCGGACTACGAGCGTTATGACACGGCCTTGTCCTGCATAGACTCAATTTCGAGGTTCGAACCTGAAATAGAAACCAATGCCGAAGAGAACGTATACAAGGTCCGTCTGCTTGACTTCAAGGATGACGACCCTTCATATGAGCGCGTATTCGAAGAGCAGCTCCGCTCCCTCGGCATTCCGTTCGAGAAGCTGTCGTACGCCAAGCATCTGATGGTGTATCGCATCCACGCGGACTCGGATCAGGTAAGGGCGGTAGCGGACGGCGTGGCATGCGAGACGCTGTTCTTCATTCGTCCGATGCCCAAATGCGCAGCAACGCTTGACGGGGTGTCGGGATACGCGCTCCCCGGCGTCCAGAAGCCCACGCCAGGCGAGGATTACCCCCTTGTCGGCGTGCTTGATAGCGGCATCGAGAGGATAAAGCACCTCGAACCGTGGCTTGAGGGTAAACGTATGTCCACATACGTCGATTCAGACCTCGACACCCGCCACGGTACATTTGTTGCTGGTGTCGCTGCGTATGGCGACCGCTTGGAGCAAAAGGACTGGGTCGGGGGTTTGCCCGTGCGCCTCCTCGATGCTGCCGTCTTTCCTGGCGATGGCAATGTCGATGAACTCGATCTTGTTGACTCCATCCGCACCATCGTCGGGGCAATGCATGACAAGGTGAAAGTTTGGAACCTCTCAATCAGCTTTCTCACGGAGGTAGACGAAGACGAGTATTCCGAGTTTGGAATGGCGCTCGACGACATCCAAGACGAATACGGCGTACTCATCTGCAAATCCGCAGGCAATTGCGATCTGTCTCGTGATGGCGCAAAGGGCAAGCTGCTGGTCGGAGCAGACTCTGTACGTGCGTTGACCGTTGGCTCCGCCGCCCACGAAAAGGATATTCACGATGCGGCAGAGATCGGCTACGCTTCGCCGTTCTCGCGCATGGGACCTGGCCCGGAATACATAATCAAACCGGAGGTTTGCCATTACGGTGGCAACGCGGGCTGGACGCCATCTGGGCTCACGCGTTCTGAGGTGCACTCATTTGGGATTGACGGCGGCCCGGCAGGGGCGGTAGGCACCAGCTTCTCGACCCCACGAATCGCCGCGCTCGCAGCGAATCTGCAGAATGCGATAGGCGGGGATTTCGATCCCTTGCTGATCAAGGCACTCATAGTCCACTCGGCGTCGTTCCCTGGCGATGTCCTGGTGCCCGCCAACGAGCGAGTGCAGGAGATGGGGTTCGGCATTCCTGGCAGCATTAGGTCAATTCTGTCCGATGACATCCACTCGTCAACGCTCATTCTCAGGGGCAAGCTTCCCCGGCGTCAGCTTATCGACATCAAGGATTTCCCAATGCCGCCATCGCTGATACGCGACGGCTACTACACCGGTCAGATTATCCTTACCGCAGTCCTGTCTCCAATCCGAGCCATCGGGCAGGGCGGCGAGTATTGCCAGTCGGACATCGAAGTCACGTTCGGCACGTATGATTTCAAAGAGGAGCGAGACACGACCCAGAACGGCATCCTCAACCCAATCGGCCGCAAGTATTCCACGAACCTGCTGCTGCCGACGCGCTATAGTGCGCCTAAGCTCAGGGAGGCAGATACGGACTTTGCGCTGCGAGAGCGCATGCTCATCAAATACAAGGGCAAGTACGCACCGGTGAAGAAGTACGCGATAGACCTTGCCGACCTCACGCCAAAGTTCAAAGAAAAGGTAGCTGCCGAACGCTTGTGGTTCTTGAGCTTGAAGGGCACCTATCGCCACAACACCGAACGCGAGGCGGATATCACCAATAGGCTGCTTGACCAGGACTATTGCGTAATCATCACACTGCGCGATCCATCGGGAGAGTCCCTTCTGTACAACGAAGTTCCTCAACAGCTGGAGCAGTACAACTTCTGGCATCAAAACATACAACTGACCAACCAGGTCAGAGCCATGATTGGTCAGTCGCGTTAGTTCAGGCTATGCGCTGAAGGACCTACCCGTCGAACCGGTAATCCCCGATATGCAGCGTATTGCAATTCTCCGAAATTGCCCGCGTCGTGGGCACGGGGATGCCTTCGTCCACCCGCGCACGCACTTCGAACGAGAGCTCCACATCAGCGCCGTCGAGCTGCATCAGCTGGCTCACGATCTCGTCCATGATGGTGCGCACGTCGCGGTTGACGCGCGTGTTGTCCAGCTTCGCGCTCATGGTGAACGTCAAGGGCAGCTGCATCTGCTCACCCGCACGTCCGCTGCCACCAGCATTGCCGCCAGCGGCTCCATCGGCACCCTCGCCGCCACCTGCACTCGCCGCACTCCCGCCACCAGCAGCACCGCTGCCCGACGAAATACCGCCAAGCCCGTCGAGCACCGCGCCACCAGCAGCCTCGCGCTCGCGCCTCTTCCTCTCGGCCTCGGCCCGCTCCTCTTCCTCGCGCTCGATCTGGTCCAGCGCCACGGCGGGCTTCACCAGATAGTCGCTCTGGTTGATGAACGGCCTGGCCTCGCCAATCGTCAAGTCAAGGTAGCGGTCATCGCCGACGCCGGCGGCAATCGCGAAGTATTCTTTGCTCGCAGCGCCCTGCGAGATGGCATTCTCCAGCACCGAGTACCCAGCCAGCCTCGGCAGGTAGCAGTACGTACACATGAACTCCCACAGCTGCTTGATCTGTAGGTGCTTTTTGTCCTTCCACAGCAGGCGGTCGAGCTCCATCCTCAGCAGCGCCGGTGCCCACTGCGAGATGGCCGCCTCGTTCGAGAGCAGCTTGCTCGCGGCCTTGTGAACGGCATCCTCGCCCGAGCCCGCGATGCGGTCGATCTCCCATTCGATTTCCATCGAACCCGAGAGCAAGTCGATTCTCGGCGCGATGAGCCAGCTGTACGCCTCCTGGATGCGCGTCTTCAGCGTCTCCTCGGCACGGCGCACGTTCTGCTCGGTCTCGCGCGTCTGCGCCATGTCCAGGTTCAGCGACTCGCGGTCATCCGAAATCGACTTCCAGGCAAGGTAAGCACGCGCGGCCTGCTCCAAAGACCCGGCGCTCCCGCCGTCGCATGCGATGAAGGCCAGCATGTTCTTGTACTGCCTGGGCGTCGTGCCACGGTTCGCGAGGATCTCCGCAGCACGCGTGACGGCAGGCGAGTTGGCAGCCCCGTTGCGATGCGCCGCAGCAGGCGGCAACACCACAAGCCTCAGCGTCTGCTCGTCCGGCACGTCCAACGAGGTCGCGGGGCAAACGTGAATCCCAGCCAGCGGCGGGCACTTGCGGAATGTCTTCAGCCGCTGCTCCACCTCGTACTCGGCGTCTGCCTTGTCCAGCTGCTGGGCGCGGTCCTCCATCACCTTGCGCAGTGTCGGGCGTGTGTCGTACCAGTACCGGTTGCCGTTGCCGTCGCTGTACAGGAACGAAGACGAGCTCTGCAGCGTCCCCAGCGCATCGTTGAACACGGCGATGTTCTCGCCGGGCTGTACTACGCCTAGGCGGATATGCGCCCGCTCGATGCCACGAGCCGTCTGCCCACTCACGTCGGGGGCCGACCCCAGCATGATGGTGCGCGACACGCGCCTCGACGCGAACAGCCGGCCATACCGCGCGTTGCTCTGGTCGTTCTTGTACGGCAGCGACTTCTTGCCGTCTATCTCGCTGTCGACCACGCCGTTCCAGTTCTCGTCCAAATAGCGGGTCAGCTCGTCGCGTACGTTGGGCACGTCCAGCGGCAGGGAGCCCGGCATGATCATTGGGCTCTTGTCCTGGCTCATCCACAGCTCGTGGATCACGGCCGCCATCAGGCGCAGCACGCCGCGCGTGCGCTGGAAGGTCTCAAGCGTCGCCCAGTCCTCATAGAGCCGGTCGAACACCTCCGGATGGATGGGATAGCAGCTCACCATGCGGTCGCGGTACTCGAGCTCGCGGGCATCAACCGGGAAGTCGGCGGCGTTCTCGCCGTACATCTTGCTGAACGCATTGCACACGGCATCGCGCTGCGCCGTGTCCTTGCAGTCGAGGAACAGGCGCCGACGCACCACCTCGAAGCCCTCGTTGGCGCTCACGGGTTTACAGATGGCCTCCATGCGCCCGAAGGTGTGCTCGATGGCCTCAAGCGCACGCTGGCCGCTTTCGCCGCCAATCTCGCGCTCGCTCTCGGGGATGGACGCCACCACCAGGCTGCACTTCGAGGCGCGTGCGGCCTCAGTCAGCTCCTGGATGAACGTGATGAAGTTGTCAAACGAGCCTGCGGGCAGCTTATCCACACCGAAGAGCTTCTTGGCGTAGGCCACGAGCTCGTCCACGAGCACCAGGGCGCACCCGCACGCGTCGAACATCTCGGCCAGCGTCTGCGATCCGGGAGAGACGCCACGGCGGTCGGCGTCGCGCACGTACTCGTAGAGCGACGGGTCGCCCTTGGATATCGCAAGCTGGTAGGCTATCTCGCCCCAAATGGTGTTCACGGTGATGCCCGGCATGTCGGTGGGCCGCTTGGCCTTCGCAGGGTTCAGAGCGGTGCCGACGATGACGGCGACGTGCACCTCGGGCACCTCGTCGATGCCAGCGGCCTCAAGCACGGGCACCGCGTTGGGAATCTGCCCGATGCGCTTGCGGCTGCGCAGCAGGTGGTACAGCGCCAGCATGCTGTGCGTCTTGCCGCCGCCGAACGCGGTCTTCAACTGGATGACGGGCTCTCCGTCAAGCCCGGCAACGCGCTTGAGCGATTGCACGAGCAGCCCCTTCATGCCCTCCGTCACGTACGTGCGCCCGAAGAACTCCACCGGGTCGCGGTACTCGAGTGTGCCTTCGCCTCGCGCCACCTGTGCCAGGTCGGCCGCGAACTCGGCGTTGCGATAGCGTCCCTCGGCCACATCCTGATGGGGCTCCATCACGTCACGCCAGCTGGGGAGTCCTGCAGCCGCCACCGTCTCGGCAACAGCCTTCTTCGATTTGATGGGCTGAGCAGCCGCGTTGCTCGTCGTCGCGACGGACCCTTCGGCGCTGCCGTAGCGGGCCTCGCGAAGCAGCGCGTTGATGTCGGCCGCACCGTCCGGGTCTATCTGCTCGCAGAACCGCGACATCGTGTCGAGCGCACGCCACGTGTCGTTGTCGCTGATGTCCTGGCTGCCACGATGCGCCCACTTGTTGCGGGTGGTGCGCAGCTCGTTGAGCCACGTCCTGCAGTCCTTCGACAGCTTCTTGCGGAACACGTCGTTCCACTGGATGTCGGCTAGCAGCAGGCAGAGCGCGATGTCGAGCGAGTCCACCAGCGTGTCGAAGTCGCCCGACGTGGGCAGGTTGCGCTTCTGGTCCTCGTACAGCTTGTTCAGGACGCCCTCCTGCCACCAGTTATCCGGCCCATAGGCGATGATGAACTCGCGTGCTACATACGGCGCGAGCGAGTTGGTCAGGATGTCGAATCCCTTGGCTACGCGTACGTAATTCTCCATGACTTACGGCCTTTCCTAATCGTCGAACAGCGTGTACTGCACCGGCTTTTCCGCCTGCAACTGCGCGGCACGGGACTGGATCTCCGGCCACGCTACGACAAGCGAGTTGTAAGCGAACGCTTCAGCGTTCCAGCCCTTCTTGTCTGCGATGGTGAACAGGCGATATGCCAGCGCCTTGGCGTTCTCGGCTCTGCTGTCGAAGACGTCCTTGAGCATCTGAGCGCAAGCCTCCACGCCACCGGTCTCCATCGCGTGGGTGAGCTGCTGCGTGAAGAGCCAGGTGAACTGCCAGTCGTTGGCGTTCTTCAACTCGTCGCGTCCGAGCAGTCTTACGATACCTTTGCTTGCGTAGAGTGCACCCTTGGCCGCAAGGCCGTCGATGGAAGTGTTCTTGGCACGGGCGAGAACGTCCGCCTCACCGAACTTGATTTCATTGAACGCGCTCTGGGTGTACAGGTCCACGCAGAAGCGGCTGTCACGGTCGAGGTCGCTGTCCTGGTCGGAGAAGTACAGGTCCAGTTCCTGATTGATAATTTGCAGCGCGGCTCGGACAGTCATCTCGGAACCATCAGCCTCGAGCACCTTCGAGAACCGTGAGTACACGCCGATGCCGGGTCCGATGGCGGATTGCGCCATGTCAACGGGAGCAATGTTGCTGGTCTGCAGCTTGTCGAGCGCAGGCTTGAGCTCGCGCTTGAGCGTATTGACAAAATCACGGCGAGTTGCCATGGGCGCATCGTCTGGTCGTTTTCTACATACAAGAACTATGGAAGATGCCAGGGCGTTGGTTCCGGACGCGATTGTCCGATTGCTCATTTCCGTTCGCATTGGCCAGGTTCCAGTTATTGCAAAACCTGCTCGAATAACTGCGGATAGCATCGTTTCCCAGCCTGTTGAAGCGGTGGTTTCTACTTCATTTTCGGTTGTGGTTTCGCTCTGCTTGAAAGCATAGTAAATCGTTACCGGAACATCGTCACATGCATACCGATTCACCTGCTTAAATGCGCTATACATTCCTTCTTCGAAAAACGTTCGTGCGCCGTCTATGCCACGGTTCTCGCGATAAGGTGTGGCTACCAGCTCTTCATGCTTGGGCACCAACATTGTTCTGAAAAGCCCTGGATAGACGCTTTTCAGCGATTGCCGAAGCCAGATATAGAAAAAATCAGACAGATCCGCATAACCGATATTGTCATAGTATGGCGGGTCGGTTGAAACAATGATGCCCCTCATCTCGTTGTCGCTCTGCGCGTCGAATTGCCTTGCATGGCCTACTCTTGCGCCTCTGGGAAACTCCGCCAGACAGCGCGTTATCCATTCCATGCAACTATCGAAACACCCCGATGAAGATGAGAACGGATTTGCTTCAGCATAGTCCCAGTTCATCGCTATCGCCTGCCGTGCAAATACGTTTCTAATAATTTCGTATTTTGCGCCATTTGCCCAGCCACAAATACTCGAGTTTCTGTCAAGAAGCTTGTCGATAACGAAGGACAGGTATACGCGTACGGCTTGTGCGTATGCCCTAGGCCCTGTCCCTAAGTCTGGCAAAGATGCTTCCCCCTTCATTCCTGCTGCGAGGGCGTCGCTATAGACTTCGTCTTCGATGTCGTCTAGCAGGTCACAGAATGTTGTAAGCATCTGCAGTTGTCGATTGGTGAACAAATCGCTCATGTATTCGAGGCCATAATTCGGCGTCTTGAAATCACGAGGGTTGTTTGCGATTTGTCCATCTGGATAATCTTCGGGGCGTGGCACATCCGCGATATCCGTATTGACCTGGTCAGGAGGCAAGTAAATTCTTCCATGCGGTCCTTCAAGCACGATTGCCATCAGTTTCTGGCCCATTCGATGGCTTCGCCCTTCATTGCGTATGTATGGGAAATCGATAGTCGAGCCGCAGTGGAAGCATTTTGCTCCCTTTCGATTTACGGTACCGTCTATGGGGCTTTTCCCAGCTTGAACGGTAAACGCTATCTTGCCATCAGTTGCTATAGGTCGTACGTGTCTTTCCTTGCCCTTCTTCTTGGCCAAATCGAAAGTGCGTGCTAATGGTGCCTCTCCTTTACATGCGGGATTAGGGCACTCAACGATTCTTGACCATAGCCACGCAATCACCGTTGCTTGACCGCCACCATACTCTGGCGGTAATTCGACCGTTGGATAAAGATGCCCGATTCTTTCAAAGGCCTTTCGCTTAAGCATATGACCGTAATAGTCGATATCGGAAATCAGCCCGTCATTGCCAGACCACATTGAGCCAATCCTCGCAGTCCTTGCGTTAGGATTAACTGGTGGGTTATCCTCGAAAAGCGGTGGAATCTCAATCATCGCTTTGTTTATGGTGACGGCTACAGGATTTAGGTCCTGGGCATAGGCGTCCAGTCCCAGTCTCTGTGCTTCTAAGGGTATAGCACCACCGCCAGCGAATGGGTCTAGCAATGGTGGCAGTCCACCTGGGTTCGAAGCTTCGATCTCTCGTCTCGCGTTGTCCAGCAAAGTGCTGTTATTCGAGTTTTCCCAAATAACCAGGTCCTCAAGTATGCGAAATAGTCGTTGGCGCTCTTTATCCTGCTCTTCCGTCGTTGGAAACCTGTCAAGATGCGAAGATGGGTCGTCCACTAGTGATGCCCATATTACCGCGCGAGCCGTGGCCAGGGGTCGCCTGGCCCACCATAGATGCATGGTAGATGGATGCCCGTGTCTGATGGATTTTTCTCTTGCTGCCGCCGAATTAATAGCATCAAGCGGCAGCGCCACTTCGATGAGCTTCTTTACAGCCATGTGTCGGTCCTTTCCAGGACGACCTCGGCGGACTCGATGAGCCGTCCCATATCGTAGTTGACGCTATTCTCCGCAAATGAAGGCGCACGCAGTGCGGGCCGCCTCAGATAGGTGGTCTTGGTGGTGCGGCCGTCGACCTCGACAATGGCGAGAATCCAGCACTCGGGCTTGTTCAGGCCACACAGAATCTCGTTCTTGGTCAGCGTGATTGTGTCGCCACCGGCGATACGCCCCTTCACCTCGACCATGCGGGTCACCGGGTCGTCGCCGTCGCGCATGTCGTCCGGCACGCGGCTCAGAATGTCGTAGCCGATGCCGCGCTGCTCGCTCACGTCCCTCGGCGCGTATCCGAGCTCACGCTCGATGGCCATGATGGCGTCCATGGCAGCGAGCTCGGTCTTGCGCTTCGTGGCGGCGTCATTGCTCTGTCCGTTCGGGTCTGCGGTTGCCGATTCATGAAGCATAGACGCCGGCACCACGAGAGCGCCGCCCACCACGCGCGGGGGCATGGGGCTCAGCTGCTTCTGCCTGTCGAGCTGGTCCATGCGCCTCTGCAGTCGTTCAGCGAGCTCGTTGGCTCTGCGTTCGGCCTGCTTCGAGTTCAGGCGGGCATTCTTCTTGCCAGCATGCTCGCGGTCAGCGAGCTCTCCCGCGCGGTAGTCCCAGTAGTTGATCTCGGCACGCAGGCGCGTGTCCACGGCCTTCTGCACCTTCGCCACCTGCGCGAGCGTGCGCGTGCGAACTTCACCGATATGCTCGGGGATGATGTTGCGGATGGCAAAGTCGGTGGCAATCTTGTCCGGGTCGCTCTCGAGCCATCCCAGCTCCTCGGCGAACACGGCCTCCATCGAAGCGCGTTCCGCCTCGGTCGCCGGTCGGTAGTCCAGGTACGGCGCGTATCCGGCGTCGAACGTGTTGCCGTCGTAGTCTATCTCCACGAAATGCACCGCACGGCTCACGGTCTTCTTGGTGCCGTCGGGCAGCACGGTGCCGTCTTGGATGGCGCTCTCCACATAGAACAGGAACCGCGGAGTGTCGGCGGTCTCGTCGTCGTCCACGAGCACGGCTCCCTGTCGAAGCGTCCCCAGGCTCTGCTCAAGGATGACCGACACGGTTGCGTCGAGCAGCGGATGTCCCGGGCACACGAGGTCGGCGGTCACGCCACCGGGGATCTGCACGCGCTCCTTCTCGAAGCAGATGCGCTCGTAGCTGCGCAGCACCGGGTCGGCGATGCCAATGCGCATGTCGTGGCTGCGCACGGAAAACGGCACCTCCAGCACCTCGTAACGCCCGTCTTCACGCTCGGATATTCGGCCGCCCAGGCGTCGCATGGCCTCCACGAAGAACGCCTCGATGAAGTGCGGCTCCAGCTTGCGGGCCTCCATGCGCTCCATGTCTTCCTTGATCTTCATGACGGAGTGCACGTCCATCACGTCGGAGGTCAGCGCGTATTCCTCGAGCAGCCGCTTCAGCGCGTCGCCGTCGAGCGAGCTGTCGACCACCTGGTTCAGCCGGTCGCGCACGTCGGGTCGGTCTCCGTAGCGGATGGCCTCGACGAGCAGCTCGCGGAGCGGCTTGTCCTCGAAGGTCACGCGGCCCAGGATGTCGAAGACGCGACCACCCAGCGCGGTGCGCTCCTCCTCGAGCTTCTGGAACAGCCGGTCGAACACCTGGCCTTCGCGCGTCTCCTTCGCCACGAGGTTCCACAGGTGGCACACCTCGGTCTGGCCGATGCGGTGCACGCGCCCGAAACGCTGCTCGATGCGGTTGGGGTTCCACGGCAGGTCGTAGTTCACCATCAGGTGAGCACGCTGCAGGTTGATGCCCTCGCCGGCCGCGTCGGTGGCGACGAGTATCCGCACGTTCTTGTCCTGCTTGAACAGCTCCTCGGCCTTGTGGCGCTCGTCGCGCGGCATGCCTCCCTTGATGGTCAGCACCGCGTCCTGGCTGCCCAAAAGCTGCCGTATCTTGGTCGCGAGGTATTCCAGCGTGTCCTTGTGCTCGGTGAACACGATGAGCTTCTCGCGCCTGCCATCCGGCCCAAACATGTCGGAGTTGTCCTGCAGCAGGCGGCTCAGCTCGTCCCACTTGCGGTCTTCGCCGCTCATGCGGACCTCGTTCGCTTTGCGCTCAAGAAGCTTCAGTGTCGCGATTTCGGCCTCAAGCTCGGCCGCGGTGGCCGACGCGGAGGCGGTGTCGATGACGTCGTCCTCCATGCCCTCAAGCTCTTCGGGCGTGTAGTCGTCCTCGTCGAAGTCCTCGTCGAACTGGTTGAAGATGGTCGAGTACGAACCGGTGCCGTTTGCCTGGTCACGCACCTCCAGAAGGCGCGACTCCAGGCGTTCCCTGCGGCGGCGCAGCGACTGGTAGATTGCCTCGGGTGAGGATGCTAGCCTGCGCTGAAGGATGGTGAGCGCGAAGCCGACGCTGTTCTTCCGCTTGCCGTCCAGTCGATCGGCCCGGTTAAACTCCTCGGTCACGTAGTCGGTCACCAGCGCGTACAGGTCCGCCTCTGCGGGCGAGAGCGTGTACGTCACGGTCTGGGCACGGCGCTCGGGAAACAGCGGCCTCCCGTCGAAGCGGAGCAGCTCCTCCTTCACCAGCCGTCGCATAACGTCGGAGACGTCGAAGTCGGGCTTGAAGACGTTCTCGGGAACATCGTGGGTGAACGCGTCGGGCGGTGTGAGCTCGCGGGGCTTCTGCTTGCGGTGGCGCGCCCCCTCGAAGCGGTCGCGGTCGATGAGTGCCATGAACAGCTGGAAGTCCTCGGGCTTGCCGTTGTGCGGCGTCGCCGTCATCAGCAGCAGGTTCTCGGTCGTCTCGCCCAGAAGCTGCCCCAGCTGGTAACGCTTGGTGTACTTCACCTCGCCGCCGAACACGGTCGCGCTCATCTTGTGCGCCTCGTCCACCACGACGAGGTCCCAAGTCGTGTCCTTCAGAAGCGCCTGAACATCCTCGCTGCGCGAAAGCTTGTCGAGCCGCGCGATGCAGAGGTCGTTCTCCTTGAATGCATTGCGCGTGACCGACGCCTCCAACAGGTCGTTCGTGAGGATGGTGAACTTCAACCCGAACTTGCGGTACAGCTCATCCTGCCACTGCTCCACAAGGTTGCCCGGACACACGATGAGGCACCGCTTCAGGTCGCCGCGTGCCAGCATCTCCTTGACGAGAAGGCCCGCCATAATGGTCTTGCCAGCGCCCGGGTCATCCGCCAGCACGTAGCGAAGCGGCATCTTCGGTAGCATGTTCTGGTACACCGCCGAGATCTGGTGTGGCAGCGGGTCGATGGCCGATGTGCGCACGGCAAGGTACGGGTCGAAGAGGTGCGCCAGGTTAATGCGGTAAGCCTCCGACACGAGCTTCAGCTCGCTCGGGTCTGCGTCGAATGTCCACTGCGACGAGCTGACGAGCCGAAGGTTGGGCTCCATGTCGCGGTAGAGCATCGTCTCGCCGAGAACGTTGTCCTCGGTGCGGTAGGTGAGCGTGAGTGCGTAGTTGCCGAACCACTCCACAGCCACGGCGGTGACGACCTTGTCGCCTACGACGCCCGTAAGCTGCGACCCTACGCGGATGTCCTCAAGCTTAGTCATTCTTGCTCTCGCTCTTCTCGGCACGCTTCTGAAGCTCAGCGAACGCATCCGCGTCCATGAGCACCAGATGCTCGGTGCCGTTTTTTGAGAGGTAAATGGGCTCACCGGTCTCCTTGGCAAGCTTGGTCAATTCGCCGATCTTGCGCTGCAAGTGTGATACGGGACGAATAATCGCCATGTCGCACCCAGCCTTTCCGAGTGATGAACGATGTTGCAGCACATCATACATAAACTTTTCAGTATCGAGAAGGACGAGGTCGCAAGCGATGCGATAAACCCATCGAGAAGAACGACGCCGAATGTCGATAGCTTTCCGATGATGTCGAGAAGAACCTGCGAGTCACCGATTGCTGCTGCGGAACCACAACAAGCAAGTCGCACGTCGTCGTATTTGTTTTGCCGCCATCCCTGGCTGCTGGCCTGGCCGCGCGCTACCAACCTCGGGTTGTCCGCAGCCCGGCCGCCCACGCTCCGGGTGTGCGCTCGGGCCGTTCGTGCCACACGCAGCCCACGCGCCCATGGGAGTCTCCCGTACGGCCAGCCGTCGGCTCCGGTCGGTCTTCGCATACGCGCCTACAGCAGCCCGCTTCGCGGTCTGCTTCCGGCCGCGTGCTCAGCCCGCCCTACGCCGCCGTCCGGCCTAATGCGAGGTCAACGGGGCGCGTGGTCAGCGTGCGTCACGCCCGGCCAGCGGCGCACACCCTACGCGCGGTCGTCCGGACTGCTGCCGTCACGCGCTCGTCCGCGCCCGTCCAGTCCATCAGCCAGCGCGGGCGGCAAAGGCTCACTGCAGCGGCTACCCAACAGCCACCGCACGCCACCGGCAACCGTCTCCCAGCCGCTCCACCAGCAACCGAACAGCCAACAGCATCCACCAGAAGTCGTACCAGGGCAGCGACAACCCCTCTTGCAACCCGAACCGGCCAGCTCCACCAGGGAGCGCCTGCGGGCTCCTAACATCCCGTCAGTGCCTCCACATGGCAGAAACCCACACCGAACGCCTACCGACCGGCACCGCCGTTCGTAGCGTCTCCCGAGCCAATCTCGGACGCCCGGGCGCGGGCCACCGACTCCTCCTCGCCGTACCACTTGGAGCGGTACTCCCAGGCCGCCATGGTGACACCCACCTCGCGCATGTCCTGTTCCTTCTCGGCGGCAACGTCCTGGATGATGGAGTCGTCGTACTGCACGCGCATACAGCCCTCATCGGGGATGTCCTCGCCGAACCCGCGCGACACGGCCATGACCGCCTTTGCAATGCCGGTGATAGCGCCCTCGAGAGCGTTCTCATGCCTACGGATGTTGCGCATCAGTGCGGAGTTGTCAGAGGAGACCTCGGTCGCCGTGCGGACATATCCATGGGACTCGTCGAAGTCGAAGTAGCCGATGCCGAAACCCGTCAAATCGCCAAGCATCTGCAGGGCGATGCGGAAAGCCTCTGACTGTGAGGCCGTGCGCAGCGCCGGCGCGAACTCCTGAATCGTGTCTTCGGTCGACATGACCTTGCGGAACACGGTGCAATCCTGCTTGCCGAACGGTATGGAGATGGACTTGTCCCCAGTCTTCTCACGGTCGAACAGCACGTCTGAGAGGAACACGCGCATCTTGCTCACGTCGACCTCGTTGATGAGGGCGTCGAAGGTGAGGTCCACCGCCTGTACCGCATCCACCGCATCGGCGAAGACTGACTGCCCATATGGACTCATATCCACGCGCGTGTTGGTGACAGCCGGCTTGACGATGCCGAAGGTGGGGAAAGCGCAGCCCGTGTCGAAGACGGGAGCCACACCCACAGGTGCGAGCTCGTTGCCCTCATGGTCGAAGCAGACGGTGACGATCTTATAGGTCTCCTCGTCGTCCATGGTGAGAAGACCGTTTGATAATCCGTGCGAAGATGAGGAAGGTGAAGATTGGGAAAGGTCTGCCGAGAAGCCCGCGCCGCCCTTGAGGTGCATCTGCAGCTGGTCGACGGCCTTCCCACGGTAGAACGCCCGCGTAACGAAAGCGCATTCTGCGACGCCATCCTCGTCCCACGTGAGCGGTATCACCATCCGCGCGTCGTAGTGCCGTACGCGGACCTTCTTCCTATCGAGGTCCACCCACAAAGCCCAGGCACCCGTGCCAAGCCCAAATGCCCTCACCACGGTCGCCTGCGCCTGCGCCATGAAGTTCGTGGAAGAGAAGAACGAGCCGATCCAGTCGGTCGCCTTCTGGTCGTCGCACACCACCTTGACATCCTCGTTGAGGAGAAGAGAACCCCATTCCTTGCACACCCTCATTGCCGGGTGAATGCTACGCCGATGCACCTCGTACACACGCCCGAGCCCGTCCTTGTCCCTATAGTCGTAAAAGTCCCCACGAGCCCCCATCCAGTCGTCCCACGACCGAATCCAAGGCTCCATGTCATCCAGGGGAAGCACGAACCCAAGCCCCCGCAGGTACTCCTTGACGTGCTCTGGCACCCAGTACTCGTCCATGGAATTCAAGCTCATGAGAAGACCTCCATCAGCCGCAGTAATCATCGTGATGAAGTGTCACCCATCGTCACAACCTCGCCCATGTCTTAAAATGCCGAGAAGAACGAATGCTTTAGAACAGGACAAACCATGGTCATTCTTGTAGCCGGCGCGTCACACACGGGGAAGACCCTCCTGGCACAAAGGATGCTCGAAGTATTCGGATACCCCTATCTGTCCATCGACCACCTGAAGATGGGCCTCATCCGAAGCGGAAACACAACCCTTACGCCTGAGGACGACGAAGAGCTCACGGAATACCTCTGGCCTATAGTTCGTGAAATGGTGAAGACGGCTATCGAGAACAAGCAGAACCTCATCGTCGAAGGCTGCTACATACCGCCTGCCTGGCGAAAGGATTTTGAAGAAGAATACCTGCGCTCAATAGAGTTCGTCTGCCTGGGCATGTCGGACGCCTTCATCGACGCCCATTTCGGCGAGATAAGGGAAAACGCCTGCGCCATCGAAGCACGGCTGAACGATGCTGAATGCACGCCTGATGAGCTTAAAGAAGACAACCGTCGCTACATCGACGCCTTCAAGGAAGGCGGGGAGAAGGTCACGCTCATCGAGTCGGATTACGAAGAAACGATAAGGACCGTGCTAGAAGAGCTTCACCCACGCAACACGTCGTCCATTACCGCATAGCGCACCGCATCAATTGAATGGTCGTCGCCGTCCGGGATGATGTCGAGCCAGTTCCCGTCGCGGTCGCGCTCGTACTCCTTCATGGCGAACTCCTCGAAGGTGAGCGGGCACCGCACCGGGTCTATCACGATCTCCCGCAGCCCTGCCAGCCATTCGTAGGAAAGCTTGCGCATCCGCCCCTTGCGGGCAGGGCGTGCGCGTATGCCGAGGTCGCGCCTGTAAACGCTCGTCTGGACCTTCCCGTCGGGCGTGTCGTCTACCCAAACCACCTGGTCATGGTAGTAGGGCTCCTCGCCGGGCTCGTCCGCGTAGGTGAGAGAATCGAGAACGATGCGCCCCGTCTCCTCGGGCGTCATCTTGTTGGCAGTATGCTCCTCGAAGATGATGAGCCGCCGGGACCCTGGCTGCCATTCGCACCTCACGAACCGCCACGGGTCAGGCCACCAGCCCCAGTCCAACCCGTTGCGAATGCGCTCGAACGTGCGGATCTCCTCGTCGGTAACCTCGCGCTCCACGATGTTGGAGAAGACGTTGCCGCCGGTCCCCACCACATCGCCGAGAAACTCCCAGCGCCAGGCCGTCTCGTTGGCCTCGCGAAGGTACTCCGCCTCCTCGATGAACGGACCTCCCAGCCATTCAGGGTGAGAAGAGACCACGTCGAGGTAAGAAGTCTTCCAGACGAGCGTGTCCTCCCGCTGCTTCCTTGCCAAGGTCTCCTTGTTCACCCAGCTCATCGCCGTCTTAGGCGGATTGAAGGAATAGAAGACCCAGAACCTGCTCCCACCGCGCCGGAGCGAGTTGAGGACCGACCTCACGTCCTCGATGCTCCCGTGCTGGTCCAGCTCTTCGAACCATATGCAGGCGCAATACCCCTTGGCGAACTTGGTCGACTTCAGCTTGAGCGGGTCGTCACAGCCGCGGAAGACAATGCGCTGCCCGGTCGGAATGTACACGATCTCCAGCGGGGATATCTTCGCCTTGAAGTACTCGCTTAGCCCCAGGGCGTCGATGGCCCACAGCACCTGCGTGTACACCGAGTCGCGAAGCGTGTTGCCGAACCTCCGCACCACGACCACGTTCACGTCAGGGTTGGCCACGGTGAGAAGAACGAGGCAGAGGGAAATGAACGAGCTCTTCGTCGAGCCGCGCCCGCCGTGAAGCCAGTAATGCGTATGGCCGTGCATCATCACGTCGCCGAGCACGGGATGGAAGCGTTCGATGCAGAGGTCAGCCGCGCTAGTCGTCGCCATCGGATGACCTCGCAACCTTGAGCTCCACGCCGAGCGTGATCTGCGGGACGTCCTCGCCCTCGGTCTCGACCTTGCGGGCCGTCTGCGCGTACTCGTCTGGGTACTTGCGCTCGAGCAGCCAGGCGGCCGCCGTCCACTGCGGGTTCTTCTCGCGGGTGGCCGTCGCCATGATGGACTGCAGCAGCGTCTCCTTGTACTCGGCCTCGGCCTTTTTGATGCCCTCAA
Source organism: Enorma shizhengliae (assembly GCF_009676995.1). NCBI lineage: Bacteria > Bacillati > Actinomycetota > Coriobacteriia > Coriobacteriales > Coriobacteriaceae > Enorma > Enorma shizhengliae. The sequence continues at coordinate 216,212 of NZ_VTFZ01000001.1, forward strand.
CTAACGCAACTTTCACCTTGCTGTCGGGGTCCTTGAGCCACTTGTACCAGGCGGTCTCGGAGACGCCCAGCCCGCGGCATATGTCGGCGTTGCTCATGCCGTGCGACTTCATCTCGATGGCCTGCTCGACCATCTTGTACGTGAGCTTCGGCTTCCTCATCGGGTGGAACCTCCTTCCCGTCATCGTCGTTTCTGGAGGTATCGTCCCACCCGGTCACAAACCTACAGGCGCTCCCGCTTGCTCTTGAGGTTGTGCTTGCGCATCAGGCGCGAGTTCTTCTGCCTGAGCTGCGCCCACCTGCGATGGAGCTCATCGTATTCGGGGCCACCGTCGCATCCTGCCGCCTCGGCTTCCAGCAGCTCGTTGAAGGCTTCCTCCTCCGCCACATGGGCGGCTTCGGTGCAACGCCTGCACATGCCGGACTGCCTGTTGATGCGCACTCCCAGCGCATGGCACTCGGGGCACTCGTCGAGCACCTTCAGCGAAGCGTGGATGCGGCAAGCCTGCGCCTCGATGGCATGAAGGGTGTGCTCCACGCCGTAGCGGTCGAGGATCTCGTCGTGCACGGCTTGCACGCCTCTGTGCCCGAGCTCGCGGATCACGTCGTTCTGCCCGGTACTCCACATCATGCGGCATCACCGTCGAATTGCGTTGTCTTGACCAGCGTCACGATGCCGTCACGCTCCACTTTGGTCCACGGTCGTGACGCCGTCATCGCAGCTAGACTACTTATTTCACGCGCTCGTCTTGACCGTCTTGACCATCCGCTGCCAGAAGACGCCACCACGCATCTGTCAACAACTAAGACCGCATCACGAGCATTCGCCCGCATATCGCCGTCCACACGTACTCTCTCATTGGTGAAGACAGTCAAGACGTCAAGACAGTTACCGAGAAAACCAGCGTCTACCTGTGGTTTCCCGTGTCTTGACCGGCGCATCATGCCACCTCGGCAGGGCAAGACAGGTCAAGACGCCGCTGCTCATGCGGCTTGGGTCCTTCAAGGAAGGCGTAGAGGGCGTCGCCGTCGATGCAGTAGCAGTGCGGCCGGCTGCCGTCGGCCATGCGCTTCTGCATGGTCAGCCCCTTGGCACCCGTGCGGATGAGCTTCTCCTCGCGCATCCTGCGGAAGGTCTTGTCACGGTCGTAGCCCGCCTGCGCCAGGGCGCTGCCGATCTCGTTGCTGAACACGTACCAGATGGTGCGCCCACTGATCTCGCTCTCGCGGATGCCGTAGCGGTCGGGAAGGCATTGGCCCTCGGGTTTGAAATGCCCCTCGCTTCTGGCCAGCCACTCGCCGACGAACTGGATGGCCTTGCGGTCGGTGTCGCGGTCGTCAGCTCCCTTGGTGAGCTTCGCCAGGTCCAAAGCGAACCGCTTCGCGCCTGCGAAGGCCTCATTCCACGAGACCTTGCCGGGCGAGAACACGTGGTACTCGGCCAGCGCGTCCGCCAATGCCAGCAGCGCGATGTTCTCCGCCTGCGGGTTGTCATAGGCCATGGCGCACACGAAGTCGCGCATCTTGGCGTATCCCCCGCGGAAGAACTCGAGATCGTGACCCTTGAGTGCAGCGATGTAAGCGCGTCCCGCCGTCCCATACTGCTCGGACACCAGGCGGTGCATCTCCTGCGCCACACGCGGGTCATCGAAGGGCTCGGCGTTGATCTCGAGCGTACGGTTCACAGCGCCCTGCTGCGTGTTGTCGATGATTATGGGAATCTCGCCGGTGGCGATGGTGAGCGCGCGCCAGGATCCGTAGCCCATCATCGTGCGGTTCGAGTTGAGGGCACCCCGCTCGTGTCCCAGTGAAAGTCCGTAGAGGAGGTCCTCCACGGCCTGCTGCTTGCCCCTCTGCCCACCTGCAGCGCCCTTGCTCTGCAGCTCGTCGAGGAGAATGGGGACATCGCCCAGGAAGGTCGCTGAGCGGACGATCGACTTGGGCGTATCGGCGAAGGTGCGGTAGTAGGAGTCGGTACCCTCGGAGGGATCGCCCCAGACGGAGCCAGCCGCCTTGAGCGTCGGGGTCTTGCCGGAGCGAGACTTGCCCCACAGGTAGACGATAAAGGTCTGCACGCCAACGACCGCGATCAGCGGTGACGCGAAGCTTGCCGCCAGCACGGCGCGGAAGGCAACGCTGCCGTCTCTCGCGCCGGTCACTCCGGCCACCCATTCCTCGAGCGTGCCCTTGGGCTCAAGGAACGGCCTCGCCTTGCCCTGCGTGTCGAGCGCCGGGTCGAAGCGAACCGACGAGCCATCGGCATCGTAAGGCATGAACGGCCCGAGTGGCTGTTTCGCCCAACCCATACGGGCGACGCTTTCATAAGAGGGGCGCTCGCGCGCAAAGGCGCCGTCGCAGTCGGTGAGGTAAGAAACGACATCGCGGGCGTTAGAGGTCGAAACGTTGGCACCCAGCGGCGCGATGGCGGCAACGATCTTGGTGTTGGATAGCAGGGTGTCGCGGTCGAGCACGCACTCCCTGCCGTGCCCGTATACCTTCATGCCAACGAGGGCGCGCACCATCCCGCTGTCTACGTCGCGCAGGTCGGCCTTGATGAACGGGGGCGTAAAGGTGATGTGCCGGAAGTTCTCGCCGTCGGTGCTCTTCCAGAGCCTGCCCTGCCTGTCGACGAGCCACGGGTCGAAGGAGGGCGCCGCCTCCTCGCTCTTCTCCTGGCTGACCTGGCCGCCTGTCGCCCTGCGGAACTCTGCCGGTTTGTAGAAGTCCCTGCAGTCAGAAATGGCCTTGGCGATGGTCCTCTCGCCGTATGTGTTGGCCCCGCGCTTCTCGTCCCACTTGTCGCGCATGAGCCCGCTCGTGCGGAAGATCCTGTCCATCTGCGCCGCATCGCCGCCGGTCCAGAAGGCGAGGTGGTTGCAGAGCGCCTGGTCCGCGCCGGAGTCGTCGTCGCCATGCATCGAGGTGTCGCCGTTCATCAGCGCCCGGATGTTCACGCCCTTCTCGGATGCGTACATGCGCTCAACCACCTCGGCGTCGGTGAGCGAGAGGGGCATTCCGCTCTCGTCGCGCCTGAGCTTGGGCTTCTCCGCCTTCGGGCGGTTGCCGGAAAGCCACATCTCGTAGGCTCTGGCCAAAGCGTCCGGGCTCTCGCGCACCTCGTCATGAACCTCGCCGTTGGCGTCGACGAAGAGGTTGCCCGTCACCGTGAAGAACCGGTCGTGGTCGTACATCTCCACCACGCGCTTGTCCGGCTGCGTCCGCTTGCAGTGGTCGGACTCGGGCTTCCCGCCAAGGAAGAAGAGATGAAGGCCGTCGCCGGAGGGCGAAACCTCGGTGTAGGTATCAGCCGCGCCGACAACCCAGGCGTATTCCTCGGCGACCCGGCCGTCGACGAGCACGTGGTCGAGGTCGAGCCCCGTCACCTCGCGGTCGCCAGCGAACACGAATCCGACGCCGTCCAGGTTATGCTTCTCGCATCCCGCGACGGCGGCGTCGAAGCCGCACCACGTGCCAGGATCCGTGCTCTTGGCGTTGCCGCCCGTGTCGGCACGTTTCGGCACCTTGGTGGCCTTGCCGTTGCGCTCCACGAGTTCCCAGCAGATCCACTGCTCGCGCCGCCTGAGCTCGTCGGGGATGTTGTCGACATTGAGACTAAGCAACGCAATACTCCTCGAGACCAAGGAACTCGATCATCTCGTGCTTGGGGAAATAGAGCCGACGCCCGATCTTGCGATACGGCAGCTCGTCCTTGTCGCAGAGGCGGTAAATGGTGCGCGTCGAGGTGTCCAACAGCTCGGCCATGTCGTCCACAGTCAGCAAGTCGCCGTACTTCGACAGCGGCGAGGGGTAGTCCGCCAGCACCGGCGAAGAGGTCGACGGAGAATTCTTGGCATGGTGGCTCGGCGACGACATCATCTAACCCACCTTCCTCACTTCGGCGACCACATCGAGAAGTGACGTCCCGCCATCCTCGATCTCAAGCTTGTCAGCGATCCTCTTGAGATGGTTCGGATACATGACGCCGTTCTTCTCCGCATTGCAGATGTAGGAGGCGTCGATGCCGACGTGATTGCCGAACTCTCTCTGCGACATGCCCAAACCCCTGCGCAGGAACTCGATTCGTCTCATGCTTCACCGTCCTTAACCTGGCGCACTCGTTTTTGGTCATCTTCATTGTTGTCCATTATAGTCCCTCAATCAAATCGAGATTTAAAGGGACATTGAGTTAAAAGCCTTGACACCAACAACGTTGGTCTTTAGTATGGTTGGCGTAGGTAGTCCCGTTATCGATTTATAGTTAGGAGGGACAATGCACGTCAGGGAGCTTCGCAAGAAGACTACCGTGTACGAGAACGTTGAGCTGCATGCCGACCCCATCGAGTGGTCGAATGCAAGCATCGTCGTGGCATATCGTACCCCAGACGGAGAGTGGAGTCTCGAGGACGGAGACGGCTTCGAGGTGGTCGGCTACATACACCCCTGCAATGAATGGGGCCCCATGGGCTTCAGCGAGTTACCGGTGGAGTTCTTCAACCACCAACTCAGGGACTACGACCCCCGCTCCGAGGAGAGCGTCAGGCGCTTCGTCGCCGATTGGGGCTTCCCGTTCCTGCCCCAAAGGAACCTCACCAAGGAGAACGGCAGCTGGCGTTACCAGGATGCCGAGCGCATCAGCGCCGCTATATCGGCGACAGAAGAAGTCAGGGACCTAGCGCGGGTCCTCGGCGCGATGTGGGGCGACGAGTACGACCGCAGGACCAGGCAGGGCAAGTATGGTGACTACACCGAGGACAACTCTCTCATCGTTGACGAGGAGGCGTTCGAGAGCTACGAGGAGCCCATATACGGCGAGCGCATCCCCACGGGTGCTGAGGCGGACCTTTTCCGCAGCATGGCCGACGAGCTCACGGACAGCGACGCGATATCGTTCGCGGAGGCGTCGTTGACCTTGGAGACGTTGCAGATAGCCGTGCTAAACATCATGCACTGCATACATCATGGCGGCCTGATACACATGAAGCACCTCGATGCGTTCAATCTGGGCAGTTCCAACTCCAGAAAGCTTCATTACGGGGATTGGCGTTCTGGCGCTGCCACATCCCAGCAGGTCCACTCCATGCTCACCGCTGCCATCTGCAACCAGATGATCGACGCATTCGTGGATCCCGCGCCTTGGCGAGACTGCGCGTGCGAGGGCTGCGACGTTACCTTCAAACGAAAGCAGAGCAAGGCGAAGACGCCGGCATCCGACTCCATCTACTGTTGCTCGACTTGCGAGGAACGGCAGAAGAAGCGCAACCAGCGAGCAGCAGCGAAGAGCCGCATACAGCACTAGTTCACCACCGCCCAATAGGGCGCAGTGATAGTCATCAGGAAACGCCTCGGGAGAACAGAGAGGAGGTAGAAACCAAAATGAGTTACGGAGAAGGAAGCATCAGGGAGAAGACCAGGCCAGACGGCAAGAGCTACAACCCCAAGCGTTGGCAGATCTGCGTGTCCTACACCGTCGAGGTCGTCCAGGAGGACGGCACCACCACGACGGAGCGCAAGCGCATCCAGAAGACCGTGCGCGGCACCAAGACCCACGCCAAGGAGGTGCTCGAGCAGATCAAGGCCGAGCACGATGACCAGGGCCGCGAGATCGACGAGTTCCAGCAGGCCATCAACGCGACGGAGGCGGCAAAGCCCAAGGCCACAACCCTCACCGACATGATAGAGACGTGGAACACGGCGCGAAAGACCGCCGGCAAGGCGTCCGAGCGCACCATCCGCGAGGACCGCAAGCGACTCGAGCGCATAGAAGCGTACCTGGGCGACAAGCCCATCGGCTCCATTACCGCCCAGATGGTCGAGCAGACCTACGCCGCCATCCGCAAGAAGCACGGCCTGTCTGGCACCACCATGAACCACCTGCACACGCTGCTCAAGAACGTGTTCCAGAAGGCCGTGGACTACGACCTCATCCCCAAGAACCCCTGCCACTTCGTCACGGCGCCGAAGCGCGAGGAGCCCAAGCGCCGCTCGCTCAGCCAGGAGGAGGGCATCCGCCTTCTGGAGGAGATCGACAAGACCGAGATGGAGGAGTACGAATCCATGGGTGAAAAGGAGGAGCGCCGCGAGCAGCGCGAGGAGCGCGGGTACGCGCGAGACCGAAACGCCCTTCGCGGCATCCACCGCGTCAGCAACATCATCGCCGTGCGCATCGGGCTCGCCACCGGCATGCGCAGGGGCGAGGTCATCGGGCTGGTGTGGAAGAACGTTGACCTCACGCGCGGCACCATCCGCGTGTGCCAGGCGGCCACCATCGCAGGCAAGATCAAGACGCCCAAGACGCAAGCGGGTATCCGAACGCTCGCCATCGACACCGTCACCGCGCAGCACCTTTCCTATTGGAAGGCCCGCCAGGCGGCCGAGCTCGCCAAGATCGGCATCGTGGCCAACGGCGAGACCCCGGTCTGCAGCTCCGACGTCGGCACCATGATTCGCGTCGACAACTTCGAGCACTGGTGGGCCGAGTGGCGCAAGGAGCATGACTTCGTGGGGCTCAAGTACCACGAGCTGCGCCACACGCAGGCGACCATGCTGCTGTCGAACGGCGTGGATATCAAGACCGTGCAGACGCGGCTTGGCCACTCCAACCCCACCATCACGCTGAGCTGGTACGCCCACGCCATCCCGGAGAACGACCACGATGCCGCGCAGATGCTCGGCAACATCCTCAACCAGGGCAACGCCACGGCGACCCTGCCGGAAGACCCAAAGTCTTCCAAGAAGTCTTCTGGGAAGTCTTCCACCTCCAAGCCCGAGGCGGACGATTTCTCAATGTCTTCCAAATGTCTTCCAAACGCCAGTTCAAGGCCAAAAAGAAAGCAGGCCAGCGAACTCAAATTGGTTAGCTGACCTGCTGTAACATTTGGTCGCGGGGGCAGGATTTGAACCTACGACCTCCGGGTTATGAGCCCGGCGAGCTACCAGACTGCTCCACCCCGCAATGTCTGGTGCACCTCTGGTGCAAGAAGATATATTACGATGTGAGGTCTTTCGATTCAAGCAGAATCTTAATTGTGTGCGCATTTCCACATTTCAGGGTGTTTCGGCAAGCGAACGACCAGGTCGGTAGAAGACCGGTCGGGCGGCGGCGCATACGAGCCGGCATTGCTGGGTGTGTTCGCTGCTGCAAATATGGAGTTGCGCCGGGCCAAGATTCGCCCAGCGCTGCATATCCGGAGTTACGACATGCCTGGGGCGGGTGCGCCGCCGCCCAACGTTGCGGGTAAGGGGTTACGCGCCGTTCGATGTCGCAGATATGGAGTTATCCGCGCCCGGCGCTGCAAATATGGAGTTACCGGCCTCCGCAGGTGCCCTTTATTCCATATCTGCAGCGTTCGCTGCCCTTAACTCCATATTTGCCGCGCTCGTCATCTATAACTCCAAATCTGCAGCATCGGGTACCTGGACATTGCCGGTGCCTCCAGATATGCAGCGCTCGATGATTCTCGGTCCCGCATAGCTCTAAATACGTTGCACCGAATACGCTGCACTGGGCAGGAGATAACTCCGTGTTTGCGGCATCGAGCGATGGGTGACATCAGGGCGGATTAGGTGGACGGGGTGGGTAACTCCAAATATGCTGCAGGGCCATGCCCTCGATTCGGCGCGGCGCTGGGTGCGTCCGGACACGCCGCAGAGCCCGCCCCGCCCAGACGAGCGAGACCAACGCCGCCGCGAGCCAGTTTATTCACCCCTCCACAGTTTAGGAGATTGTCTGGTATTGATGTTTACATACCACAGGGGCCAATCCGGGCACCACTCGGCTGTTACAATGTGCCATCAGTGGGAAAAGGCTAGTCTTGCGGCGGTGCGCGCCTGGGCGGGCCGATGGCCATAGCTTTGCGGGTGAACGCGCCGCGTGCGTCTGGCCACGACCTGTGGTGCGCCGATTTCTGCGACGGCATCTTCCGCCTCATACGGTAATCATCGTTGCAAAGGAGCGCCCCCATGTGTGGAATCGTTGGCTACACCGGTTTCGGCCAAGCGAAAAACGTACTCATCGATGGCCTTAAACGGCTCGAATATCGCGGCTACGACTCGGCGGGCATCGCCCTCGAGCGGCAGTCTGCCTCCGCCACGGAGCTCGACGTGCATCGTCGCGTTGGGAAGGTGGCCGGGCTCGAGTCCGAGCTCGAGCACGTCGACACCGCGTCGACCTGCGGCATCGGTCATACTCGTTGGGCAACGCACGGCCGTCCGAGCGTTACGAACGCGCACCCGCACACGAGCTGCGACGGTAGGATCGCCGTCGTGCACAACGGTATCATCGAGAACTTCGCAGAGCTGCGCGAGGAACTTGAACGTCGCGGTCATCGCTTCACGAGCGATACCGACACCGAGGTTTTCGCCCATCTTATCGAGGAGGCTTACGAGGGCCGTCCCGCAGACCCAGCAACGGGCGAGCCCGCCCAGCCTGGCTCGCACGACCTTATGGCTGCGGTGCGCGAGGCGACAACGCATGTGGTGGGCGCGTACGGCCTCGCCGCGTTGTGCGCCGACGAGCCCGGCGTCATCGCTGTGGCTCGCAAGGACAGCCCCATCATCATCGGGCGCGGCGAGGACGGCAGCTACGTTGCCTCGGATGTCATCGCGGTCATCGACGCGACGCGCGATGTTGTGGTGCTTGAGGACGGCCAGTTCGCTCGCCTCACGCCGGAAGGAATCAGCTACACCGATGCCGAGGGCACGGCGATCGAGCCGGCCATCACGCACATCGACTGGGACATCGACATGGCCGAAAAGGGCGGCTACCCCGATTTCATGCTCAAAGAGATTCACGAGCAGCCTCGCGTGGTGCGCGACACGCTGGTGGGCCGCATGATCGGCGGAGAGCTGGATATCGACGAGCTCGGCCTTACCTACGAAGAGCTCAACCTTATCGACCGCGTGTACGTGATCGCATGCGGCACGAGCTACCATGCGGGCCTCATCGCTAAAAACCTCATCGAGATGTGGGCGCGAATCCCGTGCGAAGTGGAGGCGGCGAGCGAGTTCCGCTACCGCAACCCCATCATCACGCCCTCGACGCTGGTCGTTGCGGTGAGCCAGTCTGGCGAGACGGCCGACACGCTGGCGGCCATCCGCGATGCACGCATCAAAGGGGCCAAGGTGTTCGGCATCACCAATGTTGTGGGAAGCCCCGTGGCGCGCGAGAGCGACGGCGTCATCTACACCAAGGCCAATAAAGAGATCGCGGTGGCGTCTACCAAGAGCTTCATTGGCCAAGTGGTCTCCCTCACGCTGCTTTCCCTGCTGCTTGCGCAGGTAAAGGGCAAGCTCACGACGGGTCAGGTCCGCATGCTCTTCCGCGAGCTGGGCGACACGGCCGAGCAGATCCAATGGATTTTCGATACGCAGGCCGAGGCGGTCCATGAGGCGGCGCTTGCCTGTAAAGACGCCCACTCCGCGCTGTTCGTGGGGCGCGGCATGGGTGCGGCCATCGCGCACGAGGGTGCGCTCAAGCTCAAAGAGATCAGCTACCTGCACGCCGAGGCATATGCGGCAGGGGAGATGAAGCACGGTCCCATCGCGCTTATCGACCCTGGTTTCCCCGTGATCGCGGTGACCACCAAGAGCCCCACCTACGATAAAACCGTGTCGAACCTCAAGGAATGCGAGGCACGCGGGGCAAAGATTATCGTTGTGGCTACCGAGGGCGACGAGGACATCAAGCAGATTGCCGATCACGTGATCTACATTCCGCCGGTGCGCGATGCGTTTTGCCCCATTACGGCGACGGTGCCGCTCCAGCTCCTGGCGCGCGAGGTTGCCATCATGCGCGACTGCGATGTTGACCAGCCCCGCAACCTTGCCAAGAGCGTGACGGTGGAGTAGGGCGCAATGCAAGCCTGGCGATTGCCTAGCTCCTGATGCAGCATGGCGTTAGCGCGGCCCCTGGATGGACTCATCCGGGGGCCGTTTTGGGCTTCGCGCCAAAAACGTTTTGATGCATCAGAGCAAATCGCTGCGCCATTCATCAAGCAGCGCGCGGTAGGATTCGGCATAAGCGCTGCCCTGTTGCCAGATAAGCGTGAAATCATGGTGCGCGGCGCAGTCGGCTGGCGTTAGGTCTACCAGCTCACCGCGGGAAAGCTCCTCGCTCACGGCTACGCGGTAGATGAACGTGATGCCCCGGCCCGCGCGAACGAACTCTTTGATAACGGGGATGCTTGCGACCTCGATAACCGAAGCGAAGTCGCCGAGCTCAAGCCCTTGCGCCGCTAGCATGCGTTCCAAGATTTCGCGTGTTCCCGAGCCTTTTTCGCGCACGATAATCGGGTGCACGAGAAGGTCGGAGAGGGCGTGCGCGCTCTGGGCCTTGCGCGGAGAGGCTACCGCGACGTACGGCTCCGTGGAAAGCACGGAGCCGTCGAAGGAGCTGCGGTCGTACGGCCCCTCCACAAGCGCGAGGTCGAGCTCGCCCATCTCGAGCGAGGTGAGCAGATCGCGGGTATTTGCGCTCCTAAGATGCACGGTCTGCTTGGGATGGCGCTGCGCATGCTTGGCGAGCAGACGGGGTGCGACATAGTCGGCGATGGTGCGGGTGCACCCTAGGCGAAGCGGAACAGCTGTGGCGCTATCGAGCCGACGAAGCTCATCGATGATACGCGCTTCGTCGTTTGCCATAACGGAAAGTCTCCGGTAGAGAAGGTCTCCCGCGGGCGTGGAGTGAATGGCGCGACCGCGCGTCTCGAAGAGCCTGCAGCCAGCCCGGGCTTCCAGCTGCTTGATGTGCTGTGAGACCGCGGGCTGCGTGATATGGAGCTCCTCCGCGGCGCGCGTGAAGCTCCGCAGCCGGTAGGCAATGATGAAGGTATGCGCGCGGTAATCGAGCATGGCCGGGTCCTATGCATAAAGAATTCTTATATAAGAATAAGTATAACGATAGAAATAATTATAGACAGCTCATCTACCATGGTGGCCGAACGTACATGCCAGATTGAAGGGGAGCGTATGGATTTGGTCAAGGATGCGAGGCATATTTGGAAGGGCCTTCTGTTTTGCCTGGTTATTGCGGTGCCGGCATGGCTGCTGGGTAAACAGTTCGAGGTGATTGGCGGGCCGGTGTTCGCAATCCTCATAGGTATGGTGCTGGCGCTCGTTGTGCCCGGTTCGTCGGCAGCTCCGCTCGAGGTGGGTGTGAAGTTTACCTCGAAGAAAATTCTCCAATATGCGGTGATCCTTTTGGGCTTTGGCCTTAACCTGGCCCAGATTGCACAGGTCGGCGCCACGTCGCTTCCCATCATCATGAGCACTATTGCCACCTCGCTCATCATTTCCTTCGTGCTTTGCCGAGCACTTCGCATTCCGAGCAAGATCTCGACGCTTGTGGGCGTAGGCTCCTCCATCTGCGGGGGCTCTGCTATCGCAGCTACCGCTCCGGTTATCGACGCGGACGACGAGGAGATTGCGCAGGCCATTAGCGTGATTTTCTTGTTCAACGTGATCGCGGCGCTCGTGTTTCCCACGCTCGGCGGCATGCTCGGCCTTTCGAACGAAGGGTTCGGCCTCTTCGCGGGCACGGCGGTAAACGACACTTCGTCGGTGACGGCTGCCGCGGCGGCATGGGATGGTATGCATCCCGGCGCCAACACGCTCGATTCCGCCACGATCGTCAAGCTTACGCGCACGCTCGCTATTATCCCCATCACGCTGGCGCTTGCGTTTTGGCAGGTGCGGAAGGCCAGGCGCGCTGCCGCCGAGGGCCGTACCGAGGACGCGCAGGCTGCGGGCAGCTTCGATTTTAAGAAGATCTTCCCGTTCTTCATCCTGTTCTTTGTGCTGGCAAGCATTATCACCACGGTGTTCGCGCTGCCCGCCGCGGTCACCGCGCCTATCAAAGAGCTGAGCAAGTTCTTTATCGTTATGGCCATGGCGGCGATCGGCTTCAACACGAACATCGTCAAGCTCGTTCGCACCGGCGGCAAGCCCATCTTCATGGGGGCCTGTTGCTGGGTGGGCATCGCCGCGGTGAGCTTGGGCATGCAGCATCTTCTTGGTATCTGGTAAGGGCGCGCATGGCTCGGCACCGTGCATCGCCTCATGCCGAGGGCGGCCCGGCGCCGGCGCGTCTCCACGTGCCGCGCGGGTGCTTGGTCTCAGCTCGTCCCCACATCCTGTGCGGCAGCCCGGCGCCGGCGCTCTCGCGTCCTGTGCTTGCTTGGCGCTGTCGCATGGCCCGGCGAAGACAAACCGTCGGCCTTACATTGAAATGCTGTCTAACCTGCGAAAAGCAACTGGAAGGCGCCTCGCGGTTGCCTCAAATTTCGAAAAATGCAGCCCTCTGGTTGGTAGAATAGGGGCCAACGCACCCGTACTCTGATGGTGCCGGCAACGTATCAGCCGCTCCGTCGCATCCGGTCGCCCTGGCCTGCGCGCGGAGCCATAACGGGAGGCACCGCCATGGGTTTCCGCGAAAATCTTCAACACCTCCGCGCTACGCGCAACATGACGCAAGAACAGCTCGCCATGTTGCTGGGAGTTTCACGCCAAAGTGTGACCAAGTGGGAGGCCGCGAAAAGCTATCCAGAGATGGACAAGCTGCTTAAGATGTGCCAGATCTTCGAATGCAGTTTGGATGATCTTGTAACGGGCGATGTGACCGCTCTCGCGGGCAACGCGAGCTCGGCGAACGGGACGCAGGTGCCCGTTCCCAACGGGCCCCCGCAAGATATCTGCGGCTACGACGAGCACCAGCGCATGATGGCGTTCAAGGTTCCTACGGGCGTCGCCGCGATCCTTGTCATGTGCGGCATCGCATTTCTCTTTGAGGGGAGTTTCTCCTTCATGGGCGGCGACGCCGACACGCTCATGATCATGCTCATCTTGCTGGGCGTGCTCGTTGGCTTGGCGTTTGCCGTGCCCGCAGGTATGGAGCACGCGGCGTTCATGAAGGCGCATCCCTATATCGAGGATTTCTATACGGAGGACGACCGCGCCTCCGCTCGGCGCGACCTGTCGCGCGCAATCGTTGCCGGGGTTGCGGCCATCTTTGTGGGCGTGGCGTGCATCATGGTGTTCGGCGAGCATCGCGATACCGAACGCCAAGGTCTCTGCCTGCTTATGCTGTTCGTCGCTCTGGGTGTTTGGCTTATCGTGCGGTATGGCATGCTTCTCGGCCGTATGAACATCGCCGAATACAACAAGAGCGCGGCGGAAGAGCTCGAGATGGAAGACATCGTGAACGCTCAGGTAGAAGACGAGATCCGCCATGCCATGATCGCTCATAAGCGGTCCAACAAGAAGCTCGGCGCCATCTGCGGGGCCATTATGATTGCTGCGACGATTATTGGACTTGCCCTGCTCTTCATACCGGTGTTTTCCGCGGCCGACCCTTCAGATTTCGACCCGATTGGCACGTCCGCCATGTGGTTTTGGGTGGCGTGGCCTGTGGGCGGCATGATTTGCGGAATCGTTGCGGTGCTGATGGAGGGCTTCTCTCGCGAGAAGTAGGCGGGCTAGCGCAGTGCGCGTGCCCCCTGGAGCGAGTTGCCCCAACTTATGGAGATGATGCATAGAGCGCCCGTCCACCCCGTATGCCAGACCGCCCACCAGATTGTATGCATGAGAAGCCCTTACGACGGGTTTACTAAAAACAGACGGTTTTATCGGCCTGGCGCCCGGGAGGCGCCCGAAGCAAGGAGGATATCATGGGGCTCAAAGCTGAGGAGGCGCTCGACTTCGACTTCGAAGGGTTCCTTGGATACCTGCGCTCGAAGACCCGCGTATTCATGGATGTTGATGGTGACCAGTACTACATCACCCACACCGACGGATACTGGCGCGTGCAGGATTGTTCCAAGTTGAACGATAAGGGCCGTTTTACCGATTGCTCCGAGCTCGTGGCTACCATGCCGGAGATTATCGAGCTCCCGTGGCGTGATGGGAAAAGCATTCACGATCTGTTCCCGGGCGCAACGTTCTATGAGTCGATTCAAGAGGGTTGGGAGAAATAGTAGCTGGTAATGCTGACTATTCGGCTCGCGGCATCGCAGGAAGGCAGGCCGCAGAGCCACCCCGCTACGAGCCGCCGACGCATACCCCGAGCGTCGGCGGCTCTTTTGGTTTGAGGATTGGACACGGCGGATGATGGATTCCGGGCCAGTTTGACCGTTTGCTGGCGGGCCGTTGCACGTTTCGTGTGTTGTTGCCTCCCGAAGAGGGCGGCGGGTCGCGCATTAACATTCTCATATAAATTAATGCACCCGCTGATGCGGGAATACTATCCAAATTTGCGCTATGTCGGTCTTTTTTCCTGCAGAACGGGGGTGAGATTTCCTCATCGTGCTGGTAATCGCTCTGCGACACAAGCGTCTACCAGCCCACTTGGAAAACTCCACTGCCATATTGCAGGAAAAAAGACCGACATAGCGCAAATTTGGCTAAAGATTGCCAACCTGGGGAGTTATTAAAATCTCCAAGACGTGCATCGTTGACTTTAATCCGAAATCGGACTAAAATTCCGTGCATTGTGAACCCGTGGGCTTCGGGTTGGGTGGTCGATCGCGTGGGCCGCAGGCTTGCGGGCGCACGTCTGCTTGGAGTGGGCCAGCGTGTCTGCCTGCGGCTTGCGGGCCGACGTTGCGTGCACGTGTGGCGCGGAGCCGGCGTACCTGTCCAACTGCTCTCGGGCATGAGGCCGCTTCCGATTCGCGGGCGGGCCTTGGGAAGCTGTCGAGCTGCGACTTGCAGGCCGGCGCGGCACCCTCGCGTGGAGCGGAGCCAGCATGCCCGCCTACGGCTTTCGTGCTTGCGAGTGCATGCCCGCGTGCGGAACGGAGCAGGACCAGCCCGACGCCCGAAGGTCCGTAGACGTATGGAAAACAGCGAGAGGGGGCTTGTGCCATGGGAGATAGCCAGCATGTTAGCGAGCAGAGCCTTGCCGCGAGCTTGTCCGGCGTGGAGACGACTCCGCTTGCGCTCGACCTGCTCTACAACGAAGTCGACAAGCTCTACCATGCATATGCGCGCGGTTGCGGGCTCTCGGATTGCGCCTATTGGATGCTCTACGATATCGAGCGCGCTGGCGGCGAGCTGCCGCTTGCCCGGCTCACAGAGTCGTGGTCGTATAGCAAGCAGACCATCAATTCGGCCCTTAAGGTGCTGCAGGAGCGCGGCCTCATAGCGCTGACGTTCATGGAA
Source organism: Enorma shizhengliae (assembly GCF_009676995.1). Taxonomy (NCBI): domain Bacteria; kingdom Bacillati; phylum Actinomycetota; class Coriobacteriia; order Coriobacteriales; family Coriobacteriaceae; genus Enorma; species Enorma shizhengliae. Next base: position 231,364 of record NZ_VTFZ01000001.1, read on the forward strand.
GGCAGCCGCAAGAGTAAGCTGGCGGCCTTCACCGAAGAGGGGCGCGCGTTTTCTGCCGAGCGCATCGTTCCCGCCATTCGCGCGGAGGAGCGTGCGTTCTCGTCGCTGACCGAGCAGGAGCGTTCCTTGCTGGTGCAGTTGGTGCGTCGCTATATCGATGCGCTTGAGCAGCAGATCTTGGCGTGCACGCCAGAAGCCTGCGTTCCCACCTAGCGCCATGCACTCCTGGGGCGTGCAGGCGCCACGATGCGGATGCATTTCAAGCGTCCGTTCCTTCTTTGACCTTATGCTATTCCAAGGAAAAGGAGCCTTGCGTATGCGCACGTTGCTGCGTTTCCTCAAACCATATCGTCTGCAAGTAGCGGGGGTGCTTGGAGCGCTCGGCCTTAACCTGCTGGGCGTGCTGCTGGTGCCCACGATCCTTGCCAACATGATCAACATCGGCGTCTCCTCGAGAGATTTCGATTACCTGGTTCAGCAAGGGCTTGTCATGCTCGTTGCGGCGCTCATCTCGGGCGGCGGAGCATTTGCAAACAACTACCTCTGCGCCGATCTTGCCACCAAGGTTGGCCGCGACATTCGCACTGCGGTCTATGACGCGTCGCTCGCGTTCTCGGGTGGCGACTTCGAGCAGTTTGGCACGGGCTCGATGATCACGCGCACGCTTGGCGACGTGAACGTCATTCAAACCGCGCTCAGCATGAGCATTCAGATGATCCTTCCCGTACCGTTTGCAGCGGTAATCGGCGTGGTGCTGGCATGCAGCATCGACATGCAGATGGGCCTGCTGCTTGCCGGGTTCATCGCGGTGGTCGCGGTGATCGCTGTCGTGAGCGTGAAAAAGGCCGCCCGCATCTTCCAGCGCCTCCAGCGCTTCATCGACCGCATGAACGTGCGCCTGCGCGAAAGCATTACGGGCGTGCGCGTGATTCGCGCCTTTGGCAGGGAGGCGGCTGAGCGGGAAAGCCTCGACGATGCCTTCGGTACCTATGCGAGCAGTGCCATCAAGGTCAACTGGATCTTTGCCACGCTCGATTGCTCAGCGTTCTTCGTGATGAATCTGGCCGAGGTCTCGATTTTGTGGCTCGGCGGCAATCGCGTGGGCGCGCATGCTATGCAGATTGCTTCGATTTCTGCGTGCATCGAGTATGCGATGCTCATCCTGTTCTTCATCATGATGGCGCAGATTTGCATGCTCACCCTGCCGCGCGCTCTCGTGTGCCTGGAGCGTTGCCGCGAGGTCATCGAATGCGAACCGTCCATCAAGGACGCCGCGCCGCTGGAGGCCGCCGCGCATGACGGGGCTGGCGTGCCGGAGTGCTTCCTCGCTTCGTTCGAGGCACACGAGGCGGGCGCAGGAGCCGAGGCCTTGCCAAGCGGCCATGCCCGCACCGACAGGCCGGACGTGGTGGCGCATTTCGGCAACGTGTCGTTCCGCTTTGCCGATGCGAGCGAAGATACGCTGCATCACCTCAACTTCTACCTGAGGCGCGGCACGACGACGGCGATCATCGGACAGACGGGCTCGGGCAAGTCGACCATCGCCAAGCTCATGCTGCGCTTCCATGACGTGACGGATGGCGAGCTGACCGTGTGCGGCAGCGACGTGCGCACCATCACCCAACAGGAGCTCCGCGACCACATCTCGTATGTGCCGCAGAAAGCTTGGCTCTTCAGCGGAACCATCGCGGACAACCTGCGCGACGGCAAGGCGGATGCTTCGGATGAAGAGCTGTGGCATGCGCTCGACGTGGCGCAGTCCGGCTTCGTGCGCGAGCTGCCCGACGGCCTCCAGAGCCGCGTGGCCCAGGGAGGAACCAATTTCTCGGGCGGTCAGCGCCAGCGCCTCTCCATCGCGCGTGCGCTCGTGCGCCCGGCCGACCTCTACATCTTCGACGATTCGTTCAGCGCGCTGGACTTCAAGACAGACGCGGCGCTGCGTCACGCGCTCCAGACGGAGGTTGCCGACGCCGCGGTGCTCATTATCGCGCAGCGCATCAACACGATTCTTACCGCCGACCAGATCATCGTGCTCAAAGACGGCTGCATCCAGGGCTTGGGCACGCACGAGGAGCTTATGCGCAGCTGTACGGCCTATCAGGAGATTGCGCGCTCGCAGCTGCGCGAGGAGGAGCTCGCAGAGCTGACGGGAGAGGACCGCGAGCAGGTGCCCGCCGCAGATGGTGCAGCGATGAAGGGAGGTGAGTAGCCATGGCAGGGGAGAAGAACCTGACCAACAGCCAGGCGGCGCAGGGGAACGCGCCCGAGCCCACACGAGATGAGGAGCAAGAGCTTGAGGTGCCGCGCGATGCCTTTGCCGTGGTGCGTCGGCTTTGGAAGACGTCGCGCCGCGAGCACTGGCGCTTTGCCGTGGTGCTCGTCTGCGTTCTTTGCTACACCGTGGCGCAGATCGCCGCCCCCGCATACAGCGCGCATGTCATCGACCTGCTTTGGACCGAGATCCAGGCCAGCTTCGCCGAGGGCCGCGGCTTCACGATCGGCTGGGACACCGGCGGCCGCGAGATCCTTGTTTACCTGGGTATCTGGACGGCAGCCTGGGGGTTCTACACCATTCAGAGCTTCACCATGGCGAGCTTTGCGGAGCGCCTTAACCTCACGCTGCGCCAAGAGCTCGCGCAGAAGCTCAACGTGCTGCCTCTCAAGTTCTACGACGCCAACAAGCCCGGCGACATCATGAGCCGCGCGACGAACGACCTTGACAAGGTTTCCGAGGTCATGCAGCGCGGTTTGCTCTCGATGATGGTCTCGGTTGGCTCGGTTATCGGCGCGATCATCATGATGCTGCGCTACAACTGGGTGCTCACGGCGATCTTTGCAGCGTTTGCAGCCGCCTCCATCCTCATGACGCGCGCCATATCCAAGCGCACGCTGGTGCTTGCTTCCGAGCAGCAGCGCGCGGTTGGCCTGCTTACCGGCCACGTTGAAGAGGCGTATTCCGGGCGCATCGTCATCAAGGCGTTCAATCGCGAGCAGGCCAGCTCGGCGCGCATCCACGAGGCGGCGCAGGAGCTCGCCAACGCCATGCGCAAGACGGATTTCATGACCAACGTGGTGGCGCCCATGGTGCGGTTCTTGGTGCGGCTCTCGCAGGTCATCCTAGCGCTCGTTGGCTGCGGCTTCCTCATGCGCGGCCAGCTCACCATCGGTCGCTTGCAGGCGTTCTTCCAGTACGTCAACACGGCGGCCGAGCCGCTCACCCAGTTCTCGCTCACGATGAACCAGCTGCAGAGCGCGCTGGCGGCGGTGGAGCGCGTCTACGATATTCTCGATGAGGAGGAGATTGAGCCCGACCCGAAGGTGCCCGCCGCCGTTCCGCAGCCCGTGCGCGGCCGTATCGCCTTCGAGCACGTTCGCTTTGGCTATAACCCGGAGCAGCCGCTCATGCACGACGTAAGCTTCGTAGCGGAGCCGGGCCAGAAGGTGGCCATCGTGGGTGCCACCGGCGCTGGAAAGACGACACTCATCAACCTGCTTATGCGCTTCTACGAGATCGACGGCGGCCGCATCACGCTCGATGGGGTGGACACGCATGCCATGACGCGCGCCGACCTGCGCCGAAACTTCGGCATGGTGCTGCAGGATGCGTGGCTGCGCGAGGGCACGATTGCCGAGAACATCGCGTATGGCTGCCCCGGCGCCTCGCGCGAAGAGATTATCCAGGCGGCAAAGACCGCGCAGGTTGACTTCTTTGTGCGCACGATGCCGCATGGCTACGACACGCGGCTCGCCAACGATGCCGAGAGTATCAGCCAGGGCCAGCGCCAGCTGCTCACGATTGCGCGCGTGCTGCTTGCCAATCCGGCGATTCTCATCTTGGACGAGGCGACCTCGAGCGTGGACACCCGCACGGAAAAAGCCATCGTGCAGGCCATGGAGGCGCTCACGCAGGGGCGCACGAGCTTCGTGATCGCGCACCGGCTTTCCACCATCGTGGACTCGGACCTCATCCTGGTGATGGATCACGGAACCATCATCGAGCAGGGCACGCATGAAGAGCTGCTCGCCGCCGGCGGCGCGTATGCGGAGCTCTACAACGCCCAGTTCGCGTAGGTTTTTCGACCCGGCCGGCCTTCCAGAGCGCCCCACCTTGCCCTTCACTCGTCGGTCACCACCGCTAGGTGCGTTCTCCTCTTTCGGGCGAATCTGCGGCACCTGGGGAGGCCGTTGCCGTGGTGGACGGCGGGCCGTTACCGTGATAGGCGCCCTTCTTCGGGCGGTATTTACGCAGCTAGACAGCAGGTTTTCCCTGCAAGTGCGTAAAACCGCCCGAAGAAGGGCGCCCTCAGCGGGACGCTGCCGCCCCGCCGCTACAGATTGCCTGGATCTTCCCCGGTCATGGGGATGGGCTTGCCGGGCGCGCGCAGGCTCGTTAAGGCGGTGTAGTCGCCGCCGGCGGTGGTGGGGCGCATCTCGCCCGGGGCGAACCAATCGAGCGCGCAGTCGATCCATGCGTTCCAGAACGGCCACTCGTGCCCGCCGATGCCCGGCTCCCAGTACGTCACGTCGAAGCCGGTGTCGCGCAGAAGCTTGACCACCTCGCGGTTGTTCTCGCACAGGTTGTCATGCAGGCCGCACGCCACGTAGAAGTTGGGTTTGGGCAGCTCGGGCTCGCTTTCGAACCGCTCGGCCAGCGCCACATAATCCTTTTCCGTGCCAATGACCGTGTCAAGGTCGCCGAAGAACCGCTCGTAGTACTTGCGCTTGCGCGGCGAGTGCGAGTCGACGGCGTCGAGGATGCGGTCGCGCATGAAAGCGCCCGAAAGCATGATGATGCTGCCGAAGCGGTCGGGCCGAAGCATGCCGTTGATGAGCGCCGTATACGCGCCGATGGAGATGCCGGCCAGCGCCGTGTCCTCGCGCTTGGCGGAGAGGGGGAAGAGTTGCCGCGTAATGGTGATGAGCTCTTCGCTGATGAACTTGCCGTGCCATTCGTTGATTTCGGGCTTATTGAGGTAGAGGCCGTCTTCGCCGGAAGGCATGATGAGTGCCACATCGCGGGCTTCGGCCGTCTCGACCACATGCGTCTTGTCGATCCAGTCGACGTCTTGGCCGAAGAGCCCGTGAAGCAGGTAGACGGTGCGATACGGGCCGCGGCGCTTTTTGGCGCGCTTGTCGCCGTCCATCTTGTCGACGGGGATCACGGCGGTAAGCACAACGTTGCGCTTGAGGTACTCGGAGTAGAAATCGACGCGGAGCAGTGCCATCTCAATCTCCCTTCGTGCGGGCGTCGAGCCTAACGAGGCAGCCAGTCGAGCGCCTGGGGCAGCGCGGTGTTCCAGAAGGTCCAGTCGTGGCCACCGGGCATCTCGCGCTGCTCAACTTCGATGCCGGTGCCTCGCAGGCGCTCGGCGAGTGCGCGATTGGGTTCGGCGAGCGGGTCATTCGACCCCCACGCCATGAAGACGCGCGGCCTGGGGCGGTCGCAATAGACCACGTCGGCGGCCAGACGGCGTGGGTCTTTGTCGCTATCGATGACCTGGGTTAGGTCGCCAAAGGTGGATTCCAGGAAGTTGCGGCTCAGGAAGAAGACGTCGTCGTTAATGAGGCGGTCGAAGTCCCCCAAGATCATGGCAGAGGAAAGAGCGATGATGCCGCCGAAGTTCTCGGCATACTTGAAGCCGTTCCGGAGCGCGCCGTACGCCCCCATGGAGATGCCGCCGATGAACGTGTCCTCGCGGCGCCGCGAGATGGGGAACATGCGGCGGGCGGCTTCGACGAGCTCGAGCCCCACATAGCGACCGTAGTAGTTATGGGTTTCGGGATGGTCGAGGTAGAACGCGTTGTAGCCGGACGGCATGATGACCGCGAGGCCGCGTTCCTCGGCGAATGTGCGGATGCGCGTTTCGGACATGAAGTCCGTATGGTTGCCGGAGATGCCGTGAAGCAGAAAGAGCGCTTTGAACGGCGGCTTCTCTGCGGGCATGGGCGTGCGGTCCCACGATGCGGGGTCTTGACGGCGCATATAGTCGAACCCCATGGCGTCGCTGGGGCAATCGGTGGGGAGAATCACGTCAAGCGTGGTGGTGCGCATGAGCGAGGTGGAGTAGAAATCTACGCTAAGGCGAGCCATGCAGCCTCCTCTTACGTGCTGGCTGCCCCGGTTTGCGGGGCGTGCTGACAACAAACTCGATATCGTCAGTATACTGCGCCCAGCCGCTTGCTTTTCGCGGATGGGCCATTTGGGCGAACGTTCCGGCCAGCGGCTGGGTGCCTTCGGCCGTTGCGGGGCCGGGGCTCTTGGCGGGTGCGGCGTCCAGTGCCCTTGGCCGGCGCGCTTTGCCCGGTTCGCTCAGCCTCGCATGATTTCCACGGTTTTGTCGACGCTTTCGATGAGCAGGTCTGCTGGCGACAGGTCCTTTCTCATAACGGACGTGTCGATAAAGGGACGGCGCATGCAGAAGTCGATGGCCTGCCGGGCATGGGGCGAATCGAGAACCCTGGCGTATCCGCTGCTCACGAGGCAGTCAGCGACATCGCCGGCAAGGTCGTGGCGGCCCATGGCGAGAAGCGTCGCCAGAAGGCGCGTTACCTCGTCGGGCGAAAGGCGGCTTGGAAGCGCGATGGCTCCACGGCTGAGGCACTCCGCCCAGCGAATGTTGGCATCTCCTTGGGCGAGCACGTGAGCGCCTTCGGGCGTGAGCCGGGTTCCAAGGTCTACCAGCATTGCGCGCCCCAACATGACGGCGATCATCATGACGCACGCCACAGCCGAGCCCGCTGTTCCAGGTTCGAGGAGTGCGAGCGCCGGTCCGAACAGGCACCAGAGGCAGGTGAACACCGTGACGGGCCAGCTAAAGACGATGCGGTAGAGCGCCCCTGGCCGCTGCGTGAGCCCAAGCGCGACGAGGTCGTCTGCCATCAGAACGAGAAATGATCCAAGGGGTCGGTAGGCGTCGGCGGCGCGGCTATAGAGCTCCTCAAGGTTCGCGCGAGAGGCCTGGGGAGGCATGACGAGCCTGAGCGCGTCAGCGTCGTATTGCTGCTCGCTACCGGAGCGCGCCCGCGCGCGGTTGTCGGAGGCGCTCGCGCTGCGCGCCTCCTGGCTTGGGCGCGTGAGCCAAAGGTGGGCGCCGAAGGCGTGAACGCGCTCGTCGCGCACGGCTTTTCGGCGTCGGCGGCGCCTGTGATTTTCGGTGACGACGGGTCCCTCTTCGCCGTCTTCCAACAAGGTCGATTCCGCATCCGCCGCTCCACGGGGTGCCTTGTCCTCGAATCTGAGCACCCCGCGCCCAATCATGGCCACGACGGCACCGAGCGCCGTTTCGTAGGCGTTGCTCTCATTGCCCCTGCTTGTCTCGTCGTGGCATCGCAGCGCGCCAAGGAGTACGGGGTGCAGGTTGGGGGCGGTGGGCGTCGCATCGATGTCGGCTGGAAGCGGGACGGCGCGTGCTCGGGCGCGCCGGTCGGAAATGATGCAGAGGAGCAGGTAGACCACGGGAACGCCCCACGCGATGGCAAGGTCGATAAACATGGCGGCAAGTTGATCGATTGAAGGGATCATGGGCTGGGCTTTCTGCTTAACTTTTCAGATATGCCCCAGTGTAGGCCACGCTTCGCAGCAAGCTGGGCCTTTGGCGAAGCCCTTACCAAGCGCTTACGGCGTGCGGCGGAGGAGCGTTATATGCGCGCGCCAATAACAGAAAATCTTATATATAGAGACTTAGATTTATGAATAGAGAAGCTTATGAGCGGAAACAATAGCCACGATAGAACAGACGCCGCTCCGTAGGGCGGCATGGTTCGCCGGCCAACAACAGGGCCGGGGCGACGACGGGGCTGGATGGCTTGCCAGCCCGCTCCGAAGCCGACGCAGTCCCGGTCCCGTGCCAAACCTGGCGAACCGCACGCAAGAGAGGTGATTCGCATGAGAATCGACAAGCTGGCAATGACATCGAGGGAGGCGCTGCAGGCGGCCATCGGCATCGCGGGCGATGCCGAGGCTGGCGCCGTCGAGCCCATTCACCTGCTTTCGGCGCTGCTCACGAGCGGCGAGCGCAACATCTCGGTCATCATCGAGCGCATCGGTGCCGATCCGGCGCAGCTCAGCCGCGCGACGCAGGAAGCCATCGACCGCGCCCCCAAGGTAACGGGCGATGGTACCCAGGTCGGGCTTTCGCGCGACCTGGTGCGCGTGCTCGAGCGCGCTGAGAAGCACGCGGGCAAGATGGGCGATAGCTTCGTGGTAACCGAGCACCTGCTCATGGCCCTTGCCGAGGACAAGGGTGATGCGGGCCGCGTGCTCAACGACTCCGGCGTGACGCGTGAGCGCATCGAGGAGGTCTATCAAGAGCTTCGAGGCGAGGACCGCGTTACCTCTGCTGAAGATAAGACGCAGTTCGAGGCGCTTGAGCAATATGGCCGCAACGTGTGCGACCTGGCGCGCGCCGGCAAGCTGGACCCGGTCATCGGCCGCAGCGAAGAAATCCGCCGCACCATCCAGGTGCTCAGCCGCCGCACCAAGAACAATCCCGTGCTCATCGGCGAGCCTGGCGTGGGCAAGACCGCCATCGTGGAGGGCATCGCTCAGCGCATCGTGGCCGGCGACGTGCCGAGCACCCTGCGCGACAAGGACCTCATCGAGCTCGACATGAGCGCGCTCGTGGCTGGTGCCAAGTATCGCGGCGAGTTCGAAGACCGCTTGAAGGCCGTGCTCAAGGAAGTCGAAAAATCCGAGGGCCGCGTGATCCTCTTCATCGACGAACTCCACACCATCGTGGGCGCGGGTGCCACCGAGGGCTCCATGGACGCGGGCAACATCCTGAAGCCCGCGCTCGCCCGCGGCGACCTGCATGCCATCGGCGCGACGACGCTCGATGAGTATCGCAAGTACATCGAGAAGGACGCGGCGCTCGCCCGCCGCTTCCAGACCGTGTTCGTGGGCGAGCCGAGCGTGGAGGACACCATTTCCATCCTGCGCGGGCTCAAGGAGAAGTACGAGATCTTCCACGGCGTGCATATCGCGGACAACGCGCTTGTGGCGGCGGCGGACCTCTCGGACCGCTACATCGCCGACCGCTTCCTGCCCGACAAGGCTATCGACCTGGTAGACGAGGCGGCGAGCCGCCTTCGCATGGAGCTCGACTCCATGCCCGCCGAAATCGACGCGACGGAGCGCCAGCTCACCCAGATGCAGATCGAGGAGCAGGCACTCATGAAAGAGGCCGACGATGCCTCGAAGGAGCGCCTGCAGTCGCTTCGCCAGGAGATGGCCGAGGTGCAGGAAAAGCTCAACGTGCAGAAAGCGGGCTGGCTCAACCAAAAGAACGCCATCGACCGCGTCCAGGAGCTCAAGGGCAAGCTGGACGAGGCTCGCGGCGAGGAAGAGCGCGCTACGCGCGATGGCGACTTGGCGCGCGCGAGCGAGCTGCGCTACGCGGTGATTCCGGGCTTGGAGCACGACATGCAGGCTGCCGAAGCCGAGCTCGATGAGCAGAAGGAGCGCGGGGGTGGCCTTAACGAGCAGGTGACTTCCGACGAGATCGCCGAGGTGGTGAGCGCATGGACCGGCGTACCCGTGTCGAAGATGATGCAGGGCGAGCTCGAGAAGCTCTCCCATCTCGAGGAAGAGCTGCATAAGCGCGTGATTGGGCAGGATGAAGCCGTGCGGGCCGTGTCTGCCGCTGTGCGCCGCAGCCGTGCGGGCCTGTCCGACCCCGACCAACCCATCGGCAGCTTCTTCTTCCTCGGACCCACCGGCGTGGGCAAGACCGAGCTCGCCAAGGCGCTTGCCGAGTGCCTGTTCGACGACGAACGCGCGCTTGTGCGCATCGACATGTCCGAGTACATGGAGAAGTTCTCGGTCCAGCGCCTCATCGGCGCTCCTCCGGGATACGTGGGCTACGACGAGGGCGGCCAGCTGACCGAGGCCGTGCGCCGTCGCCCGTACAGCGTGATCCTGCTGGACGAGATGGAGAAGGCGCACCCCGACGTGTTCAACGTGCTTCTGCAGGTGCTCGATGACGGCCGCCTAACCGATGGCCAGGGGCGCCAGGTGAGCTTTAAGAACACGATCATCATCATGACGTCCAACGTGGGCTCGCAGGCGATTGCGGAGCATGCGGGCACCGATGACGAGGCGCTCAAGCGCGAGGTTGATGAGGCTATGCGCGCCACGTTCCGGCCGGAGTTCCTCAACCGTATCGATGACATTGTGGTTTTCCATCCGCTGGGAATGGAGCAGATCGAGCAGATTGTCGACATCCAGCTGGCTCATGTGCGCGAACGCTTGGCGAAGCAGCGTATGACCCTTGCGGTTACGCCGGCAGCGAAGCAGATGCTCGCGATGGGTGGCCTCGACCCGGTGTACGGCGCTCGCCCGCTCAAGCGCCTCATCCAAAACGAGGTGGTCGACTGTATCGCGCGTGCAATCATCGACGGCACGGTGCACGAGGGCGACCAGGTGACCATCGACGTGGACGCGGACAATTCGTTCTACGTGGTTGCCGGCGAAGCTGGTCCTGCGGCAACCTATGAGGTGCCGGCGGAGTAAAGCTAGCGCTGGCGCATGCTGGGCTGTGCGGGGCGGTGAGCGCGGTGCGACTGGGCATCGCGCGCCGCCCCCGCCGTCGCCGGCCTGGCCTCGTCTTTGTCCAAAGCGCGCCGCTTGTGCCACTGAGTGAATAAAACAGTGCTTGTTGTATCCGTGTCGCGTTGCATTGCGCGGCACGGATACTTTTCTGGCTAAAAATGTCGATTTATGGCGATGGCTCGGTGCCCTCGTGACGGTTTCGACGCCGCCTGCATTGGGGGCGCGTGCGAAGCGCTAGAAAAACCTGCGGATATGTTGGTTTACACGGATCAGCGCAGATTGTTTGTTGGCATTTGAGGAAGAGGTGCGAGCGGTGAGAGCAGAAAATCGACATTTTTAGCCAGAAACGTGCGTCGCAGATAGCGAGGACCATGCGCGGGGGTTTGTCGTGGAGTGCATGATTCGTGCGGGAGCCCGACCGCGTTTGTGATAGCGTTGTTGCATGGAGTGCATCGTTGTTTCACATACTTCTGCCATCCGCGGTGCGAGAGCTGAGCGCTGCTCATATGCTGCGGTTACCTGGCGTCCCTTAGATAAAAGGGAGCAGCGCCGGGTCCTTGCCTCTTGCGCTCCAAACAAGACTGCCATCGATTTTGAAGAGCTGGCCCGTAAGGGTTTCTGGCAGGGGGCCGAGAGCGAAGAGCTTCATATTTTGATGAGCGATCCATCTCATGTAAGCAGGAAGAGCGGGTTGCGCTGCCACGTGATTTCGAGGCCCTTGCCTGCGGGTGCCATCATGCGTGTCGGCGCTGGCCTCTATTGTTGTTCTCCCGCGTTCGCCACGCTTCTGTATTCTGAGGGGCGGTCGCTGCCTGAGGTCTACGCGCTTGTTATGGAGCTGCTGGGAATCTATTCGCTGCCTGCCGAAGCTACGCTGCCCATTGCATGGGGTGGCGTGTGGCCAGATTTTACCGATCGGTATAACGTGGAGCAGGAACATTGTCGCTGCGAACCGGCCGTGACCATGCGCGAGCTGCGTGCCGTCGCTGCATGGGCAACCGGCAGGCGATACGCCACGTTTCGTCGGGCTGTTGAATATGCGCTCTCGGGTTCGGCCTCTCCTATGGAGACCGTTATGGCTGGCATGTTCTCTATTCCCATGCGTTGGGGCGGCTTCAATTTGCGGGCGCTTCCTCAGGGAGGAATACTTCTCAACCATCGAATCGACTTCTCTCCCCGGGCGGTTCGGATGGCATCGGGGATTCCGTACGCCGTGTGCGACTTGTACATCCCCGCCGCCGGGTCCGACCTTGAGTACAACGGCGGCTACCACGAGCAGGAATCGGTGCGCGTACGAGATGGCCAACGCAATAACGGCCTCAAGGGAATGGGGGTCAAGGTCCTCGTGATTAATCGCGACCAGATGATAGATATCGTTGCGCTTGAAGCTATTGCACAGTCGATCTATGACGACGCCAACCAACGTTTTCGCTATCAAGTGGCGGGGTATCGCGCGCGACAACTGGCACTGCTCAACGGGTTGCGCGCCGGTATCGGCTTGCCGCCTGTGTGACGCGCTGGAATTCCGGTGCGTTGTGCCCGGGGCTCCACTTGCATGCTTCCTGTCCCTGTCTGAACCGACGAGTATCGGTTTGTATCTTGCGGTGCTCGATTTTGGCTAAAAATGTCGATTTCTGGCGATGGAAGATGGAAACTTGGACAGGACGGGAGTGACTCTCTCGCCATCCGCGTGATGATGGGACAGCTAACGGGCAGAATGCGAGCTTCCGACCCGACAAGAGGGGGCTAATGAGGTCGCGGCGTTCTCTCGGTGCGGGTGCGGATTGCCATAAATCGACATTTTTAGCCAGAAACGGCGGGCTGGGAGCAAAACGGGTTACGCGCGGAGGCAAGAAGCGAGGCGGCACGGGCGTGCGGTCGCCGGTGGGGGCGGGGCGGCGTCCGCGCGGCAGCGAGGGACAATGCGCTCGAACGCGCGGCGATGTCAGAGCGAAACGGCGTGTTCACGGCAGCGAGGGCAACAACGGGCAAGCGCGCGGAACGCCACGTCTAGCACGCGTGACGAGCAACGCGCGCAGGCGTCGAGGGGTAATCGGTTGTGTAGCCAGAAACGGTGTCGAAGCGGCTTTATGCCCCGTATGCTAAGTGGGCGTCGTCGATATCCTCGAGCGTTTCGCGCAAGAACCGGCGTGCCCACCATTGCGCCGCGGGGAGGTTTTGGTCCAGATAGTTGCCGCAGGCTTCGGGCGCAGCTCCGGGAATCTCTCCCTCAAAGCCAGCGACGAAATCAAAAAGATCGCGAATGAGCGGCAGGATTTCGCGCGACGTGACCTCGCCGAAAACAACAAGGTAAAAGCCGGTGCGGCATCCCATGGGGCCAAAGTACACCACGCGCGAACTCCACGCGGCGTCATTGCGCAGTAACGTCGCTCCGAGATGTTCGATAGTGTGCACCTCGGCGGTATTCATGACCGGCTCGCGGTTCGGCGCGGTCAGGCGAATGTCGAACGTGGTCACTGCGGCGCCGGTCGCGGGATCGCGGTCGACGCGCGATACGTAGATTCCCGGCTCGAGCGTAAGGTGGTCAACGGTGAAGCTGGCAATAGTCTCCATGGTGCTCCCTGCGATTCTTGAGGGTCGGCGTCATCTCCTGTGGCCTGTATTGTAGCGTTGCCACACCTCAGGCTGCGCCTGATAGAATAACCGGAGCCCAAACAGCGCAATCTCAGGAAGGGAACGGCATGCTCTCACCGCAAGCAGTGGTTTTCGATATGGATGGCACCCTCGTGGACACGGAGCGGGTGAGTCAGGCATCGTGGCGAAGGGCCGCGGCGGATATGGGCATCGTTCTGCCCGATAGCATGCTCAATGATTTCGTCGGCTGCAGCATTCCCAATGCTCGCACCATGGTGATTGAGCTGGTTGGCGATGTGCAGCTTGTTGATCGGCTGTTCTCGCACCAGGCAGAGCTGTTTCTCACCATGCGCGACGAAGATCTTGAGATGCGCCCGGGGGCATTCGAGGCAGTGCGGGCGCTCCACGATGCCGGCCTTCCCGTGGCGCTTGCGACTTCGACGGAGCGGGAGCACGCGATGCCGCTCATGGAGCGCTTCGGATTGGCGCAGTTCTTCTCGACGACGGTTTGCGGAGACGAGATTGAGCGCTCGAAGCCCGAGCCGGACATCTACCTCGAGGCGGCGCGCCGCTTGGGCACGAGGCCGGAAGCATGCGCGGCGGTGGAGGACTCCGTGAATGGCGCGCGGGCGGCTCTCGCGGCCGGTATGGTGACGTTCATGGTGCCCGAATGGGCCGAACCGACTCCCGAGGTGCGTACAGCGTGCGTGGGCATCTTGCAGAGCCTGCACGAGCTACCGGCGCTGCTTATCGGGTAGCCTCGTTCGGGGCAAGAACCTAGGGGAGTTGCCGCAAGAAAAGGAATAGCGCGCAGATCGATGGCGTAGGGGAATCCAGGGCGTGGCAGGCGGTCGTGGCTGCTAAAGGCGCGCAGCAACGACGTGTCCCGCAAAGAATATGATGCCCGCAATAAAAAGGCCAAGGCGCGCGCGGCGCGATTCGCTCGCGTTGAGGTGCGCAAAGCGCATCATACTCACGGCACAGAGAACAAAGCAGGCAAGGGCCGCCCAACCGCACGCGTACGCTCCAGCATGCGCGCCCGATGCATAGAGCGTGGCGCTCACCCCGTGTACCGCGGCTGCGGCAACGAGGCCGACTCCCCAAGCGGCGTGTCGCCGGGTGCGCGCCCTTCCTGTACCGCTGCCTTGCGTGCGGTTGAGCCGTACGCAGATGAAGCGAACAGTAAGCGCGCCTAGGCAAACCAGCCCCACAAGGGCGGAGATAATCTCGATGAGGAGTATCGGGGTCATGGTAGGTCCTTCCGTTGGTCGAACAACAAAAGATAGCCATAGCTAACTAATTACTGGAACGAGAGGTCGCTGCTGAAAAGAACCCCTACAGGCGTTCGTTGCCGACCTTTGCGGCGCATGGTTCCGTATGCGCGGGGGCCGGCGGGGTAATGGCTGGCGCGGCGGGTGCGGCCGGCGGAGATGCGATCTCTCCTCGTGGATGCAGGAGCGGTGTTCCCCGAGGCGCTGAGCCAAGGTGCAGATGTGGGCCCGCTTTCGTGAATGCAGGGGGTATGCTTACGGTATGGAACGCGGCGGAAAGGATCTGGTATGGCGGAAGCCCTGGACAAGCTGGCGTCGGTTGACGGCGGAAAGCAGGCGGCGCCGGCTGGCGGCAGAAAGCAGGAAGCTCTCCGCAAGGCGGAGGCCCCGAGCGACCCGTTTATCCGAGCAGAGAATGAGGACGACGACGGCTACGATCCGTATTCCGACCGTCTGCCCGAGCCCGAGCCGCTGTTTGAGCGAGATCCGTGGGGCTAACGCCAGCTGCGCGTTAATGCGCCCCGCCAGCCGACGAACACCGCCCGTTCCCATGAACGCGAAGTAGAATCATGCGCAAGGGTCTGTTGGGAACGAAAGGGGATGTATATGGACGAACGGCTTCAACCGCTCTTCACGCCGTGGAAGATAGGAAACGTCGAGCTCAAAAACCGTATCGTGCTCACATCGATGGGCGGCACGGACCTCTTCGGCTGGATGGAGAAGAACCATTTCGATGAGGCGGGCGCCCGCTTTATTCTTGAGGTTGCCAAGAACAACGTCGGCCTCGTGTTGCCGGGCTGCCAGCCGGTGTATAACCCCATGTTCGGCCAGTGGCTCTACAAGAACAAGAAGATGTACCGCGATCTTGCGGCGTGGATGCCCAAGCTGCACGCCACAGGCGCCAAGCTCTTCGTCCAGCTTACCGCGGGTTTTGGCAGGTCGTTCACCGTGAGCAAGCTCATGGAGGACCTCTACACCAACCCGGTGCTGCGGCGCGTGTCAAAACCGTTCATGGACCTTGACCGCATTTGCGCGACGGCAAGCCCCACGCCAAACCGATGGTCGGACAAGGTTCCCTCGCGCGAGATGACCGTCGAGGAGATTCACGAGATGGTCGACGCGTTTCGCCGCTGCGCGGTGCTGTTGCAGGAGGCGGGCGTCGACGGCGTCGAGATCCATGCGGTGCACGAGGGGTATCTGCTCGATCAGTTCACGCTGCCCTACGTCAATCGTCGCAACGACGAATACGGCGGTTCGTTCGAAAACCGGTATCGCTTCGCCGTCGAGATCGTTCAAGCCATCAAGCAGGCCTGCGGCAAGGACTTCCCGGTATCGCTGCGCTACAGCGTCGTCTCCAAGACGAAAGGCTTCCGCGAGGGTGCTCTGCCGGGGGAGGAATACACCGAGGTCGGGCGCGATATGGCGGAATCCGAGCGGGCGGCAAAGTATCTGCAAGACGCCGGCTACGATATGCTCAACTGCGACAACGGGACCTACGACGCATGGTACTGGGCCCATCCGCCCATCTACATGCCCGAGAACTGCAATCTTGAGGATGTCGAGCACATCAAGCAGTTCGTGGACATCCCCGTGGTCGCGGCGGGGCGCTTGGACCCGCGTGTAGCGGCCGATGCCATCGCAGCGGGCAAGCTCGACGGCGCGGGTTTCGCGCGGCAGTTTCTGGCCGACCAGGCGTGGGTCACGAAGCTCGTCGAGGGCCGTCCGGAAGATATCCGCCCCTGCATCCTTTGCCACAACGGATGCTTCAACATGTGTCACTACAAGGGAGTGCCGAACGACCAGGAGCTTACGGACAGCTTGGGGCTTTCGCGGTGCGCGGTGAACGCCGAGACGATGCAGTGGAAGAAGCACCGCATCGTGAAGACGTCGGCTCCTAAGACCGTGCATATCGTAGGCGGCGGCATCGGCGGCATGGAAACCGCTCGCGTGCTCAAGCTCCGCGGCCATGAGCCGGTGATCCACGAGCGCTCTGGCGAGCTCGGGGGAACGTTCATCGCGGCGAGCGCGGAATCCTACAAGGGGAAGCTGCGCGACCTCTTGGCTTGGTATCGGCGCCAGATGGATGAGCTGGGCATCGAGGTGCGTTTGAACGACAAGGTGCGCGACGTTGCCGCGTTGGGCGCAGGGCCGGTTGTCGTCGCGACGGGCGCGCACCCGAAGGTCATGCGAAGCGTCCCGGGCCATGAGCTCATGGTCGAGGCTTGTGACTATCTGACCGGCACGCCGGTGGGCGACCGCGTCGTAGTGGTCGGGGGCGGTCTCACAGGGTGCGAGATTGCCTATGAGCTGGCGCTCCAGGGTAAGCATCCCGTTATCGTTGAGATGAAGGACGACCTTATCGCGCAGACGGGCGTGTGCTTGGCTAACAGTTCCTACCTGCGCGAATGGTTCGCTCTGCACGAAGTGCCCGTGCACTTGGAGGCAATGCTTGCCGAGGTGCGTTCCGATGCCGTGGCGTGCCGCGCGAAGGACGGCTCGACGTTCGAGATTCCGTGCGATAGCGTGATTAGTTCGGTTGGATACAGTCCCGCGCCGATTGCGCCGAAAGGCAAGAACGTCTATCTGGTGGGCGATTGCAAGGAAGTGGGCAACCTGCGCAACGTGATCTGGGGTGCCTATGAGACGGCGATGAAGATTTAGCGGCGGAACGATCTGGCTGCGGGGGCGCCGCCGGCGGGTCGGTGCCCGCGGTGCGGAGTCGGCGTTGTGGCGTGGTTGCGCCGCAGCGTTTCCGGGCGAGATCTGGACGGTGCTCGCGTTGTCGGGCACGATTCGGACAACGCGGGGATTATCGGGCGAGATCTGGACAGCGTCGCATTGCCGGGCGCATTTCGGACAGTACGGGGGACTTCGGGCGAGATTCGGACGCTCGGAGCCCTAAAAATGGCGAAATGCCGCCCGACAATGCCCTGCATGTCCAAAAGGTGCCCGACAACGCCTCGAGTGTCCGGATTCTGCCCGGCGACGCGAGCGCTGCCCGGGTCTCGCCCGACAACGCCTTGCATGTCCGGATCCCGCCCGCGAATGCGCAACCGCCATCGTGCACCGCCCGCGCCCTGCAGCGCCCCGCGCCCCGGCGCTCCGCAGTTTCACCCCGCTCCCAGATTCCTGCGCTAGGATAGTCGTAACACGAAAGGAAGCATATGGACCACACCATGCAGCTAACCGAGGAGCAGCAAGCCATCCTCGACGGTGCGCAGGGCGAGACTATGGCTCGCGTCATGGAAACGCTCGTGCGCTACGGAGAAATCTTCGGTGCCACCAAGATGGTGCCGGTTACCAGTCAGTACAACCATCTGGTCACATCGTTCGGGCTGAAGGCGCTCACGCCGGTCTACGACCTCATGAACCAACTCATCGAGACGGGCGCCACCTCCAAGCAGCGCTTCTCCGCCGACCCGCGCCCGCTCGACCCCAACGTGCCCAGCAATTTCATCCAGAACATCGTGTTCAAGAAGTTCATGTACTCCAAACAGGACTTTTACGAGGGACAGCTCCACAAGCTCGGCCTTATGGAGAAAGACGCCTTCACCTGCGCCTGCTATATGGATGAGGTGGGCAATACGCCAGCGGAGGGCGAGGTGCTCAGCTGGTCGGAGTCGAGTGCGGTGGTGTACGCCAACTCCGTTCTGGGCGCGCGCTGCAACCGCAATTCGGGCATCATCGACCTCATGGGCTCCGTGGTGGGCTACGTGCCGTATTTCGGCCTGCTTACGGACGAAGGCCGTAAGGCGGACTGGATCGTCGAGGTGCGCACCACCAAGCGCCCCGAGGCGCAGCTTCTGGGTTCGGCCATCGGTATGAAGGTGATGGAGGACGTGCCGTATATCGTGGGGCTCGACCGGTGGCTGGGCGAGCTCGATGAGGACGCGCGCACGTATCTGAAGGATTTCGGCGCGGCTACGGCATCAAACGGCGCGGTGGGCCTCTACCATGTGGAAGGAATCACGCCCGAGGCGGTGCGGCAGGGCCGCGGCCTCGTTAAACCGGGCGCCCGCACGTACGTGGTCGACGACGCCGAGCTCCAGCGCGTCTACGACAGCTATCCGGTGGTGTGGAAGAAGCGCGACGCTCGGCCCAAGCTGTGCTTCATGGGGTGCCCGCACATGAGCCTCAACCAGCTCGTCACGTGGACCGAGCGCATCGAGCAGGCGCTTGCGGAGCTGGGCCGCGACCGCGTGGTCATCCCAACGGTCTTCACGGCGGCACCCGCGGTGCTCAAGCGCTTCGGCGAGACGCCCTATGCCGCGCGCCTCAAGGCGACGGGCGTGATTACCTCTTATATCTGCCCGCTCATGTATATGAACAACCCGCTCTGCGCGAGCATGCCGGTTATCACATCGAGCAACAAGTTGCGCACGTATACCACCGCGCGCTACTACACCGATGACGAGATTCTCGAGCAGATTACCAAGGGAGGCGAGCGCTGATGAAGACGTTTACAGGGCGTGTGATTTCGCCCGGAGAGACCACGGCGGAGGCCGTGGTGACGCACGGCGGGCTCAACACGCTGGCGTCGTTCCAGAAGGCGCTGCAATTTGGCGATAAGAAGGCCACGTGCGGCGACCAGAACAATCCGGATCTTTACGGCAAGCAGATGGCGGGCCGCGCGCTCTGCCTGCCGCAGACCATCGGTTCCACCACGGGCGGCCTCGTGCTGTACTGCGCATGCGCCATGAAGCGCCAGCCTGCCTGCATGCTGTTCTCGGAGCCCATCGATTCGTTGGCGGCGGCGGGCGCCGTGCTCGCCGACGTATGGCTGGACGATGTATCGATGCCGGTCATAGATAGCCTGGGCGATGAGTTTTTGAGTTACGTGCAGGACGGCATGGCGGTGACCGTGCGCGAGGGCGGCGTAGTTGAGGTTGGCTAGGCCGAGCTTTACGGGACAGGGGATAGACCTCTGCCCCGTTTTGTTGCGCCGGCGCAAGGGGTGGTAGCGGTGGATCCGCGTTTGATAGTGCTCATGGTGATGGGCGTTGCACTGCTCGCGTGGGTTGCCTGCTGCGGCGTCATGGCTGTTCGGCGCCTGCGGAGCTCCGCGTCGCGCTCTGGTCTTGTGGCGCAGGCGACGTGCGATACGTGTGGGGCGCGGTTCGACGTGGATGCTGCCGAGCTTGCGCGAACCTTCGTCTCGAAGTCGCGAAGCGTTACCAAGACGAGGCGCCGTGGCGCAGTTCTTGTTGCTGAGCCAAGATATCAGCGTTTTTCCAAGAAGGTGTGGTGCCCGCATTGCGGCGCGCAAAGATGGGCGAACATAGAGAATGTCAACGAGCTCAATGAGCGGCTGCGTCCCGAGCTCATGCGCGTGGGCATACGATGCTTGCTGGTGATGGCAGTGGGCGGATTCATCATCTTGGGCGCGGCTTCGGTGGCAATGGGTTTTGCCGACCGTGCTGCCGAGGCGCGCGTTGAAGAGGCGCGCCAGCAGCAGAGGGATGCGCTCATGGAGCACTACGATAGCCTGCGGGACGCCGATTGACGTTGGCGCCACCCGCGCTGAGGTAGGGGCGGGCTGCCGGCCGCGATGGGGCTCGGCGGCAGCGGCATGCTAGTGCTCGGGCCGGCGGTCCTTGTACTTCTCGGTATAGCCCTCGATATGCAGCGTGCAGGCGATGATGTCTTTGATGACGGATTCCGGCACATCCTTATGCGAGCGAATGTAGAGGATGAGCCCGCTGATGAGCACGTAGAACGTTTCGTAGACGTTATCGATGAGGACCTCGTGGTACCGCGCGAAGTCAACGACGGTCGATTCGCAGATGTAGCGCGCGCAGCGTTCCGCCACGCGGTTCACGAACGTGGTATAGAGCACGGCGTCCCCGCCCTCGGTGATAGAGCCCGAGATACCGGGCATTTCGAGGACGAGCGTTTTGAGCAGATGGGAGATGCCGTCGAGGGCGCCTTCGATATCGCCGAAGGTGCGTCCTTCGTTCCAGCTGCGGAGGCGTGCGATGAAGGCGTCGATGGTGTAGTCGAGCGCGGACTCGAGGGCGACCTCTTTGCTGGGGAAGTAATGGTAGAAAAGCGAACGCGCGCAACCAACGCGGGAGGTGACGTTGGAGACCGAGAGCTTGCCGATGCCTTCGGCGGAGCAGACATCGATGACCGCCTGAAGAATCTCTTCGCGGCGCACCTCGTGCGAATGGCGTGCCTGGCGCGCGTGGCCGGGGCTCTCTGCCATGGGCTAACTCCTTCTTCGCTGAATTTGCTGCATCTTTGATTGTTGAGCAATATTGACAAAACGTCAATGCATAATCGGTGACAGTTGTCATGGGTGGCCGGGTTGGATGATCTGCGCGACGCGCCCATGCGCAGGCGGTTTCTGCTAGACTTTACCTACTTGCCTCCGTAGCTCAGGGGATAGAGCACCGCTCTCCTAAAGCGGGTGTCGACGGTTCGAATCCGCCCGGGGGCACCAGCGTATAAGGCGGCGTCGCAGGCGGCGCCGCTTCTGGTTTCGCGGGGCCGTACGGCGGATTCGGACCGCCGGCACCCGCCCGCCATCTTCCCCGCGGGTGTCGTTTTCGAATCCGCCCGGGGGCAGGCGTATCCGGCGGCGTCGCAGGCGGCGCCGCTTCTGGTTTTGAGGGACTGTCCGGCGGATTCGGGCCGTCGGCACCCGCCCGCCATCTTCCCCGCGGGTGTCGTTTTCGAATCCGCCCGGGGGCAGGCGCATCCGGCGGCGTCGCAGGCGGCGCCGCTTCTGGTTTCGCGGCCCGCGCTGACCCCTCATATCGATCGCAATCAATCTCGTTCCAATAAGGTGACGGTTATTATGTAGGGAGTCAGTACCGGTTCGTGCTCTAGGGGGCGAGCGTTGGCATATTCGCATCAGGGCGATGGGGTGGGGCCCTTGGCTTCGTATGCGCCGGCAGCGGCGCTCGATACGCTCAAGCGCTACTTTGGCTACAGCTCGTTTAGGCCGGGGCAGGAGCGCATGGTTTCCGCCATCCTTTCTGGCTGCGACGCGCTCGGCGTCATGCCCACGGGCGCCGGAAAATCTATCTGCTATCAGGTTCCCGCTCTCATGCTGCCCGGGCTTACCCTGGTCGTGAGCCCGCTCGTCTCGCTCATGGCCGACCAGGTGCGCGCGCTTAAGGCGGCAGGCGCACGCCCCTCATATCTCAATTCAACGCTTACGCCGGCGCAGCAGAACACCGTGCTCAAACGAGCCTCCGAGGGCTGGTACCAGATTATGTACGTGGCTCCCGAGCGCTTGGCCGATCCTCGCTTCCTCGCGTTCGCACGGGCGGCGGCGGGACCGGGTGGAATTGGCATACCGCTTGTTGCCGTTGACGAGGCGCATTGCGTATCCCAATGGGGGCAAGACTTCCGCCCGTCGTACCTCGAGATAGCCTCGTTCGTTGCCGCGCTTCCCCAGCGTCCGGTGCTTGCCGCCTTTACCGCGACGGCAACGGAGCGCGTGCGGGCGGATATTTCCACGATGCTCGGCCTTCGTGCGCCGCAGACGGTCACGACGGGTTTCGACCGCCCCAACCTTTATTTCGAAGTGCAGGAGCTGGGTGATAAGGCGAAGGTTGCTTGGGTGCGCGATTACGTGCATTCGCATGCGCAGGAGAGCGGCATCGTGTACTGCGCAACGCGCAAGAAGGTGGACGAGCTTGCGCAAGACCTGATGCATGAGCTTGCGCCCCTGGGTGTTCGCGTGGGGCATTACCACGCGGGCCTTTCCACCGAGGAGCGCCGGGTAAACCAAGAGGGATTCATCACGGATGCGATTCCGGTAATCGTGGCAACGAACGCCTTCGGCATGGGCATCGACAAGCCGAACGTTCGCTACGTCATTCATCTGAATGCGCCGGAAAGTATCGAGGCATATTACCAAGAGGCTGGCCGCGCGGGGCGCGATGGCGACCCGGCGGGATGCGTGCTCCTGTGGAATGGCGCCGATTTCAGCCTGCGGCGGCGGCTCATCGACCGCGACCCCGGCGATGTCGAGCTCGATGAAGGGCAACGCGAGCAGGCCAAACGCAACCGTTTCAGGCTGCTTTCCCAAATGGAGGGCTATTGCCGTACTACGGATTGCCTACGGGCGTACATTCTTCGCTATTTCGGCGAAGATGGGCGTGATAGGGAAGGGGCTAGCCCGGCTCCGGCGGTTGCGCGCGGTTGCGGCAATTGCTCGAACTGCCTGACGCCGTTCGAGGCAGATGATGTCACAGAGGCCGCGCGCGCGATCATGCGCTTCGTTTCTCAGCATCCGGGTCGCTTTGGAAAAGCGCTTATTGCCGACGTGTTGCACGGGGCGAATACCGAGCGCATTCGTTCGCTTCGCCTTGATAGCGATTCGGAATATGGAAAGCTCGCCGAACTGCCGATCGCACGCGTCAGGGACACGGTGGAGCAGCTTATTGGCAGCGGATACCTGACCGTTTCGATGGGACAGTATCCGGTAATCGGCATGGGTGACTTAGGGTTAGCGGCGCTGAACAGCCCGGAGGAGTTCGCCTTCAGCATCAAGCGCCGCAAGCGTGGGCGTGCTGGTTCCGAGCGGGCGCGCCGCGCGGTGGATTTGCTGCGCGACGAGGCGGCTCTCGACAGCAAGCCGCGGATCGGCGACGATGCCGAACTTTTCGAGCGGCTTCGTGCGCTTCGTCGTGAGCTTGCAGAATGGCGTGACGTGCCACCATATATCGTTTGCAGCGATAAAACGTTGCGCGGGCTGTGTCGCCAGCGTCCAGCGACGCGCGAGGAGTTGCTGGAGGTTTCGGGCATCGGCGAGCGCAAGGCGGATGAGTTTGGTGAGGCGTTCCTCAAAGCTATTTCGGAGTTCGAGGACGAGCACCGCGGCTAAAAGATGCGCTTTTTAATTTAATAACTCCCCAGGTTCGAGAAAAGTATCCAAATTTGCGCTAAGTCGGTCTTTGATCCTGCGAAAACATGGGTGGCGATTCCTCACATGCCTGGTAGACGGGCCATGACACATGCTTCTACCAGCGCGGTGGACAATTCGCACGGAAGAAATGCAGGAAAAAGACCGACTTAGCGCAAATTTGGATACATGGGGCAGGGGGCCGCACGGTGGGTGCGTTACAAGAGCTCGCTTTGCGGCAAACGCCGGCTTCATGCGGGTTTCAGCTGATACAATGGGGCCGTTTTTCACGGTAGCCGCATCTGCCCCTGCGGTCATCGCGTTCATCTCCGTGCAGAAGGAGGAGCACATGTCCGATCAAGTTGCCGCCCCGCTCGACGCCGCCGTTGCATCCGACGCTGCGTTCGCGCGTATTAGCTCGCAGCCGTTCCCCCAAGATATCTTCTCGGCGCCCCAGCTGCGCTGGGCGGTTATCGGCTGCGGTGTGATTGCAAACCAGATGGCGCAGGTCATGGCGCTCGCCGGGCGTCCGCTTGCAGGCGTTGCCAACCGCACGATCGAGAAGGCGCGGGCATTTGCCGAGCGCTATGGCGTTGAGCGCGTGTACGAATCCTACGATGAGCTCTATGCAGACCCGAGCATCGATGTGGTTTACATCACGACGCCCCATAACACGCATATCACGTACCTGCGCCAGGCGCTCGCCGCGGGCAAGCACGTGCTGTGCGAGAAGTCCATCACGCTCAACAGCGCCGAGCTCGACGAGGCGCGCGCCCTCGCGCATGAGCACGGCGTGGTGCTTATGGACGCGACCACCATTCTGCACATGCCGCTGTACCAGGAGCTGGTGCGCCGCATGAACACGGGCGAGTTCGGCCAGATGAACCTGGCGCAGGTGAATTTCGGCAGCTTCAAAGAGTACGGCGATCTTACCAATCGCTTTTACAACCCCAAGCTTGCCGGCGGCGCGATGCTCGATATCGGCGTATACGCCCTTTCCATCGCTCGGCTGTTCATGGCAAGCCAGCCGAAGGAGCTTGTCTCGCTTGCAAATCGCAGCACGACCGGCGTGGATCAAACGAGCGGCTTCGTGACGCGCAACGCCGAGGGGCAGCTGGGCGTGTTCTCGCTCTCGCTCCATTCCAAGCAGCCCAAGCGCGCGATGATCAGCTTCGATAACTGCTATATCGAGGCTACCGATTATCCGCGTGCCGACCATGCGACCATCGTGTGGACGAA
This sequence comes from Enorma shizhengliae, assembly GCF_009676995.1. Taxonomy (NCBI): domain Bacteria; kingdom Bacillati; phylum Actinomycetota; class Coriobacteriia; order Coriobacteriales; family Coriobacteriaceae; genus Enorma; species Enorma shizhengliae. Next base: position 255,875 of record NZ_VTFZ01000001.1, read on the forward strand.
CGACGGGCACCGTGAGGAGGTTCGCGCTGGCGAGGAGGGCTACGCGCTGGCGTACGAGATCGCCGACCTCGAGGCCGCTGTGGCGGGTGATGCCGATAAGCTTAAGCTGCTGGACTACGCTGCCGATGTGATGGAGATCATGACGCGCCTTCGCTACGAGTGGGGCGTGTACTACCCCGAGGAGGCCGAGCTGGCGGCTGCCGCCGGCGTGGAGGTCGCGGGGGCGTAATTTCTGAGCAGGCTATAGGCGCGCATGGTTGGGACAGCTCCACGCGCGCTCTGGACAGGGCCGGGGGCGCGTTGCCGTCCTCGGCCCGTTGTTTTTTCGTTTGCGTCTTTTTGTGGCAGTTATTTCAGATATGAACGATTGTCCGGCGCACGAGGCTACAAAAGCAGCCCTTCAATGGGATGCAGGCTTTCGAATCCTGCGCTTTTGTTGCCAGCTGTCTGTCCAAGGCAGTGCAGCGCCTCCCTCTTTGCCGCGTGAATCGTTCATATCTGAAATAACTGCCACGAAATCAGCTTCTGACGAAAAAAAGTTGCTCAACCGACTGCTTGACGGCCCGATGAACGCGTGAAAAGATTGAATTTCACGTTGCCGCGCGGCGCGTCTGGGCTCGCGCTGCAGTGCGAGCCCATTTGCATGTAAGGAGCACCCATGCCCATCCGCATCCCCGATGCGCTGCCCGCCACCCAGGCGCTCGAGCGCGAGAACATCTTCGTCATGACCGAGTATCGCGCGCTGCACCAGGATATCCGCCCGCTGCGCGTGCTCATCTTGAACCTCATGCCCACGAAGATCGCCACCGAGACGCAGATTATGCGAAAGCTGTCCAACACCCCGTTGCAGATTGAGGTTGAGCTGCTGCGCACGGTGAGCCACGAGGCGACGCATGTTTCCGAAGACCATCTGGAGACGTTCTATCGCACGTTCGAAGAGGTCGAGCATGAGCACTTCGATGGCCTGATTATCACGGGCGCGCCCGTTGAGCAGCTCGATTTCGAGGACGTGGACTACTGGCCCGAGCTTCAGCGCATCATGGACTGGTCGGTGGAGAACGTGCATTCGACGCTGCACATTTGCTGGGGCGCCCAGGCGGGGCTCTACCATCATTACGGCATCAACAAGCACGAGCTGCCGGCCAAGCTTTCGGGCGTGTACGAGCATTACCTCGTCAAGCGCTCGTCGCCTCTGGTGCGTGGTTTCGACGACCGCTTCTATGCGGTGCATTCGCGCTATACCGAGGTGCGCGCATCGGATGTGGAGGCGTGCGGCGAGCTTGAGGTGGTCGCGGCGTCCGAGGTGGCGGGGCTCTATATCGTGAAGAGCGTCGACAGCCGCCAGTTCTTCGTGTTTGGTCATCCGGAGTACGATACCGATACCTTGCGGCTCGAATACGAGCGCGATGTGAAGCGCGGCATTGACCCGCAGGTGCCGGCGAACTATTTCCCCGGCGACGACCCCGCGCGCGAGCCGCTCAACACCTGGTGCAGTCAGGCGCAGCTGCTCTACACCAACTGGCTTAACTATTACGTGTACCAGACCACGCCGTACGACATCCGCTTGGCCGGTCGCATCGCCCGCGCCAAGGCAGGACTGGTATAAGGGCGGGGGAGCTCTCCTTCATTTTAAAAGGGGCGAGAAACGGATAAAAAGAGGGGGCATTAAAAACCCGTTCCTTCCGTTTCCTGCCCATGTTCCACAACAGGACCGGGGGCGAGCCGCTCGAGAGGGCGCGCCCCGCCTCGTCGATGCGAAAGCGTCGCATAACTCGACGGTGAAGCTTGAATTTGCCCTTCACCTGCGAGTTACGCGACGCTTTTCTGAGGCAGATGGTCAGTTTCTTTGCCTGGGCGATGGGGGGGGGTAAAGTACCCGGCGCCTTATCCGGGCGCTGGGGAGACGGAGCGCCCGTCGCCTGCCTCCGTTACCCGAGCAGGTCCACCACGTTCCACCCAGCGTTGCTCGCCTCGATGATCTCGCGTCCGCCGAAGACGCAACGCGGGGCCTTTTCGGCAACCTGCGCAACGTCCGAGCCCAGCTCGCGCAGGCGCTCGGGCGTGGTGGCGAGCATCTCGGATCGTAGTTGCTCGCGGTATCCCGGGGTGCGCTTCGAGAAATACGCCCCGTTGATGCGCTTGGTAAGCGCATACGGCTTCACGGGCGCGTCGTTGCTCGAGACGGTCGAGACGATGTACCCCTCGAAGGTGTCGCGGTCTGTATCGAGCTCGCCGAGCCATGCGCCGGCGCCCGCGATGCGGTCAATCGAGGGGTCGATCGCCGGATCGCGATACGTATAGAATGCGAGCTGGCGGTCTGCAGCGGCGCGGAATCCGCAGCCGTACGCACCGCCCTTTACACGGATTTCGTTCCAGAGATAGCCGTAAGAGAGAGCGTTCGCTGCAACGCCCCAGCTGCCGTCCGTCGCAATGCCGAGCGCGCGCGGGTCGGTGGACTGTCCCAGGTAGCATACGTCGCTGGGAATCACGAACGCCTCGTGCTTGTCTTCGGGCATGGGCACATAGAGCTCCTTGGCAGGAGCGGTGCGCGGGGCAAGCCCCAGCGTCCCGGCCGCCGCCCAGTAACGGGCATAGTCCTCATCGGAGCCAGTGAAGCTCGCAACGGTGCCGGTCGAGGTGAAGATGCGCTGCTGCAGCTCGCGCAGCTTGTCGCAGAGCTCGCCCGTGCGCTCATCGAAGTGGTCGAGGAGATCGCGCAGGAAACGGTAGAAGTCCACGCCGCCAAGCTGCTCGGAGATGACCGCTGCGGGCGACACGTACGAGAGCGCGCGCCCGAGCGCCGCTTGGTGCCCCGCGGTGATGAACGTCTGCTCCATACCTATCTTGAGCTGCGTGAGAACGTCGCGCATGCGATCGGTGTCCTCGAAGATGGTCTCTGCCCAAACCTCGCGGGGAATGCTCGCGAGCGCATCGATCTTCTCGGAGAGCGCTCCCGCCGAGACGAGCAGTACCGGGCGGGCGAGCTTCCAATTGGGTTGCTGGAAAACCTCCGTGGTAAAGGTAAGAAAGCCAAGGTTAGAGCCTATGAAGCTGTCGAGTTCGGCGGCAGTGTGCTGCGCCGTGGGAAGCTGCTGCATGAGGCGGCAAAGCACCTTCACGTAGGGGAGCTCGGCATAGCTCACGTGGGTAAGGTCGAAGTAGGTGAGCGCGTAGGCTAGCCGGCGTGTGGGGATGCTGTGGCGGAGGCAGAGGATGGGCGCGGCGTCATCGAGCGTGCAGGCGGGATCCGGGCGAGCGTCGCAGATGTCCTCCACGTGGAGGCGCGGGAGCTTCGCGCGATCCTCGGGCGCGTCCTCGGCTTCCTGCTGGCGGCGAAGTTCTGCCACGTCGTCGAGGATTGCTTGGAGCTCGGAGGTGCTCATGCTCGCTTTGATGTTGGCGAGCTTTGCCGCTTCGGTGTCGGCGGCGTCGGAACCGCCACCCGCTGCCTCGGCGCTACCGGCGAAGTCGGCCGAGCCTGTTGCCGCGCCCTCGCTCGAGCTGGGTGCGTTCCCCGCGTTGTCATCCGCACCGGGCGCGTCCGCTGCGTCCTCGCCTGAGCCGGCGCCAACCGGCACGAGTTCAACCAAGGCACAGTGATTGCTTTCCAGCACGAGTTCCCTCAGCAGGTCCTCAAAGAACGGGCCATCGAGGGCTTCGCGAAGCGCCGCGTAGGTGTCGGCGTATTTGAGGGCGTCGGTTGCGGCATCGTCATCATAGAGCCAGGTGGAGAGCGCTTCGCAGGCGAGCACGACGCCGTCCGACATGCCGTAATCGCGCTGCCGAAGCGCGTACTCGTTGCTGCTGATCACCGCTTCGAGCCGGTCGCGCGGTACGCCATGCTCCACAAGGTCACGGCAGGTATCCTCAATTACGTTCCGGAATTCCTGTGCCGCCTGCGGTCGCGCGTTTTGCAAGATGATGAGCTCATAGGGCTGCTGGCAAGCGGACGAGGTGTAGCTCGTCACATTTCCGCCCAAGCCCGCGGCGATAATCGCTTTCTTGACCGGGGCCTCGTTGGAGCCGAGGATCGCATCGAAGAGCACGTCGGCTGCAACGGTGCGGAAGGTATCGAGCGCCTGGCCAATGACATAGCCCATGCCCACGAGGGCGTTCTCTGGAGTGGTCTGCATCTCGATGCGCTTGTAGTCGCACACGGTCGGCTCCTGCATGGCGAGCGGGTTGGGCGCGAGCGCGGCGGGGCGGGCTCCTGCGGCGCGTTCGGCAGCGATGCGGCGGCCGGCGGCGTTTTCCTGCGAGAGGTAGCGCTCGTCAAGAAACGCGAGCTCGCGCCGCACGTCGGCGAAGTCTCCATACAGGGTGAGATAGCTATTGGCCAAGTTGTAGTGTCGGGCATGCGTGTCGAGGAACTCCTCATAGGTGAGCTCGGGTATCACCCGCGGGTCGCCGCCGGATTCGAACGCATACGCCGTGTCGGGGAAGAGGGCCGCGCCCACGGCGTCGTCCAACACGCTCATGGGGTCGGAGAGCGCACCCTTCATCTCGTTGAACACCACGCCGTTGTAACGGAGCATGCCCTCGGCGAGCGGTTTGCCTTCCGGCACGTCGAGCTCGTAGTGCCACCCCTCTTGCTCGAAGACGGCGCGCTTCGTGTAGATGGCCGGGTTGAGCACCGCGTCCATATAGACGTCCATGAGGTTGAGCAGGTCCTGCTCGTTGGTGGAGGCAACGGGGTAGACGGTCTTGTCCGGGTAGGTCATGGCGTTCAGGAACGTCTGCATGGAGCCCTTGATGAGCTCAACGAAGGGCTCCTTGAGCGGGAACTTTTCCGAACCGTCGAGGACGGAGTGCTCAAGGATGTGGAACACGCCCGTGCTGTTGGCGGGCGGCGTTTTGAAGCCGATGGAGAAGGCTTTGTTCTCGTCGTCGCAGGCGAGGTAGAGCAGGCGCGCGCCGGATGCATGGTGGAAGAGCACGTAGGCGTCGGCATCGAGCTCGTCTATGGTTTCAACATGCGTGACGGTGAAGCCGCAGGTTGTTGTTCCAGGCGCGAGCAGCGCAGCAGCGGCAGCGCGGGGGTTGGCGGTTTCCGCGGCCTGCGGATTGTTTTCAGAAGGGGTGGTTTCGGGTTCCATGGTTCTCCTTACGGTGTATAGCCTGGTAACGCTTATACCCCGATTGCGCGTGGAGCGACCCGCTTGTGCGCGGATTGGCTCCTGTCGCGCCCGCAGTGCGAGATGAGTGACCGCCCGCCTGCGACCTTAATGCTGGCGTCCCTCGGTCGCCCAATCGTGGTGAGAATGTGATGCCGCCGGGGCTTGGGCAGCGGTGCTGCCGCGGCACGCCGGCGTTTTCCAAGGGCATGCTCCGGTGGGCTAAAGCATGTGATCGAACCTGCTCAACTTTGCATAAACATGCCTTTTAACCTGCTGAATCTTACGTTAAGGTGAAGGATGGAAAAGGTATTGGAAAGGGGCGCAGGGCGTGGCGGCAGAAGCGACGGAGACGGTTGAAGAAAAATCGGTGAACAGGTTCGGCGTGGACGCAGCGTCGCGCGCATGGCGCCGCATCCGGCGCAGCCGATCAAATGCCGAGCGCGACCGCCGCGCAGTTACCGGCGTGCTTGCGACGCTTTTCGGAGGTATCTTCTGGGGCTTTTCCGGCACATGCGCAAGCTTTCTGTTCGAGAACTATACCGTTGATACGATCTGGCTCATGTGCGCCCGCCAGATTGTGTCGGGCCTGATCTTCTTGATTGTTATCCTTTCGCGCCGTACGGATCGAGGTAATCTGGTGCGCCTACTCACCACGAAGCGCGATGTGGCAGTGCTCGTGGTGTTCGCGGCGCTCGGCGTGCTCCTCAACCAGTACGGCTATCTCATGGCGGTTCGCCTGACCAACGCGGGCACCGCGACGGTGCTGCAATGCCTCCAGCTTGTGATGATTATGGTGTATTCGTGCTTGAGGTCGCGCCGCGCGCCGCGCCGGAGGGAGTTTGCGGGAGTTGTTCTGGCGCTGGCGGGCACCTATCTTCTCGCGACCGGAGGCAACCCCTCCAACCTGGCGATTCCCCTCGAGGGCCTGACGATCGGTCTCGTTTCGGCGGTGGGCGCTGCATGCATGTCGATCATTCCGGCGCGCATCCTTCCTAAATACGGAGCCTCGGTGGTCACGGGGTCGGGCATGCTGCTTTCGGGAATCGTGACAACGTGCCTCTTTCATCCGTGGGCGAGCATGCCGCAGCTTGACGGCATGGGCTGGGGCGCGTTTTTCGTGCTTGCCGCCGTGGGTTCGTGTCTTGCGTATTCGCTGTATATGCAGGGCGTGAAGGATATCGGTTCCATGCGTGCGAGTCTGATTGGCACGGTGGAGCCTGTTTCAGCTGCGGTGACAAGCGCTGTTGTGCTGGGAACGGTGTTCACCATGCCGGACATTGCCGGCTTTGCCTGCATCATCGTGATGGTGTTCCTCACGGCGTGAGCCATCGCGGCCGGGGCTCCGTGGGCGCGGCGTGAGCTATCGTGCGCCATGGTTCCGTGAGCGCGGCGTTCCTGCGTGAGGCTGCATGCGTGGCGACTTGCGCACGACGGTGTGCGTCGTGCCCGCATGGCATGCCGGCACGCGGCTGCATGTTCCAGCTCGGTTTTTGAAGGCTCGGCATGAAAGAATGTGTTTTATGCGCCCCTGCCGGGCTCCGCGCAAGCTCTTGCATGCCGATTTACGCAATAAGAGCCAATTTTCGCCTTCTTATTGCGTAATTCGGCGTGCAAGTTTACTCAGAGCTGTTCGACATGCGACACCGCGGCGGTGCTGCGGAGGGGCTGGCGGCGTTCACCTAAGCATCGAGCTTCTTATCTGATGCCATCATTGATTCGTGGAGGCTGATGTGATGCTTCGGGTCCGGCAGCATGGAGTACAGGAAGTAATACAGCACCTCAACAACAAAGGTAAGAGGGATGCGCGAGAGCTGGAATTCGCGCGTGGTGAGGAGCCGCTCGCGATTCACTGCTGTGAGCACATGATCCGACATGTGAACGAGAGGGGATTCGGTTTCGCTCGTGAGCAGCACGATGGGAACTCCGTTCGAGCGGGCTACCTGAGCAATTTGCATGAGCCTTCTCGATTTTCCTGAGTTGGAGATGAGTACAAGCAGGTCTTGCTTGGTGAGGGTGAGCGAGAAGGCGGAGGCTTTCTCGTTTATTTCGCTCGTTATGCTTCGAAGTCCAAGTTGGTTGAACTTGAAGGCAGCGTCCATCGCGACGGGAATGGTGTTGCCTACTGCCACGATCTGGATGATTGATGCTTCACTGAGCAGCCTAAGCGTGGCGCGCAGCTCGCTATGGTCGAGACGCTGAGCGGTCATCTCGAGCTCAGAAGACTTCGTGCTGAGTATCGTTTGAAGAGAGCCGCCAACGTTATCAAGGGATATTTCGCTCGGCGCAATGCCGGGACGCTCTTTGGCGATGTCGCGATTGAGCGAGAGCTGAAAAGAGCGATAGCCATTAAAGCCGAGGCGCTTGCTTAGGCGTGAGACTGTTGCCTCCGATGCTCCGCTTGCCTGTGCGAGCGCCGCCGAAGTCATGTTCGAGGCCTGTCTCGGGTGATCGAGGATGTACTGCACGATGCGCTTCTCTGCGTCGAACAACTCGATATCCGAGCAAAGCATGTCTAGCGCGCTGGTAGCCGGCTCCTCCATGGGCCTCCCATCCTCTCGTTCGACCGTTTAGCAACGGCTTTGATTGTAGTACAAGCCGTTGACCAGCGGCTCCTAGCGCGTTTACCGCTAAGAAAATACCTTTCACGGATTTCAAATACATAAAAGATACACGTCATTTACAATCGGGCCATGTTCGTATTAGGAGAGCCGATGGCAGGGAAAAGGAGGAAACATGGCATCTGATTACAAAGCCATGGCCACGAGCATTATCCAGGGCCTTGGTGGAACAGGAAACCTGACCAACGTCACGCATTGCGCCACCCGCCTACGTGTTGTGGTAAAAGACCCGGCAAAAATCGACCAAGCGGCTGTTAAGAAAGTTGATGGCGTGCTTGGGCTCGAGGTGGCTGGCAACCAGGTTCAGGTAATTGTTGGACAGGTAATTGAAGACCTGTATCTGGCGGTTGAGAAGCAGGTTGGAAGCCTTGCGGGAAAGGCAGGGGGAGGGGTAGCCTCACCAGACAAACCTAAGAAGCCTCTCGATTACGTTGCGGGCTTCATGTCCATGCTCGCGAGCATCATGAGCCCGGTTATCCCCGGTCTCGTTGCCGCGGGTTTCCTTGCCACGATTCTGACCATCATGTCGGTGTTCTTCGGAATCGATTCGAGCAACTCCACGTACGCCATCCTATACAACTTCTCGCAGGCTGTGTTCTACTTCATGCCGGTTTTTGTGGCGTACACTTCGGCCCAGCGCTTTAATACCGAGCCTGTGCTCGCGATGCTACTCGCTTGCGCGCTTCTGTACCCCGACTGGGTGACTATGGTGAACACCCTGACGGCGGAGGGCCAGGAGTTCGTCAGCTACTTCGGTCTGCCGGTTACGCTTACTACCTACAATGGCGCCGTGGTGCAGATCATCCTTTCTGTCTGGGTGATGTCTAAGATCGACATGTTCCTCAAGCGCGCGATCCCCGAGGTAGTTCGCCACTTCCTCAAGCCGTTCCTGCTGCTTTTGGTTATGAGCGTGATTACTCTGACCGTGACTGGTCCGCTCGGTGCCCTCATTACCGATTACTTCACGGCATTCATCAATTGGATCAGCGAAGTTGCGCCCTGGTTTACTGTTGCCGCTATGGTCATCTTCTTCACGACCGTTGGCGTCGTGCTTCCTGGTTTCCACATGGCGCTCGTTCCCATCGCTACGGCGAATATCGCTACGATCGGCTATGACAACCTGCTGAACATCGCGTTCTTCTGCTGCACCATCACGCCTGGCTTCATTGCGCTCGCGGTTGCGCTCAAGACCAAGAGCAACAACCTGCGTCAGATCGCATTCCCGGCGGCGCTTTCGGCGCTGTTCGGCGGCATTTCCGAGCCCACGACTTACGGCATTTCCTACAAGATGGTTCGTCCGTATTACGTGCATACCATCGTTGCCATCGCAACGGCGCTGCTTGCGGGCATCATGCAGCTCAAGTGCTATGCGTTCGGTGGATATTCTCTCACGAACATCCTGCTTTACATGGGGCCCGATCGCGATATGGCCAACTTTACCAACGCGCTTATTCTTGTGGCGTTCATGGCGGTCGCTTCCTTCGTGCTCACATGGGTTATCGGATTCGATGACTCCATCTACGACGAGGAGGATGAGGACGGCAACCCCCTGCCTGAGTCTGAGGGGGAACCGGCAAAGAAGGCTCCAACGGCAAACGAGTCCTTTGTGCTTCCCGCGCAGGGCGAGTACATCGCTCAGGCGGATATCGCGGACAACGTGTTCGCGCAGGGCATTCTTGGTCCTTGCTTTGGAGTGAAGCCGACAGACGGTGATGTCGTTTCTCCGGTTGCTGGTTCGGTTTATGCGGTCGCTGGCACCAAGCATGCGGTGACTATCGTGACCGATGGCGGCGCCGAGGTGCTGGTTCACATTGGCATCGACTCGGTCAAGCTCGATGGCGCTGGCCTCGAAACGTTTGTTCAGAAGGGCGACCGCGTGATTGCGGGCCAGCGCATCGCGTCTTTCGACAAAGATGTGTTCGAGAAGGCGGGCGTTGATACTACTATCGTGTGCTCGCTCATCAACGGCAAAGACTATGCGAGCGTTGCCTTCCAACAAGGTGATGCGGTCATGATCGCTACGGTGTAGGGCGCAGCAACTAAGGAGATCCATATGCAGCAAGTTGAGCATGCAGATGGCCGGCTCTACGATGTGTCGCTTGTCGGTCGGATCCGTGAGCGGGAGTATACGGGGGAGGTTTATGGAGTCGAAACGCTCTTTAAGCCGGTGCCCGATGTGGACGAGGAGCATGTTGTCGACCCGCGCCTGGAAACCGTTATGGAGAAGAAGCGCAAGATGTTCTCCGAGCGCGCTCAAACAGGGTGGCGGCTTTCCAACGAGCGCTACCGTCCCGACAAGGTGACATACGACCTCACGACGACGGACGTTGGCGTAGACGAACGGCTCATTCCCATCGACGACGATCACCTCATTGATATCTACATATATCGTGCCGAGGGAGCGCCGCAGAATTGTCCCGTGATGATTTATCTGCATGGCGGCGGTTTTACGGCGGGTGACATGCGTTTGTACGCCAACCAAATGAAGCTCGTAGCGGAGCTTTCGGGGGCAGTCGCAATTTTCCCTGAGTACCGTCTCGCGCCGGAGTGCCCGTTCCCCGGACCGATTGATGATGCGTGGGGTACCGTGTGCTGGGTGCACGAGCATGCCGCCGAGCTGGGCGTCGATCCAGAGGGCATCATGGTCGCTGGAGATTCGGCAGGCGGTTCGCTCACCGCGGCGTGCGTGCAGAGGGATCTCGAACGCATGGCATCGGGGGCGGAGCGCATTATCAAAAAGATCGTTGGCATCTATCCTGGGTGGGATCTTCGCGATTGGCGTACGCTGGACGAATATACCTGGTCGTACGATGAGTATCCGGTTCGCGAGGATCAGTTCGAGCTTGTGAAGAGTCGCATCGAGCGTATTCGCAGCGGCGTGGAGGGGAGCGAGACCTCTTCTTCTAATCTGTACCTGCAGGGTAAGACTACGTCGGATAATCCGCTCGTGAATGTTGCGGCAGCGTCTGACGAGGTGCTCGAGCAGTTCCCTGAGGTGCTCGCCATCTCGTCGGAATACGACTACCTTCGCGTGGGGACCGATCACCTGGTGAAGCGCATGCAAGATCTGGGTGTGAAGGTTCGAAACATGCACTACTGTGGCTGTGATCATGGATTCTTCGATATGCTTGGAACGTATGTCCAAGCCGAGGAGCTCTGCCAAACGCTGGCGGACGAGTTGAAGGCCTTGTAATCGCGCGGGTGTCGCCTATGGGTGACACCCGCTTTTTGCTTGGGTTTATTCGGCGGGGTTGGTGTATTGCAAGAAAGGTTGGCTACCGTGCTTGTTTCGATGGTTCAGATGCTGCGTGATGCTCGTGAGCAGGGATACTGCGTACCCGCTCTGGGGTGCGGGAACGAGCATCAGGCGCGTGCTTGTATCGCGGCGGCCGAGCAGGCTTCTTCGCCGCTTATCCTGTTGGTTATTTACGAGGTGATCCCCTCGTTCGAGACGATTGGCAGGGGCGTACTCCGCGTGGCAGAAGAGGCGAGCGTTCCGGTATCGGTTATTCTCGACCATGGAAAAACGTTCGAGCAGGTCATGCATGCCATTAGGCTTGGATTTCCCGATGTGATGCTCGATTGTTCAGCGCTGCCTTATGAGGAGAACGCGAGCCGCATGCGCGAAGTGGTGCGGGTTGCCCATGCGGTTGGCGTGGGCGTTGAGGCTGAGTTCGGCCATGTGGGCATGGGGCTCGGCACGGGCGAGACGGCGGATCATAGCGTGTATACCGATCCCGATGAAGCGGTGCGCTTCGTTTCGGAGACGGGAGTTGATGCGCTCGCGGTATCTATCGGCACGGCACATGGAGCCTACGAGGGAACTCCCGAGTTGCAATTTGGTTTGCTCACCGAGCTGAGAGAGAAGGTGCCGGTGCCGCTCGTGTTGCATGGAGGCTCGGGGTCGGGCGAGGAAAACCTACGGAACGCTTGTCGTATGGGTGTGGCGAAACTCAACATTGCCCATGACTTATATTGCGGGGCTCTCCGTGCCCTTGAGGATGCAGATTTTACGGGCAACGGAGCCTATGACCTCTATAACGTGGTTTTCCGTGGCATCGAGGCGGCTGCAGCTCACGCAATTGACACCTGCGGCTCTGCTGGCAAGGCATAGGGCATCGCTTGCATGTCTTTGTATCGGAGGCTCTTCCATGCCGAATTACGAAACAAGAGCCATGTTTCGCCTTCTTATTGCGTAATTCGGCATGAAAGTTTACTCAGAGCACAAGGCTGGGCCCGCCGAGCTGGATTTGTCGAGCCGGGCCCGCCGACCTGGGCCCACCGTGCTGTGCCCGCCAATCTGGGTCCGCCGAGCGAGAAACATACGACGAAGGCCGGCAGGGACTAAGCAGAGCGCGAAGCAAAAGGCCGCGCCAGCGAGTTGCTGCTGGCGCGGCCGGATTCTCTACAGCCCGTATAGCTTGCTGAATTTCTTTTGCAGATAATCGCAATAGAACGTGGCGTCAAACGGAGCGCCGCATGCGTTCAGGATGAGCTCGGGTGCGTCCTTGCCCGCGCCCCAGCGCCAGATTTTTTCGCGCAGCCAGGTGCGCACGGGCGCAAGGTCGCCTGCGGCGCAGGCGGCATCAACATCCACACCGTCCGCCGCCATGGCGGGTACCATCTGCGCTCCATAGGCGCTTCCGAGCGCGTAGCTCGGGAAGTACCCGAAGCTTCCGCTCGACCAGTGCGTGTCCTGCAGGCAGCCGTCCGTGTCATTCGGCACGTCAAGCCCCAGGTACGTACGGGTAAACTGCGCCCAGAGCTCAGGGATGTCGCGTGCGGTTGCCTCGCCCGCGAAGAGCATCCGCTCGATGTCATAGCGCACCATGATATGCAGCGGGTAGGTGAGCTCATCAGCTTCGGTGCGAATGAGCTGCGGCAGCGCGATGTTTGCCGCGCGGTAGAGCTGGTCCTCCGAGACGCTTCCATACGCCTCGGGAACGTGCTTGCGCAGCACGGCGAGAAGCGGGCCCATAAATGCGCGCGAGCGCCCGACGATGTTCTCAAAGAATCTCGACTGGCTTTCGTGGATGCCCATGGTGGAGCCGGTGCCCAGGCAGGTGTAGGCGTACGCGGGATCGATGTTCTGCTCGTAAATGGCGTGGCCAGCCTCGTGGATGACCGAGAACACGTTGCTGAGCAGGTTGTTTTCGTAGATGTGCGTCGTGATGCGCACGTCGCCGGGCGCCATGCCGTTGGTGAAAGGGTGCTCGACGCAATCGAGAACAGAGGCCTCGGGGTCAAGGCCCACGATGTCCATGAGCTCGCGAGCGATGTCAAGCTGCACGGATTCCGGCACGCGGGCGGTGAGGAACGGCGCCTCGGGCTGGGGGTGCTTTCCTATCTCGTGCACAAGCGGCACGACGGTGGCCTTGACCTGGTCGAAGAACTGGTCGTAGGCGGCCGAGTTCATGCCGCGCTCGTATTGATCGAGCCATACATCGTAAGGGTCGCGCGTCGAATCGATGCAGGCGGCCTGGCGCTTAAGCGCGGCGAGGATGCGATCGATGTACGGGGCGAACGATTCCCAGTCGTTCGCAAGCTTGGCTTTGTGCCAGACGGCGTTCGCTTCGCTGGTGAGCTTCGACCACGCTGCAGCCTCTTCGGTGGGAATGGCAACCGCCTCGCGCTGCTCGCGGGCGAGGACGCGAAGCTCAGTTGCCGTTTGCTCGTCGAGTTCTCCGGCGGCTGCCGCTTCTTCGAGCTGGGCAATTAGTTCTTGCGCCGAAGCGCTGGTAAGCGCTTCATGGTATTCGCCGGCAAGTGCACCCATGGCTTCCGCGCGCGCAGGTGCGCCCTTCGGCGGCGCCTTGGTTTCCCCGTCGAATTCCAGGATGCCCATAAGGTACGTACGCAGCCACAGATCGCGCTCGAGGCGTTTGAGCTGCTGAATAGTTGGGTTGTCGGCCATGGCGATCCTTTCAAACAGAGGCGTTTCGTGTGAACTCAGTGTACCCCACTCTGCTGGTCAGGGAATGAGCTCCCATTTGGTGTCAACGGGTTGGGGCCGCAATGCATTGTTGAGCCGCTTGCCGAGGAAGCACGCTCGGGGCAACTATTTCCCTGCCAGGCATTTATGGCGAACAGGTCGTGTTGAATTAGGGCTCTGCGCGGAGGCACCCGATGGGGCCTACGTTCTCAAAGCGCCCTCTGGATGTCGGCGGGATGGGCATCCCGTCGACATCCTTTTGTATATGGGGCTGTACATGCAGGGGCGCCGCGCTGAATGCGCATGCCGGGGCGGTTATTCAAGTTCGAGCGTTTTGAGCTCTTGATTGGTCAGCTGATAGGCTACTTGTCGTGCTGGAGTTTTTTGCAGCAGATTATCTGCACTGAGCGAGGTAAGTATTCTGCGCGTCGTGGCCTGCGAAATCCAGCCAGATTTCGATGGGGAAATTGCAAAACGGCAATGTGCGCTGCGAATTTGCTGTCGTAGGGATGGGGTAAGCGACCGTCATTGCGGACCGCTAAACCGAAGGCCTGCATTTCCCTCGCGTAAATTGACGAAAACATGATAATCGTCACTAATGCCAGCATCCTGTGCTAGCATGATGCGCCGCTATGTTGTCTATCAGGGGAGAATGCATGGAAGGACAGGCCAAAACGAGCAAAGCGCTCAGCGTGAAGAAGATCGTTATCCGTGTGGCCGTCGTATTCGTAGCGCTTATCGTTCTTGCGATGGCAGGGATTGCATTTATGTTCCGCAATGAAATCGCGACCGTGGCATCCATCAAGAAGGTGAACGATTACCCCTTCTATACCATGACCTATGAGGGCGATTACGGCATTGACGAGTTCATAGCCCAGGGAGGCGCTTCCAGCGATGCCGAGCTCATCGGGTTCGTCGTGCAGCATCTCATGAAAGGGCTTCCCATAACGATTGAGCTGCCCGACCTTGCGTGCTCGACGTTCAACGCCACCACGTCAGAAGGCGACGCAATCTTTGGCCGTAACTTCGATTTGAGCTATTCGCCGAGCATGCTGGTGCGCACCGATCCGGCGGATGGCTACGCATCGATTTCTATGGTTAACCTGGGGTTCCTTGGCTACGGTGAAGACAAGTTGCCGGATTCTCCCACTTCGAGCATAACGGCGCTCGCGGCCCCTTACGCGCCGCTTGATGGCGTGAACGAAGCTGGCCTGGCCGTGGGGGTGCTGCTCATCGACACCGACCCCACCAATCAGCAAACCGACAGAGTGGACATCACAACTACGACGGCCATCCGTCTTATGCTCGATAAGTGCGCGACGGTGGACGAAGCGCTTGACCTGCTTGAACAGTACGACATGCATTCGAGTGCCAACAGCTGCTACCACTTCCAGATCGCCGATGCCTCGGGCGATACCGTGGTGGTCGAGTATGTTGATAACGAGATGTCGGTTCTCGACCCCGACGACGTGACGACTGCGGGCCAGCCCGCTGCGGGTACCACGTACATGGCGGCTACGAACTTCCTGCTCACGCCAGGTGAGTATGATTTCGGAACGGGCCAAGACCGCTACCAGATCGTGACTGAGGGGCTTGGGGCGACGGACGGCGTTCTTTCCGAGGATGAGGCTATGAGTCTCCTCGCCGCGTGCTCGCAGGAGCCGCATATCAATAGCCGTGGGGAGGAGAGCCAGACGCAATGGTCGGTGGTGTATAACCTTGACAAGCAGAGTGCGACCATTGCCATTGGACGAGATTACGAGAATGCCTACGAGGTGAGCCTGCCCGATTAGGGGCATTCGCCCCGCCGGCGCTGCGAGCTGAGCACACCGCATTCCGCATAATTGCACGTGGGAGGCGCACCCGTTGTGCTATCATTTCGACCAACGCGTTGACGGAGAGGGTTGCACCCGCCGCGTCGCCGTTCAGAGAGGGTGGGTCACCGGCTGAAAGCCCGCCTGCGGAGGCAAGGATGCAGCGTTCACTCCCGAGTAGCGACCTGAACGGCCGCATGGCAGATGTGCGAGACAGATGTACCCGGCACAACTGTCTCATTGCGCTGAGTAGGGAAGCCGCCGCCTGGGCGACATCAGGCCAAAGAGGGTATGCGGGGCACGACATCCCGCAGCCAACCAAGGTGGTACCGCGGAATTGCATCCGTCCTTGAGCAAGCTGAGCTCGAGGGCGGATTTTTCTTTTCGTCTCGGGCGATGTTCCAGAGACCTCGAGCACCGGGAGATTTCGAAAGGGGAAGTACATGGGTCTGATTGACGATCTCGATGCGTTGCAGGCGCGCGCGCAGGAGATGATTGCCGCCTCGACAGATGCGAAAAAGCTTGAAGAGGCACGCGTGGCGCTCCTCGGCCGAAAGGGCGAGATCACGCAGATTATGCACATGATGGGCAAGGTTGCGCCTGAAGAGCGCCCAGTGCTCGGCAAGCGCGCGAACGAGCTGCGTCGCATGGCCGAGAGCCTCATCGAGCACGCTGCCGGTGACCTCAAGCGCCAGGCTATGCGCGAGCTCATGGCCACCGAATCCGTGGACGTGACGCTTCCGGGGGCGCGCCCGACCATCGGCCATGCCCACCTCATCAACCAGATCAAAGAGGAGATCGAGGACGTGTTCTGCGGTATCGGCTATACCGTCGAATCGGGCCCCCAGGTGGAGACCTCGTACTATAACTTCACTGCGCTGAACGCCCCGATGGACCATCCGAGCCGTTCCGCGCGCGATACGTTCTACGTAGTGGACAACGCGCCCGGCTCCGTGGCACACCCCGAGCAGCACGCGCACGGCGAGTCCGACGTGCTCCTGCGCACCCAGACGTCCGGCGCGCAGATTCATATCATGGAGCATCAGAAGCCGCCCATCTATGCCATCGTTCCCGGCACCGTGTATCGTCCGGATACGGCCGACGCCTGCCACCTTCCCCAGTTCAACCAGGTCGAGGGCATCGTGGTAGACGAGGGCATTACGTTCGGCGACCTCAAGGGCACGCTGGACTACTTCGCGCGCGCGATGTTCGGTGAGGACCGTCAGACGCGTTATCGCCCGCATTTCTTCCCCTTCACCGAGCCGAGCTGCGAACTCGACGTTTCTTGCCACGTCTGCGGGGGCAAGGGCTGCAGCTTCTGCAAGCACAGCGGTTGGATCGAGATTCTCGGTTGCGGCATGATCGACCCGAACGTGCTGATCAACTGCGGCGTCGATCCCGACCGTTATACCGGCTTCGCGTTTGGCATCGGCGTGGAGCGCGTTGCGGCGCTCCGGTACGACCTGCCCGACCTGCGCACGCTCATGACCGGAGACATGCGCTTCTTGGAGCAGTTCTAAACCGAGCAGTACCGCAGGTGAGGGGCTGGCAAGTCCTGTCGCCCCGTTGTCACCATTGTTACGCAGAAGGAGAATGCAATGCGCGTTTCATATAACTGGCTGCAGGAGCTCATCGATGTTCCGGAGTCGCCGGAAGAGCTCAGCCGCGAATTCATCCGTACGGGCACTGAGGTTGAGGCCATCGACACCGTGGGCGAATCGTTCGACCATGTCGTGACGGCGAAGGTCGTGTCTAAAGAGCCCCATCCGGATTCCGACCACATGTGGGTCACGATGGTCGATGTGGGAGGTTATAACCTGGGGGAGGACGGCTCGCCCGAGCCGTTGCAGATTGTGTGCGGCGCCCAAAACTTCGAGCAGGGCGATCACATCGTGACCGCGCTGGTGGGGGCGGAGCTCCCCGGTGGCATCAAGATCAAGAAGAGCAAGCTGCGCGGTGTGGTGAGTTACGGCATGAACTGCTCGGCGCGCGAGCTTGGTCTTTCGGGTGATCATTCCGGCATCATGATTCTGCCCGCGGACGCGCCGGTGGGCGTGCCGTTCGCCGAGTATCGCGGCACGTCGGACACCGTTCTGGACTGCGAGATAACCCCGAATCGCCCGGATTGCCTCTCCATGGTGGGCATGGCCCGCGAGGTAGGAGCCATCTTCGACCGCGACACGCATATCGAGCTGCCAACCATCAAGCAGGAGGTTGGGCGCCCGACGGCCGACGAGGTCTCGCTCGCCATCGCCGACGAGGGGCTGTGCAGCCGCTACGTGGCGCGCATCGTGCGCAACGTGAAGGTGGGGCCCTCGCCGGAGTGGATGGTCGAGCGCTTGGCGGCAGCCGGCGTGCGCTCCATCAACAACATCGTGGACATCACCAACTACGTGATGATGCTTACCGGCCAGCCCCTGCACGCCTTCGACCTCGATACCTTTGCCGAGCGCGACGGGCATCGCCGCGTGGTGGTGCGCGGGGCGCACGAGGGCGAGGTCTTCCAGACGCTCGACGGCGTTGAGCGTACGCTCGACGAAGGCATGGGCCTCATCACCGATGGCGAGCGCCCCGTGGCGCTGGCCGGCGTGATGGGCGGCATGGATTCCGAGATTGAAGACGATACGCGTGACGTGCTCATCGAGAGCGCATGCTTTGATGCGGGGCGCACGTCGCACACGAGCCGCGATCTGCAGCTTATCTCCGAGGCATCGATTCGTTTTGAGCGCCAGGTAGACGAGGCGGGCTGTGTGGATGTGGCGAACATCACGGCGGCGCTCATCGAGGAGCTCGCGGGCGGCGAGGTCGCACCGGGTTACGTGGACCTCTATCCTGCGCCCAAGGTGCAGCCGGAGCTCGTGCTGCGCCAGGAGCGCGTCGACCTCATCTGCGGTGCCCAGATTTCGCCGGAGTTCATCAAGCGCGCGCTCACGCGGCTCGGCTGCACGGTGCGCGTGGACGCTGCGAGCGCCGGTGGCGCGGGCGCGGACGCGGCGGCCGGTGGCACCGGCGCTGCGGGAACGTTCCGCGTAGTGCCGCCGAGCTTCCGTCCGGACCTCGAGCGCGAGATCGAC
Source organism: Enorma shizhengliae (assembly GCF_009676995.1). Classification (NCBI taxonomy): domain Bacteria; kingdom Bacillati; phylum Actinomycetota; class Coriobacteriia; order Coriobacteriales; family Coriobacteriaceae; genus Enorma; species Enorma shizhengliae. The sequence continues at coordinate 274,430 of NZ_VTFZ01000001.1, forward strand.
CTCATCGAGGAGGTTCTGCGCCTTTGGGGCATGGACCGCGTGGAGGCGACCATTCCTGCAGCGAAGAATCACATCGGCGGCCTCACGCACGAGCAGCGCCTGCTTCGCCGCGTGGGCGCCATCTTGCGCTCCTGCGGGCTCAACGAGACCACGACGTACTCGTTCGCCGCGCCCGGCGACTTGGAGAAGACTCGCATGAGCACCGAGGGCCGCGGCTTGCCGGTCGTCATCATGAACCCGCTCGTGGCCGAGCAGACCGAGATGCGTCGTTCGCTGCTTCCGGGGCTGTTGCAGTCGGTTGCCTACAACAACGCGCACGGCACGGCCAACGTGCACCTGTACGAGATGGGTACGCTCTTCTGCGGTCGCGAGAACGCGAGCCTGCCCAAGGAGCGTCGTTCGCTCGCCGGCGTGCTGTCCGGCGCGTGGGGCGATGTGACGTGGAACCAGAAATTCGCGCCGCTGCGCTTCTTTGACGGCAAGGGTGTGGTGGAAGAGCTGCTTGCTCAGCTCCGAGTCGAGAAGGTTCGGTTCCGCCCGGCCGAGGGCGACGGTTATGCCTTCTTGCAGCCGGGCCGCGGTGCCGAAGTGCTGGCGGGTGGTACCGTGCTCGGATGGGTGGGCGAGATTCACCCCGAGGTCCGCGATGCGTACGGCATCGATCTTCCGGTCGTGGCGTTTGAGCTGAGCCTCGACGCGCTCATCACGTGCTCGCGCGACCAGCAGGCGTATCGCGACTTCTCGTCGTACCCAGCGGTCGAGATGGACCTTGCCATCGTGGTGGATGAGGGCGTTACCTGCGAAGATTTGGAGCGTCGTCTTCAGTCTGCCGGAGGCAAGCTCCTGCGCGGTGTGCGCCTCTTCGATGTGTACCGCGACGACAAGCGCGTGGGTGAGGGGAAGAAGTCGATGGCGTTCGCGCTTACGTATCGCGCCGACGACCACACGCTTACCTCCGAAGAGGTCGAGAAGGTGCACCAGAAGCTCGTGACCAAGGTGTGCAAGGCTACCGGCGGCGAAGTCCGCGCTTAGTGCGGCTTGCCAGGTGCCGCACCTCGGCCCTTGGAGCCCGTTCGGCCCTACACTTCTAGCGAGAACGATGTGCGCGCGGGGGCCCGGTGGGGGGGTGACGCCCCGGGGCAATTTCCGCAGCGAAGCGAGGACCAAGCCCAGGGACGTCACCCGCCCCCGGCCCTCTTCGGGAGCAAACAGCGATTGGAGCTCTTGTGCCAAGTTGGAACATCCATATTGCCCAGAGCGAGCAGCTCTTTTCCCGCAATGGCGCGGTCGCTTGCACCGTGCGGGACCGCAATGCCTTTCTGTTTGGTGCGCTCGTGCCGGACATCCCGGTGGGCTACATGGTTCCCGACGTGCGCGAGCCCATCGCGTATCGCATCACGCACTTCGCAACGCCCGAGCCTATCCCCAAGCCGCGCGAGCATGAGTTCTGGGCCGATTACGTCGCCCCCGCTGCAGGGCGCCTTGGTATCGTAGAGGGCCGCGTCCCCATTGCCGATGCCATCGCTCCCGCATCGATTGCTATTGAGCGCGAAACGGTCAATCGCATCCACTATCCCCAGCGCTACGAGGGCGTGACCATCAATCCTCCCAAGCAGGGGACCCCCGCCGACGAAGATTGCTCGACTGCCGCACTTGAGCGCTCGGGCTTTGATCTCTTGCTTGGCGTATGGACACACCTTCTGGCCGATAACATTTGGAACACGCGCGTCAACGAGTTTCTTGATGCGCTTGGCGATAAGCCCAGCGAGCAGTTTCGCATTAAAAAACAGGGAGATTTCGACTGGTTCGGCAAGACACTGCCCATTACCTCGTTTCCTCGCGATACGCCGCGGCTCATTGCGGCCGCCGCGGCGTTTCCGCAGTACGAGCTCGACGAGCGCACGGTGCTTATGACCATCGGCGTTGCGCATGAGATTGTCCGAGAGAACCAAGGCGCGCTCGACCACCCGCCCTATCGCCTGCTCACCAGCGAGTTCTTCTCAACCGTGTCTGCTGAGGTTGTCGAGACCACCGACCGACTTTTGGCGGAACGGCTGCAGGGCGCACGTCTTGTTGAGGCGCTGTGAGCGGTTCGCAACACATTCGTTTCGGATATCAACGGTTGTTTCGGAGAGGGTTGAGTAGTTAAGAACCAGAAAACGCATCTACCTGCTGGTTCTTTAAAGAGAAGCGCTCATCTACTCGGCACTCGGAAAAACAACCGTTGATAACCGTCGCGAGTTGCCTGTTGCGTCTGAAAAACGTTGCAATCTCTGCTTGTCTTTGGAGTTTACGCATCTTGTGCGTTGCCGCTTACGAGCCAAGCGTCTCCCAGTCGATAAAGAGCTCTTCGCAGAGTGCCCGCTCCTTCTGCATAAGCGCCTCGGTTTTAGGTTGAGGCCGAAACCCCGCACGGCGAGCGATGTGATCGATGGCGGCATGTCGGCGCTCCTCGTCGATGAGCTGCTCATAGGTGAGAAAGATGACGTCGATGCCCATGCTTTGAAGGGCAAGGGTACGGTTGGCGTCAAGGCCGCCTTGCTCAGCTGAATCATGGGCGAGGTGTCCGTGGCATTCGACGTCAAGTGCTTGTCCACCCTTGCAGCCGGGAAAGAAGAGGTCGCAGTAGCAATGCTGCCTCCCCGCGAGCCGGCGCGCTTTACGGCCGAGCCGAACCAGGTGGTTGTTCTCGAAAGGCGTAAGCCCTGCGCCGCCGAGCCGCCGGGATGCTCCCAGCAGCATGGAAGCTTGCGCTTCGAGTGGTGAGGCGGTCTGTCCGGTTACCATTTGCGCTGCCTGTCGGAATTGCTTGCTGCCGCGTAGACCGTAGATATGCTCGGCATAGTGCTGAAGCTCATGCACAGTGATGAGCGGAGGGCGCTTCCAGAGGGAGGTGCCATTGCCATGCGCATCTCGAACCTGTTGCCACATGTCGCGCGAGAGCCTGGTGTTTCTTATCGCGTCGAGGCGGGCTTGTGTCTCGGGCGCTGGGCGATAAACGGAAAACGAACCGCAAAGTTCGTACATTGCCATTGCAAGATGCGTAACCGAAACATGTGGTGCCATGGTGAGCAGGGTAAAGAGTGGCGAGCTGAGCGTGATTTCCAGGTCGTTTTCGAAGAAGGAGCCGAGGGGAAGCTCTTGCGACCAAAGGTGCATTTTGACGGAACTGGAGTAGCGTAGATATTTGCGCTGCGTAACAAGGACGTGGATGGGTATACCCAGGCCGCCGAGCGCTTCGGGGTTGCGAGCTATCGCGAGTTTTCCAACCCGTGTTGAGATGTCGGGGAGCGGTGGGTAGAGCGCGAGAATCTGCGGCGGGGTTCTGAGCAGCCGAAAAGCCGAAACCCCACAGATGAACTCATGCATGGTGCCTCCCTCCGCACGTGATGTGCCGTAATGATATCAGCCTATGACGTTTGTCAGGGCAATTATGCGGGGGGGGGGTAGCGTTCTTGGAAAACTTTCGGATATCAACGGTTGTTTTGGAAAAGGATAGGTAGTTAAAAAACAGCCAAGGTATTTACCTGCTTGTCTTATGAATAGAAGCCCCCGTCTACTCGGAGCTTCCGAGAATAACCGTTGATATCCGAAAGTTTTGTTGCAGGAGTGCCCGGAGAAAAGAAAACCGCCCTCGCAGAGGAGGGCGGTTCGATGCAAAAAGCGCTTCTATTCGATGAATAACGTGACGCCTTAGCGCACCTGAGCGACGTAGACCACGTTCGTGGAGCTGCGCTTCCCATCGCCGATGGTGGAGTCGACGGCGGTCTTGGGATCGCCGACGGTCACGACGGCAACATCGCCGGCGTCCACGTAGCCGCGCTCCTTAGCGCAGTCGATGGCCTTCGCCACGGTGTCGTCCACGCTGCCCTGCGTAATGGCGGCAAGGTGCGGCTCGATACCCCAGTACATGAGCATCTTCTGCACGGCCCACTGGTGGCGCGAGAAAGCGACAACGGGCGTGCTCGGGCGGAAGTGCGAGATGAGGCGCGCGGTGCGGCCGGTGGTGGTGGGGACAACGATGCACTTGGCGCCCACGGTCGTGGCCATGTTCACGGCGGAGAGGCCCACAACGTTGTTGATCACGCGCGTGCTCTGGCTGCCCTCGGGAACCTTGAGCTCGGCGTGCGCCCCCAGGTACTGCTCGGTCTCATGCGCGATGCTCGCCTGCATGCGAACGGCCTCGACCGGGTACTTACCGGCAGCGGACTCGCCGGAGAGCATCACGGCGTCGGTGCCGTCGTAGATGGCGTTCGCGACGTCAGCGACCTCAGCGCGGGTCGGGCGCGGGTTGCGGATCATGGAGTCGAGCATCTGCGTGGCGGTGATGACCGGCTTGTACGCAGCGTTGCACTTCTTGATCATCTTCTTCTGCAGGTGCGGCACGAGCTCGGGCGAGATCTCGATACCCAGGTCACCGCGGGCAACCATGATGCCGTCGGAGGCTTTGAGGATCTCGTCGAAGTTCTGGACGCCCAGAGCGCATTCGATCTTGGGGAAGATGCCCACGTGCTCGCCGCCGTTCTCACGGCAGAGCTCGCGGATCTCGCGCACGGCGGCGCCGTTGCGGATGAAGGAGGCGGCGATGTAATCGATGCCCTCCTTCAGGCCGAAGAGGATGTCCTGGCGGTCGCGCTCGGTGATGGCGGGGAGGCCGATCTCGACGTTGGGCAGGTTCACGCCCTTGCGCTCGCCGATCTCGCCGTCGTTCTTGACGACGCAGTGCATATCCTGGCCCTCAACGCTCTCGACCACAAGCTCAACGATGCCGTCGTCGATGAGGATGCGCGTGCCGGCCTCGGCCTCGCTGGGAAGATCGAGGTAGTCGAGCGAGATGTGGCTGGCGTCGCCGAGGAAGTCCTCGGAAGTGGGGGCAGCGGTGACGACGATCTTGTCGCCGGCCTTCACCGAGATCTTCTGGTGGTCCTTGAGCAGGCCGGTGCGGACCTCGGGGCCCTTGGTGTCAAGTAGGATGCCGATCGTCATGTCGAGCTCGGCAGCGATGCGGCGGACGCGCTCGATGCGGCCGTGATGCTCCTCGTACGAGCCATGGGAGAAGTTGAAGCGGGCGACGTTCATGCCCGCCTTCATCATCTCGCGCAACGTCTCGTCGTTGTCGCAGGCAGGGCCCATCGTGCAGACAATTTTCGTGCGTTTATACATGCAGTCCTCCAATTACACACTGCGTTTATGGGTCTTCTCGATCAGCGGTGCATTATAGGTGAACTGGCCGGAAAGATAGCCGCTTATCGAAGAAAAACAGCCGATTACCGAATCTGCATTACATAACACAAATACCAGGATTATATATCGCAATTTTTGCTGAAGAGGTGGGATGCCGGCGAAGGTAAGCTGAGCGGAATGTCGGACGGACTGTCGGGCGACGGTGGGCCGGGCGCTCCGGCGTTGCCGTGCGGAGCGCCCAGCAACGGCGCGTGCAGCAGAATGTCGCCCGGCAATGCCGCGTCTGGCAGAGCGCTGCCCGAAAAACGCCGCCACTGAGGTAAGCGGCAGAAACCCCGAGCTTCTGGGCCTCGCGGCCCGCGCGCTTGGGTAAAATAGAAGCTTGCATGACGAGCCCTTGCCTCCGGGAATTACGATTGGGCGTTGTGTAGGTATAGGGGGTGCCCGGGGCACCCAGAGTTCAGACGTACCAGGAGGGATACAGTTTGAAAGAGTACCTAGCTTCGGCTGAGGGCGTGCTCAAAGAGCAATCCACGAGCGCGGATGCGGGCCTGAGCACTTCCGAGGCGCAAACGCGCCAGGCGAAGTTCGGCCCGAACAAGCTCAAGGAGGAAGAGAAGACCCCGCTGTGGATTCGCTTCTTCCAGCAGATGGCCGACCCCATGGTCATCATGCTCATCGTCGCGGCCGTCATCTCCGCCGTGACCGGCATGATCCAGGGCGAGTCCGAGTGGGCCGACGTCGTCATCATCATGGCGGTCGTTATCATCAACTCCGCCCTCGGGGTGATTCAGGAGGCCAAGAGCGAAGAGGCGCTCGCTGCTCTTCAGGAGATGAGCGCCGCCCAGTCTAAGGTCATCCGCGACGGCAAGCAGATCTCGCTGCACTCCAGTGAGCTCGTGCCCGGCGACATCGTGCTGCTCGAGGCGGGCGACGCGGTTCCCGCCGACTGCCGCGTGCTCGAGAGTGCTTCCATGAAGATCGAGGAGGCCGCCCTCACCGGCGAGTCCGTCCCGGTAGAGAAGCACACCGACCCGATCGCGCTCGACGGTGCCGACGACGTTCCGCTCGGCGACCGTAAGAACATGTGCTACATGGGCTCCACCGTGGTGTATGGCCGCGGCCGCGCCGTGGTGTGCGGTACCGGCATGAACACCGAGATGGGTAAGATCGCTGGCGCGCTCAACGACGCCAAGGAAGAGCTCACGCCGCTTCAGGTGAAGCTCGCCGAGCTTTCCAAGATCCTCACCATCCTGGTGATTGTCATCTGCGTGGTCGTCTTCGCCGTCGACGTGCTGCGCGCCGGCATCGGCACCGTCACCGCCGAGCCGCACATGCTGCTCGACACCTTCATGGTTGCCGTGTCGCTCGCCGTTGCGGCTATCCCCGAGGGCCTTGTCGCCGTCGTGACGATTGTGCTTTCCATCGGCGTGACCAAGATGGCCAAGCGCCAGGCGATTATCCGTAACCTCAGTGCGGTCGAGACCCTTGGCTGCACGCAGGTCATTTGCTCGGATAAGACGGGCACCCTCACCCAGAACAAGATGACGGTCGTGAACCACGAGCTTGCCGCTCCCGAGGAGAAGCTCCTCGCGGGCATGGCGCTGTGCTCCGATGCCAAGTGGGACGAAGAGGCGGGCGAGGCCGTGGGCGAGCCCACCGAGTGCGCGCTTGTGAACGACGCCGCAAAGATGGGCATGAAGGGACTGGACGAGGAGCACCCGCGCGTGGGCGAGGCTCCGTTCGACTCCGGTCGCAAGATGATGTCCGTCGTGGTCGAGGAAGCCGATGGCAACTTCGAGCAGTACACCAAGGGCGCGCCCGATGTGGTCGTGGGGCTCTGCACGCAGGTGTATGACGGCGACAAGATCGTTCCCATGACCGACGAGCGTCGCGAGCAGATTCTTGCCGCCAACAAGGCCATGGCCGACCAGGCGCTGCGCGTGCTTGCGCTCGCCAGCCGCACCTACACCGAGAAGCCTGCGGACTTCGCTGCCGAAGCGCTCGAGAACAACCTTGTGTTCTGCGGTCTCTCCGGCATGATTGACCCCGAGCGTCCCGAGGTTGCCCCCGCTATCGAGGAGGCCCACGGCGCCGGCATCCGCACCGTCATGATCACGGGCGACCATATCGACACCGCCGTGGCCATCGCCAAGAACCTCGGTATCGTCGAGGATCGCAGCCAGGCCATCACCGGTGCCGAGATCGACAAGATGTCTGAGGAAGAGCTCGATCAGAACATCGAGAAGTACGGCGTGTACGCTCGCGTTCAGCCCGAGCACAAGACCCGCATCGTCGAGGCGTGGAAGTCCAAGAACAAGATCGTTGCCATGACGGGCGACGGCGTGAACGATGCTCCCTCCATCAAGCACGCGAACATCGGCATTGGCATGGGCATCACCGGCACCGACGTTACCAAGAACGTTGCCGACATGGTGCTTGCCGACGACAACTTCGCCACGATCATCAATGCGTGCGAAGAGGGTCGTCGCATCTACGACAACATCCGTAAGGTCATCCAGTTCCTGCTGTCCGCGAACCTGGCCGAGGTGTTCAGCGTGTTCGCGGCGACGCTCATGGGCTTCACGCTGTTCCAGCCCATCCAGCTTTTGTGGGTGAACCTCGTGACCGACTGCTTCCCTGCGCTCGCGCTCGGCATGGAAGAGGCCGAGGGCGACGTGATGAAGCGCAAGCCGCGCAATGCCTCCGACGGCGTGTTCGCGGGCAACATGGGTCTCGATACCGTGGTCCAGGGCCTCATCATCACCGTGCTCGTGCTCGCCAGCTTCTTCTGCGGTGTGTACTACGACCTGGGCGTTATCGATCTTTCCAAGCTGGCCACCTCTATGGCCGACGAAGAGGGCGTCATGATGGCGTTCATCACCTTGAACATGGTCGAGATCTTCCACTGCTTCAACATGCGCAGCCGTCGTGCCAGCATCTTCCATATGAAGAAGCAGAACAAGTGGCTGTGGGGCGCGGCGTTCCTGGCGCTCGTTCTCACGCTCGTTGTGGTCGAGGTCGATGCCCTGTCCATGATCTTCTTCGGTGTGGAGCATCTTGAGCCCAAGGGCATGATTACCGCGCTCGCGCTCGGCTTCCTGATCATTCCGTTGGTCGAGATTTACAAGGCCATCATGAGGGCGGTCGAGAAGGAGTAGGCTCCCGAACGTCAACCTGACCGAAGGCCCCGGCGATTCCTTCGGGCGTGGTCCTCGCTGCTTGGCGATGCCAAGCAGCTGCGGAAAACGCCCTTCGGAACTCGCCGGGGCCTTCTTCGTTGACGCGCCACCATTCTCTGGACTTGTGTGGGATAGCGCGCGCTTCCGTAGCGCGTTCTGTTCCTATTTGCTCACCGGTGGGTTCTGGAATGAGTTCGAGGTTCGAGCATTTTTGTGTGAGGGGCTGTGCGGTAAGATGGGCAGCGTGTATCGATGTGTTGAAGGGCGGTTGCATGGCAAAACGGGCGCGGAGCAAAGGTGCTGGCCGCGGCAAGCGTGGAAGGGCCGCGATGGGGTCGGCCGATGCTACGTGTGTGGGCGCCGCGCTGCCCAAGATCGATGCGCTGGAGGACGTGCCGGCGTTCACGGATGTGCGGCCGAGCGACGAGCAGCGCGCGGCGTTCGAGGCTTTTTGCTCGGCGGCGGAAACGCCTGGTGAAATGCATTTAGGATGTGTAGTTCGCCTTGACCGCGGATTTCCGTTGGTGGTGACCGAGGAGCGCATGCTGCGCGCGGAGCATGCTGTTGGATTCGCCAAACAGGATAAGGAGAAGGGCGATGGCTTGCTCCCCGCCGTGGGAGATTGGGTCGCGCTGAGGCTTGCCCCCGGGCACGATATGGGCGTTATCGAGCGCGTTTTGCCGCGCCGCACGGTGTTCGAGCGGTGGCGTGGGAAAAATCGCGGCGAGCGGCAGGTTCTGTGCGCGAACGTGGACGTGATTCTTGTCGTTCAGCCACTTGGCGCCGGCGAGGTGCTGCTTGGGCGTATCGCTCGCTCGCTTGTGCTCGCGGCAGACTGTGGCGCCGAGCCGATCGTGGTGCTCACCAAGGCGGATCGCTGCTCTGAGGAGGAGCGCGAGGGCGAGGTGGCTCGCGTTCGGCGCCTCGTGGGCGGCGGGGTCCGCGTCGTGGTGACGTCGTCCGCGACGGGAGAGGGTCTCGATGGCGTGCGCGCCTGCGTGCCCGCGGGTACCTGCTCCATGATTCTGGGAGAATCGGGTGCGGGCAAATCGACGCTGCTCAATACGCTGCTGGGACACGATGCGCTCGAAACCGGTGCGGTACGTGCCCGTGACGATGCGGGCAGGCACACGACGGTCGCGCGCGTGATGGTCAAGCTGCCGGGTTCTTGCGGTGTGGTGACGGATGCTCCCGGGCTGCGCAGCCTGCCCCTGGTGGGTCATGAGCGCGGGCTTGCCAGGGCGTTCCCCGAGATCGTCGAGGCGTCAAGAGGGTGCCGGTTCAACGACTGCACGCATACGCATGAACCTGGATGCTCGGTGCGGGCTGCGGTCGAGGCGGGAGAGATTGACGAGTTGCGTCTCGAGGTGTTCAAGGGGCTGGCGTCTGAGATGCGCGTAAGTGCGCAGAGTCTGGACCCTGATATCCACCTGTAGATTGGTCTTGTCGCGGTGTCTGGGATGCCGGGGTGCGCCGACGCGCCTGATCGGTGATGCATCGGTTCTTCCAAAAGATGAATACCTTTTTCGTTTCCTGTGCGTGCGGGGCTGGCTGAGTGGCCGCCTCGCTTCTTTTGCACTCGAGTAATGCATAAAGAAACAACTGAATAGAAGCTGGGCGTTTAGTTTTCCGCCTGCGTTTTGTCAGCGGGTCTCTCACTTTATCGGGTTGATGCCTGCTCTGGATTGGTCCCTCGCGACAATGGCATCAAGGACGAAGTTCCTCACGATGGTTCAAGCGAGGGGGCGGCAGATGAGGCATGGAAAGCGGTTGATCGCAAGCGTTGCGTCGGGTTTTCTTGCCGCTGCGCTGAGCCTGTGGTACGGAGCGTCCCTGCAGGCGGGGGCAGAGCAGGAACGACAGGAGATGCTCGCGGCATATGGAGGGGATCTTGTGAGCGTCTGCGTGGCGTCGCACGACATCGATGCGGGCGAAACGATCGATGAAGGATGCGTGCGCGTTGAGGAATGGGTTGCAGGCATGCTCCCTTCCGGTGCGCTCACCTCGGTCGATGATGTGATCGGGAAGCAGGCGACCTCGGCGATTCCGGAGCATGCGGTGCTCTGCCCCTTGTACTTCGAGGCGAGAAGCGGGTCTTTGGATATACCCGAAGGCCGGGTTGCGGTCTCGGTGGGCGTCGACGCCGCCCATGCCGTGGGAGGCTCTATCGAGCCGGGCACGAATGTCGACGTCTATGTTTCCGCAAACGGCGTGGCCGATCGATTATGCGGAGCGCATGTAATTGATACCAGCGCACAGGGGCGGGGAGCAGCGAGCGGAGATTTGAGCTGGGTAACGCTGGCCGTTGAGCCCGACCGCGTAACGGAGGTGTTGGCTGCAACGGCAAAGGGGACGATCGCCCTTGCGGCTCCTGGTGAGGGAGCCAATGCAGGCGTTTCAGATGATTCAGTAGATACCGAGGCTTCGAGCGATGCCGTCGGTGAAGGGTCCAGCGCGGCGAGCGCCGGTACTCCGACGGATGAGCTGGATGAAGGGGGCGACGCGCGATGAAGGATGCGGTATGGCTTGCGTGCTGCCCACGTAACGAGCGCAGGATCGTTCAGCGTGAGATAGAGTCGCGAGAAGTGGGCGCGCGCCTGCTCTGGCTCGATGGGGCGCAGGCTCTTGGGGAGGTGCTCGCGGCATTATCCGAGCCGGTTGATGGCGTGGTAGTGCTGGACGACGAAGGCATGCACGATGAGCTGCTTGCCTTGCTGGCCAAGGTTGCGTCATCTCAGGTGCCGTGCCGTGCCGTCGTTATGGTTTCCGAGCTCGATCCAGCGTGGATCGCCCAGCTATTTCACGCGGGCGCAGCGGAGGTTGTGCCTGTTTCGAGGGAAGAGATGCGGCGCGGATGCGCTGATGGGGCATGCATGGGAAGGGATTGCAACCGCGAGGCTCAGACGCCGCCTCTCGATACCACGCCTGGGCTCGAGGTGCCTTGTGCACCCACGAGGCTTGCCTGTAACGCAACGGAAGCCGTTCACGAACCGGTGCCTCGGGTCCAGGATGGATGTTCGCCGTCCTATACGCAAGATGACCTGGCCGACCTCGATGAGCCGGATGAGGTGCCTTTTGCGCCATGCCGCGCAGAAGACCTGCGGTGCATGGGGGGATCTCGAGCTGCGGGTCCGGATCATACGGCACCTGAACCGAGTGGCGAGGAGATTTCGCCGCGCGTGGACACATCTCATGTGGAGGGCGCTAGCGAACGTCGAGCGCCGGTAATCTGTGCGGTTTCCGGTGCGGGAGGGAGCGGAGCCACAACGCTCATCGCTGCGATGGCGGCTTGCTCTGCGCATGCCGGCCTTCGGACCGCCGTGCTCGACTTGGACCTCATGTTCGGCAACCTTTACGAGCTCTTTGGCGTAGAAACGCTGCATGACCTTGGTTTGCTTGCGAACCAAGCGGGAAGCGCCCCGTTGGATGAGGCTGCAATCGTGAGGTCTTCGATGCGCGTGGGGCCCGGGCTAACGCTGTGGGGCCCCATTGCCACACCCGAGCGCGCGGAGCTGCTTGGGCGCGCGGTCGAGATGCTCATCGGCGTCCTTCGCCGGGAATCGGATGTCGTATTCGTTGACACGTCCCGCACGTGGACTGATGCCGTGGCGGGGGCGGTCGCAGGCTGCGATCGTTGCCTTATGGTATGCGGCCATGCGGTGGGCGCGGTGACGGCGCTCGAGCGAGCGGTGAGCATGGTCAGCCGGCTAGGCGTTCCGCGGACGCGTATGGTCTGCGTCGTAAATCGCTTCGGGCAGCGCGCCTGCACCGAAGAGGAAGCGATGCGCCTGGAGATGGCGGCGTCGCTGAGCGCGAAGACGCGCATCCCCGACGGGGGAAGTACGCTCGCATCGCTTCTCTCGTTTGGACGCATAGAGGATGCCGTGCGCGCTCAGGATGCGTTCGGCAGAAGCATCCATGCGTTTACCCGCAGCTTGCTGCGTGAGCTTGGTTGCTCGATAGGTGCCGATGTGCCAGACAGTGTCCAGGAGGTTTCTGCGCGGCCTCGCCTGCGGTTGCCTTGGAAGAGGCTCGGTGAGGCCTCGTGAGCGTCTTTGAACGATTTGAGCGCGTAAGAAGGAGTGAGGGCCAGCTCGATTCGGGCGGGCGAGGCCACGCGCCGCGAGGAAGGGCGTCGCGTTCTCTTCGCGCCATTGTGCGAGATGCGAAGCGCGACATGCTCGACCGCGTGGGGTTTGCCGAGGTGGCGCGTTTAGCTCGAGATTCCGATACAAGGCATTCTCGCGAAGAGCTGCGTCCCGCGGTGGAAGCGGTGATTAACGCACGGGATACGGGAGAGCTCAGCCAAGAGGACCGTGAAGAGGTCGTGGTCGAGGTCTTGGACGATGTAGTAGGGCTTGGGCCGCTTCAACCCCTCATCGAAGACGATTCGGTCACAGAGATAATGGTCAACGGATGCAAGTCGACATATTTTGAGCAGGCGGGAACGCTGCATGCCATGGGGAGGCTCTTTGATGATGACGAGCAGATTCGTATCCTCATCGATCGCATTATCTCTCCCTTGGGTAGGCGTATCGACGAACGGAGTCCCATCGTCAATGCGCGCCTGAGCCAGGGCTACCGTGTTAACGCGGTGATTCCACCCATCGCGATCGATGGGCCCATCCTCACCATCCGTAAGTTTTCCGATCGCATCAGTTCGCTCAAAGAGCTCGTTGACCTGGGCTCTCTGCCCGAATGGTATGCGCAGCTTCTCTCGTGCGCGGTGTCGCTCCGCCAGGACCTTGCGGTTGCCGGCGGCACGGGGTCGGGCAAGACCACGCTTCTCAATGCTCTGTCGTGCGAGATTCCCGTGGGCGAGCGCATCGTGACGATTGAGGATTCCGCGGAACTCAAGTTCTCGCGGCACCCGCATGTGGTGAGGCTCGAGGCCCGTGCGGCATCGATAGAGGGGGAGGGTGAGGTGACGATACGAGACTTGGTAACAAACGCCCTGCGCATGAGGCCCGACCGCATCGTGGTAGGAGAGGTGCGAGGGGCGGAATGCATCGATATGCTGCAGGCCATGAACACCGGGCATGACGGATCGCTCACGACCTTGCACGCGGGAACCGAGGAGGAAGCCGTCGTGCGCCTCACGCTGCTCGCGCGTTACGGCATCAATCTTCCCTCCGAGCTTATCGAAGAGCAGATCGCGATGGCGCTCGATGGAATCGTCATGTCTGAACGCCGGGCCGATGGCAGGAGATTCGTGTCGTCGTATTCAGGGGTGGCGAGAGGGGCGGGGGGAGGCGTTGAGCTTGAGCAGTATGTGACCTTCGACCGGGCGGCCGGAGCGTGGGAGCTTGTGCGGGAACCGCCGTTTATCGCCCAAGCGCTCGAGGCTCATGTTCTTACAGAAGAGGAGGTATCGGCATGGCGCGATTTATGCCCTTCGTGATCGGGGCGCTTGTGGCCGTGTGCACGGCCTGCCTGTTTGGCTGCTTTTCGGTAGGGGGCGTGCCAGGGCGCTCCGTGCCTACCTCTGCGGGCGCACGACAAGTCTCGGTAGCAGGGATGAAAGAGGGGCTGCTCGCTTTCTCCAGAAGGCTGGGCGAGATGGTTCCGCAACAGATCTCGGGGAACTCCGTGGTACGGCGTTGCGTGATGGAGATTCCTTTCGATGGCGGGGACTACGTTACCAAGCTTGGCATGCTGTTGTGCGCCGATGCTGCCTGCGGCCTTGCGGGGGCTACCGTCTCGTTCTCTTTGTGGGGGTTCGCTGCAGGCCTTGTGGCGTTTTGGGGCGTTCTGGGCTTACGGTCATCTCGAAGGATGCGGTCGGAAGAGCGGCGCATAGAGGCGGAGATGCCGGAGGCGTTCGCCGCGCTTGCCATCGCGCTCGGTTCGGGGCACTCGCTTGCCCAAGGCATGCGCTTCGTGGGAAGTCATGCTCAAGAGCCGGTGAAATCGGAGTTCACGAGGGTATCGCACGCGATAGATTGCGGGGTTCCTGCAGCGTCGGCACTTGACGATTTGCTCGAACGCCTGCCTGCCCCCGGGTTGGGATTCGTATCGCTCGCTTTGAAGATATCCCAGCGCACGGGCGCACCGCTGCGCGACCTACTCGCAGATGCCGCGGAGATGGTGGGCGAACGCATGGAGCTCGCGCGCCGGCTCGATGTGAAAACGTCTCAAGCACGTATGTCGGCGCGCTTGGTGGCCCTCATGCCGGTGGCGATGGTCGGTCTGCTCACGCTGCTCTCAGGCGATTTCAGGGCGGGTCTTGCAACGCCCGTTGGGGCTGGCAGCGTGGCCGTTGCTCTTGCCTTAAACCTGCTTGCGTGGTGGATCATCCGGCGCATGATGGAGGTGGATGTGTGATGTCCGCGTCGTGGTTGGGGCCTTGCGCGGTCGGCGGTGCATGGGCAACGTTCCTGTGGCTTTTCCAGGGGGTCGAGCCGGGTGAACGGCAGGAGGCTCTGGCTAGGATGGTTGCGATTGGCAAGGCGATTGCGGGAAGGGCACGCGCCGTGGGGATCCGGCTCGTAGAGCTTGTTCCGCTTGCACCCGATGCTGCTTATGGCCGAGCGTCCCTTGGAGAAATCTCCGAGATGATCGATGTTGTACGGCTCGGGCTGTCTGCAGGGCTTTCGTTTGATGCTGCGCTCGAATTGTACTGCGCCAATCGGACCGGGCGCCTCGCGGATCTTTTGAGTGAAGCACACATGTCGTGGCAGATGGGTCTCGGAACACGCGAGGAGGAGCTTTTGAGGGTCGCCCGCGTGCTGGGTGAAAGGGCCTTGGAGTCGTTCGCCGCAACGGTCTCACAGGCGCTCGGGCTGGGTGCCCCGCTGAGCGAAACGCTTGCCGGGCAAAGTAGGGAAATCAGGTTGGCGCATCGGGCCGATGTCGAGCGAGAAATCGAACGTATTCCGGTCAAGTTGCTCATACCCACCGGAACGCTGATTCTGCCAGCGCTTTTGCTGTCAATCGTGGGTCCGCTGCTCGCTGCGAGCGGCATGTTGTAAGGAGGGTGTTCATGAAGGGCTGGTCGAGGATTCAGCAGGGTTGCCGAAGGGCCATTGAAAGCGGAGGGTCGTGGTTTTCCATGAAAAGGGACATCATTCGCGTGCGCGTGATGCATGCCATAAACAGACGGCTGGGCGAAGTAAGCAGACTGGCTGCAGAAGAAAAGGCGCAGGGAACGACGGAGTACGCCATTTTGGTTGGCGTGTTAGTTGTAATCGCAATAATTGCGATCATCGCATTCCGGGATAGGGTCAGCGAGCTCTGGAATGCCATATCAGACGGCATTAACAGTTTGTAGCGCGTCGAATGCGTGAGCGTGGCAAAGACTTCGTGCGCTCGCAGGGAAGATCGCGGGCATCGGCTGGGGACGAGCTGCGCACCGGCGGTTCTCTCAGAACGCGGCTTGCTTGGTGCGCCGCCCCCTTGCTCTGCCTTGCGGTGATTGCTGCCTCCCTGTTGGGGTTTGGGGCGATTGCGCATGGGCGGTTAGAGGATACGGCGGCGCACGGGGAGGTGTCGCCTGCTGTTGAAGAGGGCGTCCAAGGGGAACGCGCTTCTAGCGGTGAAGACTCTATCGATACATCCGCTCGAGCCGATGGCGCAGGAGGAGGTGACGCTTCATATGGCCAGGATTCTTTGTTGGGGCGCTCGGGTGCGAGGGAAGAGGAAGCGGGTGCCGGCGACTCCCATGCTTCGACAGCTGCTTCGCTTCTCGCCGAGTTGGATCGGCTTTCGGCGGATCGCGAGGCGGGAGAAGGCCAGGTGGCGGTTGCGCTTCGCATGGACGAGGGACTTGTTCCTGCAGCCCGCTCTGTGCTCCAGGTGTATCAGGGCGTCGAAGGCGCCCGCCTGTATTCCAGTGGCTACCTCGACCTAAAGGGAAATGCTTGGGGCGCCATCGTTCAGGCTCGTTCTGGCTGCATTGATGTGGTTACGGTAGCCGCCTTGGAAGAAGATTCGGCTTCGACGGTGCGTGCGGTTCGGATGTTCGCTACAGACGATGCAGAGGATTAGGTTCGGGCAGGAGGAGGGCCATTCCAAGCGTGTCGCCGGTGCGGGCGCTTGCTGGGTTCGGTCTGGTGAGGGGGGCATCTTGGGGAGGGAGATATGGACGATAGAAAGCACCGCGCAATCGTCCTGCGCGAGATTGCCGAGGAATCATGTGCCCAAGCAACGCTTGAATATGCTCTCACCGTCATCGCTTTCATGGCGATGGTCTCGGGCTTGGCGTTACTTTGGCATGCGGGCGCGGACGGAGCGCTCGCGCGCGCAGTCGAAGAGGCAGCGTCGCATGCGCTGGATGGGTTGGGGTTGCTGGATATCTCGCTGTATTAGGCAGGGGTTGCGGCGGCCCGGGGAGTCAGCCGCCTTGAGCGCAGCGCATGAAGAGCGCGCCCAGGCAACGGTGGAAGCCGCAGTGCTCCTGCCGGTCTTCCTCACCCTGCTGCTTCTCGCCGTGCAGCCCGTTTGCGTGCTGTACACGCGCGCCGTGATGGAGTCTGCGGCGGCGGAAACAGCGCGACTGATGGTTACGGCTGAAGGGGAAACGGACGAGAGCATTCGGGCATTCGCTCTGAGGCGTCTGGCAGCTGTACCCGATATCTCGATATTCCATGCAGGAGGTCCGCTCGCATGGGATATCGAGATGCAGGCGGCATCGAGCGGGGACGGCGAGGTGATGGTTTGCATTACGGGTGCGGTAACGCCGCTGCCGGTAATCGGAGCCTTCGCGCATGAATTCGGTGCGGTGAACGGCCAGGGAGATGTGGAGATGTCGGTCCAGGCGAGCTATGACGGCAGGCCGAGTTGGCTGGAGGGCGATTATGGAACGTGGACGCAGCGCTGGGATTGATCTGTTTCTTGAAGACGGCGCGTATACGACGCTCACCTCTGCGGTGTCGATTCTTGTGATTCTCTCTTTGCTGTTTGCCATCGCGAGCGGGATTTGGAGCATGTCGCGAGCCGGAGATACCCAGGTGGCGGCCGATGTGACCGCGCTTGCCGGGGCGAACGTCGTGTCGTCGTATCACACGGCGGCTACGGTGCTGGACGCCTCGGTGCTGAGCATGGGGCTTGCGGGGCTCTGCGTAACGGGTGCCGGGCTGGTTGGGCTCTTGATCCCAGGCGTGAACGCGGTCGCGCCTCAGACGATTAATGCGGGATTGCGCATGCTCGAGGCCCGCAACAAGTTGGCAACCTCGGCGTCGAAGGGGCTAAAGGCGCTCGAGTCGTCGTTGCCGCTCGTCATTGCTGCAAACGGCACACGCGCGTGCGCGGCTCAGGGAAGCGATGAGGTGGTGTTCACGGGGACCGCGCTTGCCGTGCCGCTTTCGTCTGGCTCCGATTTCCCCGCGCTTGAGGGGGAGCAGGTTTCCACGGAAGGCATCGAGAGCGCTGCAGGAGAGCTCGACGAGGCCGCCCAAGAGCTCGCCGCAGCCGCAGAGGAAACGGCGAAGGCAAAAGAGGAGGCCTGGCTTGCTGATTGCGGCAGCGATGGGCGGAACATGCAAGAGCGTGCCGGGAAACTCTCGGCGCTTTCCGGCGCGGAAAATCCCGACTACGCCTCGAGCATCACCTGGGAGCCCGAGGTCGCGCTCAATCGAACGCGGTCATATTACGCCTGGCGTCTCGAGCACGACGAACCGGAGAACGCAAGCGTCGAGGCGGCTGCCGATTCTGCTGCCCGTAAGGCGTTCTATCGATATGCGGTCGATCATTTTCGAAGCGCCCATGTCGTTGAGTCTGGCGGCAGGGTGACATCGACGGCGGAGCTCTTGCCGCGCAATACCGATGAGGTCCGCAAGACAACGCTCTATACCGAGAGCGTGTGGCCAACGACTCGCGAAGGAAGCGGGCTTGTCCTTCATTATGGGGAGGCTTGCCCCGGAGCTGAGGGTGCCGCCGGACCGTTGCGATCTCTCGCCGATGTCGAGACGGGAGCGGTTCGCGAATGCCCTGTGTGCCATTTCGGGATCGGCGATGTTGGAAGGGTCCCTGCTGCATCGACTTCGATTGACAATGGCTACGAATACCATTTGCGCGCCTTTACCGAGGCTCTCGATGCATACGTATCATGCCGAAATCGGGAGCTCGAGCTTGAGCGGGCGGCGCAAGGTGCGGCGGAAACGGCCGGCGACGCCTTCGATGAGGCGCTTTCGGTTCTTTCGACCAAGCGGCCGCGCATCGCTCCTCCCGGAAGATATGGCGTGGTTTCCCTTGTGGTGTCGAGCGAGCTGTCTTCCCCGGACGGCCTTGACTCAACGTTCGCCGAAAGCCCGAGCCTGTCGCGACGGGGTGCGCTGTCCGCTGCCGTGCTCGCGCCCGATGCCGCGACCAATACGAATAACGTCTTGTCGTCGTTCTTCAGCTCTCTTGAGCATAGAACCGGCGGAGGCGGTGCGGTTGGATTGATTGATGACGTTATGGGGTTATGGGGCTCGCTGCTCGTTTCGTACGGGGATGTGAGTGCCGGGCTATCGGCGCTCATGGATGATCTTATCGGCGGGCTATCCGCTGTTGGGATGGGCCCCATAGCGTCATGGCTGAGTGACCGGATTGACAGCGCGGTGCGCGGCCTTGGCTTCGAGCCGGTAGACCTGAGTTCGCTTAAGCCGGTTCTTACCGATAGCGGTAATGTTCTCTCCCATGCAGATGTTCCTGCCCTAGCTAACGCTCAGGAGCTTTTGCGCTCCATTCCCTTGGGAACGACCGACCCCTCGGCGCTGTTGCAGGCGCTTCAGTACGAAGTCGGCGAAGAGGTTTTGTCCGCGTCTTTCACGATCGCGGAGATTCCCCTGCCGGGCGGAGGGTCAATTCCCCTCACCATACGCCTTTCGGATGTGGTCGGGTCGGCGGAGGGCAAACCATGATGCGTTCGCGATCACATCCGCGTTTGCTTGCGATAATGCGCGGGAAGTGCGCTGCGCACTCTTTGCTGCGGCGTAAGGGTGGCATACGGCTGGCGTTCACGGGCCGAGCCAATCATCGTTGCAGCTTGGTAGGGGAAGAGCGCGCGCAGGCGACTGTTGAGATGGCAGTCGTCGTCCCCGTACTCCTCGTTCTTGCGCTCATCGTATACAACATCATGTTGTTTGTAGCTGCGACAGCTCGGTTCGATCGAATCGCCCCCGATATCGTGGCCGCGCATGCCGTTTCGCCCTCGGGTGAAAGCGACGGCTCGACGGATGACAGCGTGGGTGTGATCGAATCCCAGATAGAGGGTGCCATGGCCGGCTACGACGTGGAGATTGAGGTGACGTGCACCGAAGGGGGAGCTAGTTCAGGGGATGACCTCCTCACCCTGATTGGGGGCTTGCGAACCTATCGATGTTCGATGCGCATGAGGCCTTGGCCGAGTTCTCTTTCCATTGCGGGTGTCGACCTCGGTGCGCCGGTCGCGTTGGCGCATCATCGCGATGTGACGGTCGATCCCTGGAGACCGGGGGTGGTGATGTGATGAAGAGAGAGGGTCGCTCGCACATAAAGAGGCTTGCGAGGGCCAATCGTCTCGATGAGCAAGCAATCCGTCGCGTTGTGCGGCGCCTGGGCTGGGACGATCGCATGGTCGTCATCGCGGCAAGCCCGCTACGCCGGTTGCTTGGTTTGGCGGCGTGCGTTCCATCAAAGATGGATGGGCTGGATGATGCTTCGATCGTCATGGTGTTTCCGAGCTGCGCGTCGGTGCATACATGGTTTATGCGGCGGGCGATTGATATCGTTTTCGCAGGCCCTGAAGGCGAAGTGCTGGCTCGGTTCGATAGCGTTCCGCCGTGGCGCATTCGGTCGTGCCGAGGGGCTTGGTATGCAATCGAGCGGTTCTCTACGGGTTGATAGCGGCGCCCGGCGACAACAACGATTTTTGCTGGTTAATGACGGTACCCGGAAAGACGATGCGGGAAGCCGTTGAGTGGAAAGCGGGTTATAGGACAAAAAGTGTGTCCGGCTAGTCCCAGTCCATCCGGTAGGGCTCCGAGGAATGCAGCTCCGACCACACGATCGCGTCGCCCCACCTGGGGATGGTGCCCTCCAGCCTCTCCCTCTCGTCCATGCGGCCGTAGATCTCGGCGATGGAGCTGTCGGTGGGCATGACGCGCAGGATCTCTGCGGCGGGCAGCGGGTCGGGCGAGTGCATGTAGCACCACCAGAATATCGCCTTGGCCCTGCGCTCGATGGAGAGCCCCCTGTGGTCCCTGAGCATGGCCCTGAGCTGGGCGTTGACGCCTCCCTCTATGCTGTTGCTGGTCGCGGGGAGCGGCCCGTCCGCCGCGAGCCCGGGGTCCAGGTAGGTGAAGAGCGTCCCCGCGTTGACGAGGCGCACGAGGGAGCGGCGCGCCTTCACGAGGCGCTCGTGGACGAGCCTGGGGCGGCCGTCCTCGCCGACGGAGGCCTCCGACAGGAACGCGTCCCAGCGCTCGGACCACGCGAGGAGGGCCCCGACCCACCCGTCGGCCTCCTTGAGCGTCGTGACCGCGAGGAGCGCCTTCGCGAGGCCGTAGAGCTCGGCGCCGGCCTGCGTCCTGGGCCTCGTCGTGGTGTAGCGCCTCACCTGCGAGAAGGCGTGGAAGACGCAGCGCTGGTGGCGCGCGCCGGGCCATGCCTTCTTGAGCGCCTTCGCGAGGCCGTCCCCGCCGTCGGAGACGGCGACCTCGGGCTCGGCGATGCGCGACATCAGCGCAGCCCACGCGCGGGAGTTCTCGGAGCGGCACAGGTGCCAGCCGAGCACGCGCTCGCCGTCGGACGCTATCAGCACGACCGCCTTGCGGCCGAGGTGTATGCCGTCGACGTAGACGACCCTCCTCGGGGCCTCGACCTTCGGCGGCATGGGCCATATCTCCCAGAAGCGGGCCGTCTTCCGCCTGAAGGTCCGCCCGCCGCCCGGCATGTCGGCCTGCCGCTCCCTGGTGAGCAGCCAGCCGAGGAAGGACTCGAGCAGCTTGGCCGAGCTGTCTATCCTGCGCACCGTGCTCGCGCCGCAGGAAGTGCACCTCCACCGCGTCCTGCCCGCGCTCGTCCTGCCGTTCCTCTTCATCCTCGCCCCGCACAGGGGGCATGCGTGAGCCTTCATCGGGAACCCGCCTCATCGACCAACTTCTCAGGTCGTTTCAGCATGGTCTAGCTGGGGTTGCGCGGCAAACCGGACACACATTTTGTCCAGGCGGGCAGTTGGCAGGAACCAATTTCCGGGCCTGATTTAGACGTATCTACCTGCGGATACGGTGCAATATCGGACACACTTTTTGTCCTATAAGCCTGGAAAGCCTCCCCGCGGCATGCCGGGTCGCGGATTGGGCGAAAAAAACAAGAACGGCCCCGTTTCCGGGGCCGCAAACTTCGAAGGTGGTCAGAGAGGGATTCGAACCCCCGACACGAGGATTTTCAGTCCTCTGCTCTACCAACTGAGCTATCTGACCGGGTGCTGTAAGCAGGACAGCTCGATAACTATACCAAATCGACGGTAAGCGTCAAGTCAAAATATGCGATATCGAACAAAGTTCGTTCCATGGCGCTATACTCATAGTTCACCTAGGTGCGTTGGGCGAGTAAAACGCGACCAGCAAGATGGTTTTTTGATTGAATAGGTCGGGCGCGCCGTTGATGAGGAGAGGGAAGCGATGGAGCGAATCCGTGGAGTCAACCTTTCGGGATGGTTCATACCCGAGCCGTGGGTCACCCCCTCGCTGTTCGCCGCCACGGGCGCTTCGAACGAAGTTGAGCTGCAGGTCGCGCTCGGCTCGGTTGCCTACAACGAGCGCATGCGCCAGCATTATGAGACGTTCATCACCGAGGATGATTTCCGCCGCATGTCGGCTATTGGCCTCAATGCAGTGCGCCTGCCGGTGCCGTGGTACGCCTTTGGCTCTCAGGGCGATGGCGAGGTCTATATCCCGCT
Source organism: Enorma shizhengliae (assembly GCF_009676995.1). Taxonomy (NCBI): domain Bacteria; kingdom Bacillati; phylum Actinomycetota; class Coriobacteriia; order Coriobacteriales; family Coriobacteriaceae; genus Enorma; species Enorma shizhengliae. The sequence goes on from NZ_VTFZ01000001.1 coordinate 296,657, forward strand.
CGTCGATTACATCGACCGCGCCTTCGAATGGGCGAAAAAGTTCGGCATGCAGGTGCTGCTCGACTTGGCAACGGTTCCGGGTGGTCAAGGAGATTCGAATAATTCTCGGAGCACGCCGGAATCCACAGTCGATTGGCATTCCTCGGCCAACGGGCGGCACATCGCTCTCGGTGTGCTCGACCGCCTTGCTACGCGATATGGTATGCGCGCGGAGATCATGGGCATCGAGCTGCTCGACTCGCCCATCATGAGCGTGCGCAAGAACCTCTTCACCACGACCGATGGCATACCGAGCCACTACTTGCGAAACTTTTACCGCGACGCCTATGGCATCGTGCGCATGCACATGCCCGAAGAGAAAATGGTAGTTTTCTCGGCCTCTGGCTATCCGTCTGCATGGAAGCATTTCATGCGGGGCGACCAGTATAAGAACGTGTGCATGGACGTTCACCTGTACCATTACCGCGACGAGATGGCGATCGACATCACAACGCCCAAGGGCCTCTCGTCTGCGATCGCGCGCAACAGGCGACTGATCAAAGAGGCGCGTGCGGCGGGTTTCCCGGTCATCGTCGGCGAGTGGTCCGGAGCTGCCGTGTTCTCGAACGTGTCGGTCACGCCCGAGGGCCGCGCGGCATATGAGCGCGTGTTCATCTCGAACCAGATGGCGTCGTTTGCGGATGCCTATGGCTGGTTCTTCCAGACTTGGAAGACCGAGAAGCGCATAGCGGCATGGGACGCCCGCGCTGCGCTCGGTACGCTCGAGCGCGCGATGCTCGACTAACGAAACCTCATAGACGCTATGGCTAACCAGGGAAAACTCTTCATTGTGGGAACGCCGATCGGCAATTTGGGCGACCTCTCGCCCCGCGCGGTCGAGGCGTTCCGCGCGGCCGACGCCGTGTGCTGCGAAGACACGCGCGTGACGGGGAAGCTGCTCTCGGCGGCGGGCGTATCGCGGCCGCTCATTCGCTGTGACGAGAACGTGATTGCTGGGCGCGCTCTGTCTTTGGTTGATCGCATGCTGGCGGGCGAGACGCTCGCCTTTGCATCCGATGCGGGCATGCCAGGGGTGTCGGACCCCGGACAGGTGCTCGTGGACGCGGCGCGAGAGGCGGGCGTGCCGGTGGAGGTCGTTCCCGGTCCGGTGGCCTGCGTGACAGCGCTCGTCGCCTCGGGCATACCTTGCGACCACTTCTTTTTCGAGGGCTTCCTGCCGCGTAAGGCGGGGGAGCGCGTGCGACGCCTGCAGCAGCTCATGACGGTGCCGGGAGCGCTTTTGTTCTATGAGTCTCCCCATCGCGTCGCGGCAACGCTTGAATCCGTGGCCAGCGTGTTCCCGACGCGCGTTGCGGCGCTTTGCCGCGAGCTGACAAAGCTGCATGAGGAAGTGCTTCGTGCTCCCGCGCCAGAGCTCGCTTCTCAGGTTGCGGCTCGTATCGAGGCGGGCGAGCCGATGCGCGGGGAGTGCGTGGTCGTGGTGGCTCCGCCGAGTGCGGAGGAGCAGGCCGAGATGGCCGCCCGCACAGCGGCGGGCATGAGCGCGCTTTCCATGGATGGTGCTGCGCCAGATCCCGAGGAGGCTTTGCGCGCCGATATCGCCGAGGGGCTCGCTTCGGGGGAGCCGGCCAATGCCCTGGCCAAGCGCCTCGCCCAGAAGTACTCTCGCCGCAAGCGGGAGGTCTACGCCCTCATCCTCGCATCAGAAGGCGCGATGTGATAAAACGAACCCGGTTCGTTTTATCACTCTCTCAGATCGAGGCAGAATGATAAAACAAACCGGGTTCGTTTTATCATTCTGCGCCCAACGTTCGCCTGCGGTATCATTATCCCCTGCACGTCAGCCCGTCATGAGGGAGAGGACCGCACCGTTATGGAGCATTCGAAGCCTTCGTATTACATCACGACACCCATTTACTACGTCAACGCCAAGCCGCACCTGGGTACGGCGTACTGCACCGTCCTTGCTGACGTGCAGGCTCGTTTCCAGCGCGCATGCGGTAAGGACGTCAAATTCCTTACCGGCATGGATGAACATGGCGAGAAGGTCGCCGAGGCGGCCGAGAAGAACGGGTTCGATTCTCCGCAGGCATGGTGCGACTCCATGGAGCCCGCCTTCCGCGATCTGTGGGAGACGCTCGAGATTTCTAACGACGACTTCATTCGCACCACGCAGCCTCGCCATATTGCGAGCGTGCAGAAGTTCCTGCAGGCATTGCTGGACCGGGGTTATATCTACAAGGGCTCGTATGATGGCTGGTACTGCCGTCCGGAGGAAACCTACTTCACCGAGACGCAGGTGCGCCACCATGAGGAAGACCGCGTAGCGGCTGGGGAGTCCCCGGCCGATCCGGCGCACCCGCTCTGCCCGGATTGCGATCGCCCGCTCGAGCGCATCGAGGAGGAGAGCTGGTTCTTCAAGCTTTCCGAGTTCCAGCAGCCTCTCCTCGACTTCTACGAGGCCCATCCCGATTTCATTCAGCCGGAAACGCGCAAGAACGAGGTCATCTCGTTCGTAAAGGGCGGCCTCAAGGACCTTTCCATCAGCCGCTCCACGTTCGATTGGGGCGTGCCGTTCCCCTTTGACGACAAGCACGTTGCCTATGTGTGGGTCGACGCGCTCATCAACTACCTTTCTGCCGTTGGGTATGGTGCCGAGGGCGATGAGGCTGCCGACAGCCTCGCGTTCCGCTGGCCCGCGCAGGTCCATGTGGTTGGCAAGGACATCATCCGCTTCCATTGCGTCATTTGGCCGGCGCTTCTCATGGCGGCGGGCCTGCCGTTGCCCGAGCGCGTGTTCGTTCACGGCTTCTTGACCGTGCGCAACGAGGAGACGGGCAAGGCCGAGAAGATGTCGAAGAGCCGCGGCAACGCTATCGCGCCGGAGGAGGTCATCGATCTTCTGGGCGTGGAGGCGTACCGCTATTACTTCATGAGCGACGTCGCGCACGGCACGGATGCACCGATCAGCTGGGGCCGCATGCGTCAGGTTTACAACGCCGATTTGGCCAATAGCTGGGGAAACCTCGTAAGCCGTACGCTCAACATGAGCATGAAGTACTTCGACGGGTGCTCGCCGGCGCGCCCGGTGGACCTGGGCGGCGCATCGCCCGTGCGCGATGCCTGCGAGGGCGTGTTCGACCGTTATGCGCAGGCGATGGAGGCTATGGACTACGGCACCGCCGCATCCGAGGTGCTTGCGATTGTCTCGGCCGCTAACCACTACATCGAGGACACGGCGCCGTGGGCGCTTGCCAAAGACCCCGAGAAGGCCGGTGAGCTGGCGAGCGTGATCTGGAATCTGCTCGAGGTCATCCGCATCGCAAGCGAGCTCTACGATCCGTTTATGCCGAAGATCTCGGCCGAGGTTCGCCGCCGCCTGGCGCTCGATCCGGAGCCGTCGCGCGACCTGCGCGATGCCTGCGAGTGGGGCGGCCTGGCGGGTGGCCAGCCCGTCGAGAAGGGCGAGCCTCTCTTCCCGCGCTTGGTCGACTAGCCGCGGCGGAACGCCTGCCGCTTTGCTCCGGTCGGCAGCATTGCGTTTTTTGGTTCTGGTTTGCTGCGCCCTTCTGCGCCGAGTTGCAGGAGGGCGCTTACATGGTATCGGTGTTTTTAGATTGGAAAAGCCGATCTTGGCTAAAAATGTCGATTTATGGCGCTCGGTGTCGCGGGGATAGCGATGGATGCCGCGGTTTGGAGCCAATCTCCTGAGCTTTATTGATGCTTTTGCGGCTTTTGGCTGGTTCAAGGGGCGATCGGACTGCATAGTGTGGGCTACGCTGCCATTCCCAGCGCCATAAATCGACATTTTTAGCCAGAATCGGCTGAGGCTGATGCGTTTGCGCGACGCGCCGCGATGAAAGGAGCTCCCATGACCATATCTCCGCTTGCCAATCGTGTTGCTACGCGCGAGCTGCTTGATGAGTTCGGCCTTGCCACCAAGCATCGCTTCGGGCAGAATTTCCTCATCGACAACCATGTGATCGAGCGTATCTGCGAGTTGGCGGAGCTTACCGGCACGGAGCGCGTGCTCGAGGTGGGGCCGGGCATCGGAACGCTTACGCTGGCGCTCGTGCAAGAAGCGGCGCGTGTCGTATCCATCGAGATGGACAGCGCGCTCGAGCCGGTGCTCGATGCGCACGCGGCGGACTATCCCAACTTCCGCTACCTCATGGGCGACGCTCTTCGCGTGTCGCCAGAGCGCATCGTGGAGGGAGCGGGCGCCCCTCCGACGCATTTCGTGGCGAATCTACCCTACAACGTGGCAGCGACCATCATCTTGGACTTCTTTGAGAAGATGCCCAACCTCGAGCGCGCCGTCGTGATGGTGCAAAAGGAGGTCGCCGACCGCATCTCCGCACAGCCCGGCAGCAAAGACTACGGGGCCTACACCGTCAAGCTTTCGCTCTTCGCACAGGTAACTGGCCGGTTTGAGGTGCCCCCGCGCTGCTTCATGCCAGCTCCGCACGTCGATTCCGCCGTGGTGCGGCTCGATCGCCTTGGGTGCGAAGCGGAGGGCCTTGTTGCGAGCGCCGGCGTTGGCTCCGTGCAGGCACAACATGGCTCAGGTGCAGCGGACTTCGTTTCCAAGGTGTGCCGAGTGGTCGATGCGGCGTTCGCGCAGCGACGCAAGACCATCAGGAATTCCATGGGGGCGAACGGGTTTGACAAAGATGCGCTCGACGCCGCATTCGAGGCCACGGGTATCGCGCCGACCGCTCGTGCCGAGACGCTCTCAACCGAGCGATTCGTTGCGCTTACCCAGGAGCTTGCTCGCCTGAGCGGGCTGCCCGAGCCGGGAGCGCGGGGCAGGGGAAACCGATGACTTCCGCGCCGCTTTCGTTCGCCAAAACGGTCAAGAAAAAGCAACGTTCCTTTGAGCTTCCCGCACCCGCGGCCCCGCTTGCCGATACCCATGCGCACCTCACCTGTTTCTGGAACAAAACGCCCGCCGAGGCGCTTGCACGCGCCGCTCGCGCGGGAGTGCGTTCGCTCGTTACGCTCTGGGACCCCATCGCAGACGACTTCGACTCCTTTCCTGCATTTCGCGCATGGCTTGCCGAACAGCTCGCCGCGGCGCGCGAGCAGGCGGAACGCGAGGGCGCGTCCCTCGACCTTTTCGATAACGTCCGATTCCTTGCGGGCGTGCATCCTTATGGAGCGCTCGATTTCATGAGCCGGGAATCCCAGGTGCTCCGCCAGCTCCGCGAGGCGCTTTTAGATCCGCTGTGCGCGGGGATAGGCGAGATTGGTCTCGACTACCACTTCGACGCGGATGACAACATCGAAGCGGCTCCGCATGACGTTCAGATTGCTTGCATGGAATCGCAGCTCGCGCTTGCCAGCGAGAACGGGGTTCCCGTCGAACTGCATCTGAGAAACGATGCGGGCGACGAAGCTCGCGAGGCGCACGCAGATGCCTACCGCGTGCTGCAAGAGCACGGCGTGCCGCAGGCTGGCTGCGTACTCCACTGCTTTACTGAAGATCTGCCCACTGCGGAGCGCTTTTTTGGTCTCGGCTGCTATATAGCGTTCGGCGGGGCTGCGACGTTCAAGCGCAACGAGGGCATTCGCGAGGCCTTCGCCGCCTGTCCGCTCGATCGTATCTTGTTCGAAACCGATTGTCCTTATATGGCCCCCGAACCCATTCGAGGGGTGGAGTGCGAGCCCGCGATGATCGGATTCACGGTCAATGCGCTCGCCCACGACCGTGCTGAGCGTGCGGGCGAGGACCCTGGCCTGGTCGCGCGCGCCGCATGGGAGAACGCACGCCGACTGTTCTACTAAATCGATGCTTCCAGAGCGGGTATAACAACTGCACGAAACGATGCTGAGAAGCGGGGGCTTTCCATGGCGAAAACAAAGGGTGCAAAATCCGCGGCGAAAGAGGCAGAGAAGAGCGCTCGCAAGCGCGCGAAAGCCAGCAGGAAGATGAGGGAGCGGGCGGATGCGTCGCTCGATGCCGATGCCCGCGTAAGCGAGGAAGCCCGGCGCAAGGCATTGAAGCGCGAGCTAAAGAAGCACGGGAAGGCGAAGAAGGACGCGCGCGCCATCATACGAGAAGAGGCGCGCGAGCATGCCGAGGCCAGCAAGGCCATTCGCAGGGAAACTGATCGAGCCATCAAGAGCATTGCCGCTCAGGCGGCTGTTGATGCGGCGAATACTGCCGCCCAGACCGCCGCGCGCGCGGCGCAAGAGGCGGCGCGCCACCTCTCGCCGCGCTATTCTGCCCCATGCCCTGTCGCGGGGCGCACGGCGCTGGGGTCGTGGGACCTGCACAATCACTCGGTCTTCTCGGACGGCTCTTGTACGGTCGACGAGCTCATTGCCGGGGCGCGCGCGGCGGGCCTCACACGTATTGCCATTACCGATCACGATTGCCTCTCCCAGCTTTCCTTTATTCGTGCGAGGTCGCGCGAGCTAAGTTTTCCGGTGCTTGCGGGCGTCGAGGTGTCGGCGCACGATCCGGCGACGGGGCGCAAGGTGCACGTTCTGGGCTTTGGGCTGGAAGCGACCGCAGACGGTTCAGGGCCGGTTGAGCGGCTCGTCGCGCCCACGCTGTTCGCGCGTACGGCGACCAGCCTATGGCAGGCATGGGTACTCAAGCGCGAAGACGTTGAGTTCTCCGGTCACAGGCTCTCGTTCGACGAGGTGTACGATGTCGCGAGGGCAAGCACGGGCATCTACAAGCAGCACATCATGGAGGCCCTCACGCGGCGCCCGCATACCGACCCCGATTACCAGTTCTGCTATCAATGCTGGTTCAAGGGAGATAGCCCGGCGAATCGCACCGTCGAATATCCGACGGCGGTCGAGGCGGTGCGCGCCATCCGCGAGCAAGGGGGCGTGCCGGTTCTTGCGCATCCGGGGCAGACGAAGTCGTGGGCCATCGTGCCGGAGCTCGTTGGCGCAGGGCTCATGGGCATCGAGGCGTTCCATCCGGACCACGGGCCCGTTGAAGAGGGGCTGGCATTCGAGCTTGCCGAGCGTCTTGGCCTCTTCGTGACGGGCGGCAGCGACTATCATGGCAAGTACGGTAGCTCCCCCGCGCTAGGAACGAGCTTCGTGTGCCCAGAAGAGGCGGGAAGCAAGGTCGAGGGGCTGTTTGCCAGCGAAGCCGCGCTTTCGTAGCCCGCATCCACGTGCATGTTGCGCCTTGAGCGCGGGGCGACGGCCCCGGTTTCTGCTACGCTTTGGGCGCCGGGCACTGGGGCCGGGCGATAATCTCAATCTCCGCTACGCCTTGGGCGTCGTGGCGATGACCTCGGTTTCTGCTACGCCCGGATCTCCCGTGAAGAAGCGCGTGAAGCGGTCGAACTGTACAAGGAGCCATTCAAGCGGCGAGGGGGCCCGGACCTCCTCTGCGGCAACGAGCTCAACGGAGGCGAGCTCCGTTTCTCCCTGACAAATCGCGAGGGTCCCTGCATGGTCGCCGCGCTGCACGTCGCCAGAAAAATCGACGGTATCGACCTTGAGCGAAATATCGCCCTCGAGGTCGAAGTAGCTAACGGTAGCGTTGGCGTCGGCAACGGTGGCGTCGACGGTCTTGTCGGTCCAATCCGTATCGGTCACGCGCGCAATGAGCGGGTCGCCGTCGGGCGTGAGCTTGCTGCTCTCAAAGAGCGGAACGGTCTTGAGGTGCTCGTAGTACCAGTTAGCGAGCGTTAGGGTGTTGCTGAAGCGGGAATCGTTGTCGCTGCAGCCCAAGACAACGACGAAGACCTCTTTCCCGTCGCGCTGGAACGTTCCCACAAAGCAGGTTCCCGCATCGTAGGTGGTGCCTGTCTTCCCGCCCACGTTGCCCTCTTGTCCAAGGATGTCGTTGCGCACCTTGAAGGTGACCTCGCGCTCGGCGCCGTCGGCGCCGGTTACCGTGATGGTGTTGTCGCCGCTGCCATCGATCTCGCGGAACGTGTCGTTTTTCATCGCGTAGCTAAACATCGTTACCACGTCGCGCGCGGAGGCGTGCATATCGCCAACCCAGTCTCCGAAGTCAAGCCCATGGGGATTGGTGAACGTGGCGTCCATGCCCAGCTCGGCAGCCTTGTCGTTCATCGCCTGGATGAAGGTTGCGTACGGGTCGGTGCTCGTGGGGTCGATGATTGCCCCCACGGTCGTGGCGATGGCCATGGCGGCGTCGTTGCCCGAAGGGATGAGGAGCGCCCTGAGCGCTGTCTCAAGGGTGAGCGTGTCGCCTTCTTGCAGGTGGGCGGTCGACTCACCCACCGTGGCCGCTGCGTGATCGACGGTTATCGTGGTGGAAAGGTCGGCGTTTTCGAGCGCTACGATGGCGGTCATGACCTTGGTGATCGAGGCGATCTTGGTCTGCGTGTCGGCATCGCGTTCAAAATAAACGGTTCCGTTCGGGTCCATGACGATTGCCTGTGCTGCTTCGATATCGGGAAGATCGGCGCCGGCGAGCCCGCGCTCTTCCGCCGTGACCCCGCAGACGATGTCCGTCATGCGCGTTTCCGCTCCGGCGAGGGCGGGCGTGCCAAGCAGCACGCAGCATGCGAGACTCAGGACCGCGAGAAGCCGCGGCATGAGGGCGCGGGCGCTATGGGCATGGCGCGCGGGGAGCTGGAATGATTCGAGCACGGTTCCTCCTTGTGGCGCGAGGCGGGCGCATCGAGTTGGTGGCTGCGCTCCATTATACGGTTCTGCGGCGAGCGCATCGCGCGTGGTACGACTCGTTGAGGCAAGGCTCCGTATCGGGCGGTACGCGCGCTCGGAGCTGGGGCAGTCCCACAGGCGCTTTGCAGACGGACGGCACGCGCGTTCCTTGTTATGGGCAGTTTCGCGTACGCGCGGCACGCGGGCTGTCCTGCACCGCCTCACGCACCTCCGTTCCGCCTTACGTCCCGCATCATTCCGACAACGGTATGGGAGAATGGTCGGAAAGCCGTTAAGCTTAACTTAAGCTTCGAGGGCTATCATGGACCCGACCTCCCCGCGGGCATAATGGAAGGGGGGAAAGGAGCCATTTGGTGAAAACGCGTATCCTCGTCGTGGACGACGAGAAAACTATTACCGACCTCGTGGGCATCTATCTGCGAAACGAAGGCTACGAGGTACAGCTTGCCTATAACGGCGCCGACGCCGCCCAGGCCATTCTCACACAGGAATTCGACCTCGCGATTCTCGATATCATGCTGCCCGATATCGATGGGTTCGAGCTGCTGCGAACCATTCGTACAGACTATACCTATCCGGTTATCATGCTTACCGCGCGCGATTCGCAGACCGACAAAATCGAGGGCCTGTCGCTCGGCGCAGACGATTACGTGGTTAAGCCGTTCCGCCCGCTTGAGCTCGTGGCGCGCGTGAAGGCGCAGCTTCGCCGATATACGAGCTATGGAAGCCGCGACCAGGCGGAGGAGCAGCAGCTCATCTCTATCAACGGGCTGGTGATCAACCCGGATGCGCGGTCTGTTACGGTGGACGAGAAGCCCGTGCGATGCACGCCGATCGAGTATTCGATTCTGCTGTATCTGGCGGAGAATCGTGGCCGCGTCGTGCCGGTTGAGGACCTGTTCCGCGCCGTGTGGAACGAAGAGTTCATGGCGAGCTCCAACAATACCGTGATGGTCCATATTCGCCATCTGCGCGAGAAGATCGGCGACGACGCGCAGAACCCGCGTTTCATTAAGAATATTTGGGGCGTGGGCTACACGATTGAATAGGACATTCGAGGTGGCAGCTGCGGCGGCTGACGGCCTCGTTTTGCGTTGACTGTGCGCCGGCCGGTCGACACCCTCATTTTGCGTTGATTGCGCGCCGGCGGTGGCTGGCTGCCCCGTTTGATGTCAGTGAAGCGCTGGCAGCTGTCGGCGGGCCCGCTTGGTGTCGGGCGTGTCCCAGCGGCGGTCGGCAGGCTCGCACGGCGTCGGAGCGCGTCGAGGGCGCGCCCGCTCAATTCATCTTCCATGCCGTTTTACGCAGTAAGAGCGAATTTCGTGCCTCTTATTGCGTAAATCGGCATGTAAGTGCAGTTCAGCGAGCACCAGAGAGGACGGGAGGCAACCGGGCCACGTGTTCGATTGTGGCCTTTCGTCGCAGCACGACCCCGCTCGCCAGCGTTTCCAAGCGCACCGTTCTCAATCGTGTCGTGCGTCGTAGCGTCCAAGCGAACCGGCCTCATTTGCATCGCCCACTTGCGGGCGCATGCGGCACCCAGGCGCATCGAGTTGGAGAGCCAAATTAACTAAGTCTTCAGTATCCAGCGAAAGCGGGCTTTTTATACTGGAACAAACAACCCGATGCAAGGTCTCAGCGCTGCGCCTGCAATGCTCGATGTAAAGCGTGCGCGCTGGTGTAATTCGAGGAGCGCGCAATGAAGCTAAACGATATTGCCCAAAGAAGGCCTGCTCATCCCCCCATTAACCCGCTCACGGGCTTGCCGAATGTGCCTGAGGCCGTTTCCGGTGCAGCAGCGCCGGGCTCCGCAGGGGCCGCTGCTTCCGATTCTCCCAAGGCGACCGTTCCACCCGCGGCAGCACCCAGCCTTCACAATAAGGAGCGCGACCCCGCTTATATGGGTACGGATGGGGAACGGAGCTCCTCGTCCGAACAAGAGCCTGCTTCGGTGCCCCCCGTTTCGGCATGGGGCTCCACTCCGGGGGATGTTCCGGCATGGGCATCCGCTTCGGCTTCGGTGGCGCAGCCTTCCGTTTCCGCCGCCACCGATAACGACGCTCTATTTGAGCGCTTGCAGGCGGCCGCGGGAAGCCGCGTGGTTGCAACCGCTATCCTCTTCGCCCTGTTATTCGCCATTGTAGGGCTCGATGAGCTCATGCTCTTCCTTGTCATGTTCTTTGTTGGATATCTGTTGCTCGACCGGTTTGTCAACGTGCGCCAGTGCATCGTCTTGGGCGGTGTGGCATGGCTTGTGGTTATCTTGCTGGGCAACCTCGTTATCGGCAGCACGTCAGTGCCCATTTTCTTCAGCATCGATTACCTGTTTATGTTTTGCGGCTTCCTCTTTGCGCTCGCGGTGTGCATGGCGTTTTTTATCGGGCGTGCAATGTACGAGCATGGCGTGGCGCGCGGCCAGGAGGAAGCGGATCGCTCCATCGCGATGCATATCGTGGGGCGTCTCATCGACCATCCCGACGATTGGAGCGGCCTCGACGGTGACTATCTTGAATGCGAGAGCGCTATCAACCGTGTGCGCGAGCGGCAGCGCGCGGTAGAGAGCGCGGGGCGCGATGAGGCCCGCCGCAAGGACGACCTCGTAACCTATCTGGCCCACGATCTTAAAACGCCGCTTGCGAGCGTGGTCGGGTACCTTTCGCTTCTTGAAGAGGCTCCCGATTTGCCTGCTGAACAGCGCGTGCACTTCACGGGCATCGCGCTCGAGAAGGCGCATCGCCTGGATGCGCTTATCGAGGAATTCTTCGATATCACGCGGTTCGATTTCCATGACATCGTGCTTACGCGAGGGTATGTGGACCTCAACCTCATGTTGGGCCAGGTGGTTGACGAGTTTTACCCAACCCTCACCGAGCAGGGAAAGACCGTTGATCTTGAGGTGCCCTTGGGGCTCACGGCACTCATCGACGGCGATAAGATGGCGCGCGTGTTCAACAACGTTATGAAAAATGCCATCGCCTATAGCTACGAGGGCTCGGCGATTCGCATCACGGCCGAGCGGGCGGGCATGGAAGATGGCGTGGATGCGAACGCTGCCGAAGGCCCGGCTGCGGCGAGCGGGATTGAGGAGAAGGTGGTCGCGGCCGCAGAGCACACGGACGCACCGAGCGGGATTGCAGCGGCGAAGCATGCGGGCACGACGAGCGGGGCCGTGGCGGCGAAGCGCGCGGCTGCAACAAAGGTGGCCGCAGGAGAGCCCGCGCGTGCCAAGGATGCCGGAGAGGTCATCATCCGATTCGAGAACCAGGGAGACCCCATCCCGGAGCCGAAGCTCAAGGTGATCTTCGAGAAGTTCTATCGCCTTGATGCGGCGCGTGCGACCAATCGTGGCGGCGCTGGCCTCGGCCTCGCCATCGCCAAGGAGATCGTGACCGCGCACGGCGGTGCCATCTCGTGTGAGTCCACGCCGGAGCATACGGTGTTCACGATCGTGCTCCCTGCGTAGGCCCGTCTTTGTGTCCAACGAGGGGCTACGCAAACGGGGTTGTCCCTCATTTGGTATGAGCGGGGGCGGGCGTGCCGCGCGCAACGCCTCTGAAGACCGACCGGCGTGGCGGGATTGAGGGCGGCTCCTGTGGGGGTAGGCGGCCCGCGCGCAGCGCCCCCCCCGCGAGGGTGGCGGCCCGCGCGCGACGCCCCGCAAGGCTCTTTACATTCCCTTGACAATGCCCTTTCAGCAGGATAAACCGCAACGCGTACCATCTGGTAACCATAAGGACCACCTTCAGCCGGCGTAATGTAAAGCCGGTGTATGATGGAGCGAGAACATACCGCGAGAACGCGACGTCTCTGCTGGCGATGGGCTCTGGCAAACGGGCGCGCATCTTGTTTGGAGTGACGGCAGCTATGATTTACTACGTCGAGGACGACGACAACATCCGGGGTCTCACGCTCTATGCACTGCATCAGCAGGGCATAGAGGCCGAGGGTTTCTCTTGCGACAGCGAGTTCAAGGCCGCCGTGGCGCGCCGCGTGCCCGATGCGGTGCTTCTCGATATCATGCTGCCCGACACCGATGGCCTCGAGATTCTCCACCGCCTGCGCGCAGACCAAGAGACCGCCACGGTGCCCATCATGATGCTCACCGCCAAGGACACCGAGCTCGATAAGGTCGTTGCTCTCGATGGCGGCGCAGACGATTACCTCACCAAGCCCTTTAGCCTCATGGAGCTCACGAGCCGCTGCCGGGCGCTCCTACGCCGCGGCGGCATGACCAAGAAGACGAGCGACGTTCTTTCGAGTTCCGGCATCGTGCTTTCCCCAAGCCATCGCGAGGTTACGGTCGATGGCAAGCCCGTCAAGCTCACGCTGCGCGAGTTCGACCTGCTCGAGTATCTTATGCGTAAGCCAGGCGTGGTGTTTAGCCGCGAGGCGCTGCTGCAGAGCGTTTGGGGCTGGGACTTTGACGGTGGTTCGCGCACGGTCGATGTGCACGTGCAGACGCTCCGCCAGAAGCTCGGCGACCGATCGAGCTGCATCGAGACCGTTCGCGGCGTGGGGTATCGCTTTACCGACCACGTGGCGTAGGCGCTCGGTGTGTGGGGCCGGCGCAGAGGAGTTAGCCCATGAGCCCGATCGGGAGTAAAAAATCACTGTTCAGGCGCGTGTTTGCAACCATCTTTTGCATCGCGCTCTTGGTGGTCGCGACTTTCACCCTGGCAGGGGCCGGTTACCTCCAGGGCAACGTGGCCCGCGTTACACGCAGCGAGCTGCGCGACGAGACACGAATCGTTGCCGCTTCCCTCAACGAAACGGTCGACGATATCACGGTGCTCGAGCGCCTGTCTCTCGACGGCAAGCGCGTCACGCTTATCAACCCCGACGGCTCGGTCTTGTACGACAGCGAAGAGCCTGCGGAGGAAATGGAAAACCACGCGAACCGCCCCGAGGTTGCCGATGCGATCGAGACCGGGGGCGGGTCGTCGGAACGCTCGAGTTCCACGCTGGGCGAGATCATGCTTTACGAGGCAGTTCGCCTCGATAACGGCACCGTGGTGCGCCTTGCGCAGGAGCAGGACGGCATCTTGGCGATTCTCGCCTCGATGGCGCTTCCTATTGTGCTGCTGGCTGTCGTGTTGCTGCTCGTTTCGTTCGTGGCGGCGCGCCGATCGGCGAGCTCGATCATCGCTCCGCTGCTCGAGGTCGATCTGGATCATCCCAAGCGCAACAGCGAGGATGTGTATTCCGAGATGGAACCTATGCTCAATCGTATCGAGAGCCAGCGTCAAGAGCTCAAGCGCCAGATGCGCGTGCTCGCCGACAACGATCGCATGCGCCGTGAGTTCACGGCAAATATCACGCATGAGCTCAAGACGCCGCTCACGACGATTTCCGGATATGCCGAGCTCATCGCGGGCGGCATGGTGGCCGACGAGGCCGATTTGCGTGACTTTGGCAGCCGCATCCATCGTGAGGCCGGTCGCCTCACGTCACTCGTGAACGACATTCTCACGCTCTCGAATCTCGACGAGGCCGAGCGCACGGATTCAGAGAACTCGGCCGACGTGCTCGGCTCTACCGAGCCGGTCGACGTGCCTCGTATGCTCGAATCTATCTCGCAGCGCCTGGAGCAGGTTGCCAAGAAAGCCGATGTGACGATACTGCTCGAAACCAAGCCGGCGATGGTGGTGGGTGTGCCCCGCCTGCTCGACGAGCTTGCGTATAACCTGGCGAGCAACGCCATCCGCTACAACCTACCGGGCGGTTCGGTCACGCTTTCGTGCGGAATCGACGAGGGGGGACATCCCTACATCCAAGTCATCGATACGGGCATTGGCATCGCGCCCGAGGAGCAGGACAAGGTCTTCGAGCGCTTCTATCGCGTGGACAAGAGCCGTTCGAAGGCGCGCGGCGGAACGGGCCTGGGCCTTGCCATCGTGAAGCATGCTGCGGTCTACCACGGCGCGAGCATCGATTTGGCAAGTGAGCTCGGCATGGGCACATGCATTACCGTGACCTTCCCCGTGCAGGAACTGCCTGAGCTATAGGTACGGCATTGGGCTTGCGTCATCGGGCGTTGGGTTATTGGTCCTCGCCACCAGGCTCCGCAAACGAGCGTTTAGCTATCGGACCCCGCAAACGGTTCCTGTAAACGGGCCCTGCGCAATCGAGCCGCATGCCATCAGGCCCTGCCATCAGGTTCCTCCATCGAGCGTTGAACTGTCGAGATCTGCCCTCGAGCCCTGCGCGCGTTGCTCACTTGTCGTATGATGGCGGCATCCATCACAGGCGAAAGGTGTGCCGTGGAAACCACCGTCAAAATGAGTTGCGGGGCGTGTTCGCCGCAGGTGCACGATGACGCGTTTGCGGTTCGTCGTGCGGTCTTCATGGAAGAGCAGGGTTACGAGAATGAGTTCGAGCCCATTGATGAGGACTCCTCCTGCATTCATGTGGTTCTTTATGCTGGGAGGGAGCTTGCCGGGTGCGCACGCGTGTTTCCCGAGGAGCTTGAGCGCACGTTGAATCCCGGCATGCCCCAGTCGCCTGCATGCTCGCTTGATGCGGGCGTGCAACAAGGCGAGACCTACATCATGGGACGCGTCGCCGTGATGCCCGCCATGCGCCGCCGCGGGCTTGCCCGAGAGCTGGTGCGCGCGAGCGAGCGCGCCGCGCGCGAGGCCGACGCCCGCCTCATCAAGCTTCATGCGCAGGAGTACATTCGCGACCTCTACGCAGCTGAGGGTTACGAGCAGATCAGCGAGGTCGACTACGAAGACGAGGGCCAGCCCCATCTTTGGATGGCAAAGCGGCTGTAGAGCAAGGCCTGCACCGCCTTTGCGCCATTATGGGGCCCTAGGCCAGGTTCTCCGAGTTGGCCTTCCCCTAACCGCCCAACTGCTCATAGCGTTGTATCGATGGCATGAGCGTTGCGTAGAGCACTCGACGTCGAGCCTCGTAGGTAGCGCTGCGTAACCTTATGCGTTTTCCAAGGGAGTGCGCGATGTTGTGCATGAGCTTCTCGCAAAGATGCTCCTGCGCAAGATCCTCGTACCAAATATTGAGCACCGTGATGCCCGTGCCGGTGAGGCGATTCTGCCGGCGATCGTCGCGCGCCGTTCGTTCTATCGAATGCGCGCGCCGCCCCTTGTATTCTAGGCCCACTCTCTCCTTGTAAAAGAAAATGTCCACCCACTTTGGTCCATCGGCGGTCATAATTCGCTGGTTCATTTTCACCCTACCGAGGTTCCATCCACCCATGCAGTGCGGAAGGCTTACCAGTAGGGCAGCAACGGTTTCCATGGGGGAGTGTGAACCATCGGCGATAAGGCGGGCGAGCCGCCGAGCGCGCTTTGATCCGTTCATACCAGAGCATCGTTCAAGAAAGGTGGATATCTTTTTCACGCTCGTTATGGGGGCATCTGTACTGGTGTAGCCGTCCCAGGAATCTTCCGATACATCGAGAACGTAGGTACCGCAGAGCTCAAATCCAATTCGCAATAGCTCGATGTCGTCGATATCGCGGGAAGCCGCAAGCTCGAGGAAGAGCAGCTCCGGGGTGACTACCAGCGTATCTTTGTTGAGAACGATGAGCGATCGTGCTGGAAGAGGACGCCGGTGCGTATGCCGAGCAACAAAGCGAGGGGCGTGTCCGGTTTTGGTTTCACACAATACATGGCAAGGATGAGTCTTGATACCGTATCGTTTCAGGTCGTCCTCAAGCATGGGGCGCGGAGGCGCCGAGCAATCATTGAGCTTGGCGGTTCGTGGCTTATGCAGGATGTCCGGCGCGAGACGCCCACTTGCGCGGTATAGCTCAAGGGCCGATATGTTGCAAAAGCACTTCCTCATAGGCTAAGCATAGACGTGCTGTCAGCCGTTTCACGTGAGCTGGTAAATACGAACCAGTCGAAATCCTGGTAAAGCTGACAAAACACTAAACGGGTATGTCGTACGGTGCGTTTTTGTGAGCATGCCCTTCACACATGAGGAAGTGAGGTGAAGAAAGTCATGTGGTCCGCTGGTAACTACCATTGCGGGATCTTTTCGGGCCATCAGGACGGATCGGCCGGACAGGGGATGCTGAATGAGGGTCGGGGTCCTGACAAGTGGAAATAGCGCCTCGCTGGTGAGAAGGATTATAGATTATGGCGGGTTTGGCCAAATAGATACGAATGGTGGTAATTCCAGATAAAGTTTTAGGCGCGGTTGGTTTGGTGGAGTTGCCGTTGCGCGCAACCAGCTGATTTTTCCCAGGGTAAGCGGCGAAATATGCTCAATACAAGGAAGCTCGACGCTTCTATAGAACCTTGCAAGAGGTCGCGAATTCCACCAACCGTATCTAATTGGCCAAAGCAGTTAAAAGATGGCAAAAGTTGGCTAAATATTATATCCAGGGGGTGCTTGCGGCCGGAAAGTACGGGGGAATTGATCGTCGCGGCGCCGAATAGCTCGAGGGTTTAACTACATAACCCCCGTTTCATATTTTGAAATGACTGTTGGCTCGATTATTTGATAATTTCATCCGGGTTGGAATTATCACGAGGAAATAACGTGAGCAGTGCATATATGAGCACAATAGGGATATAAAATCTAAGTCTCAACATGTTAGGTTTGTTGAGTGCTGTGCGACCTGCTACTTAGTATGTGCCGCGCGCTCAACAAGCATCCACAGGGAGGAAGGGAACGCAGCGCATGCGCAAGTTCAAAACAGAGAGCAAGAAGCTCCTCGATCTCATGATCAACTCGATTTACACCAACAAGGAGATCTTCCTGCGCGAGCTCATCTCCAACGCGTCGGATGCGGTCGACAAACTCAATTTCAAGAGCCTTACAGACGATAGCATGCAGGTCGACCAGGACGATCTTTCGATCCGTGTGAGTTTTGACCGCGATGCGCGTACCATTACCGTTTCGGATAATGGTATCGGCATGACGGCCGATGAGTTGGAGAAGAACCTGGGTACCATCGCCCATTCTGGCAGCCAGGAGTTCAAGACCGAGAACGCCGAGAGCCAAGGCGACGCTGTCGATATCATCGGTCAGTTTGGTGTCGGTTTTTACTCTGCGTTCATGGTGGCCAAGCGCGTCCAGGTTGTGAGCCGCGCGTATGGCGAGGATGCGGCGAACGTATGGGAGTCAGATGGTCTCGAGGGCTACACCATCGAGCCGGGCGAGCGCGCGGGCCACGGCACCGATGTTATCCTCACGCTCCGCGACAATGAACCCGGCAAGGACGGCGAACCCGGCGAGAACTATGACCGCTATCTGAGCGAATGGGCTCTCAAGGACCTTATCACGCGCTACAGCAACTACGTGCGCTATCCGATCCAGATGATGGTGACCAAGAGCCGCCAGAAGCCCAAGCCGGAAGATGCAGGCGACGATTACCAGCCCGAGTACGAGGACTATCAGGAGCTCGAGACTATCAACTCCATGACGCCGATCTGGAAAAAGCGTGCCTCGGATGTGGAGCAGAAGGATTACAACGAGTTCTACAAGAGCACGTTCCACGACTTCGAGGACCCGGCGCGCACCATCAGCTTCCATGCCGAGGGTGCGCTCGAGTACGACGCGTTGCTGTTCGTTCCCGGCCGCGCGCCGTTCGACCTGTACAGCAAGGATTACGAGAAGGGCCTGGCGCTTTATAGCTCCAACGTCATGATCATGGAGAAGTGCGCCGACCTGCTGCCGGACTATTACAACTTCGTTCGTGGCGTTGTGGATTCTGAAGACGTCTCGCTCAACATCAGCCGCGAGACCCTGCAGCATGACCGCCAGCTTCATGCCATCGCGCGGCGCATCGAGAAGAAGATTACGGATGACCTCTGCGACATGCGAGACAACGATCGCGAGGCGTATGAGAAGTTCTTTGAGAACTTTGGTCGTGGCCTCAAGTTTGGTATTTACAACACGTACGGCGGCAAGGCGGACGAGCTTGGCGACCTGCTGCTCTTCTGGAGCGCTAAAGAGCAGAAGATGGTCACGCTTCGCGAGTACGCCGAGGCCATGCCCGATGGTCAGAAGGCCGTCTATTATGCTGCCGGCGACGACCGCGAGCGCCTGAGCAAGATGCCCGTGGTGACGGGCGTGCTCGCACGCGGCTACGACGTGCTGCTGTGCACGCAGGACGTTGACGAGTTTACCTTCCAGGCTATGCGCGAGTACGTGGCGCGCGACATGCCCAAGATCTATGAGGACGACGCTGCGCGCGAGGCGGCCGAGAAGGCTCAGGCCGACGGCGCGGAACCCGAGACCGAGGATCGCCACCTGGAGCTCAAGAATGTGGCGACGGGCGACCTCGATCTGGCGAGCGAGGACGAGAAGAAGGAGGCCGAGGAGGCTACCAAGGAGCACAGCGACCTCTTCGATGCGATGAAGGAGGCGCTTGGCGACAAGGTGGAGAAGGTTGCCGTCTCGTCACGTTTGGTGGGAGAGGGCGAAGCTCCCGCGTGCATCACGACTGAAGGCCCGCTTTCGCTTGAGATGGAGAAGGTCCTCAAGCGCGGTCCCGAGGGCGAGGCCGAGGGCCTGCCTAAGACCCAGCGTGTACTGGAGCTCAATGCAAAGCACCCGGTGTTTACCAAGCTTGCAACTGCGCAAGATGCGGGCGATTCTGAGAAGATTGCGCTGTATGCCGGCCTGCTCTACGACCAGGCGCTGCTCGTAGAGGGCATTCTGCCTGAGGACCCGGTGGCGTTCTCGCAGCGCGTATGCGAGCTGATGTAGGCCGCGACTGCTCGGTTTGCGATTGCTCGTAGGTTGCTGAGGCTTGGGCTGCGGGAGCTTGTTGCCGTGGCCACCTCCTTGGCGCATTCGGTTTTGAAGAAGGCTCCTGCGGGGGCCTTCTTTTGTGAAGCGGTATCGGGGAAGGGGCGGCTACTCGCTGTCTTGTGGTGCTAGCTCAAAAGATATTCCCAAAAGCGGAGCGAGCGCACGGCCTAGCTATGCGCTCGCTCCGCTTTTGGGAATATCTTTTGCAGCCATCCGGAGCGCCGGGGGTCATGCGCTACGCGCGAAGGGTTGCTGCGTGTCCAAGTGGCTCGGTGCTTAGGTTTTGAAGCGCTGCTTGCCAGCTATGGTGCAAATTCTCGCATTGGTCGGGAGAACGCCGAGCATCTGATCGAATGACTGGCATGAAAGAAGACTTAGGGGCATTCATGCGGGTGGTGGAGCCGAGGAGGCCGGATCCTGGTGTCGGGGGGAAGGAATAGGGGTTCGCATGTCGGGTTGAGGCCCTGAGTTCCATGCGTGCTGCGTCTTTGGAAGAATGCATGCACGGCCTCCTCGTTCATCCACCGGTACGGGTGCATCCGTGTGCTGCTCTTGGATGCACAGCCCCATTATGTCCGCAAAGCGCAAAACAGTTACTTATGACATGCCTAAGAATCGCTTACATAAGCGTGGAGGCCGAATGCACGGCAGAAACAGGCGAATTACCTGCGCGTTTTTGGCGCATGCTCGTTGATGGTCGCGATGACGCGGGACATGGTTTCGTCGATTTTGTCGCGTTTGAGTTCGCATTCCCAAATAGTGATGGGCGTCCAGCCGAGTTCTTTCAGCTCGGTGATCGCACGGGCATCTCGCTCGACGTTGCGGCGAAACTTTGCCTCCCAGAACTCGGTATTGCGCTTGGGAGTCGAAGGGTTGCAGTGCGGGCATCGGTGCCAGAAGCATCCGTTCACGAAGATGGCGATTTTGCGTCCGGGAAACGCGATGTCCGGCCTGCCTGGAGCCTTCTTCCACTGAAGGCGATAGCCGGTAAGGCCAGCGGCTCGCAGTCGCTGGCGCACGAGCAGCTCGGGCTTAGTGTTTTGCCGCTTGTTTCCCTGCATGGAATGGCGGCTGTCGTGGCGGCGCTTGGCGAGGGCCGCAAGGTCTTCGTCGCTTGAGGTCCGCGAGAGCGTATTGACGAGCTCTACATCTGCGGGCATCCATGTGAGGGTAGCGAGAGAGCGGCGCTCGATCCAGCGTATTTCGAGCTGGCGATCGCTCTTCTGGGGTTCGCCCTCTTCGATGCGGCACGAATAGCATTCCATCGAGAGGTGAAAATCCGGGTAGTCGTATTCGACGGTGTAGATGTCGCGGAGGTCGGTCGCGCGGATGTTGAGCTCCTCGGCAAGCTCGCGCCGGCATGCGTCTTCGGCCGTTTCTCCGCGCTCCACCTTGCCGCCGGGGAATTCCCAGAGGCCCGACATCTCTCCGTAGCCGCGTCGAACGGCGAGCACGCGGTTGCTGTCGCCGTCTTCGTGGATGATTCCCGCTGCCACACGGACTGTTTTCATGCAACGTACTCCCAGCTTGACTTTGGTTCTCACCGTATTGTACGCATCTTGGGCGGCCCTCGCCGATTTACCATGACGACTGTGAGCGCGGAAAGCCGGCGGGGCGGGGGGGTCGGCGTGCCTCGAAACCAGGTGCAGCCTCAGCCTTAAGCCTTCCTTCACCCTACCTTACAAAACTGCAATTCGCCTGTAAGGCAAATCGATGGCACCTCGAAGGCCATCCTGCGAGGATAGCATCAGGAGGTGGTCCCGATGAAAACCACGAACGTAAACGCAACTGATCGCAAGCTTGCCTACGCGAGCCCCTATGATGTCGAGCCTGCGCATGAGGTGCATAACCCCGTGGTCAGGGCGGGCATGTCGGTGGTTGAGATGGTGGCATGGCTTGTGGTCATGGCGGCGCTCTCCATTGGCATGATCGTGCTCCTGTGGAACGTCTCCCGCTAACAGCGGTTCACGCTCACCGGGTGTTGGCGTTTCACGTGTGGTTCGCAGACACCAGGTGCCAGCGTTTCACGCGGAGGCGGCCGAAGGAGCTCGGTTGAGCCTTGCGGAGCATCTCCCCCCCCTGGCTGGCGACGGTGTTGCAACGACTCGGCGCGCCGTCGCCAGCATGGGAGCAAGGTCCGCTACCAATGCCCCATAATGGAAGAATGACTGAAAGGAACGAAGATGCCTGTACTTACCCAGCAAGCGCGCCATGCGGCGGGCGCCGCCGGAGTCGCCGGTGCCCCCGTGCTCGACGTTCAGCATATTGAAAAGATCTATGGTAGCCGCAGCAACGTGACGCATGCGCTGCGCGATGTCTCCTTTACCGTCAACCAGGGCGACTTCGTGGGCATCATGGGCGCCTCGGGATCCGGCAAGTCGACGTTGCTCAATTGCGTCTCTACCATCGATAAGGTCACGAGCGGCAGCGTGATCGTGAACGGTGAAGACGTCACGAGGCTTAAGAGCCAGCAGCTCACCAAGTTCCGCCGCGAGCAGCTGGGATTCATCTTCCAGGACTCCAATCTTCTCGATACGCTTACCGCACGAGAGAACATTGCCCTGCCGCTCACTATCAGCCGCGTGCCTGCCAAAGAGACGCTCGCTCGCGTGACCGAGGTCGCCGGACGTCTCGGCATCCGTGAGACGCTGGACAAATACCCCTATCAGCTTTCGGGTGGCCAGCAGCAGCGCGTTGCCGCGGCGCGCGCCCTGGTTACCAACCCGGCCATCATCATGGCCGACGAGCCCACGGGTGCGCTTGACTCCAAGAATGCGCGGCTTCTGCTCGAGAGCTTCGAGACCATGAACCGCACGTACCGGGCGACGGTGCTCATGGTTACGCACGACAGCTTCGCTGCGAGCTACACGCAGCGCGTGCTCTTCATTCGCGACGGGCGCATCTTTACCGAGCTTCGGCGCGGCGGGTCCACGCGCCAGGAGTTCTTCGACCGCATCATGGAGGTTGTGGCCATGATGGGCGGGGAGGGTTCCGATGCTCTGTAAGATAGCGCTCGGAAACGTGCGGCGTGCGGGCAAGGACTACCTCGTCTATCTGCTCACGCTCACGTTGGCCGTCACGGTGTTCTACGCGTTCAATACCATCTCCGTCCAAGTGGACATCGCGGGCGTTACCGCGCAGAACGCGGGCATGGGCGAGACCCTCGGCGGTGTCATCTCTTGGCTCACGGTCTTTTTGGGCTTCGTGATGGGCTTTCTCATGGTGTACGCGAACAACTTCATCATGAAGCGCCGCAAGAAGGAATTCGGCCTGTACCAGGTACTCGGTATGAGCCGCTGGCAGGTGGCGCGCATCATGGCCATGGAGACGCTTTTCGTGTCGCTTGCCGCGCTCGTGCTGGGCGTGGTACTCGGCCTCGGACTCTCGTGGCTCATGGTGTTCTTCACCGCGAGCATCTTCAAGACACAGATCGCTGATTTCCGCTTCTTCTTCTCGCTGAGCGCCTTTATGCTCACGGTGGGCTGCTTGGTGGCGATCTTCCTCGTGACGCTCGTCTTCAACCTGCGCGTGGTGGCGCGGGCGAAGATTATCGACCTCATGAGTGCTAGCCGCAAAAACGAGACGGTGCACGTGCGCAACCCGTGGCTTTCCGCCGTGGTCTTCGTGGTGGGCGCGGCTGCTATCGGCATTGCCTATGCGCGGCTTCTGCACGACGGCTTGCCCTACGACGGCTCGCCGGACGGCATGACGAACTTCCTCATCACGACCGTCACCGTCGTGGTAGGCACGATTCTGTTTTTCTTCGGTCTCTCAGGCTTTTTGCTCAAGGCGCTCCAGGCGGCACGCGGACTCTATTGGCGCGGCCTCAACATGGTGACGCTTCGCCAGCTTGCGGCCAAGGTGAACACCGTGAGCTTCTCGATGGCCATGATTGCGATGATCCTGTTCCTGGCCATCACGTCGGTCACGACGGGTATGTCGCTTGCCGGCGTGATGAACGAGAACGTTGAGCACGGTACGCCGGCGGATTATTCGCGTATCATCACATATATCGGCGAGCAGTCTGCGGCGGAGCTGAACGCATCGAGCGAGCAGAACGGCTCGGGTACGCGGTACGCCGTGACGCGCGAGCCAATCGACGTGCTCAAGGCGAGCGCACTTGATACTGTTGACCCCGATAGCGCAGACGCGCGCCCGTTCGACCTGGCATCGATTATCGGTCGCTCCGTTCAGGTTGATGTGTACGACTCCACGCCGCTGGGGGAGAGCGTACCGCTTGTGACGCTCAATGCCCTCTGCGAAGCGGTGGACATGCCGCTGCCTGCGGGCACGGAGACGGCCGACATGACGAGCTTTGGGCTCGGTATCATGAAGGAGAGCGACTACAATCGCTACCTGCGGTTCCGCGGGTTCGATGAGATCGACCTTGGTGAGGACGGTTACCTCATCACGTCCGACATGGGTGCGACGGTGAACGATGTCTACAACGCCGCCATGGCGAAGGGCGTGACGATCGATATTGCTGGGCGCGAGCTCTATCCGGCTGCCGATGCGGTCGATTACGAGGCGAGTGTGTTCCAGAACGCGATGTTCGGTATGAACTCCGGCTCCGTCGTGGTGCCCGATGAGCTTGTGGACGAGGCGGGGCTGCCGCTCTACTACGGTTACTTCCTGGGCGACTACGCCGATGGCGTCTCGACCGAGGAGGGCGACGCCTATGTGCGCGCGTACCGCCGCTACGGCGACCTCACGGATAGCGACGGCGCGGTCGTGGCGCTGTGGGGGCAGGAGGCCACGCGCACCGAGACGTACGAGAGCGTGGATTCCATGAACGGCCTCATTTCGTACCTCGCCATCTACATCGGCTTCGTGCTCGTGGTGGCGTGCGCCGCGATCCTTACGATCCAGCAGCTCTCGGGCGTGGCCGACGCGAGCGGGAATTTCCGAATCCTCTCCGAGCTGGGCACCGAGCGGCGCGACATCGCGCATTCCGTGCTCGCGCAGCAGACGGTGTTCTTCGTGTTCCCGCTCGTGCTGGGCATCGCGCACTCGTGCGTGGCACTGAGCGTGATTATCAAGCTTGTCCAGCTCTTCGGCGGGTTTGCTATCGGTGGTGCGGTTGGGCTTACGGCGGTCATATTCGTCGTGGCGTACGGAGGCTACTTCTTTGTGACGTACCTCATGAGCAAGGGCATCGTGGGCGACGCGATTAGGGCGCGGCATAGCCTGTAGCGAAGCGCGAGGGCTTTCGACGGGCCAGGTGGGTATTAGCCTGGCTCCCGTATCTATGGCAGAGAGGAGGGCCGGATGATGATTATCGATGCTGTTATGCAAAGCGTAACGAGCGTTTGGCTTCCTATTGCAGGGTGGGTGGTGGCTGGGGTTGCCATGTGGCTGGTTTCCGGCCGCTCGCAAAGGCGCGACGACTAAGGCCTGTGCGCCAGCCGAGGATTCTGCAGGCATTGATGTTGGAGCGGAGGGCGCGTTCTTCGTTGAGCGTGCCCTTCGCTTCGTTTCGGCCCGCTTGGGACCCGTTTTTGGCTCGCCCACTTTGTATGAAAGGGTTTGAAATCAGGGGAAACCCTGCAGACCCATGTGCCGCAGGAGCAATTTCAGTTTATACCGACGCCGCATAGGGTCGCACGGGCCAAGACTGGTGAGTGTTGCTCGCGCCATCGCCCGCCCGCAGCTTACGCAGGAGCGCTTCGTAAGAACGGCGTAGATTTGCGCGCTGGTCTTCGGAGCGCCTGCGCGGCGTGCGCATGCGGATGACGCTTCCGCTCGCGCGCCCTGCTTGCTTGGTTGCCCCGGTGGTGTCCGGCGCGGCGGCCTTGGCGGCGGGAAGGGGGCCTGCTTGGCGCTTGGTCCCCGTGCGGGAGGATGAATGCTTGCGATGCATGCGATATGCTCCTGTTCAGCGTTGCCGGGCCGTCTGTTTTGCTTTGGCATGTTGGACGCCCGACGGTCGTGTATCGAATGCCATTTGGTTTGTACCACCCGGCGCGGACAATAAACCTAATCTTTGCTTAATCCCGCGCCCTGCGCTATTTCTACAGGGACGGTTAGCTCCCAGGTACGGTTTTCCTACAGGTACGCTTGGCCTACCGCGTAAAGAGAGCCGTCCGGTGGCAGAGCCTCCTAAAGACGAGGTGCCCCGCTGCGGCGCAGGCGACGCCCAGCCCGAGGTTGAGAGCGTCGCCCGCCGCCGCAGCTCCAAGGGTATCCATGAGCATCCAGCATGCAAAGCCCCCGCCGAAAGCGGCGGCCATGCCGCCGAGCGTGGTAAACAGGATGGGCATGCTGCGCTTAACCACTTCGTTCGGGGTATTCCATACGAAGTTCGGCGAGGTGGCGTCGATGGTCAGGGCGATATTGATAAGCAGGTAAAAGACGCCGAAGCCCAGCACGATAATCTCGAGGGCCTGCAATACGCCTGCCTCGCCCGAGATGAGCAGCACGGCTGCGCTGATTGCAAGGGTGACGGCGACGGGCAGGGCGTTGGTGGCGAGCTTCGCGCCCAGGATCGTGCGCGGCGGCACGGGCGCGGTCGACATAATCCAGGCCGCGCGCCCCTCGAGCGACACCGAGCACGCGGCGCTCGGGCACATGCCGGAGCAAAACACGTAGACCCAGGGGATGAGCACCACGAGGCGGCTGGCGTATGCGCGCACGGCTTCATCGGTGATTTCGACGCCGTCCACTACCCCCGAGGTCAGGATCTCGCGCATGCCCATTGCCGAAAGCGCAACAGCGACGACGACCATGAGGATGTAGCCGAACAGGCAGTTAAACGCATAGGAGGGGATGCCGATGAGCGTTCGGAACTCTTTGTTTATCATGGCGCGGAACGGCGATGCCCCGCTGCGGCGTTCGCGCAGGCGCTCCGCGGTATAGCGATCCCGAGCGCCTCCCTTGCTCGCCAACAGGCCGTTGATGGGAAGGTAGAGGCGCTGCATGATTTCCAGGCATGCAAGCGCAGCGCCAAGCGAGAATGCCGCAAAGACAACGAACGGCAGCACACTGCTCGAAATGATGCCCTCGCATGCCCAGGCGGCCGGTGGATATAGGGCGGTAAGGCCCGCGCCCATGGCAGACGCAACGCTGCCGAAGGCAGCCAGCTTGGCAGCGGGGTCGCTGGCGGTGCCCGCGCTAAAAGAGAGCGCATAGGCGCCAACGAAGATTAGGGTGAAAAACGCGAGCGCAAGAACTATGTAGGCAAGGTTGGCATGGCGGAAGCGTACCGTGAGCATGGTGACGCCGAATGCGGCGAACACGGATGCGCTTACCGGGGCGAGCGGGGCAAGCGGGATGCTTAGCACGGCGAATGTGACCGACACCGGGTTTGCGGGCGCATGCAGAAAGTAGACCACAAACAGCGGTGCCATAAACACGGCGCTCAGCACGATGGCGGCAAGAAAGACCGTTCCCAAACGCGAGGCAACGACCATGCGTCTCGAGATGGGCAGCGACATCACATGGTCCCAGTCGGCGAGTCCAAAGAGCGTGCCGCGCGCCTTCATGAAGGCGAACACAATGCCTGCGAGCGAACCGACAACAAGGGCGAATGCCGGAATGACCTCGGTGAGGTCCATGGCAACGAGCCCCATGCCCATGAGCGCGACATATGCCGCCATCAAGGCGCCGAGCGCGATTGCCACCACGCCGGCCAGGGCGAGGCGTGCGGTGCGCGACCGCTTCTTCGATCCCTGGCGCTCGGGTGCGAGGGAATTGACGAGTGCGAGGACTTGCACGCGGCAGAGCAGCGCGAAACCGTTCATCTACTTCATCCCCTTGAGGTGGCTGCGCCCATTAGAGCGAGCATTACCGGTTGTTGGATGGGCAGCCTGTCCGTCGTTGCTCGGATGCTCAGGATCCTCTACAAGGTCGAGGAATACCGCCTCGAGCGATTCGTCGCCGCGCACCTGCTCGGTGGGCCCGGCAGCGAGCAGTTCGCCGCCACGGATGATGGCCACCTTGTTGCAAAGCTTCTCAACCACCTCGAGTACGTGCGACGAGAAAAAGACCGCGCTGCCACGGGAAGCGAGCTCGCCGAGCATGAGCTTGAGCTCGTGGGATGCAACAGGATCGAGGCCTACGAAGGGCTCATCGAGCACGAGGAGCCGGGGTTCGTGCAGGAGCGCGCCGATGAGCACGAGCTTTTGACGCATGCCGTGAGAATAGCTTCCCACCGCATCGCCAAGGGCGCCCATGAGCTCAAGGCGCTCCGCAAGCTCGGTGATGCGCTCGGTGCGCACATCAGCCGGCACCTGGAAGATGTCGGCAAGGTAGGTGAGGTACTGGATTCCCGTCATGAATTCGTAGACGTCGGGGTTGTCGGGGACATAGGCGATGAGGCGCTTTGCTGCCACGGGGTCGCGCGCAACGTCGATGCCGCACACGCGGATGCTGCCCCCGTCGATGCCCTGCACGCCCACGATCGAGCGGATGAGGGTAGTCTTGCCAGCGCCGTTATGGCCGATGAAACCATAGATATCGCCGGGCTCAACCGCGAGCGAGATATCGCGCACCGCTACGGTTTCCCCGTAACGCTTCTGGTAATGATCGATAGCGAGAATGGGCGCCTCGGGGGCGTTCTGGATGGTCATGGTATCTCCTTGTTGTGGTGGTGAGATTGGTGCTCCGGGCGTCGTGAGACAGTTGTGCCGGGTACAACTGTCTCTCTGTTGCCATGTATGAGACAGTTTAACCCGGCACAACTGTCTCATTGGGATTTCGGCGGCTTCGGGGTATCGGCGACGCCCTTTTTTGGCAGGCGGCCGGCGCGCTTGAGTGCGTCGCGCAAGATCCACTCGACTTGTCCGTTGGCGCTGCGCATCTCATCGTCGGCCCAGCGCTGGACCGCCTCCCATATGGCGGGGTCGATGCGAAGGGGATATTGTTTGCGCGCCATGGCGGTCACCTGCTGCTGAGAGTTAACAATGGGGTCGAGTGGCGGTCAATCTTGGAAGAGCGGGCCGGATGTTGTTTGCCTTGGAAGGCTGGGCCGGAGGCTGCTTTACCGAGACCGCTTCCCCCGGCCCATCGTTGTTCGACCCTGAAGGCTAGTAGAGAGATCCTGCGTTCACGATGGGGTGCGCTTCGGATTCGCCGCAGAGCACCACCATGAGGTTCGACGCCATCTGCGCCTTGCGCTCCTCGTCGAGCTCGATCTTACCGTGCTGGCCAAGCTCGTCCACAGCCATTTCGACCATGGTGACAGCGCCCTCAACGATTTTCTTGCGTGCGGCGATGACGGCTTCGGCCTGCTGGCGGCGGAGCATCGCCTGGGCGATTTCGGGCGCGTAAGCGAGGTGCGTGAGGCGCGCGTCGTCGATGGCGACACCAGCCGGTGCCAGGCGCTGCGTGAGCTCGTGCTTGAGGGCGGTCGAGACCTCCTCGATATTGCTGCGCAGCGTGATGGAATCCATGGAGTCCGAGCTGTCCTCGGCGTGGTCGTACGCATAGATGCTCGCTACGTGACGGAGCGCCGTTTCGGCCTGCGTTGCCACGAACTGCTCGTAGTTGTCCACGTCGAAGAGGGCCTTGGCGGTATCGGCCACGTGCCAAACGACCACGTTGGCGATTTCGATGGGGTTGCCCATCTTGTCGTTGACCTTCAGGATGTCGCCGTTGAGCGTGCGGGCGCGTACGGAGACCTTGGTGGAAAGGCCACTTGCTGCTTTGGCCGCCGTCTCGATGCTCTTGCTCAGCGAGAGCCCGCTTTTGCCCACAGCGCTCGCTACGGCATCTTCGGTGGCAGAGTTGGAGCCCATGCTGCGGCTGTAGAACGGGTTCGCCCAGCGGAAGCCCTCGTCGCGCACGGTGCCCTTGTAGTCGCCGAAGAGGATGCACACGCGCGCCTGCCCGGGCTGCAGGGTGAAGAAGCCGGATACGGGAATCCAGATCAGGCAGAAGGCGGTGATGCTGAGCCCCAGGCCCCAGCCCGAGAGAGGGCTTGCCGCCACGCCGGCCTCGTCGGCGTTCACGAGCCCGATGATGCTCAGGACGAACACGGCGACGATGGCGATGAAGGCGATGAGAATGACGCCAAGCATGCCCCAGCCAGATGCGGCCTTGATCTTCTTTTCCACGCTCATGGATGTTCCTTTCGCGAAGCGCTCCGCCGGCGTGACGGCAAAGCGTTGCCCCTGATATTCCTCGGGGGGGGGGCGACTCCCCGGCCACGGGCGCCGTGAGACGCTGAGCGAGCGGGCTCTGCGCGCCGGCGCCCCTTCGCCGGCAGACGTTCCGTGCTTCCCGTCGACCTCCGTGGTGATGCCATTGTGATATCACATTGAAACCAAGTCAACTACCGTTCGCCGATTGGTGAGCGCGGTGGGCGGCGAACGGTCATCTGATGCCGCATGGAGGCGGCGCGTTAATATTACATGCCGATTTACGCATCAAGAGCCTCAATCGAGCTTCTTAATGCGTAAATCGGCATAGAATTAGTTGCTGAGGGTCATTGTTGAGGGCTGTTGCTGAGGGACGGCGATCGGTCGAGCGAGCCACATCTCATGGGGAAGGCGGTGGCTCGTCGGCTCCGCCAGGTCGGGCGCCTGTGGCGGTCCGCGCTCCTCCGCTCGGCCTGCAATTCGGCCGCATCCCATGCATGCGCAAAAAACCACGCGCGCGGGGCTATATCATCCCAAATCGCTGCCATTAACAGCAGGTGCCTATGGTATTCTTCAAAACAGATAAGTTCTCGGTAAACGGTCAAAAATGCGGCGCGAGCGTCAAATTGCACCGGCCCGTACCACAGTCGGTGTGCACGGTTGCTCCGTCGTGTGCGCCGGGTCCCGAGTAAGCAAGCCGGCACCTGCCGGCGCGAACAAGGAGCGTGGTTACACGATGCAGGAAGCATGGGAAGGCTTCGAGGGCGGCACCTGGACCGATGAGGTTGACGTCCGCGACTTTATCCAGCGCAACTACACCCCCTATGAAGGCGATGAGTCGTTCCTCGCTGGTCCCACCCAGCGCACCAAGGACCTCTGGGACTACGTCATGGGTCTCCTTACCAAGGAGCGCGAGAAGGGCGGCTGCCTCGACATGGACACCAAGGTGGTCACGGGCATCGTGAGCCACCCGGCCGGCTACATCGACAACGAGCACCCCGAGCGCGAGACCATCGTCGGTCTGCAGACCGATAAGCCGCTCAAGCGCGCGCTGCACGTCAACGGCGGTATCCGCATCTCCATGCAGGCGGCCCAGCAGCACGGCTACAAGATCGACGACGACGTGGTGGAGAACTACACCTTCCGTCGCAAGACCCACAACCAGGGCGTCTTTGACGTCTACACCCCCGAGATGCGCGCCTGCCGTTCGTCGCACATCATCACGGGCCTGCCCGACGGCTACGGCCGCGGCCGCATCATCGGCGACTACCGTCGTGTGGCCCTCTACGGCGTGGACTACCTCATCAAGGACAAGGAGGCCCAGAAGGCCTCCACGCCCAAGGTCATGACCGAGGAGAACATCCGCGACCGCGAGGAGCTGCAGGAGCAGATTCGCGCTTTGGGCGAGCTCAAGATGATGGCCGACTTCTACGGCTATGACATCTCCGGCCCGGCCAAGAACGTGCAGGAGGCCATCCAGTGGATGTACTTCGCGTACCTCGCTGCGGTGAAGGAGCAGAACGGCGCCGCCATGTCCATGGGCCGCACCTCGACCTTCATCGACATCTACGCTGAGCGCGACCTCGCCCGCGGCACCTTCACCGAGGAGCAGATTCAGGAGTTCGTGGATCACTTCATCATGAAGCTCCGCATGGTCAAGTTCGCCCGTACCCCCGAGTATCAGAACCTCTTCTCCGGCGACCCGCAGTGGGTCACCGAGTCCATCGGCGGCATGGGCGTGGACGGCCGCACCCTCGTCACCAAGACGGCGTTCCGCTACCTCCACACGCTCGAGAACATGGGCACCTCGCCGGAGCCCAACCTGACGGTGCTGTGGTCTAAGAGTCTGCCGCAGGCCTTCAAGGAGTTCTGCGCCAAGACCTCCATCGCCTCGAGCTCCATCCAGTACGAGAACGACGACCTCATGCGCGTGTACCATGGCGACGACTACGCCATCGCCTGCTGCGTGAGCTCCATGCGCATCGGCAAGGAGATGCAGTTCTTCGGCGCCCGCGCGAACTTGGCCAAGTGCCTGCTCTACGCGCTCAACGGCGGCGTGGACGAGATCTCCAAGAAGCAGATCGGCCCGAAGTATCGCGCCGTCGAGGGCGACACGCTCGACTACGACGACGTTGTGAGCAAGTTCAACGACATGATGCAGTGGCTCGCCGGCGTGTACGTGAACGCGCTGAACATCATCCACTACATGCATGATAAGTACTGCTACGAGCGCATTCAGATGGCGCTGCACGACAAGCACGTGCACCGCTGGTTTGCCACGGGTATCGCCGGCCTTTCCGTCGTGGCCGACTCGCTTTCCGCGATCAAGTACGCCAAGGTTCACCCCGTTCGCGACGAGCAGGGCGTGATCGTGGACTTCGAGATCGAGGGCGAGTTCCCCAAGTACGGCAACGACGACGACCGCGTGGACAAGATCGCCCACGACGTGGTGCACCAGTTCATGGAGTACATCCGCATGAACGACACCTACCGCAACTCCGTGCCCACGACCTCGGTGCTCACCATTACCTCCAACGTGGTGTATGGCAAGAACACCGGCGCTACGCCGGACGGCCGCAAGAAGGGCGTGCCGTTCGCCCCGGGCGCGAACCCCATGCACCGTCGCGATACGCACGGCGCCATCGCGAGCCTGAGCTCCGTGTCCAAGCTGCCGTTCCGCGATGCCCAGGACGGCATCTCCAACACCTTCTCCATCATCCCGGGCGCGCTCGGCAAGGAGGACCAGGTGTTCTTCGGCGATATCGATCTGGACAGCCTCGACTTTTCCACGGCCGAGATCTCCGTCGAGAACCCGGACTGCGCCGAGTGCTAACAACGCCGGCAACGTTGGCAATGGGTCGGGAAATTTCCAGTCCCATTGCCAACTGCTAGTGTACTAGAAGCAATTTGGCGTTATACTAGTAACGATTCCTAATGTGGCGGCGCGACGGGTTGCCGCGCCCCTTCGAAAAGGAGAAGCACATGAACGTCACCGACGTCCCCCAGGCGCAGGCCGACAACCTCGTTAACATGATCGACGCGTATGCCGAGAAGGGTGGCCATCACCTGAACGTTAACGTGTTCAACCGCGACACGCTGCTCGATGCGCAGCAGCATCCCGAGAAGTACCCGCAGCTCACCATCCGCGTGTCTGGCTATGCGGTGAACTTCCACAACCTCACCAAGGAGCAGCAGGACGAGGTTATCTCCCGTACCTTCCACCAGGGGATGTAACTCACGCGTTCTGCCTGTTAGAATGCGGTAACGCTCCTGCGATTCCAACAAAGCTGAGCTTAAGGGCCGGCTGCGAGATGCGCCTCGCAGCCGGCCCTTTGCGTGCGGAGCGCAGAAATTTGAATGTGAACAGCAAAAATGGATAACTTTGTCGATTTTCTGCTCTCTGATGACGCTCAGGCCGGCTCATTTCCGCGCGAA
This sequence comes from Enorma shizhengliae, assembly GCF_009676995.1. Taxonomy (NCBI): domain Bacteria; kingdom Bacillati; phylum Actinomycetota; class Coriobacteriia; order Coriobacteriales; family Coriobacteriaceae; genus Enorma; species Enorma shizhengliae. The sequence goes on from NZ_VTFZ01000001.1 coordinate 329,530, forward strand.
ACGCCTTGTTATAAAGAAAAGCGAGCCACACAGGAGCTGTTTTGGCCTCTGTAAGAACGTTGACCGCCATCCGAGAGCAGAAAATCGACAAAGATAGCCAATTTTCGCTCAATACGTTGAGAAACGACCTTTGTGGCACGGCGGTTTCCGCGGCGGGGGTGGTCCCCGACTCGCTCCCCGATGCGCGATTGATAGGTTTGTATCTGCAGTTAGTTTTTCCCCGCTGCGCTGGCTACCAGTTTGTCTCGATCTCGCGAATGCGGTCGTAGAGCCATCGATTCTGCGGGACGAGGATGCCGTGCTGCTCGGCAAGGTGAATGACGGCCCCAGCGAATTCCTCGACCTCGGTTCGGCGGTGCGCGACACGGTCTTGTGCCATCGAGGGTATGCCTGCCGGATCAATCGAGGCGATAAGGTCCACCATGTCGCCCAGATCCTGCTCGGTGAGCTCGATTCCTTCCGCCCGTGCTACGGCCATGGCCTCGCGCATAGCGGCGATGAAGCAGCGATTCTGTTCGCCAGGTGCGGTTGCAGTGCCATAGGTGCCTCCATATGCCATGCAGGTTTGGTTTATCCCCACGTTGAGCATGAATTTCGTCCATAGGCGATGTTCGATATTCGCCTCGACCGTATGGGGGATGCCTGCTCGACGGAAGAACGCGGCAATGCTGTCGACGACGCCTGGATTGGTTTCCTCCGCCGCGCCGAACCGGATCTCGCCCGGATGCGTATAGGTGAGCTCGCCATGTAGAAACACGGCGTCCATGCCCTGCGCAACGCTGAGCACTGTATGTTGCCAGCCAAATCGCTCGGCTATGATGCGCTCGCTTCGAATGCCGTTAAGAAGCGAAATGATGCATGTATTCGGGCCTACCAGGGCTTCCATGGTGTCGAGCGCTTGGTCGAGGCTGGTTGCCTTAGTGGCGAGCACGATCAAGTCGAACGGACGCTCGCCCGACAAGGCGCTTACGGGCAAAGTTTCGATATCGCATTGCACGCCATTGATGAGCGTACGGTCGTGTCGATGCCGTTCGAACCGTGCATCATCCATTACATAGGTAACCGCCCCAGCATCGAGATGCGCTGCGGCAATGCTTCCGTAGAGCAGTCCTACTGCACCCTTGCCTACTATTGCCATGCGTTCGATTGCCATGCTTGCTCCCTATGCTCGTTTGGTTCCGTGGTCGCGCCTGCCAGTATAGCCCTGCTGCTGTGGGGGTTCATGCAGTCATTTTGGGACGGGGTCGTTTTGACTCATCGAGCCCGCGTGCCCGCATCGATTGCGGCGCGCGGGCCGTTTTTGTTTGTGCGGCGCCCGCCCCGCCCCTTCCTTGGGAAGTCGTCTCTCTTCCGCACTGACTTCACCCGTTGTTCCGTGTGCGCCGGACGCAGATGAAGGACGTACAATAGCGGTGGCGGACAAGCAACGTGAGCAAGGAGCGTGGGCGCGGTGGCAAAGGTTGAGCTCGAGGCGCAGATAGAAGACCAATCGCAGTTCCCGTTGGGGCGCGTTCATTCCATCGAGACCATGGGCACGGTCGATGGACCGGGCACACGTCTTGTAGTGTTCGTCCAGGGCTGCCCTATGCGTTGCGCATACTGCCACAACCCCGATACCTGGTCGCTTCAGGCGGGCACACCCGTCTCTGTTGAGCACGTCATGGGCACGTTCGAGAGCAATTGGCAGTTTTATCGCAACGGCGGCATCACGGTTTCTGGTGGGGAGCCGCTGCTCCAGCCCGAGTTCGTGGCCGCCCTCTTCGGCCAGGCCCACGCCCGTCCGGCCGGAAGGGTGCACACCTGTCTTGATACCTGCGGGTACGCGTATACGCCCGATTCTCCTGAGCGCTTCGACGCGCTGCTTCGCGCAACCGACCTCGTGTTGCTCGACATCAAGCACGCGGATCCCGAGGGCCATCGTGTGCTCACGGAACGTAGCATGGACCGAATCCTCGCCTTTGGCGACGAGCTTGCTCGCCGCAACATCAAGACGGTGATCCGGCATGTTGTGGTGCCGGGCTATACCGATTCGGTTGAGGAATGTGAAAAGCTCGGTCGGCTGATCGCTCCCTGGCATAACGTTGTCGGTCTCGAGATGCTGCCATACCACACCATGGGGGTGGTGAAGTACGAGCAGCTCGGCATCCCCTACAAGCTCGAAGGCGTTCCGCAGATGGACAAGGGTCGCATTCCCGAGCTGCGCGCCGCCGTGCTTCGCGCCATGAAGGGGGCCCGCGCAAGCGAGTAGGCGATCATCGGCCGTACGCCGGACGGCCTGCCCGCGCCCGTTCATTCTTGGGCAAAAATGTACCGTTAACGGCTTCTACAGAGGCCTGCAACGGTACAATCTTGCCCAAAAATGAGAGAGGGGCTACGCTTTAGCAAGAAGATGGACCGTCTGCATGCCTACGCATGCGGGCTACGTTTACCTAGGGGGCAAAAGCCGTGCGCTCAAGCGTTTCGGAGCGAATCGCCCGTCACGTCGCACAGGCGGAGCAGGACGGGATTCTATTTCGTCCGCCGCGAAAAGAAATCCGTGCGTTTCGCCGACGTGTGGATACGGGCGAGCTGGTCGAGCCATTTCCTCAGCTGTTTGGGCACAGTGCATTTTGGGCAGGGTTGGAATCATGGCGCAAGCCGTACGTCATCATCCAATCCCTTGCGCGTTACGATGAACAATTGATTTTCGCCTCGTTTTCCGCGGCATGCGTGTTTGGCCTGCCCGTGTCGCTTGAGCTGCTGGAAGATGTATACCTCGCGGTGTCGCCCGGTTCCCATACTGGGAAGACGGGCCGATTTGTGCGATGCGGCGTGCGCGCCACACCAGGAATACCAACGTTTGCGCGCGGCGTCGTGAACGGGATCCACGTGACTTCACCTGAACAAACGGTTGTCGACTGCCTATGTGCGGCGCCGTTTCCTCAGGCACTGGCCATTGCGGACGCCGCGTTGCGCCTTCTCGACATATCGAGCGAAGAGCTTGTGCAGCTTGTGAGACGATATGGCGGTCGCAAGCGAGGTGTCAGGAGCGCGTTGCGCGTGGCATCGTATGCGGACGCGCGCAGCCAAAGCGGGGGAGAGTCCATCGCGCGCGGCGTTATGATCCAAGAGGGCTTCGTCGTCCCCGAGCTTCAGGTGGCGTTCCCAGATGTTCTGGAGCCGTGGAGAACGTTCTACGTCGACGGCGCGTGGATTTTGGAAGACGGGACAAAGCTGGTGTGGGAGTTTGACGGCAAAGACAAATATACGCGTTTCTCAGGAGAACACGGCGACACCGTGGCGCGCATGATGCATGAGCGCCAGCGCGAATCTCGCCTGACGGCGGTTTGTGATGCCGTGATTCGTTTTGATTACCGTACCGTGATGACGCCCGGAGCGCTAGCGCGGCTCTTGGATGCGTACGATGTACCGCGCGTCGCGTCTCGTGGAATTTGATTATAGGGCCCGCGTGGGTGCACAGGTACGGACACGCGGCCGTACGCTGTTTGATTGTCTTTCATTCTCGGGCAAGAATGTGTCGAACTTGGCCGAAATAAGTGGCTGTAACGGCACAATCTTGCCCAAGAATGAATAGGGAGAGAGCGGGAAGGCGGCGTCACGTTGCGGCGCGACACCGCCCCGGCGGCGTTATCCCTCTAGCGCCTGGCGGGCCAGCTCGAGGCAGCCCATAACGCCCTGCTTGCCCTCAAGGCTGTTGTTCACAATATAGGTGTCGAGGTCTGCCACCTCGGGCGTGACGATGTAGTTGTTGAGCACCTCGGCCGTCTTGGCGCGCGCGAGCTGCACGATGGGGGTGTGGTCGCCCACGCCGCCGCCAATGATGATGCGCTGCGGCGAGTAGCAGAGGATGTACGTGGCGAGCGCCTGCCCCAGGTACCCGGCGAGCAGGTCCATGGCTTCCGGATCGTCCGCCATCTGGCTGCCCTTCTTGCCATTCCAGCGATTGGCGATTGCCGGGCCGGCGATGAGGCCTTCAAGGCAGTTCTTGTGGTACGGGCACGCACCATCGCCCGCGATGGGGTCATCCGGATTAGGAACCAGCGGGATATGGCCTGCCTCAGGGTGCATCATGCCATGGAGGAGCTTCCCGCCCGAGAGAACGCCGGCGCCCACGCCCGTACCGATGGTGAGGTACACCACATCGGTAAGCCCCTGCGCGCAGCCGAAGGTGACCTCGCCCAGGCACGCGACGTTCACGTCGGTGTCGTATCCGCACGGAATGCCGAGGGGTCCCTGCAGATTGCCCAGCAGGTCAAAATAGCGCCACGCGGTCTTGGGCGTTTCAAGAATCTGGCCGTAACGAGGCGAAGAGGGGTTCACCGCAGTGGGGCCGAACGCGCCAATGCCCAGCGCAGCGATGCCCTTGTCCTTGAACCAAGCAGCGCACGTTGCGGTTGTTTCCTCCGGGGTGGTGGTGGGGAACGACTCGGACTCGACGACGGTGCCGTCGGCATAGCCCGTGGCGCATACCATCTTGGTGCCGCCGGCTTCCAGCGCGCCGAGCAAGACCTTATCCATCATAGGGCTCCTTTCAGCCAGATAACCTTGCCGTTTCAACTATTATAGTTTGATGAAACGCAGAAGGGCATGATATTGGGCGAGCGGGGCTCTGTTCGGTGTGAACGGGATGAAACAGAAGTCTTGTTTACATAAAGTCCCTTGCATGCCGCGAGCGTGCATTATGCAGATACGTGCAGGTCGAAGCAGAGAATAATAACGGCTGTCAATAAAATGCTGCTGAATCAATTCTGTTTCATCAAATGAGAAATGCTGAAACCGTTCACCTGAAAAAACCTACCGTTCACCCTAAAACGCCCCATGAATCACAAATATGTTTCACAAGATTGTATAGTTGTGAAACAACGAGGGAGAAAGACATTTGGGAGGAGGAATGTCATGGCAGAGGGAACCCAGGGGTTCAACATCTCCAACGTGATCGACGAGAAGCTCATCGCGCTTGACCTCGACGTGAACACCAAGGAGGAGATGCTCAACGCTCTGACCGACCTGTTCGAGGAGCAGGGAAAGCTCAACGATCGTGAGGGCTTCTTCAAGGATGTCATGTGGCGCGAGGGCGAGGGCCAGACCGGCATCGGTATGGGTGTCGCCATCCCGCACGGCAAGTCCGCGGGTGTGAACGAGACCGCGCTCGCTATCGGCACGTCGAAGAACCCGCTTGCGTGGGAGTCGCTCGACGACGAGCCGGTTACGGTTGTCATCCTGTTCGCCGTTACCGAGGGCGATTCCGACGTTGTGCATCTTAAGCTGCTCCAGCATGTGGCCATGCTGCTCGCGCATGAGAGCTTCGTTGAGAAGCTGCATGCGGTCACGAGCCCGCAGGAGATGCTGGCGCTGCTCGAGTCGAGCCCGGACGACTACGACGATTAGGGGCCGAGCAGGCAGGCGCAGCCGTTCGTCAGCTGAGGAAGCTGCCCTGCGGATGGTCCCGCGCATTCACTGCAGGCAATGAGCGCGCGCAGCCTGATCGCCGGCTGGCAGCGCGTGTGGCTTTGCAACATCCACGGCGCGACGCTATCGCCCGCACGCCGTGGTTGGTAATTGGGGAGAGGCGATAGAGAAGGAGGAGCTCATGAAGCTCGTCGGCGTTTGCGCGTGTACCTCTGGTATCGCGCACACCTACATGGCAAAGGAGAAGCTCGTCAAAGCCGCCCAGGCACTCGGCCACGAGATCCACGTGGAGACGCAGGGCACCATCGGCGTTGAGGACCCGCTCACCCCGGAAGAAATCGCCGAGGCCGATGCCGTCATCCTGGCTGTCGACATCAAGGTCGAGAAGGGCCGCTTCGAGGGCAAGCCCACGCTCGAGATCCCGACCTCGCTCGTGGTGAAGGCCCCCAAGCAGGTCATCCAGAAGGTTGCCGAGTCCATCGGCAAGTAGTCAACCGGCTATATCCCGTGTGAAAGGGGGATTTCCTCATGGCAGGAAAACTGAAGGGAAAGTTCGCTCCCTCCGAGATTAAGAAGCACGTGCTTACCGCCATTAGCTACCTGCTTCCGCTCATCGTGGCCTCCGGCCTGCTCATCGCTATCGGTAACCTTACCGGTGGCGTTACCATCGCTTCGATCGACGAACTCGACGCGATGACGGTGCCCTCGGCGCTCACCACGCTCGGCGGCATGGGCATGGGCCTCATCCCGGCATTCATCGGCGGCTACATCGCCTACTCCGTTGCCGACCGTCCCGGCATCGCGCCCGGCTTCCTTATGGGCATGATCGCCTCGTTCCTGAACTCCGGCTTCCTCGGCGGCCTCATCGGCGGCCTGCTCGTGGGCTACATCGCGCTCGTCATCGAGACCTATCTCAAGGTTCCCAAGTGGGCGCAGGCGCTCATGCCCATGATGATCGTCCCGCTGCTGTCCTCTGCGCTCGGCGGTCTCATCATGTTCTTCGTGCTCGGCACCCCGATCACGATGCTCACCGGTGCGCTGACCAACTTCATCACCGGTCTTGACCAGAGCCAGAAGGCCCTCTACGGCTTCATCATCGGCTGGATCGGCTGCCTGGATTACGGTGGAGCCATCTCCAAGGTCCCGAACCTGATCTGCGACGGCCTCATGGCCGACGGCATCTATGGCCCCGAGGGCATCAAGGTGCTCGCCGCGATGGTCCCGCCCATCGGCGTGACGCTCGGCTGGCTGCTTTCCAAGGCCATCAAGAAGCCGATCTTCAAGTACTCCGAGGAGGAGAACATCAAGATCGCCTTCCCCATGGGCATCTGCATGATCTCCGAGGGCGTCATTCCCATCGCCATGAACGACCTCATCCGTACCGTGATCTGCACCTCCATCGGCTGCGGCGTGTGCGGCGCGATCAGCTTCTCTGCTGGTGTTGAGTCCATGGTTCCCTCCGGCGGCGTCTTCGTGATCCCCGCTATGACCAACCCGCTCATGGCCGTTGTCGCGCTCCTCGTGGGTTCCTGCGTCACCGCCGTGCTCCTGGTGCTCATCAAGAAGCGCCTCACCCCCGAGCAGGTTGACGATCTTGGCATGGCCGAGGACGACACCGAGGAAGAGATTGACCTCTCCGGCTTCAGCCTCTCCTAAGGTTTGCATGCGGCGGGGCTTCGGCTCCGCCGCCGTTTTCCCGGCGCTTGGTGCGGCTTCTGTTCCCGGCACCACCCGCAGCACCCGAGAAGAGTTCGAACGTTCGCCCGCATCCGCCGAACGCACTCGGCATGATGCTCGTACGGTCTAGGAAGGACCCGTTCCATGTATGAATCGATGAAGGGCATGCTCGCTAAGGCCAATGCCGAGGGCTATGCCGTCATGGCAATCAACGCCTTCAACCTCGAGACGGCGCGTGGTGTCATCACGGCTGCCGAAGAGATGAACGCCCCCATCATCATCGACCTGCTTCAGGATCATGTGAAATCGTTCTTCGATTGCGATATCATCACCCAGCCCATCATCAAGATGGCGCAGGCGGCGAGTGTGCCCGTGGCCATCAACCTCGATCACGGTCACGATATCGCGCACCTCAAGCGCTGCCTGCACGAGGGGTTCTCAAGCGTCATGTGCGACGCGAGCGCGCTTTCGCCCGAGGAGAACGCTCGCGTGACGCGCGGCATCGTCGAGCTCGCCCAGACCTACGGCGCCTCTGTTGAGGCCGAGGTGGGCAACATGGGCCGCATCGACGAGAGCGGGGCGGTGCTAACCGATGACGAGATGTACACGAACCCCGATGTGGCAATCAAGTTCATCCAGGAGACCGGCGTGGATGCGCTTGCTGTTTCGTACGGTTCCACGCATGGCGACTATCCCGAGGGGTACGTTCCCACGTTCCACTTCGATATCGTGGAGAAGATCAAGGCGGGGACGGGCGCTCCGCTCGTGCTTCACGGCGGGTCCGGCGCCGGCGAGGAGAACATGCGTCGCTCCGTCGAGGCCGGTATCAACAAGATCAACGTGGGCACGGACTACATGATTGCCCAGCGCGAGTTCGTCGCGAAGGCGCTTGCCGAGAACCCCGGTTACGATTACCCGACGCTCGTCGAGGACAGCTGGAAGGCCGGTATCGAGGTTATCAAGCGCTACATCGAGATTTCCGGTTCTGCCGGGAAGGCTCGCTCGTAAGCAGCGGTGTTACGTTTGCCGCGTGAGGCAGAGGCTGAGATAAAGGACATGTGCCTCGTCTCGCATACGGTGAACAGCACATATGGTTGGTAGTCAACGAGTACGACAAGTAAAAGGAGACATGAGACTATGCTCATCAACATGAACCAGATGCTCAGCGTCGCGAAGGAGAAGCACTTCGCAGTGGGCGCCTACAACGTGTCCGAGAGCAATCTGTTCCGCACCGTGGTCGAGGCCGCTGAGGCCAACGACGCCCCCGCGATCATCGCGGTGCACCCCACCGAGCTCGCCTACTGCAAGGACGATTTCGTCAAGTACATGATCGCCCGCGCTGGCAACAGCCCGGTTCCGTTCGTCATCCACATGGACCATGGCGACAGCATCGAGAGCATCATGCGCGCCGTGCACGTGGGCTTCACCTCCGTCATGATCGACGGCTCTGCTCTTCCGTTCGAGGAGAACATCGCCAAGACGGCCGAAGTCGTGAACTACTGCCACATGGTCGGCGTCTCGGTCGAGGGCGAGCTGGGCACCATCGGTGACACCGGCACCTCCATCGAGGGCGGCATGACCGAGGTCATCTACACCAACCCCGCCGACGCTAAGAAGTTCGTCGAGCAGACCGGCGTCGATACGCTCGCCGTTGCCATCGGCACCTGCCACGGCCTGTATCCCAAGGGCGTCACCCCGAAGCTGCGCATGGACGTGCTCGAGGAGATCACCAAGGTCGTTGACATTCCGCTCGTGCTCCACGGTGGTTCGGGCAACCCCGACAGCGAGATTGCCGAGGCCGTGCGTCTGGGCATCCAGAAGGTGAACATCTCCTCCGACTACAAGAGCGCGTTCTTCACCAAGGCTCGCGAGATCCTCTCCCAGGAGGGCTCCGGCTGGGATCCGAACAACCTCTTCCCCGAGTGCATCGAGGCTGGCAAGGCAGTCATCAAGCAGAAGATGGAGCTCTTCAACTGCGTCGGCGCCGCGAAGTACTATCGCGATCCCGTCATGCCCCAGTGGCGTCAGGAGCTCAACTAGCTCATACGTGCAGCGCGCACTCCCCTGGGGTTGCGTAGGCCGAGCGCTTCGCGTCCTCGCTCCCTAGCCGCTGCATCATCTATGGAGAGGGTCCCATATGGGGCCCTCTTCTTGTCACGCGGGTAGTTGTATCTTGGCAGGGCTTGGGGCGGCTTCGCGGTGTGCGGTGGTCTGCCGGGGTGGGGGCGGTCCGTTCAGCTTGGAGCGGGCTTGTGGCCTGCGATAGCCTGCTGGGGCGGGGCGACCTGCCGGGGCGGGGGCTCGTCCGGCTTGGAGTGGGCTTGTGGCCTGCGATGGCTTGCCGGGCTGGCGGAGGCCTGCCGGGCTGGCGGCGGCCGCGCGGCGACTTCAAGCATAGGGCGGGTTCGTGCGGCAAGGACCGTTCGGCGGGGAGTCGTAAGGAATGCCGCACTATGGCAGCGTAGATTGCTATCATGGGAGCAGAGGACAAAGTTTCGGGAGTTATCATGCAGCGTAAGGGAAGCGTCATCAACGAGATTTGTTTGCTGTACGACCGGCTGAGCGACACCGAGAAGCTCATCGCCGATTTTGTCATGGCGTACCAAGGAGAAATTCCCTCGCTGACCACGCGTGAGATTGCTGCACGAAGCCAGACGTCGGCAGCCACGGTGTCCCGCTTCGTGCGCCATTTGGGATACGAGAGCTTTTCCGAGCTGCGAAGCGCCATGCAGCGCGATAACGGCACGCACGACCCCGATGAGGTTCCACGAAACGTCATTTCGATCGACGCTCCGCGAGCTGCTATGGAGACGGTGCTCCTCGCAAAGAACCGCGAACTGCTCGATACGCTCAATCTCATTAGCGATCAAAATCTTACCTATGCGGTGCGCCTTATTGAGGAAGCCGATTCGGTGGTGTTCGGAGCGGTGGGTAACACCATTCCGGCGGCTCTATCTGCCTCGTTCCTTATCGCTCAGCTTGGCATTCGCTCGCATTGTGCTCCCACAACCGAGGCCATGGTGCTTTCGTCCATGTCGCTCACCAAACGAGACGTGCTTGTTTTCATGTCTAAATCCGGTCACTCTAAGCGGCTAAACCATATGATGGACAATGCCATCGATTCGCAGACGCCTACGATTGTGATCACCAATGTGCCGGACTCGCCGCTTGCGCGCCGTGCGACCTGCGTTCTGCAGACCGCGACGCGCGATAAGATGCTTAACAGCGACCTCCCGTTCTCGCATAACTCCATGAACTTCGTTATCGAGGTCGTGTTCCTGCTGCTTTGTTCCGATATGCCTAACTTCCAAGCGCACGCGGGCTTGCTGTGGAAATCCCTCGGCGATGACAAGGGTGTTTCCGGCGAGGTCTTCGGAGCCACCGGCGGTATGCGGTAGCACATGGGGGTCCTGCCATGGCAGAGCCCCTCGCCTCATGCGAAACGCATTAGTTGATGTCTGCGTTGCGGCTAATCTCAAGAGTTTTTTGCTGTGTCTACATTCTTGGGCAAGAATGTGCCGAAAAGTGGGGGTATTAAAGGCGATTAACGGCACAATCTTGCCCAAGAATGAACAATGAGAAGATGCGGGGATTCACGTACGCATAGGCATGACGGCTCATGGTGGTCACAAAGGTGCCAGCGATAAGTGGCGAGGCGCCACCTTGCGAAGGTGTCAAGGTTCGGCGGATTAATTGCCGTTCAGCGATGAATTTCGACCGTTTGCCTGTTGTGTGTAACATTCTGCCTGCTATCATGGGCTGCTGAATATCGAACGGGTGCGGCTCGGTTCGCGCGGGAAAGGCGCGGCACCCGCCGCGCGGGACGGAGCACTATGGCACGAACGACTGCAATTATCGGCGCGCTCGAGAAAGAGGTGTCGCAGATCTACGATACGCTTTCCGAGCGTTCAATTGTTGAAGAGGCGGGCCTCACCGTTGCACGCGGCACCTTTGAAGGCGTTCGGGTGGTGGCTTGCACGGCGGGCATGGGCACCGTGAATGCCGCTGCAGCGACGCAGCACCTGCTGAGTCGTTACGGGGCGGGCACGGTGATCTTCTCCGGCATTGCGGGAGGGCTTAACCCGGCGCTTCATATCAACGATGTGGTGATCGGCGAGCGCCTCCGCTATCTCGACACCGACACCTCGCTCATTGCCGAGTCGACTCCCGGTTTGGAGGAATTCGCCTCGAGCCCCGTGCTGGTCGATGCTGCCGAGGCCGTGTTGCGCGACAAGGGGTTTGTCGATGCTGCCGTGAACCCCGCCGCGCCTGGCGACGACGCCCCTCGGTACCTGCGAGGAACGATCGCTACGGGCAATCGGTTCATTACGGGCGATCTGCGCGACACCGTGGTGGCTCAGACCAGCGCGGATTGCGCCGAGATGGAGGGCGCCGCGGTCGCGCACATCGCGGCCAAGAATGGCGCCGCGTGCTTGGTGCTGCGTGCAATCTCGGATAACTGCGACGAGTCGTACGATGCGCTTTGCGAGCGCGCGTTCGAACTCGAAGACTACGCGCGGACTGCAAGCAGTGTCGTTCTTGAAATCGTTCGTCGCATCGCATAGCCGAATTGCTCGTAAACAATGAGGACGCTTTCACCACGATAGGAGTTCCCATGGCCGATTCCATTAACTATCAGCTTGCCCATTTTGTGGCGAGCTACGGCAAGGCATCTCAGATTCCGCCGTCTACCTGCCCAGAGGTGAGCTTCGTGGGGCGCTCGAACGTGGGCAAGTCGTCGATCATGAACAAGCTATTTGGCCGAAAGGGCCTGGTCAAGGTGTCGAGCACGCCGGGAAAGACAAGCAATGTCAACTTCTTTGAGGCTGACGGCGTGCATTTTGTTGACCTTCCTGGATATGGCTTCGCGCGTCGCTCCAAGGCGGAGCGCGAGCGCTGGGCGCGTTTGATCGGCGACTTCTTTGACCTTGATCGCAGCTTCAACCTGGTGGTCTCGCTTGTGGACATCCGTCATGACCCGAGTGCCCTCGACCACCAGATGATTGAGTTTTTGCAGGCGGGCGAGTTCCCCTTCGTGGTGGCGCTCACCAAGGCCGATAAGCTCAGTCGTGGCAAGCAGAACCAGCAGCTTGCCGCCATTCGCAAACAGCTCAATGTGCCTGCGGAGGACATCATCGTGACGAGTTCCGAGACGGGCCTGGGCATAGACAAGCTCAAGGAGCGCATCGCTGCGGCGTGTTTGTAAGCGTTAAGGCTGTGCAGTTTGCGCTGAGAAGCCGTTTTGGCCCCCGTTTGGCGGCGGAAATATGTTCGAGGCTCGAGTCGGAAGGTTTTTTAGCAGCCTCCGAGCAACACCCGCTTTTCGCGCGCATTTCCTGCGGCTTTGTTGCCCGTGGAGGCTGGTCTACTTGGGGGTTCGCGAAAAACCTTCCGACTCGAGCCTTGAACTTTTTCTTGAGCGCAATTCCGTGCCGTGAGGGGCCGAAGTCCGTGCCATAAGAGACTGAGGCGGCACCGCTTCGGCGCGCGGGCGTTTCTCCGCACCACCTACCCGCGGTGTCCGCCACGGTTAGCCTCGCGTCCCTGGCCAGCACGGTTGCGGCCCGCAGCATTCGAACCGCGCTTGCCCTGTTGAGCGAATGGGGATTGCTTGCCGGAACCGCGTCGCTCGCTTCGAGTGCGCGCATCATGTCCGCCCTGCTTGGATGAGCTTTGTGCCTGTCCGCCCGTTCCGGAGCCGCGCTTGCTTCCCCCTCGCTTTCCCGGCCCATGCGGCCTCTGTCCCTTGACGGGTGCGATCAAGCATTTCGGCCCGTAACCAATGAGGTCGGTTCGCCCAGCCTTCTGCAGAGCCTCGCGCACGAGTTCGTAGTTCTCGGGCTTGCGGTATTGGATGAGTGCCCGCTGCAGGGCTTTCTCGTGCGCGGTTTTCGGTACATAGACCGGTTTCATGGTGCGCGGGTCCACGCCGGTGTAGTACATGCAGGTAGACATGGTCGACGGCGTGGGATAGAAGTCTTGCACCTGTTCGGGCATGTAGCCCATGTCGCGCACGTATTCAGCGAGTTCGACGGCCTCGCGAAGCGTGCTGCCCGGATGGCTGCTCATGAGGTAGGGCACCAAGTACTGATCGCGCCCAAGCTCGCGGTTCATGGCGCGGTATTCGCCCACGAAGCGGTCATAGACGGCGCGGCTCGGCTTGCCCATCACCGAAAGCACGGCGTCGCTCACATGCTCGGGTGCCACCTTGAGCTGGCCCGACACATGGTGCTCGCAGAGCTCACGCAGGAAGGTCTGGTTGGGGTCGGGGTCCGCGAGAAGGTAGTCGAAGCGGATGCCGCTTCTCACGAAGACCTTCTTCACACCTGGCAAAGAGCGAAGCTCGTGCAGGAGCTGCACGTAGTCGCTGTGGTCGACCTTCATGCTGCGACACACTTTTGGCCATAGGCAGCGCTTGTGTACGCAGGCGCCGCGCGTGAGCTGTTTGGCGCACGCTGGCTGGCGGAAGTTCGCCGTCGGGCCGCCCACGTCGTTGATGTAGCCCTTGAAATCCGGTTCCTGCGTGATGCGCCGCGCCTCGGCTAAGAGCGAGCGGTGGCTGCGTGCCTGCACGATACGCCCCTGGTGGAAGGTGAGCGCGCAGAAGCTGCATTCGCCGAAACAGCCACGGTTGGAGATGAGCGACATCTTTACCTCGGCGAGCGCGGGAACGCCGCCCGCCGCCTCGTAATCCGGATGGTACGTTCGCGTATAGGGGAGGTCGTAAGCCTCGTCGAACGCTTCGGTGGCGAGCGGCTTCGCAGGCGGGTTCTGCACCACGAAGACGCTGTGCGGGTAGGGCTCAACGAGCCGGTTCCCGCTGAACGGGTCCATGTTTTCGTATTGCGTGTTAAAGCTGCGTGCGTAGGTGAGGGGGTCTGCTTCGAGCTCGTCCCAAGAGGGCAGCACCACGGCGTCATAGACCTCGTCGAGCGAGCGGGTGCGGTACACGGTTCCGTCGATGTAGGTGATTTGCTCGATCGGCAGACCGGCGTCGAGGGCCTCGGCGAGCTCGATGATGGGGCGTTCTCCCATGCCGTAGAGGATAAGGTCCGCGCCAGAATCGAGCAGCACGGAGCGCTTCAAGCGATCCTGCCAGTAGTCGTAGTGCGCGAGGCGCCTGAGGCTCGCCTCGATGCCGCCCAAGATGATGGGCGTGTTCTTGAAGGTGCGCCTGATGAGATTGCCGTACACGATGGTCGCATGGTCGGGGCGCGCGCCCATGCGGCCGCCGGGTGTGTAAGCGTCGGTGCGGCGGCGGTGCTTGCTCACGCTGTAGTGGTTGACCATGGAGTCCATGTTGCCCGCCGAGACGAGGAAGGCAAGCCGCGGCTCGCCGAGCGCCGCGATGCTTGCGGGGTCGCGCCAGTCGGGTTGGGCGATGAAGCCCACCTTGTAGCCGTGCGCCTCGAGCAGCCGGCAGATGATGGCCGCCCCGAAGCTGGGATGATCCACGTAGGCGTCGCCGCAGATGTAGACGAAGTCGCATTGGTCCCAGCCGCGGGCCTTCATGTCGGAGCGCGTGGTGGGGAGGAAGTCTGCTCGTGCGAGGCCGAGCGCCGTGGGGCCCGTGGGGTCGATGTTGGGGGTGTGCGCCGCGCCGTGCTTACCCGGCCGCGACGCGCCCTGCGCCGCGCTACCCGCGCGCTTCTGCGGTCGCGATGGCTTCTTTTGCTTGGACGAGGCGTTCTGCATGGTGCTCCTGTTCAGATGTAATGCTCACATCCTAGCAGAGGCGGCATGCAGGCAATGTGTTGAAGCGCTTGGCCGCGAGCCCACGTTTGTCACCGGAGGGCATGCCGCTCACGCACGCTACAGGTACTCGATCTGCGCGCCCTGGGTGTCGCAGGTGAGGATGTGCGTCTCGCACGTGGGGAACTGCTCGCGCAGGCGCACCTGCAAAAACTTCGCCACGATGGTGTCGTCGGTTACGGCCATGAGCGTGGAGCCCGAACCGCTGATCCAGATGGTCTTCGCCCCGCCCTCAAGGCAGGTGGCGCGAACCGCATCGTAGTCGGGGATGAGCTTGCGGCGGTACGGCTCCTGCAGGCGGTCATCGTTGGCGGCGGCGATAAGCTCGGTGTCGCCGGTTTCGAGCCCCCGCGTGAGCCCCGCGATGCGGCCCATCTGCCACACGGCCGTGCTGAGCGGCACCTCCTGCGGAACAACCTTGCGCGCCTCGCTTGTATGCACCTCGTAAGGCGGGATGATGGTGATGAACCGCAGCCGTTCGCTCACGTTGTAGCGAAGGCAGCGCGGCAGCTCGCCCTCGGGGGTGAACGAGCACACGGCGGCGCCAAGGAGCGCGGGCGCAACGTTATCGGGGTGCCCTTCGAGCGCGGTCGCCATGGCGACGAGCTCCTCGCGTGTCACGGTGCGGCGCGTGAGCGCGGCCGCGCCCATGATGCCCGCGACCACGCACGTTGAGCTGGAACCCAAGCCGCGGGCAACGGGAATCTCGGTCTGGATGTCAATAGAGATGGGGAAGGGCTCCATGCCCCACTGCTCAAGTGCCTGTTCAAAGGCCACGTAGACCATGTTGTCACGGTTTTGGAACTCTTCCGGGCAGCCGGTGATCGTGAGCGTATCGGCATGGTCGAAGGTGAAGTGGGAATAGAGCGAGACCGCCATGCCGAGCGTGTCGTAGCCAATACCGAGGTTTGCGCTCGTTGCGGGAACGGTAACTTTGATCATGCGAAATTACCTCTGTCCTAATTTTGCATGGCAGGCGTGCTCGACGTAGGAGGCCATGCCGTCCACGTCCACCACGTCGTCGTGCAGCACGGCGGCTTGTTGCAGAGTGGCGAGCTGCACGGGCGGGGTGGTGCCGGTCGCCTTAGCCAGGACCTCCATGCAGGCGAAATCGTCCGCGGGCACGTCGAGGCCGAGCGATTCGGCCACGGCGCGCGGGAACTTATACGGGCTCGCAGTCGAGAGCAGCACGCGGGCGCGGGCCGCGGGCGCGGCGGGAACCTGCTCCAACACGTGGTAGCCGCACGCGGTGTGCGGGTCGATCACGTAGCGGTGGTCGCGCCAGCAGGAACCGATAGCCGCTCGGACCTCGTCTTCATTGGCCCAGCCGCAGGCGAACACCTCTTGGATGCGGGCGAGGAGTTCGGCAGGCACCTCGTAGCGGCCCTCATGGGCGAGCTGCTCCATGAGCGAGGCCACAAGCTCGCAGTCACCGTCGCTCAGGTAGTAGAGCATGCGCTCGAGGTTGCTGGAGATGAGGATGTCCATGCTCGGCGAGATGGTGGTGAAGAACGGGCGCTTGCGGTCGTAGACGCCGGTGGTGAGGAAGTCGTAGAGCACGTTGTTCTTATCGCTCGCTACGATGAGCTTGGCAACGGGCAGGCCCAGGAGCTTGGCGTAGTAGCCGGCGAGCACGTCGCCGAAGTTGCCCGTGGGCACGCAGAACTCGACCTCGTCGCCCGCCTCGATGGCACCGGCGCGCAAGAGCTGCGCGTATGCGGCGAAGTAGTAGACAACCTGCGGCACCAGGCGCCCAACGTTGATGGAGTTGGCGCTGCTGAGCACCACGCCGCGCTCGGCCAGGCGCTCTGCGAGCTCGCGGTCGGCGAAGATGCGCTTGACGGCGCTCTGGGCGTCGTCGAAGTTGCCGCGAACGCCGCACACCGAGACGTTATCGCCCGTCTGGGTGGTCATCTGGAGCTCCTGAACGCGGCTCACCTTGCCCTCGGGGTAGAAGACGGTGATGCCCGTGCCGGGAGCGTCCGCAAAGCCGGCGAGCGCAGCCTTGCCCGTGTCGCCCGAGGTGGCGGTTACGATCATGATGCTCTCTGTCGGAGTATCCGAGGCGCTTCCCGTTCGCGCCATGAGGCGCGGCAGCATCTGCAAGGCCACGTCCTTGAAGGCGCTCGTGGGGCCGTGGAAGAGCTCGAGCACGAAGGGCTGGCGGCCCTCTTCAGCCTCATGGCCAACAAGGGGCACGAGAGGGGTGACTTCGGCCGAGGCGAAGGTGCCGTCGTACGCTTCATGCACGCACGCGGCGATTTCATCCGCTGTGTAATCAGGTAGTAACAATTGGAGCACCGAGTTCGCAATGTCTGCATAGGACTGCTCGGCAAGGCCTGTTACGTCGAGTTTTTCCGAACCGAGCGCGTCCGAGACGAAAAGCCCGCCGTCTGGCGCGATTCCTGTGCGAATCGCTTCCTTAGCTGTGCACGACACCGCACGTGAACGTGTACTATGATACGAATTCATGTGAAGCTCCTCGTAGGCCCCGGTGTTAGCAATACGCTCATGGTATCAGAGCGCATATGCGTCCGGTGGCTGGGTCAGAAAGGTAACCTCTTCGTTATGATTAAGATTGCCAAGTTCGGAGGCTCGTCGGTAGCAGATGCCAAGCACTTTCGCCAGATCAAGAAGATCGTCGACGCCGATCCTTCCCGCCGTTTCGTGGTGGTTTCCGCTTGCGGGCGCCGCTACAAGTCCGACG
This sequence comes from Enorma shizhengliae, assembly GCF_009676995.1. Taxonomy (NCBI): domain Bacteria; kingdom Bacillati; phylum Actinomycetota; class Coriobacteriia; order Coriobacteriales; family Coriobacteriaceae; genus Enorma; species Enorma shizhengliae. The sequence goes on from NZ_VTFZ01000001.1 coordinate 347,075, forward strand.
CCAAGGTCACCGACCTGCTGTATCTTGTGGCCGCGCACGTGCGCTACCACGTGTCGTGCGACGATCTGCTCGAAGACATCGGCAAGCGCTATTTCGATATCGCCGAAGAGCTGGGTCTCAACTATCCCATCCACGAGGAATTTGCGGCCTTTGCCGAGCGGGCTCGCGCCGGGGAGCTCACGACTGAGGAGCTCGTGAGCCGCGGCGAGTACTTCACCGCCCAGCTGATGGCCGAATACCTGGGTCTGCCGTTCCTCGACGCCGCCGACGTCGTTGCCTTCCACCACGACGGCTCGCTTTCCATGACCCGCACGCACGCGCTCATCCAGGAGCGGGGCATTCCGGGCGGTTTCGTGATGCCGGGCTTCTACGGCGCCACGCGCGAGGGGCAGATCAAGCTGCTCGATCGCGGCGGCGGCGATATCTCGGGCTCGATTCTTGCCAAGTGCCTGGATGCCGATCTGTATGAAAACTGGACCGATGTTTCTGGCTTTCTCTCCGCCGACCCGCGCATCGTCGAGCATCCCCAGCCCATCGGCCGCATCACGTACCAGGAGATGCGCGAGCTTTCGTACATGGGCGCGAGCGTCCTGCACGAGGAGGCCGTATTCCCCGTCATGGAGGCAGGCATTCCCATCGCGGTGAAGAACACCAACCGCCCGCTCGACCCCGGAACGATCATCTCCGACCGCGAGGACTTCGTTTCCGACGAGCCCATCATCACGGGTGTAACGGGCAAGCGGAACTTTGTAGCGGTGCACATCTTCAAGGACCACATGTCCAACGAGGTGGGCTATCTGCGCCGCGTGCTTTCGATCTTCGAGCGCTATCGCGTGTCGATCGAGCACATTCCCTCGGGCATCGATTCGTTTGCCGTGGTGGTGCAGGGCTCGGATGTGAAGGACTCGCTCTGGTCGATCGTGGCCGACATCAAGACCGAGGCCACGCCCGATAGCATCAAGGTCGTGGACAACCTCGCACTCATCTCTACGGTGGGCCGCAACATGATCGGCCGTCCGGGCGTGTCGGGCAGCCTGTTTGCGGCGCTTGGCCAGGAGGGAATCTCCATCCGAATGATCGCGCAGGGCTCCGACGAGATCAACATCATCGTGGGCGTGCGCGACGACGATTTCGAGCGGGCCATTCGCGCTATCTACCGGGCGTTTTCCGATGGCGACCACCTGCTGGAGCTCTCGGACCTCAAGCGGGCCGAGGAAGAAGCCCGCGCCGAGGCGGCGGTGCTCGCGAATCGGTAGTCGCCCAACGCTACGGGGGCGCTGCCCAGCGCTACGGGGCTGCCGCGTTTGTCGGCGGGCGCCATCTCGTTCGCGGACCCGGACCTTAGGGGCTACGTGCTTTCGCGCTTGTCTGGTGAGTGCCCGAGCTTGTTCTTTAATTTGAAACATGAGCACGGTACACTCGCCTAACTGGACAAACACGGCACCGCGAGCCTGCGCAGGGCGCGCCGGCTGCCGGCGCGGGCACAACGGGAGGAACTCATGAAGCAGTACACGATCGCCATCTTGGGCGCGACGGGCGCGGTAGGCACGCAGATGCTCCAGTGCCTCGATGAGCAGGAGATTCCCGTTGGCGAGCTGCGTCTGCTGGCAAGTGCGCGCAGCGCGGGCAAGACGGTGGAGTTCCGTGGGCAGACCGTCACCATCCAAGAAGCGCGCCCCGAGGCGTTCGAGGGCTGCGACTTCGTGCTCGGCGCGGCAGACGACGCCATTGCCAAGGAGCTGCTGCCCGAGGCGGTAAAGGCCGGTGCTGTGGTGGTGGATAACAGCCATGCCTTCCGCATGGACCCCGATGTGCCGCTTGTGGTGCCCGAGATCAACGGCGCCGATGTTGCCTGGCACAAGGGCATCATCGCAAACCCCAACTGCGCGACCATCATCGGGCTCGTGCCCACGTGGCCGCTTCACCAGCTCGCGGGCGTGACGCGCATGGTCGTGTCGACGTACCAGGCTGCGAGCGGCGCCGGCGCTCCCGGCATGCAGGAGCTCGAGGCGCAGATGGCGGCGCTTGGCCGTGGGGAAGAGCTGCCCGAGCCCCGCGCGTTCGCTGCACAGCTGGTGAGCAACCTCATTCCGCAAATTGGCGGTTTCAAGGAGGAAGGCTACACCTCAGAGGAGATGAAGCTCCAGAACGAGGGTCGCAAGATCATGCACCTGCCGGAACTCCGCGTGAACTGCACCTGCGTTCGTGTGCCGGTACTGCGTTCGCATTCCGAGAGCATCACGCTTGAATTCGAGCGCGATATCACGCTCGAGGAGGCGCGCGAGGCGCTCGCCGCCGCACCGGGCGTGAAGCTCGTGGACGACCGCGAGGCCGAGGACGCGCACGACCGCTTCCCCATGCCCATCGATACCTCTGACCAGGACCTTATCTGGGTGGGCCGCGTGCGCCGCGACATTTCGAACCCCGAGCCCAACCGCGGAATCACCTTCTGGTGCTGCGGCGATCAGATTCGCAAGGGTGCCGCGACCAACGCCGTGCAGATCCTGAGGCTCCTGATCGGCTAGCTGCATGAAGGCCGTCCGGACGCCTGCTGAGACGTCGGTATGCCCGTGCGCTCGGTGTAGGGCGAACGCCTTTTCAACTTTTGGGCACTTCAACGAGGGCGGGCCGAGTATCCGCGATAGATGGTGTCCGTCTACCTGCGGAAACAATGTCGCCATATGCTCCTATATACGGGAGGCTGCGCTGGAAGTGCCCAAAAGTTGAAAGGCTCCGCGGGGCGCCCCTCTCCCGCAGCGTGATGAGCTGCTATCCCGGTGCCCCGCAGCTGCCCTGAGACAACTGTGCCGGGTCAAACTGTCTCAAGGCTGTCTCAGAGGCTATCGCGTGCTGTATGAAGGAGCGGCCCCGTATGCCGGCTCGTAGCCCGCGCCGTTGCCCAGCACATCTTACTCCGGGCTCTTGAGCGCCTCGACCATATCGATGCGGGCGAGCATGCGGTTGGTGATGAGGCTTACGGCGAGCGCGAACACGATGGAGAACGCCGCTGCGAGCGCATAGCACCACGGGTCCACCACCACGTCAAAGAAGATCGACGGCATCTTGAGGATGTACGTGAAGCTCTCGGAAAGCGCCCAACCGGCGGGCAGGCCAACCAGGATGCCGAGGCTTGTGAGCACGAGCGTCTCTTTGTTGATGTACGTGCGCACCTCGCCCGCCCGGAAGCCGAGCACCTTGATGGTGGCAATCTCACGCTCGCGCTCGCCGATGTTCACCGTCGAGAGGGTGAACAGAACTACGAAGGCGAGCCCGGCTGCTAGGCCGATGACAACGTATACGACCACGTTGATCAGCGTGAAGCTCTGCTCGAATTGCTCGCGCATCTTGGCCACGCTCGTGATGCTCAGGAAGATGTCATCACCCTCGAGCTTGTCGGCGAACGCGCGCTGCTCGGTGTCGCCGCCGGTAAGGTGCGCGAAGAAGCCGTTGGGCTCGAGCGGGCTGAAGAGCTCCTCATAGGCGTCTTCGGTCATATAGATGGCATTACCCAGGTAATTGCGAGTGATGGACTCGACCGTCACCTCGGCTTTGTCGAGAGCGCTCGTGGTGATGCTTGCCGTGTCGCCCGCGCTTAGGCCGAGCACCGTCGCAGCGTTGTTGGTCATAACAACACCGGCGTCGTCGAGGCTGATGGAGTCGCCTTCAAGCGTTTGCAGCGACACGTAATCGCTGATCTTCATGCCGCTCGGGATGATGTAGAGTTGCATGCTCTCCTTGCCGCCCTCGTGCTCGACGGTGATGGTGTCTACGCCAATGGCTTCGAGGTCCGTGACCTCATCCGCGCCTTCGAGCACGCTGCGCGCCGCCTCGAAGTCGTCGGCCGAGGTGACCGCCATGAGGTCGTAGCGGTAGATTTGCTCGTACTGGCGCGGTGCAAGCGACTCGACGGTGTTCTTAATCGAGAAACCGCAGATGAGGAGCGCCGTACAGCCCATGATGCCGAAGATGGTCATGGCAAGGCGCTTCTTATAGCGGAAGAGGTTGCGCGCGGTCACTTTGTTGAGGAACCCGAGGCGCCGCCAGAGCGGGCGGATATGCTCGAGGAAGATGCGCGACCCTGCTCGCGGCGCGCGCGGGCGCATGAGCGACGCGGGCGATTCAGTGAGATCCTTGCGGCAGGTGATGAACGTTGCTCCCGCGATGCCTGCCACGAACGCCACGATGCCAAGGACGGCGTAGAACAGGTCGAAGTGCAGGCTGAAGAGAGGTAGCAGGTACATGGCCTGGAAGATATAGAACAGCACGTAGGGGATGACCACAAACCCAGCGATATCGCCGACGATGCCGCCGATGAGCGCCGCGGATCCCGTATAGATAAGGTACTTGGAGAGGATGCGCGCGTTCGAATAGCCGAGCGCCTTGTAGAGGCCAACGAGCCCGCGCTCCTCTTCTACCATGCGCGTCGCCGTGGTGAGACTCACAAGAATGGCTACAACGAAGAAGATGACCGGGATGATGCGGGCGATGGCCTCGATGGATGATGCATCGGAATCGACGCTCGAGAAGCTGCCGAGGGCGCTGCGGTCCTGCACGTACCAGGTGGCGCTTTCGACCTCATCTACTTGCGCGCGGGCGTCGGCGATCTGCTGCAGGGCGTCGGCGCGCTCTGTCTCAAAGGTGGCGCGGCCCTCGTCAAGCTCGGCTTGGGCGTCGGCAAGCTGGGACAGGCCTGCGTCGATGGTCTGCTGAGCGTCGGCAAGCTGGGCGAGCGCCGAGGTACGCTGTGTGGCGAGCTCCGATTGCGCAGCATCGAGGAGCTCGAGACCGTTTTGCGCGGTGGCGAGGCCGGCGCGGGCATCACGCTCGGTTGCATCGAGCGCTTCGAGCCCGGCATTGATCTGGGCTTGGGCCCCCTCGAGGCCTCCGTCGATCTGTGCGATCGCCGCGTTGACTTGGGCGAGGCCCGAGGCAGCTTGGCCCATGCCCTGGGCGAGCTGAGCGACTGCGCTTTGGTCGCCCCCGGCAGTGAGTTGCTGCAGTTGCTCTTGCGCCTGCTCAAGCTGCACAATCACGCTTGCTAGGTCGTCGTAGTGAATGGTTATGCCGCCATAGGAAAGCACGAGCGTTTCGGTGATCGCCGCGCGTTCCTTCTCGAGCGCAGTTTGTTCGTTGGCGAGTGCTTCCTGCTCGGCGCTGAGCGTTTGCTGCTCTTCTTGCAGGGTGGTCTGCTCGTCGAGTAGCTCGGTGCGCTGGACGTCGCCATCGGGGAGTGATGCCAGCTCGGCTTCAATCTGGGCGAGGCGCTCATCAATAGCCGCTTGGCGATTGGAGATCTCGCCGTCGCGCACCGCAATCTCTTGTAGGCGCTCGTCGATCTCGGCGCGGCGTGCAAGCTCGGGCGCGTACTGGGCCTCCATTATTTGCTGGCCGAGTCGTGCAAGACTGAGCAGTTGCGAGACCTCGCTGGCATAGGCGTCGACGGCATTGATGAAGGCCTGCTCCTCGGCAACGGGCTCTTCCGTTCCGGTCCAGGAGGAGAGCGTGTTCCAGGTCGCGGCCAGCTCGGCGCTGGCGGCGATTTGGTCGTTGCTGAGCCTGCTTACGAGCTCGTCGCCTTGCTGCTTGGCTACGGCCACACCCGCTTCTGCTTGCGATTTCGCGTCTGCAAGCGCATCGAGGCTGTCGAGCTGCCCGTTCAACTCGCTGCGCGTCGTCTCGATCGTCGCCAAGCCTTCGCGTGCCTGCTCGATGCCGTCAAGCGCGGCAGCGCGCTGCTCATCAATGGTTGCCTGGGCGTCGTTCAGCTCGCTAAGGGCGTTGGCGCGCTGCGTGTCGAGCTCCTGTTGCCCGGCGAGCGCATCGGCGAGACTCTCGTCGATCGTTGCCTGCCCATCGATGAGCTCCTGCTCGGCATCGGCAAGCTGCTGGTGAGCGTCGGCTTCGCTTACGGCAATCTCGTCAAGGGCATCCGACTTGATCTCTTCGGTGCGTGCGCGCTCGCGCTGGGGCGCCAGGTCTTCAACACGGCTCTGAACCTCGTCCACGCGTGCCTCATATTCGCTCGAATACGAGGAGAGCCCTTCGGTCCCCGAAACGGTGAGGTAGACAACGGTATAGGAGCTTGTGTCGGCCACGGCGCTTTCGTCTACGAAGAACGTGTAATCGCTCGAGGTGCTCGCGCGAAACGCGATGGGGCCTTCAGGCTGCGTGATATTGGTTGGGTCGATGACCGCGCCAACGATGGTATACGTGCCGCCGGGAATGAGCGGGTCGTCGGTGGAGCTCTGCTCGTCGCCCGATTCGCCGGAATCCGCTTCGCTTCCGGTGTCTGCGCTCGTGTTGAGGTCGGAAAGTCCTGTGGGGTCTTCTGCAACGGCATCCTCGAAGGTCACGGTGTCGCCGATCGATTTGTTCGCCGCGTTCAGGTAGTTTTCCGTGACCGCGATTTCGTTCGGCGCGTCGGGAAGCGAGCCCTCCACCACATACGGTTCGTTGATGCCAGAGCTGAGCAGCGTCTTGAGCATTACGGTCGAGCGGATGCCATCGACTTCGGTGTAGGTTTCGATTTCGTAGCCGCCCTCCGCCACGGCGATGCCTTCGATGCCGGCGAGTTCATCGAGGTCGTCCTGGGTGAGACCGAGCGTCGATTGCACCGAGATGTCGTAGAGATGCTGGCGTTCGTAGAGCGCCTCGGCCGATTCGCGCAGGTCGAGGCAGGCGATGGAGAGCCCGGTGAGCATCGTGGCGCCAAGCGCGCAAATCGCTGCGATGGAAAGATAGCGTTTCTTGCTGCCGCCGATCGTGCGCAGGATGTCCTTGGAAAACGCCCTCATCGCTCGCTCCTACCACTCGATGCGCTCGATGGGCGTTGGGTTCGGATTGAGCTTCATGTCGGTCACGCGGCCGCTCTTGAAGCGAATGAGGCGGTCGGCCATGGGGGCGAGGGCAGAGTTGTGCGTGATGATGATGACGGTGATGCCGTCGCGCCGACAGGTATCTTGGAGGAGCTGCAGGATCTGCTTGCCTGTTTGGTAGTCGAGGGCGCCCGTGGGTTCGTCGCAGAGCAGGAGTTTGGGGGCCTTGGCGATAGCGCGAGCGATGGAGACGCGCTGCTGCTCGCCGCCCGAAAGCTGGGCGGGGAAGTTTCCCAGGCGCTTGGCGAGGCCCACCTTGCAGAGGGATTCCTCGGCATCGAGGGCATTGGCGCACACCTGGGCCGCGAGCTCGACGTTTTCGAGCGCGGTGAGGTTGGGAACAAGGTTGTAGAACTGGAACACGAAGCCCACGTCGGTGCGGCGGTACTCCACGAGCTCGCGTTCGGTTGCATGGGTGATGTTGCGACCGTCGACCATGACCGTTCCCGACGTGGCTGTGTCCATACCGCCCAAGATGTTGAGCGCCGTGGTTTTGCCAGCGCCGGATGCGCCGAGAATGACGGCAAGCTCGCCGCGCTCGACGGTGAAGTTCGCGCCATCAAGCGCGTTGATCTGCGATTCGCCTGCGCCGTATGTTTTAACGACGTTGTTGAACTCGATGTATGCCATGGGTCCGCCTAGCTATGTCGTGCCGCGATATTACTCGACAGCATGTTGTCTAAATGTAGTATAGTGGCAGCGTAGGGGGGAAGGCGAGGAATGTTCGACACATGGAAACGAATTGTCGAGCGATGGGGGCCGCCATGAGAAAGCAGCCGCAGGTGACCGAACAGACGCGGGCGAATCTTATGCAGGCGTTCTGGGATCTTTACCTCGAAAAACCAATTGAGAAGATCACCATACGGGAGATTACGGATCGCGCGGGCTACAACCGTGCGACGTTCTACCTGTATTATCGCGACGTGTACGATTTGTTCGACCAGCTTGAAGAGAGCATTTTGGGCCAGGTCCGGCAGCTGGTCAACGATCGCCTCCTAGGGGAGGAGACGCTGGACTTTACGCACCATATGGGGTTCATCCTTGAGCTTGCCCAGCGATTCGCGACCTATATGCCGAAACTGCTTACGAGCGATCCGTCGTTTTCGGCGCGGCTTAAGGTCATCATCGCCCCGCTGCTCGACCGGTTCATCCTGCCGGCGCGTAACCTTTCCGAGGAGGAGCGCTACCTTGTACGTGAGTTCTACACGAGCGGCGTGCTGAGTGCCATTACCGCTTGGATGATGACCGATCCAGCCGAGCGCATGCCCATCGACCGGCTTATTGCGCTTATCGTGAAGGCGGTCGGGCTCTAGCCGGCTTTGGCTGTTCTGGCATGCGGGCGGTGCTGGCCGGGACTGCGCAGCCTGGTCATTCTAGTGCTGGGGCGATGCGGCTGGGAGACGTCACCGGCCTGCGGAGCTGCCCAGCCGGTTCGGCCTGCGGAGCTGCCCAGCTGGCTCGCCGTGCCGGGATGAGCTTCGACGTCGAATCGCGAAGCTGCCTAGCTGCATCGCCGTGCCGGGATCAGCTTTCTAGTTCTCGAGCCCTTGCTCCGCCTTGCGAATGATGCTGTCGTAGTTCTCAATCTTATAGTTGAGGCGATCGAGGCCCGCTTGCATCTCGTTGATGCGTTCCTGCACGAGGTCGCGCTGCTCTTCAAGGAGCGCCTTGCGTGCGGCGACGGTTGAGTCGCCCTCGGCAAAGAGCTGCATGTACTCGATGAGCGCCTCGATGGATACGTTGGCGCCGCGCATGCACTTGATGAACTGGATGCGCGCGCAATCTGCGTCGCTGTAATCGCGGATGCCGCTCTCGTTGCGTCGTACGTGCTCAAGGAGCCCGATACGCTCGTAATAGCGCAGGGTGTCCGCGCTGATGTCGTACTTTTTGGAAACTTCCGCAATGCGCATGGTGGTTCTCCTTCTGTTCGCTCACTGTACACCATAGTGCTTGAAGCGAACTCCAAGTCAAGAGGCGCGTTAGGTTGGTCTTCGCGAGGGTTGCGCCGGGCTATTCGGGCGCTTTCGAACTTGAAATGTGGCGGCTGGTCGTGCTCTTGCAGAGTTCGTTCCACTATTGGGAATATCTTTTTCAAATGCCTGGAGTATTCGCTTACCACGTGAAACGAATCCTGCGGTTTTGTTAGCACGAACGAGCTGCAGCCACGGTTTGTAGAAAAGAAGTTCCCAAAAGTGGAGCGAACCTTGTTTGGAGGTCTCGTTCAGCAAAATGCCCTGTCGCAGAGTTAAATTTGGCGAATGCCTACTCTGTGACAGGGCGATTTTTAGACGTAGGGCGTGGCGGGCACGTAGCGTCGGCGCGGTGCGCGGCGCGCGTTGCAAGGCGGGGCTGGCGTACTGCGGCCGGCGCGAGACGAGGTCGCAATGCGCGGTGTGCCTCGCTTACTCGTCGCCGAAGCTGATGCCGAGCGCTTTTGCCTCGCGCACGAGATCGCTTTCGGGATCGACGTACTTGAGCTTGCCGGCAACATCTTCAAGGGGCACGCGGCACATGTGGCGATCGCGCTGCGCCACCATAAAGCCGAACTCGCCTTCGAGGCAGCCGAGTGCCGCCTCCACGCCGCACTGTGTGGCGAAGATGCGGTCCTGAGCATCGGGGATGCCGCCGCGCTGGGTATGGCCGGGGATGGCAACGCGGGTCTCGCGCCCGGTCTTCGACTCAATCTCCTTAGCGATGTCGTACACGATCGACGGGCTCGTGCGAGCCGCTACCTTCTTCTTATATTCCTTCTTGGACAGCGCGGCGTCCTCTTTGGAGATGGCGCCCTCCGCCACCGCGATGATGGTGAAACGGCTGCCCGTTTCCATGCGCTTTTCGATGGTCTTGATCACGTTGTCCATGCTGTACGGAATCTCGGGAATCAAGATTACGTCTGCACCGCCGGCAACGCCCGCGTACAGCGGGATCCAGCCGACCTTGTGCCCCATGATCTCGATCACGAATACGCGGCCATGCGAGCTCGCGGTGGTGTGAATGTCGTCGATGCACTTGGTGGCGATCTCCACGGCGCTCGTGAAACCGAACGTCATCTCGGTGCCCCAGGTATCGTTATCGATGGTCTTGGGCAGTGCGATAACGTTGAGGCCCTCCTGCGATAGGCGGTTTGCCGTCTTGGTGGAGCCGTTGCCGCCCAGCATGAAGAGGCAATCGAGGTTGAGGTCGTGATAGGTCTGCTTCATGGCGGGAACCTTCTCCACGCCGTCGGCCTCGGGCGTGTCGATGCGCTTGAACGGCGTGCGGCTCGTTCCCAGGATGGTGCCGCCGCGCGTGAGGATGCCGCTGAAGTCGTGGGCATCCATCTTGCGATAGCGCCGATAGATCATGCCCTGGTAGCCGTCCTCAAAGCCGTAGATCTCAACGGGCTCAGAGCTCTTGTTGATGAGCGTCTTGACGATGCCGCGCATGGTGGCGTTGAGGGCCTGGCAATCGCCACCACTGGTGAGCAAGCCAATTCGAAGTGTCATGATGATCCCCTTCCCCGGAGTGATGCATGCGTTAAGTGTACTCCGAGTGAGTCATATTGGGACGGGGTTGTTTTGACGCAGCCATATTGGAATGTGGGCGGCGCGCCTCATAGAGGAGATGCAGGGCAGCGAGCCAAATTGCCCTGTCCTGAGTCAAAACGGCCCCGTCCCAGAATGATGCAAAATGATGGGCTATCGGACGAAATTGGTCATCTCGCTTGGCTCTTGAGCGGGCAGGGCGATTCCTGCCGCGCGCCCCGCCTCGATGCACTTGAGCATCCAGGCCATGTTGCGGCCAAGTTGCCGCATGGTCCAGAGGCCCTCGGCATCCTGCTCGACCTCTTCGGCGGAGTTGCCGTGTACGTTGTTCCAGTACCGTGAGCTTACGATTGGCATCTGGGCGATGGTGAAGAACTTGTTGATATCCTCGAACGCGGCCGTTGTTCCGGCGCGCCTGGCGCTCAGCACGGCTGCTGCTGGTTTGAAGCGCAGGTTGCTCTGGGTGCCACCCTTGCCGTCTGCATAAAAGAGACGGTCCATGAAACCAAGGAGCGACGAGGCGGCATGTGCATAGTGCACCGGCGCTCCAAAGACGAAGCCGTCTGCTTCGGCGAGCTTTGCACGCGCCTGGTTGACGCTATCGTTGAAGACGCAGGTTCCCGTTGACCTGCAGGCTTGGCATGCCACGCACCCGCCGACTGGCTTGGCTCCGATCCAGAACAGTTCGGCTTCTATGCCCTCGGCCTCAAGCGAACGGGCAACCTCCTCGAGCGCGCGGTTGGTGCATCCGTTTTTGTGCGGGCTGCCGTTGACGAGCAAAACTTTCATCCGATTTCCTCCCGATGCAAGCGGTACATTCATCGGGCATTGTACCCAGCTCGTAATCTTTTCGGGCGTGGGCGGTGCGCTTTGCAGCGGGGTGCGGGACAATGAGTCAAAATGGACCCGTCCCAAAATGACTCGTGGTGGTCACCGCTTTGGGCGTGCTCTCGCTCGTGTTGCTCGGCATGGGAATCATCAGCTTGTAACCACTGCAATCAACGCAATTGGGCTGCTAGAAAGGATTGAATATGAACATCGCAACCATCGGCGTGGAGGACTGGCTCAACGTTTACGAGAAGAGCGCGACGGTGGATATTGCCCAGTCGACCATCGCGTCGCTCACCATGGACGAGATCTTGCGACTCGACGGCACGGATGGCGCCGGTTTTTACGAGCAGCTTGGCCGGGAAAAGATGAACTACGGCTGGATCGAGGGCTCGCCCGACTTCAAAGCGGAGGTGGCGAAGTTTTACGAAAACGTCGAGCCCGAGAACATCTTGCAGACGAATGGCGCTACCGGCGCGAACCTTCTCGCCCTTATGACGCTCGTGGAACCGGGCGACCACGTGATCGCGGAGTATCCAACCTACCAGCCGCTGTACGAGATTCCCCGCACGCTCGGGGCGGATGTGGAGTACTGGCATATTCAGGAGGAACTTGGCTGGCAGCCGGACATTGCCGAGCTCGAGCGGCTCGTGAGGCCGAATACCAAGCTCATCTGCATTAACAACGCGTCAAATCCGCTCGGCACCGTGCTCTCGCGCGAGACGCTTGAGCGAATTGTCGAGATTGCGCGTTCGGTGGGCGCTTATGTGCTTTCGGACGAGGTGTATCTGCCGCTGGAGGATACGGATTCATTTGTTTCCATGGCCGATCTGTACGACCGCGCCGTGGTGACGAACAGTATTTCCAAGACGTACTCGGTGCCGGCTGCGCGCATTGGCTGGACGGTGTCGAATGCCGAGGTGGCGGACCGGATTCGCACGTACCGCGACTACACGCTCATTTGCGGAGGTGTGTTCAACGACGCTTTGGCGGTCCATGTGCTGCGCAACCGCGAGCGGATTATGGAGCGTAACCGCGCCATCGTGTTCGGCAACCGTGCCATCGCACAGGCGTGGGTGGACGAGGAGCCGCGCGTGCGCTGGGTTGCGCCCAAGGGGGTGTCTACGTCGTACATCCAGTTCGATATCCCGATGGACGACGAGGAGTTCTGCCTGAAGCTCCTGCGCGAGCGCGGCGTGCTGCTGGTGCCGGGTAGCCGGTTCGAGCTGCCCTGCGGCGCGCGTTTGGGCTACTGCGCATCCGAGGAGACGCTTCGTCGTGGCTTGGCGCTGCTTTCGGAGGCGCTGCGCGAATTCGACTGAGTCATTTTGGGACGGGTCCATTTGGCCATTTTGGGACGGGTCCGTTTTGACTCATTCTGTCGCTATCTGAAAACCGCCGTCGGGATCAAACGTCCTGGCGGCGGTTTCTTGTTCGCGTTATGGGGCAGGGACGCTGCGCGGGCGGCGGAAGTTTCTGTGATGGGCCGGGGCAAGCACGGGCGACCAGAACAGCCGCGATGAGCCGGGGCCTCCGCGATGAGTCAAAACGGACCCGTCCCAATATGACCGGCGGAGGTGCGGATGAGTCAAAACGGACCCGTCCCAAAATGACTCAAAATGACCTTACAGCAAGCTGGTGATGTCGCGGACGATTCCCTCGACGGTGACGCCGTTCTGCTCAAGCAGCTTGCGAGGGTCAAAGCGGTCATGGAAGTGGTTATCGATGCCGTAGCAGCGAACGCGCACGTCACGGTCGCTCAGGCGTCGGGCAATCTTTTCACCCCATCCGCCGGCGAGGACGCCGTCTTCCAGCGTGACAACAACGCGGTGCCGATCGGGCAGGGAAGAAATGAGCTCCTCGTCAAATTCCGAGGCGAAGCGCGGGTTGACGAGTGTGGCTTGGATCCCATGCTCAGCAAGGGCAGCTACGACCCGTTCGCCAAGCTCGAAGAAATCGCCCAAGGCGAGTACGGCAACATCCTGGCCATGCTTCACGACACGGTATGCTGGCTTGGAGAAATCAGGCGCATCGGTAAAATCGGCCACAAGGTCGGGGCGCGAAACGGGTTTGGTCCCCGGCACGCGAATCACGACGGGCAGCTCGCGCTGGCCAAGCGACCAGTCGAGCATAAGCAGGTATTCCTCGACGCAGGTTGGGGCGAACACGCGCAGGTTGGGCAAGCTCCCCAGCATGGCGAGGTCAAAATAGTTGAGATGCGTTTCGGCTGAAGCGCCGAAGACCGACGCGCCGATGTCGAGAATGGTAGCCGGCGCACAGTTGAGGCAGAGATCGTGCCAGAGCTCGTCGTAAGAGCGCTGCAGGAATGCGCCATAGACGCCGAACACCGGCGAGGCGCCTGCCGCGGCGAGCGACGTGATGAATGTGACTGCATGCTCCTCAGCGATGCCAACGTCCACGAACTGCTGCCCGGCTTGGGCGCGGCGCTCCTGGGTGAAGCCCATGACATAGGGCATGCCCGCCGTCACGCCAACAACGCGCGGGTCGCGCTTCATGGCCTCGAGCAGGTGTGCGCCGGTGATATCGGCATAGGTGCCCTCCGGGACATCGCCCGAGATGAGCGTATGCTTGCGGCCCGATTCGATGTCGAAGGAGCCAACATGGTGCCAAACCTCGGGCGCACGCTCCGCGGGATCATAGCCGGCGCCTTTGGTGGTGTGGACGTGCAGCACCACGGGATGGTCGATGCCGCGAAGCGCTTCGAGCGCCTCGACCAGAGAGTCGACGTCGTTCCCCTCTTCGAGGTAGCGATAATCGAACCCCATCGCGCGGAAGATGTTGTTCGAGGCAGTTCCGCCCGAGGTGCGCAGGCGCGCCAGGCAGCCGTAGATTCCGCCATGGTTTTCGGCGATCGACTGGTCGTTGTCATTAACCACGATAACGATGCCGCTGTTCAAAACGGCGGCGTTGTCGAGCCCCTCGAATGCGAGCCCGCCCGAGAGCGAGCCGTCGCCAATTACGGCAACGACATCGTAGCGCTCGCCGGCAAGGTCGCGCGCCTTGGCTAGGCCGCACGCCAAGCTGATGGAGGTCGAGGTGTGGCCCATCGAGAAGAAGTCGTGCTCTGACTCGTGCGGATTGGAGAACCCGGAGACCTCGCCGTAATGCGCGGGGTCGGTGAACGCCGCAGCGCGCCCGGTAAGTACCTTGTGGGCATAGCTCTGATGAGAAACGTCAAAGATGATCTTGTCGCGCGGCGAATCGAAGACGCGGTGCAGCGCGACGGTGAGCTCAACGACTCCGAGATTGGGAGCGAGGTGGCCGCCAACAGCAGCTGCGTTTTCGAGGATGGCGCGGCGAACTTCGTCGCATAGCTGGGGGAGCGCCGTGGCATCGAGTGCCTTCACGTCCCGTGGTGATGCGATGTGTTCGAGAAGCATGACGCGCCCGCTCCGTACCCTCCGATGCGAAACGCCCCCTCTGGTCGTTTCGAGAACATTTAGTTTCTCACATTCCGCTGAGGGATGTGTGAACGCTCTGCGAACGGCGCGGGCGAAAAATGTGGAGGGCCGACGCTACCTGGGGCAAGTGAGGGTGATGGACAGCGAACGCGGCGCGGCATCGCTCAGGTGTGCAGTGAGCTCCATGCCCATGGCATGGGCAAGGTTGGCCGAGACGGCGAGCCCAAGGCCGCTTCCGGCGGCGTGACGGGCGGAGTCGGCCTGGTAGAAGCGGTCGAAGAGCCGCGCAGTATCGATGCTGGCCGTGCTCGCTACCGGGTTCTCGACCGTGACGGAGGCCTCTCCTCGGCTCGTGAGCTGCACGAGGACCCTCGGCGCGCCCGAGCCGTGGCGCACGGCGTTGGTAACGAGATTCTCCAGGATGCGGGCGAGGGCATCTGGATCGGCCAGGACGACGAGGTCTCGCCCCGGGGCCTCGTCGGGCATGCAGAGTTCCGGCTCCCAACCCCGTTTCTCGAATTCGGGATAATGGCCTACCAGCACGCGTTCGATAAGCGGGCGAAGCGCGACGGGCTGCATGTTGAGCGTAAGGTCGGGGTCGGTGGATTTGGTGTAGGCGAAGAGCTCGTCGAGCAAAGCCGTCGTGCTGTCGATGCGGGAGGTCGCGGCCGCAAGGTGGAGCTGGCGAGTGCTGGCATCGGTCTCGTCATAGGCAAGCTGGAGATACCCTTTGGCGCCGGTGAGCGGCGTGCGAATGTCATGCGAGAGGGCCGAGAGGTCGCGCTGGAACTCATCTTGGTGACGCTGCGCGTCGACTCGCTCCCGTGAGGAGCGATCGAGCTCGGTGTTCACGGCGTCGGCGAGGTCGCGGATGCCGGGCACGCCCACCGCGGTGGTGGCGCGGGCGTTGCTGCGCGGTTCGCGCGCTTGCAGGAACCGGGCGATGCGTCGGAGCTCGGTGGCGTAGGTCGCCATGGTGATGAGGGCACCTAGAGCGATGCCGAGCACGAGCAGGGCGGCGGCGAGCATGGCACTCCTTTCCTACGTTGGCCGTCTGATACCTCGTTCACGATTGTAGCGTGGCACCCGGAATGGTTCGCCAACACCCGGTGTCTACGCGTCAGATGAAACGCCAACACCCGGTGTCCACGAACCACCCACGGGGCAAGTGGTTCGCCAACACCCGGTGCCGGCGAACCACGGGCGAACCATGTTGCAGGTTAGATGTCGCGCTTGCGGCCGATGGCAAGGACGAGGGCGCTGGCGGCGGCGATCCACAGCGCAGGCGCAACGATCGCTTGCGTGATGCCCGCACCCGGCAGCGCGGCGCCGAGTGCGCCCCAGCCCGCGGCCATCGACGATGCGCCACCAGCGAAAAGCCAGTTGGTCAAGTTGGAGGGTATCCAGCACACAAGCTCGCTGAGCACATCGGCAACGCCCATGAGTCCGGGCGCATACGCCTGGATGAGGCCGGATGCAAGCGAAAGCGTCTCGGGAGCGATCGCGCTGCAGAGCATGAACGAGCCGATGTAGCTTATGGGGACGATACGCGTAGCGTAGACGAGGATGAGCGAGAGCACGGCAAGCGCCCAGACGTTCATGCACGATGCGACCGCCCAAGCGATGAAGGCCAGCGGGTCATCCATCGTCTCGAAGCGCATGCCGAATACGGCTCCCAGCGCAAGGGTGATGAGGCTCAGCGAGGCGAACACGATGACCGTTACGACGCCGGCGAACACGATGCGCTCCGCAAAATAGGAGAGGCGCCCGGTGCGGGCAGGCACGAGGCTGCGCACGAAGCCCTCCTTGAAGTCGGCGAGGCAGTGTTCAACCACGAAAAAGCAGACGAACAGCGGTATGAGGCTGCCGAGCATGGAGCCAAGCATAGCGCTCGGGGACGAGAACACCGTGAAGCTGCGAATCATATCGCCGGATGGATCGAACATGAGGAACGAACCGAACAGCAAGGCATATACTGCCAGGCAGAATCCGAGGTACTGCCAGAGGGCTCCGCGCAGGCCGTGGACGCGGGTGATGCGGTAGAGGTCGGCTTTCAGAAGGTTCAACATAGGGGGCTCCTTCCATGGGGAGCATGGGCCAATAGGGGCACGTGCTCTTGTGAGGGATGGGTTTCGGGGTTGCTTTCAGGTGCGCCGGGGCCCTTGCTGCTGCGCGCGAGCTCGCTGCTGGCAGCGCCTCGACTCTTTCGGCTGCTGGCTGGCTCGCTAGCGCCGGCGCCCCGAGGAAAGCAGATACGCGATGGCGCCGATGAGGATGGTGTCGAGGATGAGGCCTCCCATGGTCTACCTCCGTGGTTCGATGGTGGGGAGGGTGGCGTTGTCTGCTCCTCCCATGAGTTCCACAAAATACTCTTCGATGTCGCGTTCGAGCACGCTGAGCTCGACGATCGTTTGATTGGCGGCGGAGAGCACACGAGAAATCTCCTCTGCCCGGGGCGCACCGCTCGCCGACGCGTCGCCCGCTGCGCCGCCAAACGCCGCGGCCGCGTGGCGCGTCCCACCCGCTCCGGCGACCACGATGCCCTGGTCCGGCTCAACGCGGAACGTCGCTCCCGCCAGATGCTCCTCGAGGATGGCGAGGCTGCGCGCGGGGTCGGTGGTCTTCACGCGCACCGAGCTCCCGCAGGCGGTATGCAGCTCTTCCTCGGTAAACTCGCGCACCATGCTGCCTTCGCGGATGACGCCGAAGCGCGTTGCCATGCGGTTGAGCTGGTCGAGCACATGGCTTGAGATGACCATGGTCACGCCGCGTTCGTGGTTGAGGCGCATGAGCACGCTGCGCAGCGCGCGGGTTTCTTCTGGATCGATGCCGTTAAACGGCTCGTCGAGGAGTAGCAGGTCGGGCGAGCCCACGAGCGCGAGGGCCAGGCCCAGGCGCTGCTTCATGCCAAGGGAGAACTTCTTCGTCTTGCGCGCGCCGGCGTCTTCAAGTCCAACAAGCGTTAGCAACTCGGTACATTGTTCGCGCGGCCGGACGACGCCTATGGAGAGTGCCTTCATCATGAGGTTCTCGAATGCCGAGAAATTCGGCAGCAGGCCCGGCTGCTCGATGAGCGTTCCGATGCGCGAGAAGGCGCTCGAGAACCCGCCGTCCGTGCGCTGCTCGTCAAAGAGCTTGATGCTGCCGGATGTGGGCGTTACGAGCCCGGCGATCATTTTCATGGTGGTGGATTTGCCCGCGCCGTTCTTTCCCACGAAGCCGTAGATATCGCCCTGACCCACGCGCATGTTGAGGCCATCGACAGCGCGCGTTCCGCCGTACGCCTTGGTGAGGCCGTTGATCTGGATGACGTTCATAGCGGTTCCAATCTCTGGGTTTCCGTTTGTTGGCATTAAGTATGGAGGGCGATTCTTCATGAACCTTGAAGCAACCTTTAAGGAAGTCTAAAGCCCTGATTCAACATGCGCCGGGGCATCGTGCGGGCGCGGACCGCTGCTCCGCATGGTCATTTTGGGACGTGTTTCGGTCATTTTGGGACGTGTTTCAAATGACCCAAATGAGTCGTTTGAAACACGTCCCAAAATGACCCAAAATGACCCACGGAGTGTCGGCGGTCCCTCAGCCGACGAGCTTGAAGCCCATGCCCCAAACGGTCTTGATGTAATCGGCGGTGCCCGTTGGCTTAAGCTTCGTCCGGATGTTCGAGACGTGCACGTTCACGGTATTCGCGTCCGCTGCATAGGGCTCTCCCCAAGCGCCCTCGAAGAGCTCCTGCTTGGTGAAGACACGGCTCGGGTGGCGCATGAGCATTTCAACGATGTTGAACTCGATGCGGGTGAGGTCCACGGGTTTCCCGGCGGCGATGAATGTGCGCGCCTCGTGGTCGAGCTCCCAATCGCGGAAGCGCAGGGTGGATCCCGCACTGCCGGATACCGCGACATGCCCGCGGTGACGCAGCTGCACCTCGACGCGCGCGACGAGCTCGTCGAGGTCGAAGGGCTTGGTGAGGTAGTCGTCCGCGCCGAGTTTCAGCAGGTCGATCTTGTCCGCCGCGGTGGTGCGGGCCGAGATCACGATAACGGGCACGTCCGCGCCGTTCTCGCGGATGGCCGTCACGAGCTCCTCGCCGGTTGTGCCCGGAAGCATGAGGTCACTGATGATGAGGTCGAAGGGGAATGCCGCACCCATGGCTTTTCCCTCGGCGCGCTCCTTCAGCCCCCGCTCGAGAAGCAGCTTCGCCTCGCTGCCCGAGAACGCCTGCGTACACAGGTAGCCGTCGCGCTCAAGGCGCGTGGCGACGATCTGGTTGATGTCGGCGTCGTCCTCGATGATCAGCACGCGCGTAGCCACGGTGCGCCTCCCTTCTCGCATGACCGCATCAAGTATAACCACCCGGCGAGCTGGTTGCCCCGGCACCCTGTGGCCCGCCGTCCGCAGCCGCGTTACTCGAAGGCGCCTATGAGCACCTCGGCCTCGACGGTCACGTGCGTGAGCCCGCTCCAGTCGATGCGCTCCGTGTCGACGTTGAAGAGCAGGGGCGTCATATGGATGAGCGCGTCGAGCGCGTCGGGATTGATGGGATGCGCGCTCGAGACCGTGTAATGGTTCCGGAGCGTGCAACAGCTGGAGAAATGATCGAGTACGCGCTGGTTGGAGTACGAGCTGTGGACGAGCTGCCCCGCGGCGCGCTCGCGGAGCTCGTGGAGGTGCCGGGCGGTGGGGACGACTTTGATCACGATGCCTCCGGGCGCGAGCACGCGGCGGAGCTCATCATAATTGGCGGGCGAGAACACGTCGAGCGCGCAATCGATGCAGCCGTCGAGGACGGGGATCGCGGCGAGGTCGGCAACGAGCCAGGCGATGCCATCATCGGCATCGAGGCCGGCGGCAAGCTGCACCGAATCCTTCGAGATGTCGAAGGCGCAGACCTCGGCTCCGGTTCGCGCGCGCACCGCACGGGCGAAGTAGCCCTCGCCGCATCCGGCATCGAGTACGCGGGGCACGCGACGCGCCGTTTCTCCCAAGGAGGCTACCTCACGGCACAGGGCCTCGGCGATCGGCTCGTAGAGGCCGTTTTCGAACACCGTGCGCCGCAGGTGGAACGACTCGCGGCCATACCGAGCGGGCTTCTTGCTCCCGCGCAGCAGGTTCACATATCCTTGACGGGCAAGGTCGAAGCGATGGCCCGCCTCACAGGCAAGCGAGGTGCCGTGGAGCTCGAGCGGCAAGCGGCATACCGGGCAGGCGAGGAGTGTGTTGCACCGCAGGAATCGTGCGCGCTTCCGTTCGTCCATGTGATGCCTTCCGGTCGATGGTGTTCGATGCTTCGTGCCTGTCAGCGATTGTAGCGCAGGGTGTGCATTCGTCTCACGGCGGGGCTAAAGGGGAGCCGCGCGCGACGAAGCTCTCCGAAGTCTCCTCACGCGCGCCGCTATCCCCATCGTTCGCGGATGCTCTGCAAGAAGACGTTCGCGGCGGGGGAGAAGCTTTGGTAGCGTTTCCATCCGATGGAAACGTCGGCGGTGAGCGGAGGGTCGAGCGGACAGAACGCGAGCTCGCTCGTGGGGGAGGTGGCGGCGATGCCCTCGAGGCCGAGCACGTAGCCAACGCCTCCGCGCGCGAGAAGGGCAGCGTTGTACAGCAGGTTGTACGTCGCCACGACATCGAGATCTTCCAGGTCGCGTTTGAACCAGCGGCTCATTTCGTTTCCGGCTTGCTGGGATAGGATGATGGGCTTCCCTATGAGGTCTTCGGGCGCGATTCGCTCGCGCGCCGCTAGCGGATCATCTTGGCGCATGAGCACGCCCCAGGCGTTTTGCGCAGGTAGCGGGAGCGATTCGAAGCGTCCCAGGTCCGTCGGGCCCAGGAAGAGACCGAAGTCGATGCGCCCGGTCTCGAGGCGCTCGCTCACGTCCACGGCGTTGCCGCTGTACAGGCTGAATGTCATGAGCGGATAGGTGTTCTGCAGCTCGGAGATGATATCGGCAACGAGCGACATGGCCGGGGTCTCTCCGCCGCCGATGCGCACCTCGCCGGCAAGCGTGTTGGGCGATGTGCGAAATTCCCGCTCCGTGCGGTCGACGAGGTCGACGATCTCCTCCGCACGGCTCCTCAAGCGCATGCCCTCTTCGGTGAGCTCGATCCGTCGCTTGCCCCGTTCGAACAGCGTGCATCCGAGCTCGTGCTCGAGTTCCTGCATCTGGCGTGAGAGCGTGGGCTGTGAAAGGTGGAGCACGTTGGCCGCTCCGGAGATGGTCCCCTCGCGGGCAATCATGAGAAAGTAGCTCAGGGTGCGAAGTTCCACTGGTTGGCCTCCGTTCAAGAGGTGGTGCCGACGCTCGATGTGCGCTTGCACGCGTTTGCCGATAGCGCCCGACGTGCGCTTGTATGCACCTGACTGCGATGTGCCCTGCATGCACCTGTCCGCGATGCGCGCCCGCATGCACTTGGTCGATAGTATCATACGTTTACCGAATAATAGCCAATGCAATATAAGTATTTTACATGTTATGTCCTGCGCCCTAGGATGACCCCTGAAAGGAGAGGGTGAGATGGGCGAGTTGACCGACGATCTGTGCCGCTGCCTTGAGGCGGCGCAATGCGATGCCGCGCTGGCGGCGCGTGCGACCTGCGCGTGCGAAGAAGGGCGTTTGCGCGAGGCGAAGCGCGTGCTATTGAGCCAGCGTCAACAGCTGCTCGATGATGTGCACAGCAAGCAGCGAAGCATCGATGAGATCGATCACGTGCTGCACCGTATGGGCCGCCTTGATACGCCGCCAGCAGCACCGCCAGCAGCGCAGCCGACCGCGCCGCGGGGCGCCCGAGGCGGCGAAGGGGCGGACCATGTCTGATCGCGTGCTGGGCATCTTGGCCGATTCCTTCGTGCAGATTCTCATTCCAGGGCTCACGGCAACCATTCCGTTGGCGCTCATCTCGTTTGTATTGGCGCTTGGAATCGCCGTCGTTGTGGCGCTCGTGCAGTATGCGCGCATTCCCGTGTTGCGCCAGCTCGCACGTCTCTACATCTGGATCATTCGCGGCACGCCGCTCCTCATCCAGCTCTACGTGGTGTTTTACGGTCTTCCCGATCTTGGCATCACGCTCGATCCGTGGCCCTCGGCCATCATCGTGTTTTCCATCAACACGGGTGCGTATTCCGCCGAAACCATTCGCGGCGCGCTCGAGAGCGTGCCGGCGGGTCAGCTTGAGGCGGGGTACTGCGTGGGAATGACCTACCTGCAGGTTATGCGGCGCATCGTGCTGCCGCAGGCACTTCGCACGGCGTTCCCGCCGCTTTCCAACGAGCTCATCTCGCTTGTGAAAGATACCTCGCTTGCTGCGAACATCACGGTACTCGAAATGCTCATGGCCACGCAGCGCATCGTTTCGCGCACGTACGAGGCATTGCCGCTGTATCTAGAAGTCGGTGTTATCTACCTGATCTTCTCCACGGCGCTCACGTGGCTGCAGGGTTGGGGTGAGCGCGCGCTCGCGAGGCGCGGCATGGAGAGGGGGTAGGACCATGGCTGAGGTTTCTACGACAACGCCCATTCTGCAGTTCACGGGGGTGCGCAAGGCGTTTGGCGATGCGGAGGTGCTTCATGGCATCGACCTGGCGGTTGAGCGCGGCGAGGTCGTGGCCGTCCTCGGGCCCTCGGGTTCAGGCAAGACGACCCTGTTGCGTTGCGCAAACCTGCTTGAGCACGCCGATGCGGGCGAGCTTGCGCTCGATGGGGCCCACTTCGATTTGGCTCGTGTTACCGTGAAGGAAGCTGCCGAGATTCGGCGTAACACGGCGTTCGTCTTCCAGTCATACAACCTCTTTCGCAACCGAACGGTACTCGGCAATGTGACCGAGGGGCTCGTGGTGGCGCACCGCATGCCTAAGGACGAGGCACGCGAGATCGCCGTGAGGTGCTTGGAACGCGTGGGCATGGCAGGCCGGCTCGATGCCTACCCGGTGCAGCTGTCTGGCGGTCAGCAGCAGCGTGTTGCCATCGCGCGTGCCATGGCGACGAGCCCGAAAGTCGTCTACTTCGACGAGCCAACTTCGGCGCTCGACCCAGAGCTGACGGTCGAGGTGCTCGGCGTCATGCGCGACCTCGCCCAAGACGGCATGACCATGGTGGTCGTGACGCACGAGATGGGCTTCGCGCGGAATGTTGCGGACCGCGTGGTGTTTATGGAGCATGGCATGGTTCAGGCCGAGGCGCCCGCGCGGGAGTTCTTCGACCACCCGGCCAACGAACGCGTCCGCGCGTTTTTAGACACCGTGCGTGGTCCGCAGACACTCGGTGAATCGCAGACACCCGGTGTCTACGAACCATGAATCGTAGACACCGGGTGTCTACGAACCACTGGGATTTAGAAGGAAAGGACACACTATGGTTAGCACGATGCATGATCAGGCCCTGAGCCGCCGAGAAGTTATTGTGGGTGCAGGTGCCCTTGCGGCGCTCGCTGGCCTTGCGGGCTGCAGCGGCGACGGTGGTGGTGCAGGCTCGATGGACGTCGGCGACTCCGGCTCTGCGGCCGCTTCGGACGACCTGCTCGCACAAATACAAGAGCGCGGGAGCATGACGTTTGCCACCGAGGGCACATGGAGCCCCTGGACGTTCCACAACGAGGTGGGGGAGCTCACCGGCTTTGACATCGAGGTCGCGCGCGCCATCGCTGCAGAGCTGGGCGTCGATGCCGAGTTCGCAGAAGGCGAATGGGATGGCCTGCTTGCGGGTCTCGATTCGGGGCGCTACGACACCATGGCGAACGGTGTTTCGGTGGCGCCGGAGCGCGAGGAGAAGTACGCGTTCACCGACCCGTACGCATACAATCGGATCGTGGTTATTACCACGGAAGACTCCGATATCGCGAGTATGCACGACCTCAGCGGCAAGACGACGGCGAACACGCTGGGATCGAGCTACGCAACGCTCGCCGAGAGCTATGGCGCCACCAATACCGGCGTTGACGATTTCAACCAGACCATTGAACTGCTCGAGGCGGGGCGCATCGACGCCACGCTGAACGACGAGGTCGTGTTCTACGACTACATGGAGCAGCATCCCGAGGCCGGTCTCAAAATCGCTGCCGAGAACAGCGAGCCCACCCATGTGGCATTCCCGCTGCGCCGTGAGGCGGCTACGGAATCCCTGCTCAGCGCCATGAACGACGCAATCGCCTCGCTGCGCGAGAGCGGCACGCTCGCCGAGCTTTCCAATGAGTTCTTCGGCATGGATATCTCCGAGGCATAAAAGCGCTGGGCGGCCAGAGCGAATTGCTTCGGCGATTACTTGCTTTTGAGTGAACTCCAAGGTGCACAATCGTGGCATGAGGCTGCCCATGGGGCGTGCCTGCAACGACAGGCACCTGCAGCGACAAGTGCAGCAACGGAGGAGAACATGGAGTATCGCACTCTGCCGCATGGCGGCGACAAGATCAGCGTGATCGGACTTGGATCGGGAGGGTTGCATAACGCGAGCTCGGCTGAGATTGAGCGCACCATCGACGCGGCGGTTGACGCCGGTATCAACCATTTCGATTTCATCCCGAGCGAGGCCGCCCCGCTCGCGGTGATGGGGCGCGTTCTCGGCCGTCATCGCGACCGGGTGCACATCCAGGTGCATATCGGAGCGCTGTACGAAAGCGGAGCGTATGGGTGGACGACCAAGGCGGCTCCCGCTATTGCGGAGTTCGAGCAGCGCCTGGCAGCCATCGGCACCGATTATGCCGACTTCGGCTTTATTCACTGTATCGACGAAGATGCCGATCTCGATCGCGTGATGAATGGCGGCATATGGGATTATGCTCAGGCACGCAAAGCCGACGGCACCATTCGCCACCTGGCGTTTTCCACGCACAGCCTGCATATCGCGCGAGAGCTGCTCGCAACGGGATCCTTCGACCTCGCTATGTTCAGCTTGAATCCAATGTACGACTATACCGACGAGTCCGAATATGGTCAGGGCGAGGCCGCCGACCGCGCGCTGCTATACCGCGAGTTCGAGCGCGCGGGCGTGGGCGTTGCGGTGATGAAGCCGTTTGCGGGCGGTCAGCTGCTCGATGCCGAGCAGTCACCGTTCGGGCGGGCGCTCACGCGCTCCCAATGCATTCAGTACGCACTCGATAAACCGGGTGTCCTCACGGTGCTGCCGGGTGTGCACGGCGTGTCCGACCTGCGCGATCTGCTCTCCTTCTTCGAGGCGTCACCCGAGGAGCGCGACTATTCCGTCCTCGCGTCCATGGCCCCGCAAACGCGCGAGGCGAGGTGCGTGTATTGCAACCATTGCCAGCCCTGTCCGGCCGGCATTCAGATCGGTCTGGTCAACAAGTATTACGACTTGGCGTGTGTGGGGGATGAGCTGGCGGCCGAGCACTATCGCAATTTGGAGCATCATGCAGGGGAGTGCATCGGTTGCGGTCACTGCGATCGCCGGTGCCCCTTCGGCGTCGCTCAAAGCGAGCGCATGGCCCAGATCGCGGCATACTTCGGAGCCTAGGGAAACGATGATTTCATCTTCGGGGCGATCGGGACTGCAGCTTTTGGGCACTTCGGGGCGGAAGGCCCGGGTAGCCGCGCCGCGATCGGGAGGCCGCCGGCCCCCTGAGCTGCGCCTTTCCCTCCATCCCGCTCGCCCGTACCCGCCCGCCGCGCGAGGAAGTGCCCAAAAGTTGAGATCTCGATGAGCGGGATGTCCCCGGTGCCCATCAATCAGCACGTTCCTGGCGGATTCTTGTGGAGCGCTGCGGGTCCGAATAGGTTCTTTCGTGTAAACCGGGTAGGATGAGTGAAGACGAAAGGACCGAATATGTTTGACGCTTCGACGTTGCAGGCGCTATCTTGGGCCGCGTTTGGCTGCGGTTTCACATGGCTCATGACCACTGCGGGCTCGGCCGTGGTGTTTTTCACTGGCAAGGACCCCGAGAAAGGCAAGCTCACCCATCACATCTTCCTCGGGTTCGCGGCGGGCGTGATGATCGCCGCCAGCGTATGGTCGCTTTTGAACCCCGCCATCGAGCAAGCGGAGGAGATGGGGCAGATCGGCTGGATTCCAGCCGCGGGCGGTTTTCTCTTGGGAGTCGCGTTCCTTATAGCGCTCGATTCGCTCTTGCCGCATTTGCATGCGGAAAGCGATGAGCCCGAGGGCATCCAAACCAGCTGGAAGCGCACGACGCTTTTGGTTTCCGCTGTGACACTCCACAACATCCCCGAGGGAATGAGCGTTGGCCTGCTGTTTGCCATGGCTTCGCAGGCGCAGGGGGTAGCAGGAGAGGCGTATCTGGGCATGGCCTTCGCGCTGGCGCTGGGCATAGGCCTGCAGAACTTTCCCGAGGGCGCTGCCATTTCGCTGCCGTTGCGTCGTGAGGGCATGAGCCGCGCGAAGGCGTTCGCCATGGGGAGCCTTTCCGGCATCGTCGAACCCGTATTCGGCATCCTCGTGGTCTTGGCGGCGGGGTGGATCAGTCCCTTCATGCCGTGGCTTCTCGCCTTTGCCGCGGGCGCGATGATATACGTGGTGGTCGAGGAGCTCATTCCCGAGGCGCATCTGGGCGAGCATTCCAACGTTGGCACGCTCGGCGTGATCGTAGGCTTCGTGGTCATGATGGTCCTGGATGTCGCGCTGGGATAGATAAGGGTCGAGGCGCCGGGAACGAAAAGGCGCCGGTTGCCAAAATGTCCGCCAAGCCTTATTAAACGTTCATCATCTTGTTCAGCGATTCGTGCGAGAATGGCGTATGTGTGTCGCAGCGGTTTGGCTGCCGGCACCGTCCGCCTGCCATGCGGGCCGGGGCTTCGCGCGCTCGGTCGACGTGATAGCGACGGTATCATGTATCACCCTCGACGTGGCTGAACCAGGAGGACCCATGATCAAGCTTTTCGCGAGCGACCTCGACGGCACACTTTTCAACGCGTTTCACAACGTCGACCGAACCATCCTCGACGCTGCGCGGGCCATCGTGGCAGCCGGAGCGCATCTGGTGCTCGCGACGGGGCGCACGGTCATATCCGCTCGGGACCTTGGTTTCGAGGACGTGCCGATTGAAGCCGTGGGGTCAAACGGCTCCATCATTCGCGATGGTGCGGGGGAGATTATCAAGACGTTCCCGCTTGATCCGGCGGAGCTCGAAGACCTCATGCGCTCATTTCCCCATGTGTGCTTCGACTGCGTGGCGCCAGAGGGTTCTTATATCACGGGCACCCGCGAGGACCATGAGGCGGGATTCCGCCGCGACGGTTTGGTGCGACGCATCGTGATGCGTGGCATGCGTCAGCGTCGCGGCGGCGGAGGGGAGCGCCGTTTCTCCCAGTCGATGGGCGAGGTGCTCGCGCACGAGATATGCAAGGTCAACTGCCGTGTTTCGGACGACGGGCTCGAACGCGAGCTCAAAGCATATCTTGCCGAGCATAGCGATACGCTGGTTAATGCACCCTTCAACCCTGTGATGTTCGAAATCACACAGGTCGGGGTCAACAAGGGCGCGAGCGTCGCGTGGCTCGCCGAGCATCTTGGCTACGCCGAAAGCGAAGTAGCCGTATACGGTGACGGCGGCAACGATTTGGTGATGCTCGAGAGATTCGAACATGCTTATGCCACTGCGAAC
Source organism: Enorma shizhengliae (assembly GCF_009676995.1). Taxonomy (NCBI): domain Bacteria; kingdom Bacillati; phylum Actinomycetota; class Coriobacteriia; order Coriobacteriales; family Coriobacteriaceae; genus Enorma; species Enorma shizhengliae. The sequence continues at coordinate 374,285 of NZ_VTFZ01000001.1, forward strand.
GGCAGCGACGAAGCCAAGCGCGCGGCGGGCACCGTTATCGGGCCGTGCTATCTACACGCCGTGCCGCGGCACATGTTGCGGACGCTCCGTCGCGAGCGCGGGCGCGTGGTAATCGAGTAGCTGATTGCCGCAATCGAGGCGTCGCCTGCTTGTTGGCGTGGCTGCCGCGGATTCAACCGGTTGGGCGGGACCGAAACCTTAGAATTTCGCGTCATCGAAGCAAAACTCCCGCCAAAGGATCGATTTTTATTGGGCACGCCGGGTACAAGCGCCTGTTTGCCGGAAGAAAGCTCAGCTACAAGGGTTGCTTCCTATCGGGCTACTGCGTGGGGCGAGAGAAATTCGATCCTTTGGCGAGAGTTTTTTGGCGGCGGGGGCAATCGGGCATATGGTGACGGCGGATGTCTGCGGTGGCGGGGGAGCCTGCGGTGACGGCGGATGTCTGCGGTGGCGGGGGAGCCTGCGGCGGCGGGGGAGCCTGCGGTGACGGCGGATGCCTGCGGCGGCGACAGATACTTACGAATCGCAAAAGCGCTGCGTTGTTCCTCCGGTTGGTTGCGGCAAGCGTGTCACAGCACTAACAAGCTCCTAACACTTGTGAAGACGCGGCGATGCCGGCGCGCGTGTGAATGATATTGCACGCTGTGTGCAATAATACTCAGCGCGTGAAGGAATGGGCCTTCACACACGAGAAAGATGGTATATGGTTCCATCTGCATCAGCAGCGGTAACAGCACCTGTGGCGGAGCCGGTCCGGCAGGTGCCCCCGGCAACCCTTTCGATGGCTCCCGCGACTCCGGCGCCCGCTAAATGCGATCGCCGCAGCTTGCGTTCGCAGCGTATGCTGCGCCGGGCGCTTGCAGAGCTGGTCAGCGATGGCGAGGACGTAAATGCGGTCACGGTCGCCGCGCTCACGGAGCGCGCCGGCCTCACGCGCCGCACGTTTTACACGCATTACCGCGATATCCCTGATTTCATCGAGCAGGTCGAGGCGAACATCTTGGACGAGATTCGCGCTCGCATCGCCCGCGTGGCCGCGGCGGATCTTGCCTCTCTGTACCGAAACATCGAGGACCTCGAGCCCGCACCGGGCTCCGTTGAGCTGCTCGCCTATCTGAAACGCGACGGTGCGGTGATCGGTGCGCTGCTGGGCCCGGGCGGTGACCCTGCGTTCGTCCAGAGAATCATGGATATCGCTCGCGACACGGTTGCCGATCGCATGAAAACGGGCATCTTCCCTGGCGTGCTCGGTGCATTCTTCGACTACTACCTTGCCTACGTGGTCGCCGCGGAAATGGGCATCGTACAGAGGTGGTTCGCGAGGGGGCTGCGCGAGACCCCCGAAACGATGGCGCGCATCATGACGGTCGCCGCGTTCGTGCGCCCGGGCGATCTGTACGGAAAGCCGATCGATATCAACGTGCCGGAGTACGGCATGAAGCTCATGGGCCTGAACCTCTTCGGCCCGCTAGATGACGCAACGGATGATGCTGACATCAAGGAGGACTTCAATGGTTAAGATTCCCGTGATGGGCGAAGTGGACGAGATGCCCGAGCAGGAGATGGCTGCCGAGGCGCCGGGCGCGACGGCGGGCGCGGTATCAGACGGTGCAATCTGGAATCCTGATGCCGCAACAAGCAACCTGCATTTAGGCATCGACGTGGGATCCACCACCGTCAAACTCGCCGTGCTGAACGATGACAACCAAATCGTCTATGCCAAGTACCAGCGGCACCACACCGACGTGCGCGCTTGCGCCCGCGACCTCTTCGTGCAGGCGGCCGCGGTGCTTCCCGAGGCGCAGATGACCTGTGCCATTACAGGCTCCGGCGGCTTGCTCCTTTCGCAGTGGCTCGGTCTTGAGTTCGTGCAGGAGGTCATCGCGAGCAAGCGCGCCGTGGAGACCATGATTCCCCAGACGGACGTGGCAATTGAGCTCGGCGGCGAGGACGCCAAGATCATCTACTTCGACCAGGGCATCGAGCAGCGCATGAACGGCACCTGCGCTGGTGGTACGGGCGCGTTCATCGACCAGATGGCCACGCTGCTCCACACCGACGCCTCCGGCTTGAACGAGCTCGCCAAGGGTGCCACCACCATCTACCCCATCGCGAGCCGCTGCGGCGTCTTCGCCAAGTCCGACGTGCAGCCGCTCTTGAACGAGGGCGCGCGCCAGGAGGACGTGGCCGCGTCCATCTTCCAGGCGGTGGTAACGCAGACCATCTCGGGCCTCGCGTGCGGCCGCCCCATCCGTGGCAACGTGGCCTTCCTCGGCGGCCCGCTCCAGTATCTCTCCGAGCTGCGCGAGCGCTTCTACATCACGCTCGAGCTTGACGAGGAGCATCGCATCGTGCCCGCGAACGCGCACCTCTTCGTAGCAAGCGGCGCCGCCATGGCGCACGAGTCCGAAAAGCTCAGCACCTTCCCCGAGCTCATTGCCGCCATTGATGCGCTCGGCGACACCCAGGGCTCCGAGGTGGCGCGCCTGGATCCGCTTTTCGCGACCGATGCCGACTACAAGGAGTTCAAGCAGCGCCACGACCAGGAGGTCGTGCCCCGCGGCGAGCTCGAGGGCTACGAGGGCCGCGTGTTCATCGGCCTGGACGCCGGCTCCACCACCATGAAGGCCGCGATGGTGGGCGAGGATGGCCAGCTCCTCTACACCTGGTATGGCAACAACAACGGCGACATCTTGGGTACGGCCAAGACCATCATGGCCGATTTCTACGCGCACATTCCCGCAGGCTGCACCATCGGCCATGTGACCACCACGGGTTACGGTGAGGCGCTCCTCATCGAGGCGCTCAAGGCCGACTCGGGCGAGATCGAGACCGTTGCTCACCTGCGCGGTGCGAAGGCCTTCCTGCCGGGCGTGCAGTTCATCTTGGACATCGGTGGTCAGGACATGAAGTGCCTGCGCGTGGCGGACGGCGTCATCGAGCACATCATGCTCAACGAAGCCTGCTCCTCGGGCTGCGGTTCCTTCATCGAGAGCTTCGCCGTGTCCATGGATATGGGTGTCGAGCAATTCGCTCGCGAAGCCATCGGCGCCCTGCAGCCCGTCGACCTGGGCAGCCGCTGCACCGTGTTCATGAACTCCCGCGTGAAGCAGGCGCAGAAGGAAGGCGCCACGGTGGGCGACATCGCCGCGGGCCTGTCCTACTCCGTGATTAAGAACGCCCTGTTCAAGGTCATCAAATTGCGCGATCCTAAAGAGATCGGCACACAGGTGATCGTCCAGGGCGGCACCTTCATGAGCGACGCCACTTTGCGCGCTTTCGAGCTCCTTACCGGCGTGAACGCCGTGCGTCCGGACATCGCGGGCTGCATGGGCGCTTACGGTGCGGCGCTCCTCGCGCGCGACCGCGCCGGCGCCGAGGGCACCTCGACCATCCTCTCCGCCGAAGAGATCGCTGCGCTTACCGTGATCCAGCGTCATGCACGCTGCGGCCGTTGCTCCAACAACTGCCAGCTCACCATCAACGACTTCGGTGGCGGCCGTCGTTTCATTACCGGCAACCGCTGCGAGAAGGGCGCGGGCAACCACGCCAAGAAGCAGGAGGTGCCGAACCTCTTCGCCGCCAAGAACGACCTGCTCTTCAACCGCTCCGTGCTGGCGGAGGAGGACGCCCCGCGCGGCACCGTGGGCATCCCCCGCGCCCTCAACATGTACGAGAACTATCCGTTCTGGCACGCGTTCTTCACCAAGTTGGGTTTCCGCGTGGTGCTCTCGGACGATTCGAGCAAGAAGACCTACGACGCGGGCATCGAGTCCATGCCATCCGAGTCCGTGTGCTACCCGGCTAAGCTCAGCCACGGCCACGTGATGAACCTCATCGACAAGGACGTCGATTTCATCTGGATGCCGTGCATCCGCTGGGAGCGCAAGGAAGACCCGGCAGCGGGCAACTGCTACAACTGCCCCATCGTCATGAGCTACCCCACGGCGCTGGGCCTCAACATCGACGAGATTGCGAGCAAGAACGTCGAGTTCATGTACCCGTTCGTGCCGTATCACGACAAGATCGAGCTCAAGCGCCGTCTGTACGAGCTCATCGCCGTCGAGCGCGTGCAGGATGCGGAGGAGGGCCTCGGCCGCGTGCGCGGGCCCAAGATCACCCGTTCCGAGATCGACGCCGCAGTGAACGCTGCCTACGAGGAGGACGCTCGCTTCCATGAGCGCATCCAGGAGATGGGCGAGGAGGCCATTCACTGGATTGAAGAGCACGGCGGCCACGGCATCGTGCTCGCCGGGCGCCCGTACCACAACGACCCGGAGATCAACCACGCTCTGCCCGAGCTCATCACGAGCTTCGGCTTCGCGGTGCTCACGGAGGATTCCGTCGCGCACCTCGTGAAACCCGACCGGCCCATCCGCGTGGTCGACCAGTGGATGTTCCACAGCCGCCTCTACCGTGCGGCTAAGCTCGTGACGCTTCGCAACGACTTGGACCTCATCCAGCTGAACTCCTTCGGCTGCGGCCTCGACGCGCTCACCACCGACCAGGTGCAGGAGATTCTTGAGGGTTCCGGCAAGATCTACACCGTACTCAAGATCGACGAGGTCTCGAACCTCGGCGCTGCGCGCATCCGCATCCGCTCGCTCATGGCTGCCTTGAAGGACCAGGAGGCGGAGCGCGCCGCTGAGGCCGCCCGCGCCGGCGAGGCCTACGAGCAGGGCGACGCCGCCCCCGTGGCGCCGAGCGAGGATGCCCCGGCATTCTCTACGCACAAGTACGCGCTCTCCGCGCAGCGCCGCGCGAACTCGGCCGCCTTCCCCAAGGTGCAGTTCACCGAGGAGATGCGCGACCAGGGCTACACCATCCTCTGCCCGCAGATGGCGCCCATCCACTTCGACCTGGTCAAAGAGGTTATGAAGGCGGCGGGTTACAACTTCGTGCTGCTGCCCTCTACCGACCGCGGCGCCGTCGAGGCGGGCCTGCGCTATGTGAACAACGACATCTGCTACCCGTCGATCCTCGTGACCGGTCAGATCATGGAGGCTATCGAGAGCGGCAAGTACGACCTTAACCGCACCGCCGTGATCATCTCGCAGACGGGCGGCGGCTGCCGCGCCACCAACTACATCGCGCTCATCCGCAAGGCGCTGCGCGAGAGCGGTAACCCTCAGGTGCCGGTGATCAGCCTGGCCGCGGTGAAGCTCGACGAGCAGAATCCCGGCTTCAAGCTCACGCCGAACCTCCTTAAGGCCGCCGTGTACTGCGTGCTCTTCGGTGACGTGATGATGCAGATGCTCTACCGCACGCGCCCGTACGAGGCCACGCCGGGCTCTGCCAACGCGCTCTTCGAGGAATACATGGAGCGCGCCCGCAAGCTCGCGCCCAAGTTCACGCGCCGTTCGTTCACGCGGCTCTCGCGCGAGGCCATCCGCGCGTTCGATACGCTGCCGCTCGTGGGCGAGGGCACCAAGCCGCGCGTGGGCGTGGTAGGCGAGATTCTCGTCAAATTCCACCCCACGGCTAACAACCACGTGGTCGAGGTCATTGAGTCCGAGGGCTGCGAGGCCGTGGTGCCGGGGCTCCTCGACTTCTTCCTGTATTCCATGTCGAATGCCAAGGTGCAGAAGGACGAGCTGGGGAGCTCCGCCGCATCGCGAGCCACCATGGATGCCGTCATCGGCCTGGTCGACTGGATGCGCAAGCCCGTGGACGAGCTGCTGGAGCGGAGTGCCCGGTTCGAGCGCCCCGAGCCCATTAGCGTGATGGCTCAGAAGGCCACGCAGGTTCTTTCACTTTGCAACAACATGGGCGAGGGCTGGCTGCTCACTGCCGAGATGCTCGACCTCATCGACCACGGCGCGCCGAACATCATCTGCACGCAGCCGTTCGCATGCCTGCCGAACCACGTGGTGGGCAAGGCCGTGATCAAGGAGCTGCGCCGGCAGCACCCCGAGAGCAACATCGTGGCCGTGGACTACGACCCGGGTGCTTCGGAGGTGAACCAGCTCAACCGCATCAAGCTCATGATCAGCGTGGCCAAGGAGAACCTGCGTGCGGGCAAGGGCTTCACCATGCAGAGCGTGAAGCCACTTGCGATGGATATGGATGACAGCAAGTTCCGGCCGTATCACGGAGATGATGCGGGGAGCGGCGCGCGCGGCGGTACCGGCGCAGCCGGCGGCTCGTGTTCTACGTGCGGTGCCGTTACCGATGACGCCGTGGCGGCCGTGGCCGAGCGTTTGGGCGAGGGAGTCAAGTAGCGCTGTCGGTGCTCGACGATGCTGCCGGCGCCGGGCGGTGCCAGGCGGTGCCGCTTCTCTCGGCTGGGGCGGGCGGCGCTGCTGCTTTCAGCTGGGTCGGGTGATGCCGCTTTCAGCCGTCTGCGGGCGGCGCTGCTACCTCCTGATGATGTCGGGCGCCCCCTTTGCGAAGGCGCTCCCCTTTGCATGGGCGCCCGATTTTGGGCGGAGCCGGCTGCGGGGGCGCTTCTCTTTGCGGAGGGTGCCCGCTCCGGACGGCGTTCTCGGGCGTAGAATCGACAAAATGAATCTTTCATGCCGAATTACGCAATTAGAAGCATTTTTCTCCGTCTTATTGCGTAATTCGGCATGTAGAATGAGCGCTAGAAACTCAGTCTCGTGGTCGGGGGTGGCGCTATGCGGAGGTCGAAGCGCTGGGCAGAGCTCGAGCAGCTCATTCGTGATGAGCAAGGGCGTGGCAGATGCTTTGCCGCGCGCGACCGGAATGAGGTGCAGCTGTTGCGGCGGCACGTTGCTCAGAGTGTCGTGGTAGAGCCGTTCCCACGTCTGTTCGCAACGAACGACTACTGGAATGCGCTGCGGCCCGATGCGCGGCACCTTCATATCGTGCGGGCGCTTGCGGCACGCGACCAGGATATAGTGTTCTGCTCCCATAGCGCGGCGCTCATCCATGGCCTGCCCGTCTCCTACCATCTTCTCGATGCAGTTCATTGCGTTACGAAGGCATCCGCGCCGTCAAAGAGCCGAGGAATGCTCAAGCGGCACGGCATGACGCCGCACGAGATTACCTGCGTCGATGGCGTGCGTGTGATATCGCTGGTAGAGGCCGCGGTGGATAGTATGGTGTCGGCGCCGTTTGCAGATGCGCTGGCGGTGGCGGATGGGCTGCTCCGCACGTTCGATATCGATCGGGACGTTCTGAAGTTCATCGTTGAGGAGCTCGCCGAATCGAGGCGTGGCGCCGCGATTGCTCGGCGTGCCGCGGCTTTTGCCGATGGAAGGGCAGAGAGCGGCGGCGAGTCGATTGCGCGCGCCGTGATGATTGAGGCGGGCATGGCTCCGTCTGATATCCAGCCTGCGTTCTCGGATCCTGTTGAGCCCTGGCGAGAGGTGCGGCCAGATTTCCTCTTCCTTCTGAAAGACGGATCTACGGCCTTGGGTGAGCTTGACGGATTGGATAAGTATGACGACCCTGAGCTCACGCAGGGACGGAGCACGACTGAGGTGCTCGCGCGTGAGCGTCGGCGCGAGTCGCATCTAACGCTGCTCGGCATGCCGGTGGTGCGGTTTTCCATGCATGACGTTCTCACTTCGGGTCGGCTTGTCTATCTGCTCTCCGTGGGAGGCGTTACGCCTTCCACGCTCGCTCCGGGCGACTATCGAGCGACCGGCGACGGCAGGCCGAAGAAGTAGTTGACAAGCCCGCTACAAATGCTCATGTACGGTAAAGAAGCAAGCAACCGAAAACAATAGATAGACCGCCAGCACTACACTATTCCGAACCAAAGACCAAAAGATAAGCATTTTGAGAAAATCTAAACTTTTGGATTTTCCTACAATGCCGACTACGGCGGAATCCCTCCCACTCCTTATATATTTCTTTCTGTATACATTGAATTTGTATTTAGTAAAATGCAGACAACACCACGGATCGGCTTTTGGCTGGACAATTCCAACCAAACACCGCAGCAGACAGTAGAAACCATTCTGAACGTTAGGAAGCCGGTATGATTGTTACATATAAGGGGAAGAAAAATTTCTTTTAGATACTTGTTTTCCTAAAACTGATGTGATATAAGATATAATAATTCAATTCCAGAAAAGGAGTAAAAAATATGCGGCAAGGTATTCTTAAATAAAACTATAATCAAATAGTGGGAACAAAGGATTATGATAGTCCCTTTTGTAGGGGCTTAGTTTTTTGTACCCAATTTAAGAATACTTTTGCCTTATCAATTTTGACATATCCCCAAAAACAGCACTCACAAACAGGTGTATGCTGTATATGTGTATGTCCGCAAATTATCTATCATCCCCAGTGGTAAAAGTATTTTACTGCTGGGGATTTTTATGCCCTTCGGGGCAGTAAAGGGAGGACAATCACATGAAAATAATCAATATTGGAATTCTTGCCCATGTAGACGCTGGAAAGACGACCTTGACGGAGAGCCTGCTATATGCCAGCGGAGCCATTTCAGAACCGGGGAGCGTCGAAAAAGGGACAACGAGGACGGACACCATGTTTTTGGAGCGGCAGCGTGGGATTACCATTCAAGCGGCAGTCACTTCCTTCCAGTGGCACAGATGTAAAGTCAACATTGTGGATACGCCCGGCCACATGGATTTTTTGGCGGAGGTGTACCGCTCTTTGGCTGTTTTAGATGGGGCCATCTTGGTGATCTCCGCTAAAGATGGCGTGCAGGCCCAGACCCGTATTCTGTTCCATGCCCTGCGGAAAATGAACATTCCCACCGTTATCTTTATCAACAAGATCGACCAGGCTGGCGTTGATTTGCAGAGCGTGGTTCAGTCTGTTCGGGATAAGCTCTCCGCCGATATTATCATCAAGCAGACGGTGTCGCTGTCCCCGGAAATAGTCCTGGAGGAAAATACCGACATAGAAGCATGGGATGCGGTCATCGAAAATAACGATAAATTATTGGAAAAGTATATCGCAGGAGAACCAATCAGCCGGGAAAAACTTGTGCGGGAGGAACAGCGGCGGGTTCAAGACGCCTCCCTGTTCCCGGTCTATTATGGCAGCGCCAAAAAGGGCCTTGGCATTCAACCGTTGATGGATGCGGTGACAGGGCTGTTCCAACCGATTGGGGAACAGGGGAGCGCCGCCCTATGCGGCAGCGTTTTCAAGGTGGAGTATACAGATTGCGGCCAGCGGCGTGTCTATCTACGGCTATACAGCGGAACGCTGCGCCTGCGGGATACGGTGGCCCTGGCCGGGAGAGAAAAGCTGAAAATCACAGAGATGCGTATTCCATCCAAAGGGGAAATTGTTCGGACAGACACCGCTTATCCGGGTGAAATTGTTATCCTTCCCAGCGACAGCGTGAGGTTAAACGATGTATTAGGGGACCCAACCCGGCTCCCTCGTAAAAGGTGGCGTGAGGACCCCCTCCCCATGCTGCGGACGTCGATTGCGCCGAAAACGGCAGCGCAAAGAGAACGGCTGCTGGACGCTCTTACGCAACTTGCGGATACTGACCCGCTTTTGCGCTGCGAGGTGGATTCCATCACCCATGAGATCATTCTTTCTTTTTTGGGCCGGGTGCAGTTGGAGGTTGTTTCCGCTTTGCTGTCGGAAAAATACAAGCTTGAAACAGTGGTAAAGGAACCCACCGTCATTTATATGGAGCGGCCGCTCAAAGCAGCCAGCCACACCATCCATATCGAGGTGCCGCCCAACCCGTTTTGGGCATCCATCGGACTGTCTGTTACACCACTCCCGCTTGGCTCCGGTGTACAATACGAGAGCCGGGTTTCGCTGGGATACTTGAACCAGAGTTTTCAAAACGCTGTCAGGGATGGTATCCGTTACGGGCTGGAGCAGGGCTTGTTCGGCTGGAACGTAACGGACTGTAAGATTTGCTTTGAATACGGGCTTTATTACAGTCCGGTCAGCACGCCGGCGGACTTCCGCTCATTGGCCCCGATTGTATTGGAACAGGCATTGAAGGAATCAGGGACGCAACTGCTGGAACCTTATCTCTCCTTCACCCTCTATGCGCCCCGGGAATATCTTTCCAGGGCTTATCATGATGCACCGAAATACTGTGCCACCATCGAAACGGTCCAGGTAAAAAAGGATGAAGTTGTCTTTACTGGCGAGATTCCCGCCCGCTGTATACAGGCATACCGTACTGATCTGGCCTTTTACACCAACGGGCAGAGCGTATGCCTTACAGAACTGAAAGGGTATCAGGCCGCTGTCGGCAAGCCAGTCATCCAGCCCCGCCGTCCAAACAGCCGCCTGGACAAGGTGCGCTATATGTTTCAGAAGATAATGTAACGTCTTGCGCAATGCAAGCGTTCATTGCTGGCTATTGCGAAATATCATTGATAAAATCAGTATCAGAGAGGAGAAACTATTTTGAACCAGGAACAGACGAATATTACAACAGGAAAGCAAATACGTCATCTGCGAACACAACTTGCACGCGGTTGAAGCGTCTGTTGCAAACTTGCATGCCGTTTTACGCAATAAGAAGCTAAACTAGCTGTCTAATTGCGTAAAACGGCATGCAAGTTTGTTAAGCGGCGCGTGGCAGCCTGATTTAGGTAGCGAATGAGCCGAATGAGTCTGTCGCGGGGCTGCGCCGCGTCTCTTCCGCTGAGATGCGTTTCCCCGTGGGGTCGCGCGGGTTGCAAATGTGCCAGCGGCGGCGCGGGGCGGGCGGCGGAGGGGCCTGTCTCGGGGTCGTGCAGGCAAGCGAGCGTGCCAGCGGCAGCGCTGCGCAGGCAAGCGAGCGTGCTCTGCCGCGCTGTGCCTCCGCGACGCCATTCCGTGGCCCGCCGTGCCCCGCTGGCCCAGCGCTATCCTCGTTGATTAGCCTGCCAGATGAGGGCGAGCCCCCGAAGGGTAAGGGCGTCGTCGACGAGTGTCTGGTGGTGCAGGAGCGCGGCGATGGCGCCGGCATTCTCTCCCGTGATGACAATGGGAATGGTCATCGGCTCGGCGGCACCTGCATCGGCTTCGCCGCGCTCGTTTTCATGCGCAGCCGAGCCTTCGCCCAACCTGGCGCGTGCACGCTTGCCGTTGTCCGCAAGCTCGGCAACCACCGCATCGAGCAAGCCATCGATGCGCGCCGCCTCTCCGAGCACGACGCCAGACTGCATGGCTTCGCGCGTAGAGCGCCCGAGCACGCGCTCAGGTGCACGAAGCTCGATAATGGGCAGGCGCGCCGCGGCTTCGGCGAGTGACCGCGCCCCGAGCGCAACGCCCGGTGCGATGATGCCGCCGCAGAACGCACCGCTGGCATCAATCGCCTCGAAGTTCGTGGTGGTTCCTAAGTCCACCACCACGACGGGCGCTCCATAGGCGGCGCGTGCCGCGACGGCGTCCGCGATGCGGTCGGGCCCGACTTCAGAGGGGTCGTTGAACCGCAGCTTAACGCCCGATCGCAAGCCGGGTCCCACCACGAGCTGCCTGCCAAGGACGGTGTCCGCAAGCGCTCGGTGCCATGCGTCGGTGAGGGTGGGAACCACGCAAGAGAGGATGGAGCCTTCGGGGGAAGGGCACGTGCCTCCGCGCGATGACGTCTTGCCCGTCAGCTCGCCGAGAATCTGCCCAAGCTGCATGCGCGCCTCGTCTGCCGTGATGGGTTGGCGCGTGGTGACCTCGCATGCGCTGAGAAGCTTTGGGGCGCCCTCAGCACCCGCTGCGGCCGTTTCGAGCAGGCCAAATCGAGCGGTGGTGTTTCCGATGTCTGCGGCAAGTACGTGGGCCACGAGTCCTCCTTTGCGCGATAGATGCCTCCATTGTCGCATGTTGCGAGTCGAACTATGCTCGGGCAGGTTCCGATTCTCGATTCCTTAGCGTATACTGAACGCGCTTGAGCCGTAACCCGACTCCCCAAGCGGGGGAGCGGATATACGAAGGAGCGAACATGAACCAAGCACGCACGCGCGCACTGCGCGGGCAGCTGAGCTTTGCCGGCATTTTGATCGGCTGCATCGGCTGCGTCATCATCACGGCCTCGTCGGTTTACACTGCGCTCAAGATGGGCGCGTTGCCGTGGCCAACCATTTTCACATCTATCACGGCCCTCGTGCTTTTGCGGGCGCTCGGCCACACAAGCCTCAACGAAGCGAATATCACGCAGGTCATCATGTCTGCCGGCTCCATGGTTGCGGGAGGCCTAGCGTTCACCATTCCCGGTATCTGGATTCTTGGTTTGGCGGACGAGGTGTCTTGGCAGGAGATGCTTGCCGTCGCGCTGGCGGGCACGCTGTTGGGCCTCGTGTGCACGGCGCTCATCCGCAAACGGTTTGTTGAAGATTCTGATCTGGAATACCCCATCGGCACGGCAGCGGCCGAGACCTTGCTCGCCAGCACGGCGGGCGGGTCGACGGGGCGCAAGCTCTTCGGGTCGATGGCGTTCGCCGGACTCTGGGCGATCCTTCGCGATGTGCTCGGCGTTATACCGTCGCTGGTGGCCACGCTGCCCATCCCGGGGATTTCGTTCGGTATCCAGGCCTCGCCCATGCGCTTCTCGGTCGGGTTCCTTGTTGGGGGCCGCTCGATTGCATGGTGGATGGTCGGCGCTGTGCTGGGCAGCTTCGGCATCATCGTGGGTGGCACGGCAGCGGGGTTGTGGGATCTGGGAACTGCACAAGGCATCGTGAGCAGCCTGGGCATGGGCCTCATGATGGGGTCGGGATTCGGTGTCGTGCTGCGCGATATCGTGCTCCCGCTGGTGCGGCGGGCGAGGGCTCGGCGTAGCTCATCCTCTGTTTCTGAAAGTGGAGAGAGCGCGATAGCTGGTGAGGGTGCCGGCGCGTCTCACATGCGAGTTCCGCACGAGCCGGAGGCGCCAGTGGCGCCTCCGTGCGAGCAGGACTGTCCGAGCAGGGGGGACACGCCGGCACCCTCCCAGGGGATGAACAAGCAGCCACGCGCCTCACTCGGCGGCCTCACCGACTACTTTTCGCGTTTCGATGCCGGCTTGCTCGCGCTGTTCGTGGCGGCAGCCGCGCTCGTGTGCTGCATCGCGCTCTCGTTCGGTCCGTTCGTCTCCGTGGCAATCGTGCTGCTCTCATTTGTGACGGCCATCATGAGTGCGCAATCGGTCGGCCAGTCTGGCATCGACCCCATGGAGATCTTCGGGCTCATCGTGCTGCTGTTCGTGGCGGCCTTTTCCGAGGTAACCCAGGTGCAGCTCTTCTTCGTTGCCGGGGTGATTGCTGTGGCTTGCGGCCTTGCGGGCGACGTCATGAGCGATTTCAAGACGGGCCAGATTATCGGCACTAATCCGCGCGACCTGTGGCTCGGCCAGGTTATCGGTGCGCTTTTGGGCACGGTCGTGGCTGTTGCCGTGCTCGTTGCCCTCGTGGCGGCATACGGAACCGACGCGTTCGGTGGGGACAATCTCTTCGTGGCGGCTCAGGCCCAGGTGGTGGCGACGATGGTCTCGGGCATCCCGAGCGTCCCCGCGTTCGTTGTGGGCGTCGTTGCGGGCACTGTGCTCTACTGTGCGGGAATCCCTGCCATGATGCTCGGCCTTGGCGTGTACCTGCCGTTTTACATGTCGCTCACCACGGCGGTGGGCGCGCTGATCCGCGTTGTGTTCGACCGTGTGGTGGCTGCGCGCGGTATCGAGAAGGGCGCGGCGGAAGAGACGGGCGCCGTGGTGGCTTCGGGTGTGCTCGGTGGCGAGTCCATCGTGGGCGTAATCGTGGCGTTCGCCAGCGTTGCGGCGGGCCTTGCGGGGTAGATGGGCCCTGCGTGATGCCTTTGTTCCCTGCAAGCTAGGAAAACGCTGATTATTGGGCAACGGATGGCTCCGGTGCCTAATATTCAGCGTTTTCCTAGGGTCTTCGCCTGTTCGCCGCTCGCACCAATCGCCGCCATGTTCGCAGCTTGTCGTCATGCTCTCGGTGCGCCCATGTGCATGGTCGTAGGGTTACGGGCAGGAAATCTACGGATGAAGCTTGCTCAGATGGCTTTTTCGTACATTTTCTGCCCGTAAGCCAGAACGAGGGAAGAAAGAGAAGGCGGGTATACCGTTGTAGTACCATGAACGCATCTGCGAGCGGCGCGCTCGCATTGGCATGAAAGGAGCCCTTGTGGCAGTAAATGAAGAGCTGCTCAAGCAGGTGCTTGAGCAAATTCGCCCGAACCTTCAGGGCGATGGCGGCGATATGGAGTATGTGGGTGTCGATGAGGACGGCGTGGTATCGCTGGAGCTGCAGGGCGCTTGCGCCGGCTGCCCCATGAGCCAGCTCACCCTTTCGATGGGCATCGAGCGTGTGCTCAAAGAGCACGTCCCCGGCGTAACGCGCGTTGTTGCCGTAAACGACAACGCCGACGGGGGGCTTTCGAGCCTGTACGACGAGTACGCTCCGTTCTAACGATTCGTGTGACAGCGGCGCCGGCATGAGACAGTTTAACCCGGCACAACTGTCTCATGCGGGTAATAGGTTCGTTCGGTCCCGCTTCAACATGGCAGGGAATGTATGCTCACAGAACTCTATCAAAGCCTTGACCCGGTGGCCCTTTCGGTCGGGCCGATCACGATCTATTGGTACGGCGTCGCGTATGTCGTGGGCGCTCTCATCACGGGTATCGTGATGTACCGCACGCAGCGTCGTTGGGGGCTCAATCTCACGGTCGACGACCTCATGATGGTCGTTTTCGGCGTGGTGATCGGGCTCGTCATCGGCGCGCGCCTCTTCTATGTGATCTTCTATGGCGACGGATTCTACTGGATGCACCCGCTCGAGATCTTCATGACCAACCACGGCGGAATGAGCTTCCACGGTGGGCTCGTGGGCGGAATTGTGGGCGGCGCCATCGTATGCCGCATCTACCACATCTCCGCGTGGACCATTGCAGACCTTGCGGTCATCGGCGTGCCCATAGCGCTTTGCCTGGGGCGTTGCGCCAACTTCGTGAACGGCGAGCTTTGGGGCAAACCGACCGACCTGCCCTGGGGCGTGGTGTTCGGTGGCGCCGCGGGCGATGTGGCGCGCCATCCTTCCCAGCTCTACGAGGCGTTTCTCGAGGGTGTGGTGCTCTTCGTGGTCCTCTACCTCATGAGCCGCCGCAAGCCGCCGCTTCCGCAGGGCACGTTTATGGGCACGTTCATCTTGGGCTATGGGATCGTACGATTCCTCATCGAGTTCGTGCGCGTGCCCGACGCTCAGCTCGGCTACATCTTGGGCGATGTCATCACCATGGGGCAGCTACTGAGCTTGCCGCTCATCGTCATCGGCATCGGGCTCATCGCCTATGCGCTGCACGCCAAGCGCTCGCAGCGCGATTATATATAAGCGTGTAGGCGCGCCGGCGTTTTATGTTTGCATCTGTCGGCGCGCTGTCGTCTGCCGTCGCGTTCGGCAGCGCGTTGCCCCATCGCTTGCGCCCGTCGTGGCGCCGCTTTTCGTCTTCACGCTCGCTAGCGTGTGTCCCCATCGCTTGCGCTCGTCGGTGTGCCGCCGCCCATCGCTTGCGCCGTCATTTCACACCTTCCCTTGCTACGCCCGTCCATTGCCGGCTCCGTCATTTCGCCGCCTTCCATCGCTGCGCCCGCCCCTTTTTCCTCTGGAACGGCTAGAATAGGCACATCTGTTTAACTGACCTGATGGATGGCGCGTTTTGCGCAGGCACGCAGGTGCCTAGGGGAATCGGGGTGCAAGTCCCCGGCTATACCAGTAACCGTAACTCTCGCAGCGCGAATCGCCGCGCGCGGACAAGTCGGATCGCCTCTCCATCGCATGGCCCCATACGGCCAGGGTCCTGGATAGAGAGGTTTTTGAAGATGTCCAATACGATTCCAGAGCGCTTGCGCTCGGGAGGTGCTCCCGCCATGCGGGGTATCGCGCGTCGTGCGGCAGCGGTCGCGCTGGCCGTGCTGCTCGTGTGGGGCCAGGTGCCCGCGGTTGCATGGGCTGAGGCTGCGTCGGCAGAATCAAGCTCGGCTGCGAATGCTCAGCTCCAGGGATCGCATGCCAGCTCCGGCGATGCCAGCTCGGGCGATTCTTCCGATGCGGCGAATGCCGAACAGACCGACGACGCGGCGGGCGCCGAGCAGGCAAGCGATGCGCAGGCCGACGAAGGCCAGCAGGATGCCTCGGAGTCTGCCGATAACATCACCGGAGCAGCCGATGCCAATGCCGACGCGGCCGACGGCAATACAACTTCTGCCGATGGCACCGCTTCCGGCCAAACCGAAGGGAGCGACCAGCCGGCAGATTCCGCTGAAAATGGTGCGACGGCCGCCTTGGACGACGAGGACCAGCAGGTGGCCGTCAGCGTGTCCATCTATGGCATGTCTGCCTCGGGCGATGCAGAGGAATGGCTCGCACCCTACGAGGTCACGCTCGATGAGGGACACACTGCGGAAGACGCCCTTGTTCAGGCGCTCGAGGATAACAGCATCGCTTATGAAGCGACGCCGAGCGAGTACGGCCTGTGCTTCCAGGGCATCACCTCGCCGTTCGATGCCAGCAACACGCTGAGCTATGACGGGAGCAACTATTGGCAGTTCTTGGTGGACGGCGTGTCTGCCTCCACGGGTGCCAGCAGTGTGGTCGCCACCGAAGGGGCCTCGTATGCCCTGGTCTTCGGATCCACGGGCGAGCTCCCTTCCATGGTGCGGGCGACCTTCGAGGTGTATGGCATCGATGCTTCGAGCAACCCCGAGGTGTGGACCACCGACTCTCTGTCGGTGGAGGAAGGCACCACCGCCGCAGAGCTGACCGAGCGCATGCTCGACGCTGCGGGCATTGCCTATGATGCCGAGGAATCCACGTACGGATGGTGCCTCAACAGCATGACCTCTTCCGATGGGAGCGTGCTGGCCAGGGATGAGGCGACGGGTGCGTACTGGCAGCTCTGGGTCAACGGTGCGGCCTCGGATGCAGGCGCAAGCTCTGTTACCGTTGAAGACGGCATGTCGATTGCCTGGTATTACGCGGCGTATGGTGCAGAATACCCTGAAAACGGCGTGGTGGCAGATCCCGATGCGGAGCAACCCGATTGGGAAGGCACCTATGGCTTCGGCCAAGGGTCCACGACGGCCGAGACGCCCGCCGGCGATGCCGAAGAATCGTGGGTTTCGAAGATCAAGGATGTAACGGACTGGCAGACGAATGTCTCCGATCCGCTCGTGGCTCACGGCAGGGTCTACATCTGCGCTGGCAGTCAGCTCATCATGATGGACGCTGCCACGGGGGAAGAGCTCGGCCGCGCGACGCTCGTCGAGAAGGTCGATTCCATCGCTCGCATGGTCATGGTCGACGGCCTCATCATCGTGCCCGTGCATAACGGTCGCTTGCAGGCCCTCACCGCCGATACGCTCACCACCGTGTGGTACACCGATGCCTTGCCTGCGCACGAGCAGGGTGGAGACCAGCAGGCATTGGGGTCGCTCACGGTGGAGGGCGGTTACCTCTACTTCGCGACGGCCTCGGCCAGTTGGTCGAGCTCCTATAACGGCTACCTGCTGTGCGTCGACATCAAGACGGGTGACGTCGTGTGGCAGCGCGAGAGCACGCAGAGTGGGTTCTATTGGGCCGGCGCGGCGGTTTCGGGCTCATGGGCTGTCATCGCAGACGATGCGGGTACCGTGACGGTGTTCAACCGTGAGACGGGGGAGACGGCGTCGACGCTCGCCCTGGATGCCGGTTCGCGCTCTCAAATGGTGAGTGGAACGGACGCTGGTACCTTTATCGTGGTGACAAAAGACGGCTGCCTGCACAAGATTGCCGTCGATAGCCGGACGGGCGTTGCCGTTGAGCTGGGGTCGGTGAAGTTTGGGTCGTCTTCAACCTCTACGCCGGTGGTGGCCGGTGGCAAGGTATATGTTGGCGGCGCTTCGCTCGAGAGCTATGCGAACTCCTGGGGAAGCACGAGTTACTACGGAACGATTGCGGTGATTGATGAGGCATCGCTCGCCATCGAGTACCGGATCATCTCTACGGAGGACGGCTATCTGCCTGCCGCGGTTCAGGCGAGCCCCCTCGTTTCGCAGCAGGAAGGCTCCACGTACGTGTACTTCACGTGCAATACCACGCCCGGCGGCGTGTACCGGTACCGTATGGGCGATAAGCAGGCCGAGTTGATTTACAAGCCGGGCGAGGGCCAGCAGAACTATTGCATGGCGTCGGTCGTTTGCGGCTCCGAAGGCACGCTCTACTACATCAACGATTCGGGCCATCTTTTCGCCATCAAGGGCGCATCGTCCTCTTCGGGTGATGGGGGCGATACTCCAGAGAACAAGCCGAACGGGTCCGATAAGGTTCCGGGTAATACTGGCACTGTCTCCGGGAGCGGCGATGATGGAGCTGCGGGCCGGCGCCCTGCGGGGGCCGTATCCCCTGCGCTCCAGCCTCTCGCTGCAAGCAATGGAGATGCTGCAACCTCCGATGACGAAGCGCTTGAGGGTGCTGCCACCGATGGTTCTGACGCCGAAGAGGAAGCTTCGGCTTCGGCCCGGGCGACGAGCGCGCTCGCCTCTGATGCGGCAGCCGAGCGCGGCCTGCCCTCTTGGGTGCCTGTCGCGGGCATCGTCGTTGGCGTTTGCGGTTTGGCCGCCATTGGCATCTACCTTGCCATCGTTCGCAAGCGCTCCTAGCGCAGAAGGGGTGTGACCACATGAACGACCACAAGACAGGGGATGTTCAAGGACATCAGGAAGAGATGCCGGCCCAGGAAGGGGCTCTGGCCCAGGAGGAGGCTCCAGCCCGGGAAACTATCCCAACCCGGGAGAAGGTGCCAACTCTAGAAGAGATTCCAGCCCAGGAAGTGGCTTCGGCACGGGAAGAGATCCTAGCCCAGGAAGAGACCCCAGCCCAGGAAGAGGCGCATAAGGCTGCTCCGCGCGTGAGCAGGCGGCAGCGCGTCGTGCTTGCCGTTCTCGCTCTTTGCTTCGTGGCACTTATCGCCGTGTGCGGCTTCGCGCTCGCGACGGACGGTGGCGCTCCTGCTCCCGGCGGAGTCGCGGTGCAGGGGAGCGCCGCGTCCCGTGCAGCTGAGGATGATGCAGCGACTTCCGAGGACGCTCCCGCCGAAGGCGATGAGCCGGCGGCCACGCCGAGCGGCGAGGACGATTCGCCTTCATCGGATGCTTCGGATCGATCGGATGACCCTGCTGGTTCGGGTGCGTCGGGCCAAAGCTCATCCAACGGCGGAGACCGTGACACTTCCGATAGCTCGTCATCGCATGGAGGATCAAGCGGGGCGAGCCAGGGAGAGAGCCAGCAGAAGACCGTTACCGTCTCGGTGTCGATCGATTCAAGCGCGGCAGACGGTTCGGTGAGCGGCTCGGGCACCTTTACGTTCAAGGAAGGGGCCACGCCCTACGATGCCCTGTGTGCGCTTCGCTCCGATGTGATCTCGTCGAGCACGGCGATGGGCATCTACGTCGAAGGCATTGGCGGCTTGTTCGAGAACGATAGCCGCTACCCGGGCGTTTCGGGCTGGAAGTACATGGTGAATGGACAGGTGGTCATGCAGTCCGCCGGGTCGTACGAGCTAAGTGACGGTGATCATGTGACCTGGTATTACACCGTCACGGGATAGGGCTGCCCCGTCCTTTTCAATCGAGAGGCGCCACCCCGGGCAAACGGTTCTTTCAATTGAGGGGCGCCACTCCGGGCAAACGGTTCTTCCCAATCGTGAGGTTCTGCATAAGCCAAAGAGCCTCTTCTCGACCAAAAGGTGTACATGAGCGTCACGAATCGCTGTTTTTCGGCACTATTTTGACGCTCGTGTACACCTTTTCTGGTGGGTGGGCCCCTCGGTCTAGGTTCCGGGCGCTCGTGTACACCTTTTCTGGTTGCTTAAGGCATCGCTTCAGGTACTGGTGGCGGCGTGGCGGCCGAGCGGCGAGCGCCCGCCAGGCGCGCCGCGGCCGTGTGGCGAGTGCGGGGCAACCGCATCAGGAACGCGCGTCGAGCGCGCGGCGGCCGAGTAGCGAGCGCCCGCCGGCGCGGCGGGTGAATATGCGCGATTGGTGGATGTTTGCGCGTAGGCACCCAACAATCGGTACCATATGCGCGGGGGTATCTCTCGTAGCGCCTTTCCCACGTCCGATAACCATCTAGAGGGAGCACATATGAAGTACTTCGGTACCGATGGCTTCCGTGGGCGCGCCAACGAGGAGCTCACGGTCGACCACGCATTCAAGATCGGCAAGTTCGTGGGCTGGTACTACGGCCTCCGCCAGGGGCGCAAGACCAAGGCGGTCATTGGCAAGGATACCCGTCGTTCCAGCTATATGTACGAGAACGCGCTGGTTGCGGGCCTCGTGGCGAGTGGTGCCGATGCGTATGTGCTGCGCGTGACCACCACGCCGTCGGTAAGCTACGTGGTGCGCCACGGTGATTTCGACTGCGGCATCATGATCACGGCGAGCCACAATCCCTATCACGACAACGGCATCAAGCTCATCGATTCTGGTGGCTACAAGATGAGCCCGGATGTGCTCGAGCAGGTAGAAGCCTATATCGACGGTGAGTTCGAGATTCCGCTCGCTACGGGTGAGCAGATTGGCCGTGCGGTCGATTATGTCGAGGGCCGCGCGCGCTACATCAAGTCGCTCATCGAGTCCATGCCGTGCTCGCTCGAGGGTTTCCGCGTGGCGATCGACTGCGCCAACGGCGCCTCCACGCCTATCGCCCCGCGCGTGTTCACCGCGCTCGGTGCCGATGTTCACGTGATCTCCAACGAGCCCGATGGCTTCAACATCAACATGGGCTGCGGTTCCACGCATATCGAGCGCTTGCAGGCGTATGTGCGCGAGGAGGGGCTCGACATCGGATTCGCCTATGACGGCGACGCCGACCGCTGCATCGCGGTGGACGAGTACGGCAACGTTTGCGACGGTGACACCATCATGTACGTGTGCGGCGCGCACCTTGCCAAGCAGGGCAAGCTCAGCGGCAACACGGTCGTGGCTACCGTCATGAGCAACATCGGCCTCTTCAAGGCGCTCGACAAGCTGGGCATCGGATACGAGAAGACCGACGTGGGCGATAAGTACGTAAGCGCCTGCATGCAGGAGCATGGCTACGCGCTCGGTGGCGAGCAGAGCGGCCATGTGATCTTCTCCGAGTACAGCGCCACGGGCGACGGCATCAACACGAGCCTGCGCATCATGCAGACGCTCGTAGAGACTGGCAAAAGCTTGGCTGAGCTCGCCGAGCCGCTCAAGATTTACCCGCAGCTGCTCAAGAACGTGAAGGTCGAGGACAAGCACGCTGTCATGGAGCACGAGGCGGTCAAGGCCGCCGCGGCTGATGTCGAGGCCGCGCTCGAGGGCGAGGGCCGTGCGCTCATCCGCGCGAGCGGCACGGAGCCCCTGGTCCGCGTTATGGTCGAGGCGCCGACGATCGAGCTGTGCGAGCAGTACGTAAACAAGGTGGTCGAGGTTATCGAGAGCCTGTAGCGCGGAAGGCGGGCGCACGTCACCAACATGGGATGCCGTAGGAGCCCAGGCTGGGTTTCTCGGCAAGCATGCGCGGCTCGGAATATGCACTCGAAGTCGTAACCGTAACGTGGTTCATTCCTCATGAAGGCCTAAGTTGTATTATAATGATATATTACGACTTGGGCCACAACGTCAGGAGGAGTTATGGCAGAAGAAACACCGACGATGCTCACGTACGTCGAGCAGACTCCGGCGCAGCTCAAGCTCAACGTCGAGCGCTCCGAGGAGCTTACGGCCGAGCTGGTCGACTTGTACGCCCAAAAGCCCTGCCACTCCATCTGGATCGTGGCCTGCGGTTCAAGCTCGAACGGATCGCAGTGCGCTCGTTATTTCATGATGAAGTACCTGAAGCGCGAGGTGAAGATCGTCTCGCCGGCTACCTTCATCTACGGTGAGCACGACCTGCACGAGGACGATTTCGTCTTCGTGATTTCGCAGAGCGGTTGCTCCACCAATTCCATCGAGGCCCTCGACGAACTCCGCAAGCTGGGCGTCACCGCCATCGGGCTTACGGGCAACGTTGATTCGGACTTTAAGGACCATGCGGACCTCGTGGTCGATTACGGTGTGGGCGAGGAGACCGTGAGCTACGTGACCAAGGGCGTTGCCACGCTTGCCCAGTTCCTCATGCTCTTTGCCATCGAGGCGGGCGCGCGCACGGGAATCGTATCCCCCGAGCAGCGCGCCGAGCTTTTGAACGAGATGGCAGACGCCCCGCGTCGTCATGAGATCGTGCAGCAGGAGACCTGGGATCTGTATAAGCGCCACCAGGCCGACTTCACCTCGATGACCGTGGTCAACCACTGTGGTTTCCTCCAGGGCTACGGCATCGCGTGCGAAGGCGCGCTCAAGTTTGGCGAGACCATCCAGATCCCCAGCTTCGCCTACGAGGGTGAGGAGTGGATTCATGGCCCCAACCTGCAGCTCACGCCGAATTACACGGTGGTGTGCGTCGATCACCTAACTGAGGGTGCAGACCGCATCGTGGATATCTATCTCGCTGCGCGCACGGTCACGGACCATGCGTTTATCGTTACCAATTCCGAGCGCGTGGATGACGACCATGCCATCCGCCTGCCGTTCGAGATCAAAGAGCCGCTCATGATGCCGCTCTATGTGCTGCCGTTCTACCAGATCATCGCCCACCAGGCCACAACGGACCTCCACCGTTGGGAGAAGCACCCACTCTTTGAGGAGCGCTTCCGCAAGGCGATTAGCACCAAGACGGACACGATCGACCAGATTATGCCCAACTAGGCGGGGCATCGGCGCGATGGGCGTTGTTCCGCCGCCCGTCGCGCCGCCTCACGCCGGTCCCAGAGCGCGCTGCGTTGCCGTATGCGACGGTTGCGCCGCACATTTTGTCGCGCATGTGAACCCTGTACCAGCTGGGCAAGTCGGTATATCATATTGCCGTTTATGGTTAGACGGGCTGGCGCTCCCGGTGATATGGTCTCGGCGCGCTCGGCCAGAAGCGTATAGAAGGAGTCTCGCATGTCCGGACACTCAAAATGGGCAACAACCAAGCACCGCAAGGGCGCGCAGGACGCTAAGCGTTCGGCACTCTTCTCCAAGCTCTCCCGCAACATCACCGTTGCGGCGCGCCTGGGCAACGATCCCAACCCGGACAACAACGCCTCCCTTGCCGCTGCGGTAGCCAAGGCCAAGGCGCAGTCCATGCCCAAGGACAAGATCAAGAGCGCCATCGATAAGGCCTTCGGTGCCGGTGCCGATGCGGCCGTGTACGAGAACATCGTCTACGAGGGCTATGGCCCCGCGGGCGTTGCCGTCTACGTTGAGTGCCTCACCGATAACCGCAACCGCACCGCCGCCGACGTTCGCTCCGCCTTCTCTCACTCCGGCGGCAGCCTGGGCACCACCGGTTCCGTTGCCTTCCAGTTCGAGCGCAAGGGCCAGATCGTCGTTGCCAAGGAGATCGTGGACCCCAACGACAAGAAGGAGAACCTCATGTCCAACGGCGCTGCCGGCGATGAGGACGAGTTCATGATGGCCGTGGCCGAGGCCGGCGGCGAGGACTACGAGGACGCTGGCGACGAGTGGATCGTGTGGACCAACGCAACCGAGCTCATGGCCGTGTCCAAGGGCATCGAGGAGCAGGGCATCGAGGTCAAGGGCTCTGAGCTCACCATGGTTCCCACCACGCCCACCGCGGTCTCTCCTGCCGACGCCAAGAAGGTGCAGCGCCTCATCGATCGTCTTGAGGAGCTCGACGACGTCCAGGACGTGTACAACACGATGGACATGACCGACGAGGTCGTCGCCGCCCTCGAAGAGGAGTAGCACCCAACGAGACAATCGTGCCAGGTTAATTTGTCTCATGGCAACGCGCCTGCTCCGTGTCTCATGTGATAAAGCGCTTAAGCCGGGTCTGCGCTACGTGCGCGTGCCCGGCTTTCTTTATAATCAGACGAAAGGCGAACGAGCGGGGATGCCGGGCTCGATGCACGGCGGCCCCGATGAGAGGAGACGTGCGTGCGGCTGCTCAAGAAATTCGGCGCGGTGCTGTATCTCGCTGCCGCCATCGTGGTGGTGGGCGGGTTTGCCTGCGCACAGTTTGCCCCCTCGCTGATCAGCCGCCGCATCGATGCGCTGCTCGCCCATCCGGCTGGACGCATCGTGCTCATCGTGAGCTTGGTGATTGTAGGCGCGGGCGTGCTGCTCAGCGCGCTTTTCGCCTTGCTCGAGCAGCGCCCGCCGTCGAGCGTGCATCCTGCGGGCAACCCCCATATCGAGGTGCGCCTCGCGGCCCTTTCCTCGGCTGCCCGCGCAGCTGCAGAAGCTGAAGATATTTTGGTTGAAGATGTTCGCACGCGCGTTATGGGGCATAACGATTCACAAGTGCGCGTCACGCTCGAGGTGATCGCGTTTACCGATACGGGGCTTGAGACTCTTGGCCGCCGCATCGAGGAGCGCGTTCAGGGTGCTTGCGAGCAACTGCTCGGGGCTACGGGCGTGAACGTGCTTGTGCGGTTCTTGCCGAGTAAGACCACAACGGTGACCAGGGAGGTTTCCGGTGAGTAAGACAGATTTGGGCAACGAGAAGACGGGCGCGCCCAAGTTGCTCATAGAGCAAGGCGACGTGGCGGAGGGGCCGGATGCCATGGGCGCAGATGCCGAGGATGCTGCAAGCGCCGAGGGCGCTGCCACGGGCCGCGGACGCAAGCGTCGCCATGCTCGCAAAAAGGCGCGTAAGGAGCGCATCACGCGCGACGACCTTGCGGATGCCGTCGGCTTCATCCAGGGACTTGGCGCTTCGGCGTGGGCCTATGCGGAAGACCATCCCTTCACTGTCGGCTACGCCTTCGTTGGCCTTGTGCTCGCGGTGCTCATCCTTACCATCGGCCTGTGGAGCACGATTGTCATCGCAGTCTTTGTGTTGGTGGGAGCACTGCTCGGCCAGATTCGCGATGGCGATAACGGGCTGGTGAACTTCTTCGGCCGACTGTTCGACCGCCGCTCGTAGTGCAAGCGGCAAACCGTGACGATCTGGGACTCGAAAGGGGATACCATGGCAGCAAGCGATTCAACGGCGAAGACGCCGACCGTGGCGGAGCAGGAAGAGCATCAGGGCATCAAGGCGGAAGACGCCGTGAGCGAGGGCGCGGCCGAGGCAGGCGCCCCCAAAGCGGCGGAAGATGCAGCCGATGGCGCCGCGACGGAAGGGGTTACGCCTACCGATGCCGGCGATGACGCCTATGACGACGAGGATTTCGAAACCGATGATTCCCTCACGTATTCCAACGGCGTGATCGAGAAGATCGTTGCCATGGCCACGCGCGAGGTGCCGCACGTGCTCGGTATGAAGGGCAACCTTGTCCACTTCTTCCAGGAGCAGTTGGGTGCCGAGAACCTCACCAAGGGCGTGACGGTCGAAGTCACCGATGACAACCGTATGATCATCAACATCTCGGTCATCATCGAATACGGCTGCTATGCTCCGGATATCTTCGAGGATGTGAAGAACCGCGTGACCGAGCGCCTTGCCGAGATGACAGGGCTCGAGGTGGCGGGTATCAACCTGCGCATCGAGGACGTGGTGACGCGCGAGGAGTACGAGGCGAGCCGCAAGAAGTTCATCGACAACCTTAAGCGCGAAAACGAGGACGACGCGGACGAGGAGTAGCTGCAGTACCGCGCCGGAGCATGATAAAACGAACCGGGTTCGTTTTATCATGCTCCAACTGGCCGAGTCGTTACAAGAACATTTCGCGCTTGCCATGCCCGCCGCAGGCTGGTAGGCTAACAACCATGTTTACGGTTGCCGCACATATCACGATGATGATGGTCATGGAGATGCCCTCTCCCGGGCACTTTGTCATGTCGCGCGATCGTCGCGGGCATGCGGAGACCGGGCGCCTTCGTTAGGCTATCTCCGGCGGGGGATAGCCCGCCTTCTTTTCCAACCATCCATCGAGCGGAGTTCCCGTGATCGAAATCCAACACCTCACCAAGGCTTATGATGGCGCTGCCGCGTCGGCGCACGCGCTTGACGACGTGAGCATCTCCATTGCAGATGGCGACATCGTGGGCATCATCGGCATGAGCGGCGCCGGCAAATCGACGCTCGTGCGCTGCATCAACCTGCTTGAGCGCCCCACCGCTGGCAAGATCGTGGTAGATGGCCAGGATGTGACCGGACTTACGGGCAAGGAGCTGCGTAGCTATCGTCGCCGCGTGGCGATGATCTTCCAGAGCTTCGGTCTTCTCGCGCAGAAAACGGTACTCGATAACGTTTGCTTTCCGTTCCGTGCGGCCTCAGGGCGCGTAACGGCCGAGAATCGGGAGCGCGCGCTCGAACTGCTCGATATGGTTGGGCTCAAGGAGAAGGCATCGTCGTATCCGTCCCAGCTTTCCGGTGGCCAGCAGCAGCGCGTGGCCATTGCCCGCGCGCTCGCGTGCGATCCGGAATACATCCTCTGCGACGAGGCCACGAGCGCCTTGGATCCGGCGAGCACGAACACCATCCTCAAGCTCTTGCGCGATATCAACCGCACGACGGGTGTCACCATCATCGTTATCACGCATTCCATGGGCGTCGTAGAGAAAATCTGCCGCAACGTGGTCGTGCTTGATCACGGGCGCGTGGTGGAGCAGGGGAGCGTGGGAGAGGTCTTCGCTAACCCCGTGTCCGACGCCGCTCAGGTTTTGCTCGAAAGGGTTGATTGGGATGCCTAGCATCGTGACCGAATTCATTGGGCAGTATGGCGAGCTGCTTGGCCAGGGCGTGCTCGATACGCTCATCATGCTCTTTATTTCGACTGCTATCGCCTATGTGATAGGAACGGTGCTCGGTGTGGTGCTCTATCTCACCTCGCCGGGTTCGCTGCGCCCCATGCGCGCGCTTAACGCCGTGCTGGGGTGGGTGGTGAACATCGGCCGCTCGCTGCCTTTCATCATCCTGCTCATCTCGCTCATGCCGGTAACGTCGGCGCTCGTGGGCACGACGTCGGGGGTTCGCGGCGTCATTCCGCCTCTTGTGGTGTCCACCGCCCCCTTCGTGGCGCGCATGATCGAGCAGTCGCTCGCCGAGGTACCGCGCGCGAGCGTGGAGGCGGCTGAAGCATGCGGGGCGAGCATACCCCGCATCGTGGTCTCGGCGCTCTTGCCCGAGGCGCTGCCGTCGATCGTGCGTGGCGTTTCCATCACGCTTATCGCCGTGCTTGGCTATACGGCTATCGCGGGCGCGGTTGGTGCCGGCGGTCTGGGCGACATCGCCATTCGTTACGGGTACTACCGTTTTGAGGACGAGATGATGGTTGTGACCGTGGTGCTGCTCATCATCATCGTGCAGCTCATCCAGAGCGCATGCGATTTCATCGCGCGCAAGATCGACCATCGTACGCAGGCATAGCGATATCAGATTAAGGACAGTCCCTATTTGACACTGACCGAGGCTTTTTGAGTCATTTTGGGACGTGTTTAAAACGCCTCAATCATTTGGGGACGTGTTCCAAACGTCTCAAATGACTCACCAACTAGTAAAGGAGAAGATTATGAACTTCCAGAATGCTTCCATTTCCCGTCGCTCGTTCATCGCAGGCGCCGCTGGGCTCGTTGCCGCAGGTTCGCTTGCTGCCTGCAGCGGCGGTTCGAACGAGACCGGTTCCGCGGCTGGCTCCGGCGCAGCTGCCACCCAGTCCCTCATCGTGGGCGCCTCGCCGAGCCCGCACGCCGTGATCCTTACCGACTACGCGGCGCCGATTCTCGCGGAGCAGGGCATCGAGCTCGAGGTCAAGTCGTATACGGACTATATCCAGCCCAACAAGGACACCACCTCCGGTGCCATTGACGCCAATTATTTCCAGCACATCAACTACCTCAATAACTACAACGAGGAGAATGGCACCGACCTGGTGAATGTGGGCAAGATTCACTTCGAGCCGATGGGCGTGTTCGCGGGAAAGTCGAGCGATATCGAGAACGTTGCCGACGGAGCCACCTTTGGCGTGCCCAACGATCCCACTAACGAGGGCCGCGCGCTGCTGCTTCTGCAGGATCTTGGGCTCATCACGCTTGCCGACGACGCCGGCATTACCGCTACGCCGAACGACATCGTCGATAACCCCAAGAACTTGCAGTTCTCCGAGCAGGAGGCGGTGGCGTTGCCTCGCACGCTGAACGACGTGGACTTTGCTGTGATCAATGGTAACTATGCCATCGATGCTGGCCTTGCCCTTGAGGACGCTGTGGCCCAGGAAGATGCGAACTCCGCTGTCATTCAGGATGAGTACGCGAACGTGATCGTGACCACGCCGGAGCTCGAGGACGATGAGCGCATCGTGGCGCTCGTGGCGGCCCTGCAGACCGACGACTTCAAGGATTACCTGGTCGAGACCTTTGGCGACGCGGTGCAGGCGGCCTTCTAAGGGGTTCCCCTTGCAGAAGCCCGCCTATGTCCGGCGACAGGATGGTTTTTCGCAAGAGGGCCCCGCATGGGGCCCTTTTGCTGTGGAACTGTGTTTGGACTGCCACGTACGAGCGCATCTACGGTAATTGAGCGACGTATGGGGCCCTTTTGCTGTGGAACTGCGCTTGAGCTAAGGACGGGGTCTCTTGCGGCCGTTCTTGGCTCGCGTGCTCATGGACTGCGGCGCGCTCTTTGTTGATCGGGCCTCGCACTTGGTGCCAAAGAGAGTCGCCAGCCCCTCGTGTTTGAGAAAGAAACGCCGTTCGTTTCAGTTTTGGGAACATCTATTTCGCGTAGGGCCCGACAAGCATTTCCAGCGGAGCCGAATCCTGCGACTTTCGTGATATGCGATGCGTTGCCGGTGGGCCGTAAGAAAAGATATTCCCAAAAGTGGAACGAACGTGCGCGCAGGCGCTGATCACGTCTTTCCGTACAAGGGGGCGGTACTGCAGGGAACGAACGCGCACACGAGGACGCTGCTGCTAAGATTGCGCGATGGCGGCAGCGGCTTTCAGCGCGTACAATACCGGTAACGAGAACTATGCGCAGGGGCGCAGGGAGGGGTCGGTATGTTTTGCCCACATTGTGGTTCCCAGCAGCCAGAAGGCAGTAAGTTTTGCGCGGTGTGCGGACGAGAGCTGCAGGCGCCTGCCGCCCAGGCAACAGCTCAGGCGCCCGTCGTTCAGATGCCTGCTGCCCAAGCGTCTACTGCCCAAGTGCCAACATCCCAGGCGCCTGCTACGCAAAGCGCTCCCAGCGCCGCCAGAACGTTTCCGACGGCCCCAACCGCACATGCGCAGGCGGGCAGGGCGCTGGGCAGGCGCTCGGCGGTCATGATCTTTGCTGCCGTGCTTGCCCTCGTGTTCATGTTTCAGGCTTGGTTTAGCTTCCCGTTCGTGAATAAGTTTCTCAACGCAGCTGTTGCATCGGGTGCCGGCGGCTTTACGGGAATGGAAACCGCGATCGTGCAATCGGTGAGTCCCTCCGTGACCATGCCAGAGCTCTTCACCTTAGGCAATACGGTCGGCTCGATTGCCGATGCGGGCGCGCAACAGGTCTCGCTCTACAGCTCGTACGGCGCAACCGACTCCTCGCTGCTTCAAATGAAGCAAATGGTCAGCACGTTCGGAACGGTGTCTCTCGTCACGAAGGTGCTCTTCGCTCTATGGGTTATCTGCATTGTGGCGCTGGTTGTGGGCGTTGCCCTCAGGCTGTTCCGCGGCTTTGACGCGGTGCTCTTCTTCGCGCTTGCGGGTACTGCGGTCGTGGCGCTCGTGTGCACGATCGGCTCGTTTGTGCTCGGCGGCATCGTCGAAGGGCTGATTTCCGACATGGCATCGTACTCCAGCTCGTCAAGCTCGGTAAACCTCACGATGTCGCTGCTGAGCCCCTTCATGGCTCCCGCTTATGGTGCGGTGGTGACGATTGTGCTTGGCGCAGCGGGCACCCTCTCGTCGCTCGTGCTCAAGGACTAGTTCGCGGCTGCGGCTGCTCTAGGCCGTAGTCACCCCGGCGTTCGAGCAACGCCGGCTTCGAGTTCTCAAAACGGCGGACCCAGCCAGCGGGCTCCGCCGTTTTTGCTATTCGTAGCGGCCTTGGAGCGAGTACCAGCCGTGGCGCTCTTCAACTTCAAGCGGCACGCCGAAGAGGTTGGAGAGCGTTGCGCTGGTGAGCAGGTCCCCCTTCGGACCGTCGGCAAATACTTCGGCGTCCTTGATGAGCAGCACGCGCTCGATTGCCGGGATGATGTCTTCAGGATAGTGCGTGACGAGCACGACCGAACGCCCTTCGTCTGCCAGGAGCCTCATCGTGTTGCGCACGTGGTACATGCCTTCGGGATCGAGGCCGGTGCACGGCTCGTCGAAAATCAGGATGCGCGGGTCGCTCATAAGCTCGCGGGCCACGAGCACGCGGCGCACTTGGCCCGTTGAGAGCGTCATGACGTCGCGCTCGGCCAAATCTGCTATGCCCAGCCGGTCGAGGGCGTCTTGGGCCTGGGCTCGCTGCTCGTCTGTCGCTTGCACGTGGTTGGGGAGGCCGAGCGTGCCGAAAAGCCCGCCGCACACGATATCGCTTACCGGCAGGTGCACGCGAACTTGGTCGTGCATGGTGGCAGAAACGATGCCCAGTGCCTGCTTGATATCGGAGAGCAGCGGCCGCGCCTGCCCGCGGAAGCGCACCGGGGGCTCTTCGCGATGGAGCGGGAACGTCTCGCGCGTGAGTAACTGGATGAACGTCGACTTGCCTGCGCCATTGGGGCCGAGCAGCGCTACGTGCTCGCCCTCTGCAAGATCGAAATGGTCCACATGCAAAATGGTGCGTCCGCTCCGCACGACGCGCGCATCGCGCAGCGAGAAGAGGGGAGGCGTGGTTGCTGCCGGTTGCGCTGTGCTTGCCATGAAAACCTCGATTCGAGCGTGATGGGGCTGGGGAAGGTCGTAGCAACACGAATTGTGGCACAAACGTCGAATTTGGGGGTGCCAAAGCCACTGCGGAAACAAAACTCGCGCCAAAGGATCGAATTTTGGAGTGCAGGGCAACTATACCTCCATGAGCCAAGCTTCTGACCTGCTGTTTCTGTGGGCCCAATTTGCTTTGTACACGCTCGGGGAAGAAAAATCCGATCCTTTGACGAGAGTTTTGCACCAGGGAGCCATCCGGACCCTGACAAAGCATTTTGATGGGGCCCATGCCTGCGGCGCTGCTCCACTGTGCTACCGTAGATACCACGAAAACGGCGCGTATGCTAGCAGTGATGCCAGAGGAGGAATCGCCTATGCCTGAGATGCTCACGCTCGACGCCTTCGAGCAGGCCTCCGAAAAGGTCAAGGAAGTCACGCAAAAGACCGAGCTCGTGGAGAGCCCCCATTTTAGCCAGGCAACGGGCAACCGCGTGTTCTTTAAGCCCGAGAACATGCAGCGTACAGGCGCCTACAAGGTGCGCGGCGCCTATTATAAGATCAGCACGCTCGCGCCCGAAGAGCTGGAGCGCGGTATCATCACCGCGAGCGCGGGCAACCATGCGCAGGGCGTGGCATTTGCCGCCTCTCGTGCCGGGGCGCGTTCCATCGTTGTCATGCCCACGACGACGCCGCTCATCAAGGTCGAGCGCACCAAAGGCTATGGAGCCGAGGTCGTGCTCTATGGCGACGTGTACGACGAGTCGTGCGAATATGCCATGCAGCTTGCCGAGGAGCACGGCTATACGTTCATCCACCCCTTCAACGATCCCGTGGTGGCAACGGGCCAGGGTACCATTGCCATGGAAATCGTTTCCGAGTTGCCGCTCGTAGACACCATTCTCGTTCCGGTGGGCGGTGGCGGTCTGGCTTGCGGCGTCTCAACCTTTGCCAAGCTCTACAATCCCAAGATCCGCGTGATCGGCGTGGAGCCTGAAGGCGCCCCCTCGCTCACGCGCGCGCTCGAGGCGGGGCATGTGGTGAAGCTGCCGAGCGCAAACACCATTGCCGACGGAACAGCGGTGCTCGAATGCGGCGACCAGGTGTTTCCCTATCTTCAGGCCAATCTGGACGACGTCATCACGGTCCCCGATGAAGAGCTCATCGTTGCGTTCCTCGATATGGTTGAGAATCATAAGATGATTGTCGAGAATTCGGGCTTGCTTACCGTGGCGGCCCTCAAGCACCTGCCGGCGGAGAACCGGCGCGTGGTTTCGATCCTCTCTGGCGGGAACATGGACGTCATCACCATGAGCTCGGTCGTGCAGCACGGGCTCATCGCGCGCGACCGCATCTTCACAGTGAGCGTGCTTTTGCCCGACCGCCCCGGCATGCTCGTGAAGGTGGCAAGCGCCATCGCCGAGCAGAACGGCAACGTCATCAAGCTCGAGCACAACCAGTTCGTGAGCACCAATCGCAATGCCGCCGTAGAGCTCCGCGTGACGATCGAGGCATACGGCACCTCGCACAAGGAGCAGATTATGGAGGCGTTGCGCGCAGCAGGGTTCGAGCCGCAGCTCAGCGCCACCATGCTGTGACGGAGCCGGAGCGGCCGGCAAAGAAGCCCCGTACGGAGCGGGCGGCGGCATCTGCACATTTCGGCATGCTTTTGAAAGGCCGCAATGCGTAGAGGCTGCTGCTCGCGCCATGGAGGGAGTTTGGGGCAGCAGGAGTGATGAAAGCTGTCGGGTTGATGAATGCCCTTTCCTGCATCGATTCGGTTGTTTTTATCGGTTGCACCACGCATCATGACGTGGTCAATTCGGGGTCAGTGACGACTCGTTTCATCTACCGCCGAGCGCTGTATGCACGCCTTTCGCATAATAATAATCATAATATGATGAATAAAGCATATAGTTAAGAAGTCATGTTTCCGTCTTGGCTGGTGAGGTGCGGGCCATGTCGAAAGGAGCATGAAGGTATGCGATATATTCAAGTTTATGCCGAAGATTTCGTGACGGTTATTGATGCCTATCCTGTAACGTACGAGTTGGAATAAGAACATGAAGTCGGTATATACTCGTCGCTCAGCGATATGCGTTGGAATACTCAGTTCACTTGGGTTGTTATCGGCTTCTGCTCTGTCCAGTTGTTCGGGTCGTGAATCCTCTCATGCTCAACATGAAGGGTCGGAGCGTGTCGCAGGCCCAATTCATTGGAATGCTGAGGTTTGCGTAAGCAAGGGTGCTTTATCCGGCGAAGAACTCGGGGCTTCCGTTATCGTGAACGGGCAGGCAGAGACGAGTCGAATCGACGGTAACGACGATCGCTTGTTCATCGGCGCCGGCAACGAGCTGCGTAGCTACAGCAAGGCTACAGGCGAGTTACTGTGTACGCAGGCCATTGATGGATCTTGGGGCAATATCGAACAGGCTTTGGCGCTCGCCGGCGATTATGTGCTCGTGTTTTGCAGATGGGGTCGCGTGGCAGCATTCGATGCCGATACGCTGGAGGCAAGGTGGAACGTCTCCGTCATCTCCGTCGAAGATGAAGACGTTGCAACGCAGCTTGAGGGGAGCGACCAAGAGCCGCCCATCGTTGTCGGTTGGGAGTCAACCGATTTTGCCATCTTTGATGGAAATGCCTATATTGGGGTCTCCTCGTATGAACTTGCAGCGACATCTCGACTTGCCTGTATAGACATACGTACGGGAACGCTGCAATGGAACGTAACGGTTGATAGTCGAATCATCGCCTCGGGTAATCGCGGGTACCCCTACGCAAGCCCTTATGGGTTGTTGGTTCCAGCGGGAACCGAAGCGGCGTGTCTTCTGGTGAGCTATGCTGACGGCGAGATTGTTCAGCACCTCGAAGTGGACGATATGATTACTACCGGGTTTTCTCACGATGGAGAGGCTGGGGACGTTGTCTATTTTCAGACGCGTCGAGGGACGCTGTGCCGTGTCGCATTCGATGGCGATGGGCAGGCGCACATAAGTTGTTCGACCGACGGCCTTGATGATGACAAACGCACACCCTCTGGTGCGATGCCACTTGTATTCGATGGCTATGTGCTGGTAAACGCGCCGACTATAGATGAAAGTGCTGGGAGCACGGTGCTCGACCCAGATCATGACGCAAGCAACGGAGCGTGCAACGTCTTTGATGCGGAAACGCTTGAGCTCGTTGGTTCGGTTCCTGCGCGGGAAATCGAGTCAACTCCGACGCTTGTTGATGGATCGGCGGTGTATCTGGGCGAAGGGGGTATCTACCGTATCGGGCTCGACGAATTGCCAAACGCGCTGGAAATGACCGAGCTTACCACCGAGGTTCACAGGACGCATCAGGCCTGGGATCAGCCGTTGCTTGTTGAGGACGGTACAGCGTATGTGGTGTCGGGCAATACCGACAGGCAAAACCTGTATGCCATCGCGCTCGGGTAGCGTGCAGGCAAACAGCAGAGAGTCATTACCTGTGATTCTCCGCGTGCATTGCGAGTAGCAGCTTTTTCGCGTCTGGGCTCCTTTATAAGGCCGCAATGCGTAGAGACTGCTGCTCGCGTCGCATCGGCTTTTCCCGGGACGCCCGATTCCCCTGCGTTCGATTCTTTACAGACGCGCGCGCATGAAAAGGAAAAACGCAGCATCTGTTAGCTAATCGTAAGATTCCGTCAGCCTTGCGAAAGCCTTTCGGCGCAAGGGGTATCCTCTGTTCCTCCCTTCGATATCGTTGTCCTGCTGTTTATTGCAATGTAGCCATAGAAGCAGTGAAGACGATGGGAGTAAACGTGGATACAGAAAAGATCGTGCGCGTGGCGATGGAGCGCGGCGTGTCCCGCCGCCAGTTCTTCAACATGCTGGCGGGCGCCGGCATGGCTATCGTGGCGGGCAGCGCCTTGACCGGTTGCGACGATGGCTCCGGCGATGCGGCTGCTGTTGATTACAACGAGATGTCGCTCGAAGACCTCATCGCGCAGGCGCAGGAGGAGGGCGAGATCCAGTCCGTTGGTATGCCCGACACCTGGGCCAACTGGGTCGAGACCTGGCAGGATATCGAGGCCGAGTACGGTATCACCCACGCCGACCAGGACATGTCCTCGTCCGAGGAGCTCTCCATGTTCCGCGAGGAGGGCGCCGACGGCACCAAAGACATCGGCGACGTGGGCCAGTCGTGGGGCCCCACGGCCGAGGAGCAGGAGCTCACGCTCAAGTACAAGACGAGCTACTGGGACGAGATCCCCGATTGGGCCAAGGACGACGACGGCGACTGGATCGTGGGCTACTACGGCACCATCTCCTTCATGTCCAACGACGCCACGGTCTCCAACCCGCCCACGAGCTTCCAGGACCTGCTCGACGGCGACTACACGGTCTGCGTGGGCGACGTGACCGCCGCCGCTGTGGCGCAGTACGCGAGCCTCGCCGCCGCCTACGCGCTCGGTGGTGATATCGACAACATGCAGCCCGCCTATGACTTCCTGCTCGAGCTTGCCGAGGCCGGCCGCCTCGATGTCGCCGATGCCTCGCTCGCGCGTCTTGAGTCCGGCGAGATCGATGTCTGCATCAACTGGGACTACAACTCGCTCAACTACCGCGACCAGATTCAGACGAACAACCCCAACGCTTCCTTCACGGTGAGCATTCCGCGGGATGCGAGCGTGCAGTCGGGCTACTGCACCGTTATCAACAAGTACGCCCCGCACCCGGCGGCCGCGTGCCTCGCCCGCGAGTTCATCCTCTCCGACGAGGGCCAGATCAACCTCGCCCGCGGCTACGCGACTCCCATCCGCGACGTGGAGCTGCCCGAGGACGTGGCTGCCATGCGTCTGCCCGACGAGCAGTACGGTGATCAGGTCCAGACGGTGGACGAGTCCGTCTGGAGTGGCGTGTGCCAGGACCTTATCACCTGGTACCAGGAGAATGTTATCCCGGCTCTGGGCTAAGGAACTTCGAAAGGAGCTAGACGGGGCGGGATTCATCGCGCCCCGTCGTTCGTATGGAAAACGTTTTGCAGCAAGATGCCGGTGTCGAGCCGGCCGCCGCGAGCAAGGCGAAGACGGCGAAGCGCCGTCCTTGGATGGGCTATATCGCCATCGTTCCGTTCTTCCTCGTGGTGATTCTCTACGAGCTTGCCCCTTTGGCGCAGCTCGCCCTTGATTCGGTGATCGGCCGCGACTCTGAGGCGCTTGGCCTCGAGAACTATATCCGCGTGTTCACCACGCCGCTCTACACGCAGTCTATCTTGAACAGCGTGTGGATCAGCCTGCTTTCTGCTGTGGTGGGCATCGTGGT
Organism: Enorma shizhengliae; assembly: GCF_009676995.1. Classification (NCBI taxonomy): domain Bacteria; kingdom Bacillati; phylum Actinomycetota; class Coriobacteriia; order Coriobacteriales; family Coriobacteriaceae; genus Enorma; species Enorma shizhengliae. The sequence continues at coordinate 410,291 of NZ_VTFZ01000001.1, forward strand.
GGCGTTCCTTGCGGCGCGCTTCTGCTCCGAGGCGAGCCCGCGCGTGCGCAACGGCTTCACCATGATCCTCAACATGATGTCGAACTTCTCGGGTGTGCCGCTGGCCTTCGCGTTCATGATCCTCATGGGCAACGCCGGCGTGCTCACGCTCATCGGCGAACAGTTCAACATCCCGTTCCTCGCCAACTTCAACCTCTATGGCTCCGACGGCCTGGTCATGATGTACATCTACTTCCAGATTCCGTTGGCCACGCTTCTGCTTATCCCGGCGTTCGCGGGCATCCGCAAGGAGTGGCGCGAGGCGGCGACCATTCTCAAGGCCTCGACCTTCGATTACTGGTTCCGCATCGTGATCCCCAACCTGATGCCTTCCATTCTGGGCACGCTGTCGGTACTCTTCTCCAACGCACTCGCTGCCTACGCAACGGCCTATGCGCTCGTGATGAACAACTACGCGCTCTTGGCGCTGCAGATCACCTCGCGCTTCCGTGGTGACGTGCAGACCGATGCCGCCACGGGCGGCGCGCTCGCCATGGTGCTCATTGCCCTCATGGTCATCTGCACGCTCGTGAACAACTACTTCACGCGCCGCGCCGCTAAGGGGAGGGAGATCGTATGAGCAAGAAGAACGCCGTTGCCAGCGCGGCGCCCAAGCAGAAGACCTCCCTTGCCGGCAAGATCTTCTTGGGCGCCGTCGCCCTGTATCTGCTGATCCCGTTCGCCGTGACGCTCGTGTATTCGCTCTTCGTTGAATGGACCGACATCCTGCCGTCCGGGTTCACGCTGCGCAACTATGTAGAGCTGTTCTCCAACACTACGTTCTGGATGTCCATAGGCCGCACATTGATCCTGTGCATCGTGAGCGTGATCATTACCATCGTGCTCATCCTTGCGGCCATGTATGTGGTCGTGGCCGTCAATCGCAAGCTTGCGGGTGTGATGCAGTTTCTCTGCATGATCCCCTATGCGCTGCAGGGCGTGATCCTCTCGATCGGCATCATCTCGCTTTACACCGGTACGGGCACGATTCTCTCCAACCGGCTGTTCATGCTGTTCGGCGCGTACACCATCTTGGTGCTGCCCTACATCTACCAGGGCATTCGCAATGCGCTCAATTCGATCGATGCCGAGATGCTCATCCAGGCGGCCGAGATGCTCGGCTGCGGGCGCTTCCGCGCGTACGTGCAGGTGGTGCTGCCAAACATCCTCTCCGGCATCTTGGTGTCGAGCTTGCTTGCCGAGAGCATCATCTTCGGCGACTTCGTGCTTGCCAACAACATCGCGGGCACCAACTACCAGAACATCCAGGTGTTCCTGCAGGCGAACATGGACGTTTCGAGCGGCCTTTCCAGCGCCATCGTCGTGGTCATCTTCGTGGTGGTTGCGCTCGTGACGGCGGTGGTTTTGAAGCTGCAGAACTCGTCTACCCAGAAGGAGACCAAGTAATGGCCTATATTGAATTCCGCGACGTCGTCAAGCGCTTTGGCGATAACACCGTCCTTGATCACATCAATTTCGGTATCGAGAAGGGCGACCTTGTGACGCTGCTCGGCCCCTCCGGCTGCGGCAAATCCACCCTGCTGCGCTGCCTTTCCGGCCTGGAGCAGGTTACCGAGGGCACCATCATCCTCGACGGCGAGGATATCACCAACGTGCCGGCGAGCAAGCGCAACATCGGCATGGTGTTCCAGCAGTACAGCCTGTTCCCCAACATGACGGTCGAGCAGAACATCGCCTTCGGTCTCAAGATGCAGAAGACCCCGCAGGACGTGATCGACAAGAAGGTGGCCGAGGCCATCGCCATGGTCGAGCTTACCGGCAAAGAGCGCGCCTACCCCGCGAGCCTTTCCGGCGGCCAGCAGCAGCGCGCGGCGCTCGCCCGCTCGATTGTGACCGAGCCTAAGGTGCTCTTGCTCGATGAGCCGCTTTCGGCCATCGATGCGAAGCTCCGCAAAGCCCTGCAGTCGCGCATTCGCGAGATCAATCAAGAGCTCAACCTGACCTCGATCTTCGTGACGCACGACCAGGACGAGGCCATGGTCATGTCCGACGTGATCCAGCTCTTCCATGACGGACGCATCGAGCAGGCCGGCAGCCCGGTCGAGGTGTACACCAACCCGGTCTCCGAGTTCGCGGCGAGCTTCATCGGCAGCTACAACCAGCTGCGCGCCGAGGAGTACGGCATGCTCACCGGCACGGTGGTACCGGCGGGCAATGTGGTGGCCATCCGTCCCGAGACCATCGGCATCACGGCCGAGCGCCCTGCCGAGGCCGACGGCTGCTACGTGGTCAAGGGCATGGTCGTGGACAGCGTGCCACGCGGCAACGTGCTGCGCTACACCGTGCGCGTGGGTGCCACCGTGCTGCGCGTCGATGCGCTCTTCCGCAGCTTCCACATGTTCAATACCGGTGACGACGTGTTCCTGACCATTCCCGAGCACGATTGCCTGGTCATTCCCGCCGCGGCGTAGCGCTGCGTGCGGAGACGCTCCTTCCAGACGCGCGGGCGGCGGTGTGTGCGCACATGTTGGCGCATGCGTCGCTGCTCGCGTGATGGCGTGATTCAACGAGCCAAGTGAGAAAACGAACCCGGTTACTTTTATCATTTTGGGGATGAGGGGTGATGAAGCGGAGCGGGGAACCTCTTGTCGGTTCCTGCCTCCTTCGAGACGTTCGCTCGCACCCCCCGAAGCAACGTCGATGTTTTCTCACGGGTATCTCAGCTAAGGATGAACCATGACGCATTTTGCCGATCAGACGGGGCTGCCGGAGGATTTGCCTCGCTATAAGGGGAACCTGCACAGCCACACGGTCAACTCTGACGGGCGCTGGACGCCCGAGCAGTCGGTAGCCGAGCACCGGGCGCACGGTTACCAGTTCCTCTGCCTTTCCGACCACGACCTGTTTACCGACTATTCCGGTGCTTTTGACACGGAGGACTTCATCATCCTGCCCGGCATCGAAGCTTCGGCGGTCCTGGTATCCGATGACGGCAAGGGCACGCGCCTGGCCACGCACCATATTCACGGCATCTTGGGTACGGACGAGATGGTTGCCGCTGCACCGCGCAGGTTTGCGCACATGGAGCGGCTGGAGCCGGTGATATGCCGGGGCGGCTGGGATGGCCGCGCCGTGGCGCAGCGGGTGGTGGACGAGCTGGCCGCGCATGGCTGTGCCGTGATGTACAACCATCCTATCTGGAGCCGCGTGGACCCAGCGGACGTCGTGGGGCTCGAGGGCTGCTTTGCCATCGAGGTACACAACTTCGGCACGGTGGAGGAGTGCGCGCTGGGGCACGATACGCTGTTCTGGGACCTTATGCTGCGCCGCGGACAGCGGCTGGGCGGTGTGGCATCGGACGATAACCACAACGCGCCTGAGCTGCCCGACTCCTTTGGCGGCTGGGTGGTGGTCGCCGCTCCCGAGCTGACGCGCGACGCGGTGGTGCGCGCGCTTGTGGAGGGGGCGTTCTATGCGTCGAGCGGTCCTTCGATTGAGAACTGGGGCGTGCGCGATGGCCGCGCCTGGGTAGCGTGCAGCCCGTGCGAACGTGTGAGCCTTATTGCAGGAGGCCCGGTGGGAGTGGGCGAGACGCACCGCTCCGCTGGCGGCCCGCTCTTGGAGTATGCTGAATTCGAGTTGAACGGTACCGAGACGTACCTGCGCTTTGAGTGCGTGGATGCGACGGGCCATGCGGCGTGGAGTAATCCGCTGTATCCTGAGGCGTAGCACGGCTCCGCGCGGCCTGCTCCCACGCTGCCCGCCTGATGGGGCGCGAGGCATTGGGGAGGAGCGGGTGATTCCGGAAGACTGTTAGAGAAAGCGAGACCGAGCATGATCGAGCCCTTGCCCGCCCGTTCAATCGTCGACACGCATACCCATACGCAGTTCTCGGACGGCGGCGGTACGTTTATGGAGAACGCGGCTGCTGCGGTTGCGGCGGGATGCCGCGTGATGGTCTCGACCGACCACCTTACGCTGCCGCGCATAATGGATCCAGGCGAGGAGGTCCAGGTGCCCGAGGCGCGCCTTGCCGAGCACCGCGCGGCGTTCGCGGCCGCTGCAGCCGAGCACCCTGAGCTCGAGTACATCTATGGCTTTGAGTGCGATTGGTATGAGGGCTGCGAGGAGAACATCCGGCGCTGGAGCGCCGGTGCGCTCGTGCGTTTGGGGTCGGTGCATTGGCTGGGGCCCATCGAGAGCGGCGCATGGATCGATGATTCGACCGACCGGCGTATTTGGGAGGAGTTGGGCCCGGACGAGGTTTGGCGGCGCTATGCAGAGACCTGGTGCCGCGCGTGCGAGTGCCCGCTCTTCGACACGATGGCGCACCCGGACCTCGCCATGCGCTTTGTGAACGACGGTTTTGCGCCCACGATCGACCTTGCGCCGCTCTGGGACGAGATGGTGGCCTGTGCGCACGACACCGGCAAACGCGTGGAGCTTTCCACGGCGGGGTGGCGCAAGGGCGTGGGCGACTATTACCCGGCCAAGGGCTTGCTCGAGCGATTCTGCCGCGCGGACGTGCCCATCACCGTGGGTTCCGACGGCCATGTGCCGGGCGATCTGTGCTGGGGCATCGAGCGGGCGTACGACCATGCGGCGTCGGTTGGCTACCGGGCGGTTGAGGTGCCGCGCGCGGACGGCTCGTGGGAGCAGATGGCAATCGTGGCGTAGCGCTGCGTGTTGCCGGGTGGGGCGGCGCTGTCGGGGCGGCGCGCTGCCGGAGCGGGGCGCTGTTGGGACGGGGCAGCGTCGGCGGGCGTGGCGATGCGGCGCTGCCGGGGCGGCGCACAACCGGGGCGACTCGCAACCGGGACGGCGCACGGCTCTCCCGAACGTTCGCTCGCATACTTGGGCAAGAATGTACCGAAAACGGCCTCTGCAGGCCCCCGTTTCGACACATTTTTGCCCGAAAAGATTGTGGATCTACTCGTCGGCCGCCGTATCAGCGCAACGACTACATCAGCTGGATCGAGCGTCCCAAGCGCGAGACCACGCGCCAGGCGCATCTCGCGCAGATGCTCGATGAGCTGCGAGCCGGCAACCGCTACAAAGGTATGCCCTGGCCGGATACCGCACGCCCCAAGGGGCGGTAGCGGGCGAATATTCTGGGAAGCCAACAGGAAGCGTCTTCCGTGAGTCGGGGACGGATGACGACGCCCGCTTGCGATTGTCGATGATGTTACATGCCGATATACGCATTAAGCCGCTGAAAAATGGCGCTTAATGCGTACATCGACATGTAACGTGGTTTTGCATGGGTGACGTTTGGGGATTGTGGCTAGAAATCGCCACCGTACCGCTCGTCCTCGCATGAAGCACTTTCGCCGAATAAAGTGTTTCGAAAATGTTTCATTTGTTGGGCGCTCGCATGGTGCTCGCCTACGCGCGCGACACTTACCGGACTCAGCAAATGCGATGACAGGGCGAGTACCGGCCGGACGTGCCACAGCGAGCGGGGATGCGTGAGAACCCGCGGCGACTGGTTGGGAACACCCCCTCGAGCAGTGCAGCTGAACGCGTGTCTGCGCCGGGCGATCCCCCGCGCGGCAGGCTCGTCAGTATGCCGCGCCGGCGCCCCCGTTACGGGCATCGAGCAGGGTTGGGTAGTAGGTGAGGGTCCCGACGGGCCCCCGCCAAGCGACCGCGCGGAAATCGCCGCAGCAATCGCCGAACCCACGCCATGACCTCGCATTTCCTGAATTTCACCAACCGTTTGGCCACGCGCCGACGTAAAGGGAAGCGAGGGTGTATGGAACTCAGAAGCGATGCCGTGAAGAAGGGGCTGGCTCGTGCGCCGCACCGCAGCCTGCTCAAGGCAGATGGCCTTACCGACGAGGAGCTTGAGCGCCCGCTCGTTGCCGTTGTCTCCGCGCAGAACGAAGTTATCCCGGGGCACCTCCACCTCCAACAGATTGCCGACGCCGTGAAGGCGGGCGTTCGCATGGCGGGCGGCACGCCGCTGCAGATAAACACCATCGGCGTATGCGACGGCATCGCCATGAACCATGAGGGCATGCACTACAGTTTGGTCTCGCGCGAGGTCATCGCAGATTCCGTCGAGTGCGCTATCCAGGGCCACCAGTTCGATGCGATGGTCCTCATCCCCAGCTGCGACAAGATCGTCCCCGGCATGCTCATCGCCGCGGCGCGTCTGAATATCCCCACCATGCTCGTCTCCGGCGGGCCCATGCTCGCCGGGCATGATAAGTGCGGAAAGCAGACGGATCTGAACACGCTTTTCGACGCCGTGGGCCAGGTTACGGCGGGCACCATGACCGAGGAGGAGTGCGCGTGGCTCGAGAATACCGCCTGCCCCACGTGCGGCAGCTGCTCGGGCATGTTCACCGCTAACTCGATCTGCTGCCTGGCCGAGGCCCTCGGCTTGGCGCTTCCCGGCAACGGCACCGTGCCTGCCGTGTATTCCGAGCGCATCCGCCTCGCCAAGCAGACGGGCATGCAGGTGATGGACCTGGTCGAAAAGGGCATCACGGCGCTCGACATCCTCACTCCCGCGGCTATCCACAACGGCATGGTGCTCGACATGGCCTTCGGTGGCTCCACCAACACCATGCTCCATCTCACGGCCATCGCGCAGGCGGCGGGCTGCCCCGTCACCATGGACGACTGGGACCGCATCTCCGACGAGACGCCGAACATCGTGCGCATCGCGCCGGCGGGGCCGCTCCATATCGAGGACCTCAACGCCGTGGGCGGCATCCCGGCGATTCTGGGCGTGCTCGGGCGAGCGGGGCTGCTCGACGAGACGGCGTGCACCTGCCATGGCTGCATGAAGGATTGGATCGCCCAGTGCCCGCCCGCGGACGGAGAGATCGTTCGCGAGATCGAGAACGCCTATAGCCCCATCGGCGGCCTCAAGGTCATGCGCGGCAGCCTTGCGCCGGATTGCGGCGTGGTGAAGCGTTCCGCCTGCTCGCCCGAAATGTACCGGCATTCCGGCCCTGCGCGCGTGTTCAACAGCGAGGAAGAAGCTTGCAGGGCGATCTTCGGCGGGACGATCAACCCGGGCGACGTGGTGGTCATTCGCTACGAGGGCCCGGCCGGTGGTCCCGGCATGCGCGAGATGCTCACGCCCACGAGCGCTATCTGCGGCATGGGGCTCGACAAGTCCGTGGCGCTCATCACCGACGGGCGCTTCTCCGGCGCGAGCAAGGGTCCGTGCATCGGCCATGTCTCGCCTGAGGCCGCGGCAGGCGGCCCCATCGCGCTCGTGGAAGAGGGCGACATCATCGACATCGACATCGAGGCGGGATCGCTTGAGCTGCGGGTGGACGAGGCGGAGCTCAAGCAGCGCCGCGCTGCGTGGCAGCCGCCCGCGCCCAAGTACACCACCGGCGTGCTGAGCCGGTATGCAAAGCTCGTGACCAGCGCAGATAAGGGGGCGTATCTGTCATGACGAACACGAACGACCGGAGCGGGACGGCGCGTGCCGCCAGCACCTCGGCCCAGGGCGGGGCGGAGCGTGCGGGCGGTGCCGCGCCGGCGGCGCGCACGGGGGTGCCGGCGGCAGGGGCGGCAGCTGGGCAGCCGACAGCGCTCGCCGGGAGCCCGCGCACGCCGGACATGCCCGACGATATTCGCCAGCATGTCTGCGTAACTGCCGCGCAGGCCGCTCCTTCGGCGGGTACCACACGCGCCGAGCGGCTGGCGCTCAAGGAGCTCGCCATAAGCGGTAAGCCCTTCGGGCCAGGCAGCCATACCGAGCACGAGGGCAAGACCATGACCGGAGCCCAGGCCATCATCGCGAGCCTCGAGGCCGAGGGCGTGGACACGCTCTTCGGGTACCCCGGTGGCCAGGCCATCAAGATCTACGACGCGCTCTACGACTCCACGAAGATCCGTCACATCCTTGCCCGCCACGAGCAAGGTGCGGTGCACGAGGCCGATGGCTACGCGCGCGCCACCGGCAGGGTGGGCGTCGTGCTCGTGACGTCCGGCCCCGGCGCCACCAACACGGTGACGGGCATCGCCACGGCGTACATGGACTCCGTGCCGCTCGTGGTCATCACGGGCCAAGTCACGCGCGGCGTCATCGGCACCGACGCCTTCCAGGAAGCCGACATCGTAGGCATCACCATGCCCGTGGTGAAGCACAGCTTCCTCTTGCAGAGCACCGACGACCTTACGAAGACGTTCCGCGAGGCGTTCTACATCGCCTCGACCGGTCGCCCCGGCCCGGTGCTCATCGACATCCCGAGTGACCTCGCCGGCGCGCAGATGGTGTTCCGCTATCCGGACCATATCGACATCCCCAGCTACCGACCCAACTATCGCGGCAATGCCAAGCAGGTCAAGCAGGCGGTCGAGTATATCCGCGCGGCAACGCGACCGCTGCTCATGGTGGGTGGCGGCGTGGTGTCGAGCCATGCGTGCGACGAAGTGGTTGAGCTCGCGGAGAAGATGCAGATTCCCGTGGTCACGACCTTGTTGGGCAAGGCGGCCATGCCCTGCTCCAACCCGCTCAACTTAGGGCCCGTGGGCATGCACGGCTCCAAGTATGCAAACATGGCAGTGACCGAGTGCGACCTCCTCATTGCGGTGGGCGCGCGCTTCTCGGATCGCGTGACGGGCAAGCTCAGCGAGTTCGCGCCGCACGCGAAGGTCATTCACATCGACATCGACCCAGCCGAGATCGGCAAGGTGCGCGACCCGCAGGTGCCCATCGTGGGCGATGCCCAGGGCGTCGTCGCGGCCATCAACGCGCGACTCGATAAGGTTGAGGCCCAGCCAAGAAGTGCAGAATGGGTCGAGACCGTGCTCGAATGGCGCGAGCGCTGGCCGTTCTACACCGAGGATTTCGTCGACTATCCCGACCGCATCGCGCCGGAGCAGGTGCTCGAACAGCTCTCTAACAAGCTCGACCCCCATGAAAGCGTGGTCACGACCGAGGTTGGCCAGCATCAGATGTGGGCGCACCAGCACGTGCACCGCGAGGAGAGTCGCACGTTCATCAGCTCGGGTGGCCTGGGCACGATGGGCTTCGGATTCCCGGCGGCGATCGGCGCCAAGATCGGGCGGCCGGACGCGCAGGTGGTGTGCATCGCGGGCGACGGCTCCATCCAGATGAACATCCAGGAGATGGCTACGGCGCTCGGTAACGGCGTGGCGGTGAAGGTGCTCGTCATCGACAACAACGCGCTCGGCATGGTGCACCAGTGGCAGCGGCTGTTCTACCACGAACGCTATTCGTGCACGGAGTTCACGGCGAACCCCGACTTCGTGAAGCTGGCCGAGGCGTACGGCTGGCAGGCGGAGCGCATCGCGCACCCCGATCAGATCGGTGATGCTCTCGACCGGATGCTCGCCGCCGATGGCCCCTACTTGCTGGATGTCATCATTCCCACGGCGCAGACCGTCTATCCCATGGTGGCCCCCGGCGCGGCCATCGACGATATCATCGGCGCGATCGATGTGACGCTCGGCGGCGTGCGCGTAACCGAGAAGGGTATGAGCCCGGCGGGCGAGCATGCGGGCACCGTGGCCGAGCCGCTGCCGCTCGATGAATTCGATGCGTCCGCCCGCGTTGCCGCCGGCCCGCAGCCCGGTCCCGAGGGCAGCGGGCTTGCGCGCGGCGTTGCTGCGCAGAAGGGAGGCGAGTGAGATGAAATACATCCTTTCGGTGCTCGTCGAGAACAAGCCCGGCGTGCTCAGTCGCGTGACGGGGCTCATCAGCCGACGCGGGTTCAACATCGACTCGCTGACCGTTGCCCCAACCGAAGACACCACCATGAGCCGTATGACCATCATCGTCGACGCCGATGCGGTGGCATACGAGCAGCTCACCAAGCAGCTCCATAAGCTCGTGAGCGTCTATAAGATCAGCGATATGACGCATGAGGACGCCATCGAACGCGAGCTCGTGCTGTTCAAGGTGCTCGCGCCGGCCGACAAGCGCCACGAGATCATCGAGATCGCGAACATCTTCCGTGCGAAGGTGGTCGACGTGGGCAAGAACTCGTTGACCGTCGAGGCGACGGGCACGGCGAGCAAGCTCGACGCCATGGAGGACCTCTTCCGCGGCTATGGGCTGCGCCAAATCACGCGCACAGGCAAGATCGCCATGTCGCGCTCGTAGCGATCCATTTTGGGACGGGTCCATTTTGACTCATGGCGCGGCAGCGTTCCGACACGGAGATGCAAGCAAGGTACTATCAGCCACGATTCAAAGGAGACAAGAAATGGCTGTAACGATTTACTATGAGGCGGACTGCAAGCCCGAGGTGATCCAGGACATGAAGATTGCCATCATCGGGTACGGAAGCCAGGGCCACGCCCATGCACTCAACCTGCTCGATTCGGGCTGCGACGTGCGTGTGGGCCTGCGCGAGGGCTCGAGCAGCTGGGCCAAGGCCGAGGAGGCGGGCCTCAAGGTGTGCGACATGGACACCGCGGCCGAGGAAGCCGACCTCATCATGATTCTCACGCCCGATGAGACCCAGCCCAAGGTCTACGAGGAGCACATCAAGGCGCATCTCAAGCCCGGCAACACGCTCGCCTTCGCCCATGGTTTCAACATCCACTACGGCTACATCGTGCCGCCCGAGGACGTGAACGTCATCATGTGCGCGCCTAAGGGCCCGGGCCACATCGTTCGTCGCCAGTACACCGAGGGTTCCGGCGTGCCCGACCTCGCCTGCGTGCAGCAGGACGCTACCGGTAACGCGTGGGACATCGCGCTGGCGTACTGCTGGGGCGTGGGCGGTGCCCGTTCCGGCATCATCAAGGCCACGTTCAAGGAGGAGACCGAGGAGGACCTGTTCGGCGAGCAGGCCGTGCTCTGCGGCGGCCTTGTTGAGCTGGTGAAGGCGGGCTTTGAGACCCTGACCGAGGCAGGGTACCCGCCCGAGCTTGCGTACTTCGAGTGCTACCACGAGATGAAGATGATCGTGGACCTCATGTACGAGAGCGGTATCCACTTCATGAACTACTCCATCTCCAACACGGCCGAGTACGGCGAGTACTATGCCGGCCCTAAGGTCATCAACGAGCAGAGCCGCGAGGCCATGAAGCAGATCCTGGCTCGCATCCAGGACGGCAGCTTTGCACAGGAGTTCGTCGACGACTGCAACAACGGCCATAAGTGGCTGCTCGAGAAGCGCGAAGAGATCAACAGCCATCCGATCGAGCAGACAGGCGAGAAGATTCGTTCCATGTTCTCCTGGATCAAGAAGGACTAGCACCATGTAAAAGAACTCCAGGGTTTTTCTAACATTGCGGCCCCGCTGCCCATGCCGGTGGCGGGGTCGCCGGTGTTTGAGCGCCAAAACTTTCGGATATCAACGGTTATTCTTGGATGTGTCGAGTAGACGTCCGAAATTTCGAATGCTTTCCCAGGTAAACGCGAGCTAAAAATCGTCTATACTCGGTGACTCGGAAAACAACCGTTGATATCCGGAAGTTTTTGTCTGACGGGTGCACGGCAGGCGTTTCACGGGGCGCGTTTGCGCCATTGCTCGCGGCGGGATGTTTCGGAAATGTTGCCGTGCCTCCAAGGCCAACGCCAGAGCCCCACTTTGCCACAATCGCGAACCGCTTGTTAGGTATGGCGAACGCCCGAATAGCGGGGAGAGGGGCGGACGATGGAAAAATGCGGAGAAGCGGTTGCCGCTGAGATCACATCTGCCGCTGCTGCCGCACCCGAGTCGTCTGCCGAACGCGGTGCGGCAGCGCGCACAGCTTCCTCGCAGAGCGACGCCATGACGGCGCGGCAGTGGCTTGCGCTCGCGGGTCTCACCTGCTCGGCCTTCGTGTTCAACACCTCGGAGTTCATGCCCATCGGCCTTTTGAGCAGCATCGCCGGCGGCTTCGGCCTTACCGAGGCACAGGCTGGCATGATGACCTCGATCTATGCATGGGCGGTCATGGCGCTCTCGCTGCCTCTTATGGTGTTCGCATCGCGCTTCGAGTTCAAGCGGCTGCTGCTCACGGTAATTGCGCTGTTCACGGCGGGTCAGTTCGCCTGCGCTGTGGCTCCCACCTTCGAGCTGCTCGTTGCAGCGCGCCTGCTCGTTGCCTGCGCGCACGCAATCTTCTGGTCGATCGCCTCGGTCATGGCGACGCGTGCGGTCGCGCCGGAGCAGGGGTCGCTTGCGCTCAGCATGGTCGCGACGGGAACGTCGGTCGCCATGGTGTTCGGCCTGCCCCTTGGTCGTGCGATCGGATTGGCAGTGGGCTGGCGCATGACGTTTGCCTGCGTGGGCGTTGTGGGCGCAGTGCTCGCAGTCTACATGGCGGCCATCTTTCCGCGCATTCCCGCTGGCGAGCGTTTCGGACTGCGTCGGCTGCCTGCTCTCTTCCGCAACCGTGCGCTCCTGACGGTCTATGTGAGCACGTTGCTCGTGGCGACCGGCTATTACACGGCGTATAGCTACATCGACCCGTATCTTGCGCAGGTCGCGCACCTCGATGCCGGTACCGCCACCATGGCGCTCACGGTTTTCGGCGCTGCCGGGCTCGCAGGGAGCCTTCTGTTCTCGCGCGCCTACGACGCGCACCGGCTTCCGTTCTTGGGTACGGCGCTCGCGGGGCTTTCGGCAGCGTTGCTCCTGTTGAATGTCGCGGCACCGTTTGTAGCAGGCATATTCGGTATGCTCGCGCTGTGGGGAGCGTGCAACACGGCGTTCGGCATCGCGTTCCAGGCCGAGATTATTCGCTATGCGCGACCGGACGAGGCTTCCGTGGCGGTCGCGCTATACTCGGGGATCTTCAATTTGGGGATTGGTTCTGGGTCGTTTTTTGGCGGCATGGCGAGCACGGCGTTTTCGCTGTCGAGCATCGGGCTTGCAGGTGGTGTGCTTGCAGCTGTGGGTTCCGTCGTGTGCCTGGTGGGGCTGGCGCGCGCGGGACGTACTGCGGAATAGCCAGGAAAGGGCTGCCGTTTCGCTCGCACGGGACGGTAATGTTAAAAACCCCTGGGGTGATTTTACATGGGGTTGTTTTGCGCGTCGCGCTAGGCCGGTAGCTTGCACACGTCGAGCCAGGTACAGGGTGCGCAGAGCTCTTCGAGCTCGTCCGGCGTGAGTTCGATGGCGCTGTTCGCGCTGCCGCAGGCGGGGAAGACCGTCTCGAACCGGCGGAGCGAGGCATCGAGGTACACATCGCATCCGTCGTTCACAGCGAAGGGACACACGCCGCCGACGGCATGGCCAATGAGCTGCTCGGCTTCCTCGGCCCTGAGCATCTTCGCCTTGGTGTGAAACTGCGTTTTGTACTTTTGATTGTCGATGCGTGCATCTCCCGCGGCAACGATGAGCGCCACGCGGTCGCCCACGTGAAACGAGAGCGTTTTCGCGATGCGCTCCGGTTCCACGCCCGCCGCCTGGGCGGCAAGTTCGACGGTGGCACTCGAAACTTCGAATTCCAAGATGCGATCTGCCATGTCATGTTCGGCTAAATACGCCCTGACCTTTTCGATTGCCATGGGCAACCCCCGTTTTCCAGAATGAGTTCGCTATCTTCTTAGCATATCGCTTGCAGTGGCTTCCGTGCACCTTTTTGAGGGGGCAATGCGCGGCCCTTTTGAGAACGCTTCACGCGCCCAGGCCCGAAGCATCTCGCGCCATTTTTCGCGACGGCCGCGCACATCTGGACACTCCCTGCTCCTCTTCTTACCAAACCGTAAGCTACACGTAAGCAAAATCGATGGTGTGTCTGGCGTGTACCTGTAAAAATGGCTGGCAGCGTAGGCAATGGGGCATAGCGCTGCGGTGCAAATGCGATTTTGAACACGGGGTAGCCATGGGCATGATCGAGCGATTCATAAGCGGATACAGCGAGAACTTCATGCTCGCGGTGGGTTTGTGGCCGCTTGCGGCCACGGCGCTCACCTTGCCTATTTTGGCGTATCTCTACCATCGCGATGGGCGTCTCAAATTCGTTTCGGTGGTATCGACCTATCTGGCGGTGCTCTACCTGCTTGGTCTCGGTTGTTTTACCCTCTACCCGCTGCCGTCGGGAGATTCCGGCCTGGGCATCACGTACGGTGTGCCATGGCAACTAAATCCCTTGGCATTTATAGGCGATTTCGTGCGCGAGGGCATATCGACGATTCCGCAGATTGCGTTTAACGTGGTGTTCTTCGTGCCCCTCGGGTTTATCGCTGGGCGCCTTCTGCGCTGGGGGTTTGGGGCTTCGGTGGTGGCGGGGCTCGCGGCATCGCTCTGTATCGAGCTTGCGCAGGGTACGGGGCTGTTCGGAATTTATCCGTACGCGTACCGCACCGCCGATGTCAACGATCTCATGTACAACACGCTTGGTGCGGCGATTGGCTGGTGGTGCGCCGGGCAGCTCGGGCGCGTTCTGCCGCCGGGTGCGCTGGCAAATGCCAGCGATATCACCCATGAACCGGGGTTCGTGCGCCGCTGCGTGGCGTTCTGGCTCGATAGCCTTCTTATGGGGCTGATCGTCATCGTGGCGACCACGGCACTCACGATGCTATTCGAGAACGTGCCGGGCGGGGATTGCTTGGCGCGAGCACCATGGATTCTCGTCGTGTCGGTTGCGACGTTTCTGCTGGTTGAAGGCGTGCTTCCATGGTTGCACGGTGGGTCCACGCCGGGAGGCAGCTTCGTGCGCATGACGTGCGAAACCAGAGAGCGCGAGGGGCTCAGGCGCGGGGTGTTCTATGCGGCGCGTCTTGCGGTGCTGGGCATGAGCTATTGCTTCTTCCCGTTCGCATGGCCGCTACTGGCGCTGTATTATTTCGTCCGCCGCCGCATGCCGTACGACGAGCTGTAATGTGCGGCGGGCGTCTACGTGGTGGGCGTCTGCGCGGCGTGGGGACGAGCATGTATGAAGTTGAGCCATGCGGGTGGCGACGAGCCCACTTTCCGGCGTTTTGGCAGACGAGTGCTTCTAAATTGATAGGAGAATTCAATTTTTGGGCACTTGATTGGAAGAGGTCTGGGTATATGTGGCCTGCCCCCTGCTCGCGCAACGTTTCTACCTGTGGTTTCTATGAGCCTCAATTGGCATGTACTCAGGCGGGTGACGATGAAGTGCCCAAAAGTTGAAAACTTGTTTGGAATGACCTTGTGGGGCCATCAATGAGCGCGTTTCGAGAGGCTGCGATGGTTTAGAGGTTGCCCTGGATGCGGTTTTTGATGAGGGCGAAGCACTCGCGGGCGAGGTTCACGGGAAGATTTTCGGGCGTGGAGGCGGCGGGAATACCCCAGACTCGTTGAAACCCCTGTTTGCGGGCGATGAGCAGGGAGCGATAAAGATGGAAGTCGTTTGTCACGATACCTACGCGCCGCTTTCGGAGTCCGGGCACGAGTTGAGTGGATAGCGAGAGGTTTTCGGCTGTGGTGGTCGAGGCGCTCTCCTGAATGATGTGCTCGCTGTCGACGCCGCGGTCCGCGAGCCAGCATGCCATTGCAGCCGCTTCGCTAACGGGTTCGTCGGCGCCCTGGCCACCGGATACGATAGCGATGGTGGCGGGGTGTTCGGCAAGATAGGAAAGTGCTGCTTCAAGCCGATAGCGCAGCGCGCGCGTGGGCAGTCCGTCGGGCCGGACCATGGCGCCGAGCACGATGAGGCACTCAAGGTCTTCGGGCGGGGTGCTGCGGCCCGCGCGCATGATGATTATGCTCGCGGTGCAGTAGGCGAGCACAACGGCTAGGAGTGCAGCCAGCAGAAAGAGCGTTGTCACGGTCACCTCCGTTTCTCTGGATGACTCCATGGTACCCATGCGTGATTGCTTGCCAACCGAGGCCGGGGGGGCAGGTGCGGTGAGGCCGGGGGCAGGTGCGGTGGCGCGGGCGGTACGCGCGGTGTGCCTGCGGGCGTTCCTTCGCCCACAAGCAGCGTCTTGGACACCTTGCTACAATCGGATGAGCTAGCAAAGGGGGCGGCATGAAGACGGACCGGGACTTGGAGCGCCAGCTCGCGTCAATCGATCGGCGCGGATATCCGGCATACAAGGGCCTGCGCGGAACATACGATTTCGGTGATTTCGAGCTGGATATCGCCCACGTGCAGGGGGATCCGTTCGCCGTGCCCTCTCAACTTGCGGTATTTGTTCCAGGCGATGTTTCCGGGCTTCCGGCATGTTGCCGCGATGCCGCGCATAGGCGCACAGCGACGGAGGACCTGCTCGTGCGGCGGTTCTCGAAGGAGGCGGCGCAGGCGAGTTTCAAGGTGGGAGGCTCGGGCAAGAGCGGGTTTATCGGAACAAGCAATCCGGGTCCCGAGATACTCGCGCGGTCGGCCTGCGAGATCGCGCCGGATGGCGCGGTGATGCTGCGCTTCGAGGCGGGTCTCCCGGCGCATGGTCGCACCATCGATGCGCGCGCTGCGGCGCGTATGCTGCTGGACCTCATCCCGGTTTGTGTGGAGCGCGCGCTCATGCTAGACGACGCTGGGCGGTGCGCGGCTCAGAAGGCGGCGGAATTGGCCGACGACCAGCGGGCAGTTCGCTCTGCGATGCGGGAGCGGGGCCTCGTGGCCTTTGTTGCGGACGGTTCGGTCTTGCCACGGTCAAGCGGTGTCTCGGCGAAGCCGCTTGCGGGCGCTCGGCCCTTTACCTCTCCCGAAAGCATGCGCGTGACGCTCGAGCTGCCCCACCGCGGCCGTGTGCGCGGCATGGGCATTCGCCGGGGCATCACCCTCATCGTGGGCGGTGGCTACCATGGCAAGTCGACTCTGCTCAAAGCACTGCAAGAGGGTGTATACGACCATATTGCGGGCGATGGGCGCGAACTTGTGGCAACCGATGAGACGGCGATGAAGCTGCGCGCGGAAGACGGCCGCGTCGTGCATGCGGTCGATATCTCCCCGTTCATCAACAACCTTCCAGATGGTCGCGATACGCGTTCGTTCAGCACGGAAGACGCAAGCGGAAGCACCTCGCAGGCGGCGTCGACCGTGGAGGCCCTCGAGGCCGGCGCTCGGACGCTGCTGATCGATGAAGACACATCGGCAACGAATTTCATGGTGCGCGACGCGCTCATGGAGGCGGTGGTTGCGGCGGAGCACGAGCCCATCACGCCGTTCGTCGAGCGTGTGCGCGCCCTTTGGGAGCGGCACGGCGTGAGCTGCGTGCTCGTGATGGGAAGCTCGGGAGCGTTTTTCCCGGTGGCAGATAGCGTTATTCAGATGGACGCCTACGAGGCAAACGATATCACGGAGCGCGTACGGGCTGTGCTTGCCGATGCGCGGTTGGCGGGCACGTACCCGGAGGCGTCCGGCCTGGGCGTTTCGGCGGGGGAGGCGAGCGAGGCGGGCAAGGCCTCCGCTTCGTCGTCATCGGTTCAAGATGCCCTGGTATCGCGTCCGCTCGAGCTGGATGGAAGACTCGAGCGCCGCTCGACGGGGCGGCCCGGGCGTCGTGGCCGAGCAAGGGGAGGCGACGGCGCTGGAACCGCCCGGCACGAGCATCTCAAGGTCCGCGGGCACGGCCGTGACGGGTTTTCTGTTGGCTCGTTCGAAGCGGACCTGCGCTTGGTCGAGCAGCTCGTGGATGCCGAGCAGTCCGCGGCTCTTGCCCAGATGGTACGCATGGTGCTTGAGCATGGGCTGCTCGATGGTACGCGCGCACTACGGGACGTGGTAGACGAGGCCTTCCGTGTTCTTGACGAGCAGGGTTGGGAGGCGCTTTCGCCTTACGGAGATACTGCCTGCGGTCTGGCGCGCCCTCGCCCGTGCGAGCTCTTCGCCGCCCTTAACCGCCTGCGCTGAAGAGCGGCGAAGAGTTGCCCGTGCCATTTCGTGCCGGGTTTTAGGTAGCCTTAAGACCGATTGATGCCGAGCAATGCGTTGCCATCTGGCCATGCCATGCCTGATGCCGAGCTTCCATTTGCCGAATACCCGAGTGGCAGCCTGCTATTATCCCGAGCGCCCGAGTGCTAGAGCGCCGATAGCACGCCCGCTGGCACCATTGTCTTCGAGCCTACCCAAGCAGCAGGTTAACGAGTGCGGAGCCGCCGTAGCCCACGAAGGCGCCGATCGCTGCCGCGAGAAGCGTCATGCCGATCGTGCGGATGACCTTCATCCAGGTGGGGATCAAACGTAGGCGGCGCCCGCGAGGCGTATCGCGGTCGATGGGCTCGCCTTTCCAGAAGGAGACGATCTCGTGATAGGTTACGAGGTCATGCTCCTTTTTGATGCGCTCCGCCCAAACGGCTGCGAACATCGCGATGCCCCATAGCATGAGTGCGAGCACGAAGGTGGGCAACGTCTGGGCAAATGGCCAATCCCAAACCACGAGCTGAACTGTCTGCCAAATCAAAGCAAGCAGCATCAGGGCCAGGAAGCCGAGCATGGTGTAGCCAAGCCGCTTCATGGTGGTTGCATCTGAATCGAGCGTACTGGTCATGGTCTCCACGTCTCCTTTGATGAGGTCGTCGATGGACGTGTCGAAGATCTCGGAGAGCAGGAGCAGGCTTTGCACATCGGGATACGTCTTATCGTTTTCCCACGAGCTGATGGTCTGACGACTCACGTATACGCGCATGGCGAGGTCGTCTTGCGACATGCCCGCCTGAGTACGATGGTCGCGTATGCGCGCTCCGATCTGCATCCTTGCCCTCCCTCGATCTTCGGCACGGCCCTGTCGAGAAGGAGCGTGCCATGGCGCGAGCTAGCGTACCATCAAAAGGGCCCGACATGGCCCCAATCACGGCGCATTGGTTCCGTCAAAAGCTCTTGACATGCCATCTGGCCTGCGGAAACCATATACGTGCACGCAGTCTACTCTGCGCGATAGACGTGCTCAACCTCGGCGATATACATGGTGTGATAGTCATGCTCGGGGTAATGGGTGCTGTCGCAGCTTTGGTCGAGGAAGCATTCCGGCTTGATGTCGTCGGCGTAGAGCGTCCGGCACGAGAGAACCAGGCGCGCCTCTTCGAATGCGGTCGTGTCATCGAGGAAGAGCGGCGTGAACCCCACCTCGGCAACTTTGTCGCCATCGCGGCCGCTTTTCGTTCCAAGCACCCCGAGCGCGCGCTTGTGCTCCGGGGCATAAAACGAGAGCGTGAAACGGCCCGTGGCATCGATGAAGCGCTTGGTGTAGCGCTGCGGGCGAACGTAGATCGTTACGACGTTTTTGCCCCAGATCACGCCCATGCCGCCCCAGCTCACCGTCATGGTGTTGAAGCCCGTAGCGTCGCCGGCGGTCACGAGCCCCCATTCCGCGCCGATGAGCTCGAACGGATTGATGCTGAGGTCGCTGATGGGTATCTCCTGAAGTGCCATGCGTGCTCCTTTGCGAGATGCGGTTAGGCGGCTAACGGGCGGTGGCCTCGCTGGCGTTGTGCGGGGGCTTGCCCGCCCATAATTCAAATCATAGTGGATTTGCGGGGCATGGAGCTGCGCATAGATTCTCGGATGGTTGCTGGGGAGTGGCGCCGTGCGCGGACTTGCGGGGCATGGCAGGACTCTGGCACCGCACGCGGATTTGCGGGACGTCGCGCTCCGTACCCTCCTTTTACGCGCGTTGGCCTTGTGGGACAATGGGCGGGGCCGCGCAGCGGGCCTTCGCAAGGCGGCCAACTTCGATGGCGATTTCGGGCGTGCGGTGAGGTCGATATGGCGCGGCGTGTAGGATTTGCGCGGGCAAGCGAGCATATCAATGCGCATGTGGGCAGCGACGAGTTGCTCGCGCTCTTTGCCGAGGGCGATGCGCTCGTGACGATGACGGCCTTCGATGGGCTTGAGCTTGCCGCGGTGTCGGCAGGGGGCGCAACATTCGATCAGGTGGTCTTCAAATCCTGCGTGTTTGAGGACGTCGACTTCTCTCGTTGCACGTTTACCGATGTAAAGTTCATGGGGTGCCGGTTCATCTCGTGCTCGATGGAGCGCTGCTGGCTCAACCGGTGCGACTTCATCTCGTGCTCCGCTCCGGGCCTGAGCTTTCAGAAAGGCCGCTTTACCAGCGTCTTGCTGGCAGAGAGCCAGATGCGCTACACAGAGTTCTCGGAGGCTTCCATTCGCGATTTGCGCGCACGGAAGACGAATCTGGCCGAGAGTCTGTGGCACGACGTTTCGCTCAAACGCAGCGCGTTCGAGTCGTGCGACCTAACGCGCGCGGATGTGTTCCGCACACCGCTTTTGGGAATAGACCTTTCGACATGCGATATTTCCGGCATCATCGTATCGAATACGTTCCGCGAGCTGCGCGGTTGCATCGTTGGTCCCGAGCAGGCCGTGCAGCTCGCTGGTCTTCTGGGCATTCAGGTCAAGGAGGAGTAGAGCGCCCTCGCCGGGATTGCCGCGCTTGGGTGATCTTGCGCGCGTGGCCTTGGCGGTGCGTCGCAATGTGGGCGATTCGCCTTGGCCCAGTTGTCGCGGGCGAGCTAGCGGCACGCCGCGGGCGAGCTGACGAAACGTCGCAGGCGAGCCGTTGACACGCCGAGGGAAGCCGGCGACACGCTGCAGCGCAAGCGCGTTGCCCTGGCCTAGTTATCGCGGGCGAGCCGGCGGAAGAGCGCGGCGAACACGAGCGCTCCGGCTGCGATCCATGCCATGGTTACGATGAGGGGAACCACGGCGGCTTCGGTGAAGAGCGCGCCCTCGATCGCGAGCCCCATGAGCTCGTAGATGCCCCCGAGCGGCGAGAAGGACGCTATGCGCGCGGCGCCTTCACTCAGCATGCCGAGCATCGGCACGAGCGCCACGAGCAGCACGGGCACGCTGTAGAATCCAGCGGTCATCTGGTCGCGGCAAGCGAGCCCGAGCACCAACGAGACGAACATCACGGGCAACGCCCCCACGAGCCCGAGCACTAGGTACGGCGCGAGCCAGCTCAGCTGGCCCTCGGCCACGAAGAAGCAGGCGGCGTTGACGACGGTTACGGCGAGCAGCGCTACGGAGCTCTTTGAGATTACGACCTCGCTGGCGCGAACGTTTGCAAGCATGAGCGTTCGGAGCGTGTGCTTCTCCTTCTCCTCGGCGATGCCGTAGAGCACGATCATCGACGCGACCATTCCGATGGTCATGCAGAGGGACGACCCAAGCATGAACGTGGCGATTTCTTCGCTCGCGGCCGCAAGCTCGCCCATGGTGACCCCCGCGCTCGTCGCAGCGTCGCCGATGACGAAGCGGTAGAGGACCATGAACCCGATAGGCATGAGGCAGACGACGAACATCGTGGGGTTCTTGATGAGGTCGGCGAAGTCTTTACCGGCGAGCGCACGGACCTTCCGTATGGTGGCGTTCATCTTACAGGTTCCTTCCGGTCAGCTCGAGGAAGACCTCCTCGAGGTTTGGTTCGTCGGAGTGGATGGCAAGCACCTCGTTTGCGGCTAAAAGGTCGTGAACGGTGTCGGCCGCAGCTGCATCGCGCGTGAGCTCCAACACGCCGCGGGTGCGCGTCGTGATGACGATACGGTTGCGCGCGAACTTCATACTAAGCGATTGCGGCGCGTCGAGTGCGATGATGCGACCGCGGTCGATGATTGCCAGGCGGTCGCAGAGCGCCTCGGCCTCTGCCATGTCGTGCGTGGTGATGAAGATCGTTGCCCCGGCGCGCTTGAGCTCGGAGAGCATCCGATGAACCTCGGCCCGCGCGGCAGGGTCTAGGCCCGAGGTCGGCTCGTCTAGAAAGAGCAGCTCGGGGGCGTGGACGAGCGCGCAGAGGAGGGCGGCTCGCTGGCGCATGCCCTTTGAGCAGTTTTTGATGAGGGTGCGGCGGTCGTCGCTGAGCTTCATGCGTTCGAGCAGCCGGTCGATATCGTGCTGCCCTCGACCGCGGATGCTGGCATACAGACGCAGGTTCTCTTCGATGGAAAGGCGCTCGTAGAGGGCGCTCGTGTCGGAGAGGATGCCGATGCGGTCGTAGTCGGCATTGCTCGCGTGCTCAATGGGGCGCCCGAAAAGTTGGATACGCCCGGTATCTTGGGTGAGCTGGCGGGTAAGGAGCTTGATCGTGGTGGTTTTGCCTGCGCCGGATGGGCCAAGGAAGCCGAAGCATTCGCCCCGGCGCACGTTGAAGGTGAGGCCGTCGAGCACGCGCTTGGGCCCGAAGGAGAGGCAGACCCCTCCATGACGAGAATGGGCGCGGTGGGGATGGGTGCGCCGTGGCCGTGCACGACGTATCCTTGCGGCGCCGGCTTGCGCTGCGGCGCGCCGTGGCCCTGCGGCTCAGAATGGCCCTGCGGCGTGCCGTGACCCTGCGGCGCAGCGTAGCTCTGCTGCTCGGCGGGGAGCGAGGGGCTAGAGTTGGTCATCGCGGGCCTCCTTTGCGCTGGCATGGCGATTGCGGTGCGATTCCTCGGACGTCTTCTTCTTTCGGCCCGTCTCGAACACGCCGGCGGCAAAGCAGCAGGCGATGACGATGGCCCCCATGAGCGCGGCATCCATCTAGCACACCTCCTTTGCGGGGTTGGTGCGGGCGTCGCCCGGTTCAGCAAGGGCTGCTGCGGCCTCAAGCGCCTTTACACGACGGTCGAGCTTGGCGGCTTGGTAACCAAGTCCCATGGCCAAAAGCAACGTGGCCAGGGCGAGAACGAAGAGGAGCGTTGAGAGCTGCTCGAGGGTGAAGGGGGCGCGCGGGCCGAGCGCTTCGGTCATGAAATCGACGATTTGCTGCTCGGTCATGGCGATGGTGGGTAGGGCGTTCATGATGGTCCTTTCGTCGGCCCGCGGCGTGGCGGGCGGTTGGCGTGTGAGACCATCCTCGCCGGGCGGCGGCGCGCACTCAAGGCATTCTGCCTATTGGGAGCAGCGCAAACGACGAAAGGAGCATGAGAGGTGACGAGAGGAGCATGCGCCGTGCCCCTTATCGCAGGGGCTGTCCCTAGCATGGCGCAAGCGAGCTCATCCCTGTCGCAAGGAGGGCTGTCCCTAGCATGACGCTAGCGTGACACTTGGCGTGGCGCAAAGGGGCTCATCCCTCATGGCAGGAGGGCTACCGCCATCCGTAACGGTCGCGCATGGCCTCGGCACGGCCCTTGGCGAGCGGGATCTGCGTTTCGCGTGCGTCGGCGAGGGTCAAGTTGAAGCTGCTCCGGGTAAAGCGCTCGACCTTTGCCACCTTCTGCACGTTCACGATGTAGGACCGGTGGCAGCGGAAGAACCCGAATCGCTCGAGCTCCGCTTCGAGTTCGTCGAGCGTCATACTCACGGGATAGAGCTCTCCGCGTACGCTCGCGAAGTTCTGGCGGTTCACACTCTCCACGAAATCGACCTCGCGCGGATCGAAGAGGAGCGTCGCGCCGTCCATGCGGGCCGGCACCTTGAACACATGCACCTCGTCCCCGGCATAGAACGCCTCGTCGGGCTCTTCGGGCTCGGACCCGATGGCAGTCTTGGCAGGTAGAAAGCGCCCATCCTCTTCGTAATACGCGGTGCCGGGCATGAGGAGCGCCTCGCGGAGCGGTTCGCCCGCGGTGATGAGGATGCCGCCCGCGTCGGCTACGGCGCCCATCCATGCGGTGACGACGCCGCGCGTAGCGGGGGTGATGTTCGCGAGGGGGCGCTCGCAGAACACGACTTCCGGCTCGAAGAGGCTCATGCGAGCGAAATTGATGAGCGCGCGCTGCTCGAGGGAGAGTTTCTTTATCTGGGTCTTCGCGATATGCGCAAGGCCGAAGTGCACGATGGCGTCGCTTGCCGTGACGCTGCCGCCCGCGATGCGCGAGAAGAAGGTGAGGTAGGAACGGACGGTTTCGCGATCGAAGCCCTGGTCGGTGGCGAGGTAGAACGCGCAGCGCCGCCGCTGGTAGCGTTCGTGCACGAAGCGAGCTGCACGGTCCACGGTCTCGCGTCCGCATTCGATATGAACGCTCGCTCCCATCTCGCCGGCAAGCAGCTCTTCCACCGAGGCATATGCGGCTCGTTGCCCGTTGTCGCGTTGCGCGGTGCTGCTCGCCATGTCCATCCTCCCTGTCGAATGCCGAGCATACAGTATATCGGGTATCATGGGCGCATGGACCAACGTGGACGCTCTCATATCGCCGCGCTCATGCGGCGCGATGTGATGGACGCCGTGCGCAACCGCACGGTGCTTGTGATGGTTGCCGCCTCCGCTGCGCTCGGATGGGTGTTTCGCACCATCACGGTGCAGGGCGTTCGCTTTGAACCCGGTGAGCCGCCGGCGTTCCTCATGACCTTCGTGATTGGGTGCGCGCCCGCATTCGTCGGATGTGTGATGACGCTGTACGTGATGGCCGAGGAGCGGGAACGCGGCATGTACCTCACGCTTGCCGAGGCGGGGGTGTCGCTCGCTGAGGTTGCGGTCGCCAAGCTGCTTTCGGCCTTGGTAGCGACGCTTGCGGTCGAGGGGTTATTGTGCCTGTTGCTAGGGCTTCCTATGGGGCTCGCTGTACAGGCGCTTTTGCTGTCTGTCCCTGCTATGCTGCCCGTTTTGCTTGCGGGCCTTGCCTTCGGGTTGCTCGCGACCGAGCAGATGGCGTCGAGCGTGTTCGCGGTGCCCATCACGCTCATGGCGACGATGCCGCTCATCGCATTTCTTTCCGCGGGGCTACGGCAGGTGTGGTGGCTCATGCCGGGTGGCCAGGCGGCGGAGCTCGCCCGGGCGCTCTGCGGCATGGAATCGGCTGCATCGCCTGCACTGCTTGCAGGCCTTATGGTCGCATGGGTTGCAGCGTGCGGGGCGTTCTCGTTTCTGGCCCATCGCAGCGCCGCCGCCCACCTCAAGGAGGAGCTAGATCGCGCGCTTTAGAATTAATAACCCCACTAGTTGCGAGTTTTTATCCAAAAATGCGCTAAGTCGGTCTTTTCATCTGGTCAAAGAGGGGTGCCATTTGCTCGCCGCCCTGATAGATGGCTCGTTGCTAGGTCTTCTACCAGGGCGCTGGGGAGTTTGCACCATCATTCCACAGATAAAAAGACCGACTTAACGCATTTTTGGATACATGAGCGCTTGGGGTGTCGTTATTAATTATCGAACGGACTCATTTTTGAGTGGCTGGACGCGGGGCCGCCGTCCGGGGCAGCCTTACCCCTCGCCACGCGGCGAGATGCGCTTGTACGTGTGGAATGGGCGACGATAACCGCAATGCTGGTCAAAAGGGCTGAAGACCGTCATGTTTGGTACATTCCAGCTGGGTCGAACGCGTCGTTGCATGACGCTCCTACCGCTTGCGCTGCAGGTCATCTTGTATGGTCATCCCAACCAGGCCTGGTGCTCAAAATGATACGTGCTGCTCTGTTAGCTTCGTCATTTTGAGAAAAACGCAGTGTCGGCTGGGCGCCATGGGCGCAGGCGCGCGGGGTCGACCGTCGTGTGGGCGTGTTCCGGCACGTCGTACCACTTGACGGTATGGCCAGCGCCATGGCTGCAGAACACGGAGTCAGGCGTATTGGGGAGGTCTGCCTCCGGATCGTATGCGCCGGCTTCGATGACCGCTTCCGCGTCATGGCAGTTCGCATAGCCTTCGAGTTCAAGTGAGATGCGACCGCGTCCTCCAGTATACCGAGCGACTTCGAGTCCATATTCGCCGGTTTCGGAAGCCGGGACGACTCCCTCGATCGCTGCCATCTCGCCTGCCGCTGCGGGTGCTTCGAATACCGCTGCCATGCGCGTGAGATCGGTGAGCGCGCGACCAACCTTATCAGCGGGAACGACAAGCCGAAACCGATACCATGGCTCCAGCAGCACGCACGCTCCCTGCTCGCGAGCCGTCATGAGCGCTTGGCGAACCGCGCGGTACGTGGCCTGTCGAAAGTCTCCGCCCTCGGTATGTTTGGCGTGCGCCCGGCCAGCGATGAGCGTGATGCGCACATCGGTGAGGGGCGCCCCGGTGAGCACGCCCGCATGGTCGCGCTCCATGGCGTTGCTCAGAGCGAGACGCTGCCAGTTGCGATCGAGGTCATCTTCAGAGCAGCGCGTGCCAAACTGCACCCCCGTTCCGCGCGGCAGCGGTTCCAGCTGTACGCGCACCTCGGCATAGTGGCGCAGCGGCTCGAAGTGCCCCACCCCTTCGACCGGCTCGACAATCGTCTCCTTGTAGAGGATGCCGCCGGGGCCGAATCCCACCTCGATGCCATACCGATCACGCAGGAGCTCGCGAACCACGTCCTGCTGAACCTCGCCCATAAGCTGAACATGGGCCTCTTGGAGTTGTTCATGCCAGGTAACTCCGAGGAGCGGGTCCTCGCTTGCAAGCTCGCGAAGTGCGCGCACGAGGGCGGAGGCGTCGGTTCCCGGCGCGGGGATGACTTGGTAGGAGAGGACGGGGGCGAGCAGGGGGCGTGGCGCTGCAGCCTCGGCACCGAGTGCGCTACCGGGCATAGTGTGCGTGAGACCTGTGACCGCGCAGATGCTGCCGGCGGGCAGCTCGGCCACCGTTTCGTGGCGCTTCCCCTGGTAGAGGCGAATTTCGTTGATCTTTTCGGCCCATGGTGCGCCATGATCGGCGCCCTCGACCATCATCTTGGCGCGGAGCGTGCCGCCCGTGACCTTGAGCCATGAGAGGCGCTCGCCGCGATCCGAGCGGCTGATGCGAAATACGCGCGCCGCGAAGGCGGTGGGCCAGGAGTGTTCGGGAGCGAGGGCTGCCAATGCGTCGAGCAGCTCACGCACGCCATCGTTGCGGAGTGCAGCTCCGAAGAAGACGGGGAAGACGGAACGCTCTGCGACGAGCCTTGCATAGGAGGCGGGGGCGATCGAGCCCGTCTCGAGGTATTCATCGAGCGCCGTATCGTCTGCGGAGGCGGCGTCTTCAAGAGCCGTGGGATCTCCCGACGCGAAGGCGGCGCCGTCGAGGCAGGCAGGGGAAAGGCGTGCGCGAAGATCGGCCATAAGCGTGCTGCGCCCGGGGTGTTCAAGATCGCATTTGTTCACGAAGATGAGCGTGGGGACTTGGTGGCGCCGGAGCAGGTCCCAGAGCGTCTCGGTGTGGCCCTGGATGCCGTCGTTGGCGCCCACGACGAGGAGCGCGCAGTCGAGGGCGGCGATGGTGCGCTCTGCTTCTGCGGAAAAATCCACGTGCCCAGGTGCGTCAAGAAGCATGATGTGGGTGCCGTTCCAGTCAAGCGAGGCCTGTGACGCGAATATGGTGATGCCCCGCTCGCGCTCCATGGGGTCGGTGTCGAGGTGCGAGTCGCCGCGGTCTACGCGCCCGGCGGTGCGGATGGCGCCCGCGGCGAGGAGCATGGCCTCGGCGAGCGTGGTCTTACCTGCGTCGACATGCGCCAGAAGACCTACGACCGCCTGCTTCACCCGTGCTCCTTTCTTCGTTGCCAGCGCACATGATTGTAGCAAGTGCGGTGGCCAAGCATCGCGTGCGCGGGCCGTGCCGTGGGGCAGCCGTTCCGTATGGGTTTGCATACCGATTCGCTTGGCAGGCCATCGCCGGGGGATGTGGCGGCTCGTCGTTCGGCGAGGGCTTTCGTCTTCACCCCGTAGAGCTCCTTCACCTAAAGGGTCCGCGCAACAGCTTGTTGCTCGACAGGAACAGGCGGGCAAGGAGAGAATGGGGATGCCGCGCCCCGCTTTCGGGAGGGGCGATTCAATGAGTATCATTAGTGAGAAAGGTGCCGGTATGGCTATCAAAGACGTGCTGCCCCGTCTGCGCCGCGAACGCGGGCTCACACAGGAAGATCTAGCGAAGAAGCTCTTTATCACCCGTCAGGCGGTCAGTCGGTGGGAGACAGGCGAGACGGCGCCGGGGATCGACATGACGAAGCTCATCGCCGTTACGCTCGATGTGCCCGTAACCGAGCTCCTTGAGATGCCGGAGCACTATTGTCAGAGCTGCGGAATGATGTTCACGGCACCCGACCAGCATGGCCACGAGGCGGATGGTACCGAGGTCGAGGATTTCTGCCGATGGTGCTACGACGACGGCGCCTATACCTACGAAACCACCATGGAGGACATGATTGAGGATTGCGCCCCGCGCATGGCGGAGGCGATGGGTTGGACGGTGGACGAGAGCGCCTCGCTCCTGGGCGCCGTGCTTCCAACGCTCAAGCGCTGGAAGGAGAGCCGCTAGTTCGCGGTGGGGCGCGAAAAGAAGCTTGAAAGAGAACACATGTTCGTGTAGTATGTACGCATGGGATCCCGGCGGCAGAGGAGGCCGGCATGGCGTTCGATTTCAAGAAAGAGTACCGCGACCTCTATCAGGCCAAGACGAAGCCGGTGCGCATCGAGGTGCCGGCGATGACGTTTGCCGCGGTTGCCGGTACGGGCGACCCCAACGAGGAGGGCGGCGCATACGCGCGGGCGCTTGCATTGCTCTATGGGTTCTCCTACACCGTGAAGATGGCGAAGATGGGTTCCTGGCAGCCTGACGGGTACTTCGATTATGTGGTGCCACCGCTCGAGGGCCTGTGGTGGGGTGGTGCCGGGGCCTTTGATGGTACCGTTATCGCCGACAAGAGAGCCCTGTCGTGGGTCTCGCTCATCAGGCAGCCCGATTTTGTGACTCCCGATGTGTTCATTAAGGTGTGTGAGCTGCTCGTCCAGAAAAAGCCCGAGCTTGCTGTTCCGGTCGACCGGGGCGACCTGCGCCTGGTCCGCTTCGCTGAAGGATCTTGTGCTCAGGTCATGCATCGGGGGCCGTACGATGACGAGCCTGCGACCATCGCTAAGCTGTCGTCATTTATCGAGAACGAAGGGCTGGCGACTGATATCGCCGAGGGCGGCGAGTCCCCGGCGGGGCATGAGGCGACGAGGGGCTTCGATGCCGCCGAGATGCTCGATGCACTTGATGTGCATGGTGCTGTTCCCGCGGTTCGATTGCATCACGAGATATATCTGGGAGACCCGCGGCGTACGAAGCCCGAGAATCTCAAGACGGTGATTAGGCATCCGGTGAGCGCCCTCGTGTAACGTGCGTTTGCCGGGTTTACGCTTGCCGGGCTTAGGCGGGGGTGTTGCGGAGCGTCTCGATGAATGCTGTCAGTGCAGTTCTAGTCTTCGGGGGGGTATAGGTGGACTACGCGCACATAGACGAACGCTTGCTCTCGCATGCCGGGGCAACGAGGGCGTTCCATGAGGCGTGGGGATGGATGGTGTATTGGGTGGGTGGCAAGCAGTTTGCCTGCGAGTTCGTTGCTGCACCAGAAGCCAAGGAGCCCTATGCCGGCAGGCATCTTCTTTCGCTCAAGTGCGACCCTGATCGCATTCGCGAACTGCGCGCGGAGTATCCGAACACGGTGTTGCCTGGATATTATTCTGACGGGCGCACCTGGATATCGGTGGATATCGATTGCGTTGGGCGGCCCGGGGGTCCGTCGGAGGACCTCGTGCTCGATCTGTGCGACATGAGCTACCGGCTTGTGTTTTCCAAGCTCACGAAGAGGGTGCAGCGCGAGATTCTCGCCAATTGAAGCGATAAGTTGAACTGTCGAAGGCGGATTTGTTGCCCGCGGTGGGGGGGCGGCATGCCGTCGAGGCTTGACGGGCTGCGGCGGGAGTGCGCGCCGCGAGGGCGTGACGGGCTGCGACGGGATGGCGTGTTGCGGGTGGGCGTGCCGCGATGAAGGTAGCATGCCGAATTACGCAATAAGCACCTTAAAGCGAGCCCTTATTACGTAAAACAGCATGGAAGAGCACATTGGCCAGGAGAGGGTCGGGTTGGACAGGATGAAAGGTGCATCAAGCATGAGGAGGGCCGGCCGGACAAAGGGGGTGACAGGCTAAGCAAGCGGGAGCTGAAGCGTAACCCGGGCGCCGCGGGTGGAGCCATCAGGGTTCGTGAGGTTGGTGAGCTCAATGGTACCGTTATGGTTGCGAGCGGTTTCCGCAGCAGCAAAGAGCCCGATGCCGTAATGTGTTCCCGATGCGGCGCCTGTGCGGGACGCATCGTCGCGGAAGAAGCGCTCGCAACCATGTTCGAGGGCTGCGGGCGAGAAGCCTGGCCCGTCGTCTTCCACGTCGATGGCGAGAGCGCGAGCGGAGCTCTTGTCATGCTCCGCAAGGCTAAATGCTATGCACACTCGGCTTCGCGCATGGTCGACGGCGTTCGAGACAACATTGGCCACTGCGCGCTCAACTGCTTGGGCTTCAACGAAAACGCTCGCGCCCCCGAGGGCGTCGTCGCGTATGACGCGCAGTTCCACCCCCGTGGTCCGTGCGAGCGGGACGACCTCTCGTTCAAGATGCTTTGCCAAGCTGGCAGCATCGATGCGCTGTCTGGCTCCCTCGGGCGTCTTTCCGCGCGATGCCTCTATGAGGAGCTGCACGTATCGATCGACCTGCTTGCAGCCCTGCGCTGCGTCATGCGCAGCGGCGGCGACATCGGAAAAAGCGCTATTCGCCAGTTGGCTGCAGGCTCCAGGTTTCTCAAGGTCCTGCATTTCCTCCGCAACAAATTCAGCGTTGGCGCGTACCACGGTGAGCGGCGTTTTGAGGTCGTGCGCGAGCGCTGCGATCTGGTCGCGTTGTGCTTGCTCGGAGCGCCAGCGCGCTTCAAGAGAATCTGCGAGCGAGGAGCGCATGCGTTCCATCGCCGCAAGCACGTCGTCAATTTGGCGCACATTGCTTGCGCCCACAGCGAAATCGAGCTCCTCCTTCCCGATGCGCTCGGCCGCGTCTGTTAGCGGCAACATCTTGCCTGTTAGCACAGACGAGGCGCGTCGCGCGATGAGGGCAACCGCCAAGGCGCTTCCAGCACAGCCGGCTGCAATCATGAGGTTCTGCGGGTTGGGAAGTGTGTCGCGCAGCTCTCGTGTGGTGTATTCGGGCATGTAAGTGCTGGTAAGAATGCAGAACGTTCCGTCTGCGAGCTTGCCCACCGAATATGTGGTTCCGTCCATGCCGAACGTTTGCGGGCTGCTCGCGCCCTCAGACCGAAAGCTGGCGGTGGCATCGAGCGCACGACAAAGACGTTCCGCCGAAAGGTCGGTGGCAAGCACCGTGCCATCATGAGCTACATGGGCATACCGATATGCAGAGGGAATGCTCGCCTCGTTTACCGATCCCGCCTCTTGTACCGCAGTAATGGTCTCGTTGGCATGGGCCGCACCGTAATTCGCTGAATAGACGAGCCCGGCGTTGAGCGTCATGCTGAACGCCGTGAACGCGGCGAGCCATACTCCCGCGAGGGCGGCGAGCACGTAGAAGAAGTAGCGTGCGATGAGGAAGGAAAGCGGCATGCGCCATGCGTGGCGGGCGCGCGCGTCGGCAACACCGGCCTTGCTGGTTCCTGCCCCATCGGCGCCCTCTTCACGGGTGCCTGCTACCTCGCGGTCCTTTAGCACGGGCTGGCCTCCCTGGTTCTCACTGCTGTTTAAAGCTGCCACTTGTACCCCATTCCCCATACGGTCGCAATCGGGTCGGCCCCGGCGGCGGCGAGCTTCTTGCGCGCACGACTTACGTGCATGGAAATGGCCGCATCGTCAACTTCGCGCTCCCAACCGAAAAGCGCCTCGCAGATTTGCGCGCGGCTGAGCACCTGACCGGGATGGCGGGCAAGGTGCTCGCAGATTTCATATTCCGTGGGAGTGAGGGCGACGGGTGTGCCATCGACCGTGACTAACCGAGCTCCAAGGTCTAGGCGAACCGGGCCAAAGGCGATCGCATGCGTGTGCTCGCGCCGTTCTCGGCGCACGTGAGCGGCGACCTTCGCACGCAGCTCGGCCGCACCGAACGGCTTGCGTACGTAGTCGTCGGCGCCGAGGCCATAGCCGGTCACGGCGTCCTCTTCGGCAACTTTGGCGGTGAGGAAGACGATGGGCCCGTCGAAGCGCGGACGCAACTCGCGCACGAGCTCGAAGCCGTCGATGCCGGGCATCATCACATCGCATAAGATGAGGTCCGCTCGGGCAAGGTTCAGCTTTAGAGCACTGGTGGGATCGGCGAGGCAGAGCACGTCGTGCCCGTCGCGCTTGAGGATGCGCTCGATCACATCGAGTATCGCCTGCTCGTCGTCGATCGCGATGATGCGCGCCACGTTCGCTCCTTTCTGCTGCGGTTGGCTCACCGTGGTTCGTGAATCGTGGACACCCGGTGTCTGCGTTTCACGTGGTGCCCGCGTTTGACTCGTAGGCACCTGGCGTCTGTGGTTCATCGTGTTTCATGGTGCGCCAACATTCTAACGAAGCGATAACGATGGGAGAGGGTTCGCCCCATTTGCCCGATGCCGCCGCACGGTTGAAACAGTTCGAGGCTCGAGTCGGAAGGTTTTTGTCGATGGGCCGAGTAGCCGGCTGTAATGCGCAGCTGCCAACAGGGGTTTTGTTGATTGCACGGCCGTGTCTACTCGGAGGTTCGCAAAAAACCTTCCGACTCGAGCCTCGAACTTGTTTCGCGATGGATTATCGCCGTTACGATGCAGAAGAGGGTTCCGCAAGCGCCTCATGCGCTGCGAGCGGCACATCGAGTTCATCTATTGTCCGGTACCGCACGCCGGACCCGCCATGAGCTTCGATTTGGAGCCATCCCTCGCCCGACGTCTTGCCTCCGTACGAAATAAGGGTAACTTCAACGGGCGAGCCATCGGCGATGGCGCCCTGGACGCGGTAGACGTAGTTGGTACCGGCGCCGGTGGCATCGGCGTAGCTCTCGGTGAACGAATCGGGTTCTGGGGAGGCTGCCCAGACGGTCTCCTGGGGCATGAAGACGCGGTCGAACAACGAGCTCACCGCCACGCCCCAGCCGCCTCCACAGCCCGAGAGCAGGGTGCAGGCGAACAGCGCGGGAAGCAGGAGCGCGACAGCGCGGAAGCGGGCGGGGTTAGGCACGGCGTGGGTGCGGGTGAGGTTAGGCATAGCACGGGCAGGGGCTGGATTAGGCATCGTCTCGTCCTCCTTCGAATCGGTTGAACCATGCTATGAGCGCGGCGAGCCCCGCTATGGTGAGCACGACCGCTGCGATGGCGAGCGCCCAGGCAAGCGAGCTGATTGCGGCGGCCTGGGCGGCATCCGTTGCTCGCGCAATGCCCGCTTCGACGGCGAGCGACCCGAGCCGTGCAGGCCAGGAAAAGGGAATCAGGCCGAGCACGCCCCCGCTTGCCGCCGTGAGCTCGCCGGTCATGAGGCCATGCGCCAGGCCGCCTACCGAGAAGAGCCCGATGCCGAGCCCCGCCGCACCTGCACCGATAGCGGCGTTCCGCCCACTCTGTAGGGCAATGGCGATGAAGAGCAGATAGAGCGGGACGCTCCCCAAGCAGATTCCAGCGGTGGCCAAGCCGAGCGTTTCGGCGCTGAGCGAGAACCTTCCGGTTAGGGCGAGCGCGCTGGCGAAGATGCTCATCGCGAGCAGCAGCGCGAGCGCGCCCGCCGTCCAGAGTAAGGCTGCTTTGGCTGCGATGGCGACCGCGCGCGAAGGAGCGCCTGTGAGATTGGCGAGCCGCCCCGCTCGGCGCTCCTCGTCCATATTGAGCCCGCAGGCGATGCTCGCCATCAGCGGCATAAGCGCGCCAAGCAGCTGCACGTACGCGTCTGCGCCAAAGGCCGGATCCCACGGCGCGTAGGCGAAGTACGCCCCGCAGGCGATGCCGCCCGTGAGCGCGCAGGCGAGGTGGACGGGTGCGAGCGGTGAGCGCGCGAGGCGAAGTGCCTCGGAACGCAAGGCGCGAAGGAGCGTCATGCGCTCTGTCCAAGCTTCGGCGAGCATGCTCATCAGCGCACCTCCTCAGATTGCGCGAACCATGCTGCGGATACGGCGGTGAGCAGGACAAACGTCAGTGCGGCCACGGCGATGCCCACCCAGGTGAGCGCGCCGTTCGCTGCCAGCGCACCGCTCAGCACGGTATCTGCGGCAAGGGGCTCGCCGCTCGGTAGCACGGGTATGAAGGCCGTGGGGATGACGGTGGTCGCCGAGGGCGGGAAGAGTTGCGGCACGGGGATGGCGCTCCAGGCGAACCCGCCCACAAGCTGAACGGCGAGCGGCAGGAAGATGCCCGCCAAGAGCCCGGCGCGGGCGGTGAGGAAAAGCCCCGCAGGTATCATCCACGCGCTCGTGATGGTGGTGGCAAGGGCCGCCAACGCCATGGTAAGCACCGCTGCGGCAGAAAGGCCTCCTCCGATGGCGAGCGCTGCGATGTACAGAGCGAACACGACGAGGTTGGAGAGCCCCGAGAGCATGAGGCACCAGAGCGCCTTCGCCCACCAGGCCTGCCCGAGCGGGGCTCCTGAACCGAGGAGCGGGCGATTGCGCATGCGTGCGTCGGCGTTGGCCACGCACCCGGTGAACAGGGCAATCGTTACCGGCATGAGGAGTACGTACCAGTAGTTCCAGGGTGAGAAGCTCACGTTGCCGCTCGGTGCGGTAAGGAGTGCTATGAGGGGAAACGGTAGAGCCATGATGAGGGCGAGGCGCATGGGCGCGGCGTGCCGGACCTTACGCACCTCTGCGGCAAGCGCCGACCCGAGGGTGGCGCGGGGCGCTTGGGCGTCGGTCGAGGTAGCACGGGACGCCTGCGCGCTGGCACCCAAGCGGCCTGCGTTTGCTGCGGAGCATCGATCTAGGGAAGCCATCATGCCACCTCCCTCTGCTGAGAAGCCCTTCCGTGCCTGCAGACATCCATGAAGAGCTGCTCGAGGTCCTGGCCTTTGTGCAACCGGTCCTCATAGGCAAGCCTGCCCTCGTGGATGATGCCCACCGAATCTGCCATCTGCTGCACCTCCGAAAGGATGTGGCTCGAGACGAGGACCGTGATGCCGCGTGCCGCAAAGCCGCGGATGGTGTCGCGGAGCTCCTCGATGCCAATGGGGTCGAGCCCGTTCGTAGGCTCGTCCAAGATGAGCAGATGCGGGTGCGCGAGCAGGGCGAGCGCGATTCCCAGCCGTTGCTTCATGCCCATGGAGAAACGGCCCGCGCGCTTGCTGCCCACGTTGCCGAGGCCCACTTCGGTAAGAACCTCGTCGATGCGCTTCTCGGGCAGGCCGAGGAGCGTCGTGCGGACGCGCAGGTTCTCCCGCGCAGAGAGATTGGGGTAGAGCGTTGCCTCTTCGATGAGCGAGCCAATGCGGTAGAGGTCGTTGCGCTGCCACGGGTGGCCGTCGATGAGGATTTGCCCTGCCGAGGGGCGAAGCATTCCGCAGATCATCTTGAGTGTCGTGGACTTGCCCGCGCCGTTTGGCCCGAGGAGGCCGTACACTTCGCCCTCTTTGATGTGGAGGTTCACATCGGCCACGGCTGTTTGGGCGTGGTCGCCGCGGCCGAACTGTTTGGTGAGCCCGCGTGTTTCG
This sequence comes from Enorma shizhengliae, assembly GCF_009676995.1. Lineage (NCBI taxonomy): Bacteria > Bacillati > Actinomycetota > Coriobacteriia > Coriobacteriales > Coriobacteriaceae > Enorma > Enorma shizhengliae. The sequence continues at coordinate 445,358 of NZ_VTFZ01000001.1, forward strand.
AGCATGAACGCCATGGGGGTCCTTTCTATTCGCGTCCCGCTTCTTGACGTTTCCTATGCTCGCGGGCAACTATAACGAAGCCATAACGGTCTTCCATCTGTTTGGGTGGCGCGGGACATGGTCGCGCCGTGCTCTCTTTCGAACCCTGCTCGCGGGCTTCCTTCGCAAGCTTCGGAAGGGCGACGGGGCCGCTCTCACAGGCAGCCGATAGGTGCCAAGACCGCCGGAATGTCTCGGAAGAGCGCCAGGGCCACTGTCTATCCCGCAGGTGCCAATGCCACTGCCTTTCCCGCATGCAGCCAATGCAGCCACCTTCCCGCAAGGCAGCGGCCCTAAAGCCTCCCCCGATGGGTACCATGAGGCGTAGAGATTGATGCCATATGGAGGTGCGGCGATGGCGAAGGTCTGGACTATTTTGGGTGATCGGCTGGCGCCTGCGGAAAAGTTGGCGCCGCATGGCGGTCGAACGGCAGAGGCGGAGGGCATGGCACGGCCATCTCGCGTTCCGACGGTTATGATTGTCGGCCCCGAACATGCCGCCGACGATGAGTTCGGTCGGGTGGGCATGGGGGTCGTCGCCCAGCTTCCACATGCAGCGATGCCGTTCGCTGAGGTGGGCGATACGTGCGCTGTGGGTGTGGTGGTGCTTCCCCCTGCAGGCAGGAGGGCTGCGGAGGCCCCTCGTTTCGCCTTTTCTCTCACATCGAGCGAGCTCGTCATCGTTGATGGCGACGGCGTCTGCGCGCCGGTGCTCAACGCGCTGTCCTCAGACGATGTCGCGGTGGAAAGCTGCGCCGACGTTCTCTGCTGTCTGCTTGCCGAGCCGTTGCGCGAGCAGCCCGAGCTCCTCTCTCGCGTGCGCGCGGATTTCGAGGAGTTCGAGCAGTTGCTTTTAGAGGGGCGAGAGCGCATCGACCGAGCGAAGATGATGGCTGATTCTCGCCGAATGCTCGGGCTCGATACGTTTTACCAGGGGCTTTCCGATATAGCTGGCCTTCTGGGCGGGGAAGATGCGGCCTTCATGAGCCCGGTTTCCCGCGCGCGCTTTGCGGCGCTCTCGCGCCAGCTCGACCGCCTGTCCGCGCGGCTTGAATCGCTGCAGAACTATGCGCTGCAGGTCAACGGTCTCTATCAAGAGGGAATTGATATCCGGCAGAACAACGTGATGCAGTGGCTCACCGTGGTCACGACGATTGCCATGCCGCTCACGGTGATAACCGGATGGTACGGCATGAACTTCCCGCATATGGGCCTCATCGATGCTGCGGACGGCTACCTGCTGGTGGCGTGCGTCTGCATCGTCATCGTCGTTGCAGAGGTGGTGTTCTTCTACCGACGCGGATGGCTGAGATTCGGAAGTCGCCGCCGCAGGCGCTAGGAATTCGCCGCGCTGCTGGCAGGCAGTCGGTCCAGTCGCGGGCGCCAACGGCCCGTGTGGACGCAGCCCCAGGCGCGGGCGGCCGGCGCTAGCTGCCGACGTCCCTCAGGCGCGGGCGGCCGGCGCTTCATCGTAGACGCCAGCAATCCGCATTCTGCCCTTCCGAGCGTCGCATATCTCGAGACTGGAGCTCAGATTGGGCCTTCTCCCGCGAGTTATGCGACGCTTTTCGGCAGCTCCGGTATCCGCGTAAACCACATTATACGGCGTGGAATCTTCTCACAAGGCACCGGTTATCGCACCTCGTAGGGCGAACCGTCCCCGCGGTCGAAAGCCAGCAGCGCCTCGACGTTGGTGCGCACCATCTGCTCAACGTCCTCGGCAGTGTAGAACGCCATGTGTGGCGAGACGACAACATTGGGCAGAGCCATGAGGATGGCGCGCTCTCGGTTGGCGAGCACGTCATGGCTTCGATCGAGGTAGTAGAGACCGGCCTCATGCTCGATGGTGTCGAGTGCGGCGCCTCCCAAACGCCCCTGTTCGAGTGCGGTGATGAGGGCATCGGTATCGACCAACATACCGCGAGCGGCGTTTATCAGCACCGCGTCGGGCTTCATGAGCGCGAGCTCGGCGGCGCCGATCATGTGGCGGTTTTCTGCGAGTCCAGGTGCATGGAGCGTCACAACGTCGGATTCAGAGAGCAGCTTCTCCAACTCCACGTACTCGGCCATCGCGCGCACGTCGTCACGCGGGAACGGGTCGCATGCCAGCACTCGGCAGCCGAATCCGGCGAGTTCTCGAATCACGCACGATCCGATGGCGCCTGTGCCTACCACGCCCACGGTGCAGGATCCCAAGCTGCGCCCAAGTTTGCCTTCGAGCCCGAAGTTCTGCACTCCGGCATGGCGAAACACCTGCTTGGCGCGGCGGAGGGCCATCAGCATGAGCATGATGGTGTAATCTGCAACGCCTTCGGGCGGATAGGCGGCATGGGCCACGCGCATGCCGAGCGAGCGGGCATGGTCCACATCAATGTGGTCGTAGCCGATGGAGCGCGTGGCGATGGCGCGGATGCCGAGCTCGTGATAGCGGTCGAGGAGCTCGGCCGTCATGGGGTTGGTGATGATGGTGAGCGCGTCCGCGCCGGCGGCGAGCGAGGCGTTCTCCAGCGTGGGATATTCGCTCGTCCAGTCGAACTCGATGTTCAGCTCGTGGCAGGCGCGCTCAAGGTAAGCGAGCTCGTCGAACGGGCGCAGGGCAAACGCGAAGATCTTCATAGCGCTCCTTAGGGCGATTGGATGGATGGTAGAGGCTAGCTGTGCTGCCAGCGCGGGCCGACATACGGCAGGCTGGTGAGCAGCATGGCAGACGTGCCGTCCCATCATAGCGCGGGTGCGCATTGTCATTCCCTTAAGAAGCTCTGTAAAAGTGCCTAACGAGGGGCTTGGTGTTTGCGACACGGCAACTGCGTATTGTCAATTCGGTGGCTAGCGCATTGCAGTTGATTTTCAGGGATGTATCGATGCTGTTCGAGAGTGAGAGAATGAGAGTGGCAGAATATTAGTGGGGGGGGGCTCATGGTTGTTGGGCCTTGACAACATCGACTATTATCGTTTGGAGAATCAAGACGATGTGTCTTCGTGAGCGATTCATTCTGCGGCTTTGGAACCCGGTTCCACAAAGGTCGTCGGCGCGATGGCCGATACCATCTTTGATGGAGCAGAGGGCTACGGATGTCAAGGGCGTGTTTTTCCATAGATGGCGAGGCGGTGTCGAGTGAATCCCTTGTTTAGTGTCATCGTAAATGCATACAACATTGGGGAGTTCATCGATGAAGCTCTAAATTCGCTTCAGTCTCAGAGTTTTACTAATTTTGAGATAGTGTTGGTTGATGATGGTTCTACGGATGACACGAGCGCCAAGCTCGAAGAGTTCGCGCGTCGTCATCCACGCGCATTGCTTCTGAACAAAGGCCATCATGGGCTCTTGCTTGCACGCCGTCTCGGCCTTGCCCATGCGCGGGGTTCGTATATTCTTTTTCTCGATGGGGATGACTGGCTTCATCCTCGGGCGCTTGAACGTTGCGCGTCGGTGATAGAGCAGACCAATGCTGACATTGTTGCATATAGATATTCAAGAGACGAATCCCTATCTCAGGCAGAGGGTCCTTTTGGAGTATCTCCTGGCTTGTATTTCTCTAATAACTATCAAGAGGCTCGGCGTCTTCTGTGCCAAGGACGAATGGTGAGCATTTGGGGAAAAGCCATCCGTCGCTCCTGCATTGATATAGATGCCGACTATTCGTCATATATAGGGCTTACTCAGGCAGAAGATTTTTTTCAGATTCTCCCCATTTTTGATGCGGCATGCTCATTTGTCCTCATACCGGACGTTTTGCACTTCTATCGGAGGAACCAGAATTCCGTTACAAGCCACTTTCGCTTCGGGATGATTCGCGACATCGAGACGGTTGGTAGGCGATTGCGCAAATATGCGGCCTCATGGGGCGATGCGTGTCAGGAGAGCGGCTTGGTGGGAGAGGCCTCGCTATATCTATACGTGCTTGAGATTGCATATAGTGGCGCAGATCGCCATCAGGCACTCAAGGCTTTTTCGCTGATGCGGTCTACGATGATGCGAAACGGTGCCCTTGAAAGGATGCGAGAGGTCCCGCTTCCGCTTAAATGTCGTCCGATTCGGTTCTACCTTTTGCATGATTGTCCGAGGGCGTTGGGTCTTTTTTATGGGTTTCTGCGATGCTTTAAGCAGCAATTGTCATGGATTAGCCAACATATGCGAGTCCTGTTTCCATCAATTATCGATGGCGATGTTTCCTCAGAAAGGCCGAATGGGCAAAGAAGCGGAGCTCGAAGTGCTGATTAAGTTGAAGGTACCGTGAGCATGTTTAGGCTTGAGGAATGCGGAGGCATCCGGAAAAACCTGTTCTTTGCGACGGCGGCTCAGGCGTTGAACCTTGTGTCGGCAGTGCTCACCTCGCTTGTGGTTCCCAAGGCGCTGGGGGTAGGCGATTACGGCTATTGGCAACTGTTCTCGCTCTATTCCGGCTATACCGGGATTGCCATGCTTGGCGTGAACGACGGCCTGGTTCTGCGGTTGGCAGGCAAACATCTCAGCGAGGTCAATTGCCATACGTTTCGCGGCGAGCTGATTTTGGTGGCTTTTTCGCAAACCGTTCTGCTCGCGATACTTGCCGTTCCGCTTGTCGTTGCATGGTGGGGTTCTCCAGAGCGGCTGATTGTAGTGGTGGCGGTGATGGTCAACGGCGTCATATGTAATATAACGACGTTCATGTCGTTTCTGCTCCAAAGCGTTAATCTTACCCATGTTCAGTCCAAGGTCGGTATGGCATGTCGGATTGCGTTTTTTGCGATGCTGCTGGGGCTCTTGTCAGGAGGTGCACTGGGATATGTGCAGCTGATCGTCACGTCGATGCTTTCCCAGTTGGGCTTCCTGGTGCTTGTATGCCTTTACATGCGAAGTCTGCTTAACGGGACGCGCGCGGATTGGAAGGGAGCAATGCGCGACATCATCGCCGACGTACGCTCAGGCTTCAAGGTCATGGTGGCCTATCAAGCAGACCAGCTTATTGTGGGAGTTGCCAGATCAATGGTGGATGCACGATGGGGCGTCGCCGTGTTTGGGGTCTTTTCGTTTTCGACCTCGATTGTCATGTTCTTTCTCTCGTTTGTGTCGCAGTTGTCCACTGTGTTCTTGCCGATGATTCGGCGTTTGGGAGATGGCGGGGCGGCCCGTGCTGTAGGCGAAATGCGGGCGGTGCTCAATGCCGTGCTTCCCCTTGGCTATCTACTCTACTTTCCGGTGCGCCTGCTGATTGCCTGGTGGCTTCCGCAATACTTGGCGAGCGTTGATTTTCTGGCGATTTTGCTGCCCATTTGTTTTTTCGATTGCAAGATGAACCTGCTTTGCGGTACCTACTTTAAGGCGCTCCGGAAGGAGGGTTACCTTCTTGTGGTCAACCTTCTGACGATGTTCGCTTCGAGTTCCCTTGCCGCCATGAGCATTTTTCTGCTCGATAACGTGCATTTGGCGGCGCTGAGCGTCGTCGTTTGTATTGCCGTGCGTAGCGTTGCATCCGAAGCCTTATTACTCCGCCTCTACGGGGTAAGCGTTCGTCGGCAGCTTGCATCAGAAGTTCTCCTTGCAGCTTTCTTTGAGGTGTCGATCGTTCTTTTCGATGCTCCTATTGCCTTCTTAGTGGTGCTAACGCTCTACTACATGGTTAACCGCGACTCCCTTCGAGTGGTTGGGCGTCTCGTCGGGCTGCGTCATGCATAAATCGGTGCAAGCTCCAGGGTTTTATCATCTGAAGTTATTATGCCTGCTACGGGTCCCAGATGACACGTGTTTCCAGAGGAGCTTGAAGTAGCTTGCAGGCAGTGAGGCGCCTTGAGTTGGCCGCCTCTGATTTCAATAAGCGGTTGCGTGAAGGCAGGGTGAAGGGGGCTCAGCCGTCGGGCGATAGCCCGCTTTCATGGGTGGGCGAAGTTGTTCGTGGCGTCACAAAGCGCATCTTTTCGCCCATCGCTTTCGAGCGCATCGGAGCAGGTGCCAAATCTCGTAGAGCAGGTCATTTGTCTGTAAGGCACTAAAAGGGTGACGTATAATGTCGTTATTTACGGATTCAGAAATGTACTCCCTATCCGGGAGTACAGGAGTACCAACCGGAGAAGAGGGGGCTTGGGTGTCCGCCGCAGCAATGCCAGAAGCGAGACCGGATGTTCAAAGCCGATGCAGCTTGGCCGCCGGGCTTTTTTCCATGGGGTGCTGTGCGTTGAAGGCATGCGCGCTAGCGCCTCGTGCATACGCCGGTGGGCGTGAGATGTCCATCTGTGCGGAATTCAGCCTTGTTGTCCGAATCAGTTCCGTTCGATGCTTCCATGCTTTGCGAGGAGCACTATATAAAGTGGCGGAGATGCTGGTTCGCGAAATCCAGGAGCCTGTACCGAGGGTCGTGCTTTCTGTTTTCGCAGACGAGGTGGGCTTGGTCAGCTATCTTGTGCCTCGTCCTGTCCGTCGAGCTTTTGGACTCCCCCTATGACGAGATTATCGCCGCTATGCCCTCGTCACCGATGGTGTCTACGCGGTTAGCGGCTCTACCGCCTCAATTGTGGGCGAGCGCTGCGCGTGCAGACGGGTTTGCTCATGGGCCAGGGGCGCGCAGCCTCAAGATGGATTAGGACGGAGCGTGTGAATAAAATGGAAAATGCTGGAACAAACCCGCTGTTCTCCATAGTTATTCCTGCCTACAATGCGGAGCGATATCTTCAAGAAACGCTTCATTCTGTCGCTTTGCAACAATTTGACGACTTTGAGGCGATTGTCGTTGATGATGGATCCACGGATGGAACCCGCGAAATACTGAGTGGAATTGCTGATTCCAGGCTGCGTTTCAGGGTTCTCCGCCAGGAAAATGCAGGCCCACTCATGGCACGCCGAATAGCGATATCGTACGCACGAGGTGAGTATGTGGTCTTTCTCGACTCAGACGACCTGTTGCGAGACGATGCGCTCATGGTATTAGCTAGGGAGATTGAGCGCACGGGGGCGGACATCGTTTCATTCCCCTTTTCAAGGGTGCCCGACTTCTCGGTTTCACAAAGAGTGAGGCTACGGCCTGGCGAGTATCGCGATAAAAGGTATGCGAAGGTGAAGGAATGCGTCTGTCGTGGGTGCTTCAACAATCTATGCGGCAAAGCCGTGCGGCTTTGCCGCATAGACATGGATTCTGACTATGGGGCGTACAAAGGGCTAGTGCATGGTGAGGACCTCTTCCAGCTGCTTTCCATAATCGATCGATCCGAGAGCCTGGTGCAAATAAATGAGCCGCTATATTATTACCGCGATAACGGATCATCAAGCACGAGCCGTTTTAGAAGGCGGCAGCTCGACGACGTTGTAGTGGTATCGCGCGGACTTACGGAGTACGCAAGCAAATGGGGAGGGGCATGCATCAAGGCTGCTTCTGTCGGAGAGGCAAGCCTGTACATCAGCCTTTTAAATCTGTTGGACAAAGGCGCTGTGTCTCGCGAAGAGAAGATGAGTCTTTATAGGGTCATTCGTTCGACAATGCTCAAAGAAGGGGCTTTTGAACGCTGCAGTATTGCGGTCCAGCGCTTTGATTATTGGCTGATACTTTGCAACCTTAGGCAGGGTCATTTCACAGTGGTTGAAAAACTTATTCGTGCAGCAGGGCTCGCCAGGCGAATCCGTAATCGAAGTGTCCGTGCTTTCATGGTTGGCTGAGCGAAGAATTCGGGTGACCTTGTTGGTGCCAATGAGCTACCCGCATCGTTTGGTTACCCCTCGGACTTCCGATGCTCGCCTCGTCCGAGATGAAGGACGGGGCCAAGGCCGTTCTTCGTCATTCAAAGCAATGAACATCCATCATAATATGCATTTCATCAATTGAGCCATCGCTCCCATCAGGGGTCCTTTTGCTTTATATCGAAGCTTTGTGCTTCACAAAGCTTCCAGTTCAGCGCGGCTGCCAAAGACTTTTGGCATGCTATTTTCGCATGGCTGCACGTACGGTAAAGCGCTTGGGTGCTACAGTGGCCCGGTCTGGTGCCTACGCAGTTGGAGGGAAGGGATCCGCGTGGAACTCGCAAAGCGCATCAAGGAGCATCGCGAGCGGCTGGGGATGTCCCAGGGAGAGCTGGCGAAGGCAGTATTCGTAACACGGAACACGATCTCCAACTGGGAGACGGATCGAACATATCCCGACGTGCAGAGCCTGCTCCTCCTAAGCAATATCTTTGGCGTGAGCATCGATGCGCTGGTGAGGGAGGATTCGCCTGAGATGCGCGAGGCCCTTGCCGTGGGCTCGAAGAGGATGCGTCGTCTTGGAATCATCATGACGGTATTCGGTCTTGCCTGCTTGGTGTGGGTGATAGCCGGAATCATCATGGATCTAGACGTCCCGTGCATCGTGATGCCCGCCGTGGTTCTGTTCGCTCCCGCATCGGTTGCTGCGTTCCGAGTCGACAAGATGCGTCATGACAACCAGCTGTACGCGTACCAGTCGGTGGAGGCGTACCTAGCGGGCGAAGACCCCGATGTGAATAGCCGCTTCAACCAGCGCGCCGGCGAGCACTGGGTCGCGCGGAGGATCGCGCTCACTGTTCTGATGATTATCGTAGGGCTTTGCTGCGGGTGGGGAGCCGCCGGCATCGTCGTCAGATTCATAGGGTGATGGCCCATCGGCGAGAAAGGCTCCGTCCCCGGTTTGCCGCGCGCTTGCGTCGCCTCGCTTCGGCTTGCTTTGCCTCTAGGTCCGAGCCACCTCGTCTCGAGCCAGCCTTCGCTTCGTGGAATCTCCTGGGTGTGGGAAATGCCCAGTGCGATTGCTGCTGTCCATCTACGGAAAGGAACAACCATGGCACACGATCGTTTCGTCGAGGTCTACTCCCAGGGAGTGACCAACGTTCGCAAGATTATTGTCGACACGCAAACCGGGGTGAACTACCTGCTGATGTCTTCCAACATGACGGGCGGTAGCGGCATCACCGTTTTGGTAGACGCCGACGGCAAGCCAGTGGTCACGCCGCTCGACGCAGACGACCCGGTAGCGATGGGCCAGCTGCTCGACAGGGAATAGCTGATGCCGGCGCCCATCGCAACGCGGTGGGCGCTGTATCGCGAGCACCATGCTTGTCGGCTGGCGGCCTGGAAAACGCCTGCGAGTCGCTCTCCGGATGCAAGCGCATACGAGATTGCAACTTTTGGGCACTTTATCGAGAGGGCCCCGAGTATAAGCCGGGTTTGCTAATGGCCATCAACCGTTCTACCAGCGCTTTTCTTTCGGGCAATTTTGCTTGCACTCGGCGGTGCGCACGTTAAGTGCCCAAAAGTTGAAACCTTGTAAGAGGAGGGGGCATTGGGGCGCGTGGTTGGTAAATCGCGCGGCCGGTATGTCTATGTGCGCTCGATGTATTGAAGAGAGGGAGGTTGGGGCGTCAGCCGTCCCATGCTTGACCTTTCCGCTGCGGCAAGGTGCACTATGGTTGCAGGGAGGTGTGGCATGGGAAAACGAGGTATGGGGCGCAGCGACGCGAGCTATACGGTGGGCCAGTTGGCCAAGCTCGCCGGCGTGAGCGCGCGCACGCTCAGGTACTACGAGGAGGAGGGGCTACTCCGTCCTTCGCGCGCGGAGAGCGGGTATCGTGTGTACGCCGCCAGCGATGCCAAGCGCTTGGCGTACATCCTGTCCATGCGGGCCTGCGGCTTGCCGGTGGCTACGATTCACAGCTTGCTAGAGAACGATGAGGGAGATCTCCGCCATGTGCTCCATGCGCACCTTCTTACTCTGAGCGCGCAGAGAGATTCGCTGGACGAGGCGATTGAACGCACGGAAGCGGCAATTGCCACAATCGAAAGGATCGAGCAGATGAACGAGAACGATGCCTTCGAGGCGCTGAAGGGCGAAAGGATCGCGGAGAACGAGCGTGCGTATGGTCACGAGGCACGGGCGCGCTGGGGCGATGAAGCGGTAGATGCGGCGAATGAGCGCTTGCGGGCCGCTTCGCGCGAGGAATGGGATTCGCTCGAGCAGCTGGGCGATGAAATTAACAGGCAGCTCGCGATTGCCATGGCAACGGGTGACCCGGCGAGCGAGGAAGCGCGGCGGCTCGCGCACATGCATGCACAGTGGATCGAGGGGCATTGGGGTGCCGGGCGCTACACGCCCGAGGCGCATCGAGGCTTGGCGCAGATGTACCTGGCCGACGACCGATTCCGCTCGTATTACGACGATGCTGCCGGCGCGGGGGCAACGGAGTTCCTCGTCAAGGTGCTCGAGGCCTACCTGTTATAGCTTGGCATCACGGTATGGTGAAGCGCCCGCTACTCCACATCGTCACCGATTTCGCCCTGCAGGCGGATCTTGTAGGATAGCTTGACCACGAGCAGGGCCACCGAGAGAAACACGAGCGTTGCGGCAGCTGCTGCCATGGACTCAAGGCTCACGAGCGCCCCGGCGAAGATGGCGATCACAGCGAGCGCGGGCATGATCTGGATGAACGTCCTCGCAACTTCCCGCTCCATGTGAGCCTGGAGCTCGTCGTTCTCCTTTGCGTGGAGGCGGCGAAGCGCCCGGTCGTCTGAAAGCGCGCGGCGCAGGTCAACGATGATTTTGATGGAAATGGTCAAAATGGGACGGGTCTGTTTTGACTCATTCGGGCGAGAACCAGGGCCGATCGTTCGCCCAGCGAACCAACTTCCAGGAATGACGCCGCCGGAGGAGCGCCGGCGCGGCGGTCGCCGGGGATGGCTTTACGACGGCTATGACCGTAGGATCTTTTCCATGGCGCGCCCGCGAGCGAGCTCATCTACCAATTTGTCCAGATAGCGCGCATTCTGCTCGACCGGATCTTTAATCGCAGAGACGTCTACGCCGCAGATTTTGCCGGTGATAAGGGAACGATTGGGATTGAGCCGCGGCGCTGACGCGAAGAACTGCTCGTAGGTGGCATCCGCTTCAAGCTGTGCCTGAAGCCCCGCCGCATCGTATCCGGTAAGCCAGGAGAGAACTTGGTCGACCTCCTCCTTAGTACGGCCCTTGCGTTCGGCCTTCTGCACGAGCAGTGGATAGACCTTGGCAAACGACATCTGCGCAATCTGCATGCGAGCCATGGCAGTTCCTTTCAGTCAAGGCGGGCCGAGCCGAGCCGGCGGGGCAAGCCGGGCCGAGCCGGCGGGGCAAGCCGGGCCGAGCCGGGACCAAGGCGAGCCGAGCCGGGACGGGGTCATCGCCCTTCATCCTGAGGAGAATCAAGGCTGTCCGTCAAGCGTACCATGCGCGTACGAGCCCTTTCCATCGGAGGGTACGGGTTGTGACGTTCATTTCTAGTGTCAGCGATGCTTCTTTCTTCTTAATTCGTGCTTCTGTTTGCTATTTCAGCGGGCCCTGAAACAGCTCTTGGTGCGATCCCATGCGCACAAGCCTGATAACAGGGTTGGAGCGGTGGCGCATGAATAGGACAAGGACGTCAACCATGCCGTCGGCGAGATGGAACTCCATGTGCCCGTTGTAGTTTCCTCCCGGATTGGCAAGCTGGTGAAGCCGGTACATTGCGGGAAGCGTTCCCGTGGCGGCAAGTTCTCGAAGAGCGGCTCTGAGTTCCGATTTTAATGCAGGGTGTTTTCGCATCACCTGCCGATAGTCGGCGATAAATTGCGGCTCAGGTTTCAGCTCGAACATGTTTACGCCTCGTCAAGGTAAGCGAGAAGGTCATCGACGTCGGTGAAAGCCGGCGTATCATCGGGAATGATGCCGAGTTCCCTTGCTTCGGCTGCCACCATTGCGCGACGTGTTGCCTCGTTTGGCGCGGGATCGGGCGCTTCGATATCGAATGGAATGCGGCGCTTGATGATGAGCTGACGGGCAGCAAGATTGAAGTACCCGCTGAGCGAAAGACCAAGGCTGTCGAGGATTTCCGTTGTTTCTTGCTTGACGATATCATCCAGAGTAATAGTTGTCGTTGCCATAGCAATCACCTCAGCTATATAGAAGATATATCGAATATACCTCATTCATATGTATATATACATCACTTCTGAACTTAAGTGAGAGATTATGGATCCCATTATTGACCAATGCTCAATCGAGGACTACCATGAGGCCTGACAAGGAGGCGATGGTATGGCCCGAACGGTTAAAGATCCCGAGGAGCGCAGACGCGAGCTTTTGGCATGCGCCATGCGGCTGTTTGCCGAGAAAGGCTATGACAACGTGTCGGTTCGTGCGGTCGCGCGGGAGGCGGGCGTGGCATCGGGGCTCGCGTACCACTATTTCGATTCCAAGCAGGCGCTCTTTGATGCGGCGATTGAGGAGTACGCACGCCAGTGCGCGGAACGGTTCTGCTCGATTTTTGCCGACCGCTCGCTCTCGCTGGATGAGCAGCTTGACCTGGCCTTCGACCTGGGAACTAAGAGGGAAGCGTTCCCGTATGCCGATTTCTTCCATGCGAGCGAGCACGGTGCGCTTCACGAGAGGCTCTCTCTTGGCATCTGCGAAGCGGTGCGGCCCAGCCTGACCGCTGCGCTCGAGCGCGATGCGGCAACGCGCGGCATGCCGGCGCCCGATGCCGAGATGCTTGCCGGAATGCTCGTATACGGAAGCATCGGGCTTGCGTCGGATGGGCACGAGTTGGGTGAGCAGACGAGGCGGGCGGCGCGCCGCTACGTAGCGGCCCTTATGAAGGAGTTCCGGCACATCGGCGAGCGCAAAGGATAGGAGATTTGCCCGAGTCCTTAGGCTTGGGCTTTTCTTGCACGTAATGATTGAGCAATGTTCAACAGAAAGGATGAGAGATGGACGAGGGTATCGACAGACAGGCGGGCGTGGGCGGAGCAGCGGACTCGGGGCAGCTCGACGCACGCGAGGAGAAGGGCGAAATGCCAGCCCCACAGCGACTCAATGCGCGCGGGCGCGGGGGAGATGCGCCAGCCTCGCGGCGATCTAGCGCGCGCGGGCGCAAGGGAGAAGCGCCGGCCCCGCAGCGGTTCAGCGCGCAGGGGCGCAGGAGCAGCAAGCTCGCTCCGGAGCAGCTCAAAGCTCGTTCAAAAGCGGCTTTTGACGAGCAAGCGCCGATATACGACGAGGGTATGCAAGGGGACCATGCCCGAGCGCTCTATCCCTGCATTCTCGAGGAAGCGCGCCGAGCGATGGAAAGTATTCCCGTTCCAAGCGTGCTGGACGTGGGCTGTGGTACCGGGATGCTGTCCGAGCGGCTACTAGGCGCATTCCCTTCCTGCCGCCTTGCCGGCGTCGATCTTTCGCCTGCCATGGTAGAGCGTGCACGGGCACGCCTTGCGGGCAGGGCGGAGGTCCGCGAGGCCGATGCGGAGCGTCTGCCCTTTCATGATGGAGCCTTCGACCTTGTGGTATGCAATGATTCGTTTCATCACTATCCCGATCCAGACCGTGCGGCGTTTCAGATGTGGCGCGTTCTCAGAAAAGGCGGGGCGCTGGTACTGGGCGACGTGTGGCAGCCAGCGCCCGCACGCGCGGTGATGAATGCCTGGATGCCGTTCTCTCACGAGGGGGACGTGCGCATCTACTCGGAGGCGGAGCTCCGCACGATTCTGGGCACATGGTTCCAGCGAGTGCGCTGGAGCCGGATTGGGCTCACGGGGTGCCTTGTGGTCGCAAGCAAGGGCTAAATGCCTGAACTGCGGAACAATCGACCATGTGCCAGCATGTCGCGCCATCAGGCTCCAAGATAGTCGAGGACCGGTTTCAGGTAAGCGCGGTTCGTGCCGTCGAATCCTTGCTTCATGGACTCGAGGGCAAAGGCGATGCGCGGATCGGTTTCGGCTGCTTTGGCCTGCATGCGGAAGAACGCCCGCATGGCCAGCTTGTCGAGCGTGCAAAGCCGGTCAAAATCAAAGCCGCCCTGGCAATAGAAGTGCTTGAGCGCGGAGTACCGCTCGCGGGGAAAGGCGCGCTCAAACGCCTCGTCGGTATCGCTCTGCGGCCAGTCTTCGCTCGGCATGGGGTACGCGCCCACGCCGACGACGACATAGCGTTTGCCCGGCTGCGCATCCATGAGGCCGCGCAGCCATTTCGCGCCCTTGAGCCCGCCGGCATGGAACCAGCTGAGGAAGACGAGCGTATCGGCGCCGGACGTCGCCGCCTCGTCGCGCCTCTCGAATGGAAGGGATTCCGTGCCGAGCGACTCAGCGAGCCATCGAGCATAGGTCCTGGTGTACCCCGTTTGGGAGCAGTAGACGACGGCGGTGCTCATGCGCGCTCCTTTCGAATGCGGTGCTCACTTTGGAATGCGTCGAGGTGCTTGGCGATAAACCGGCGGGCGTCGTCCCACGGCATCTCCTCTGAGAGCGCTAGGAACACCGCTCCGTGGAATTGCCGGGCGGCAAGCTCCGTATCGCAGGGACCGAGGTATCCGCGTGCGATGAGCTGGGCGAAAATCGCTCCTTGCAGCTGGATTGGCCTCGTGATGAATATCGTGCGGTAGAGTTGGGAGATGCTTGGGTCGGCGTGTCGCTCCGCTTCGAGGATGTGCCGCAGCTTGATGATGGCCGGATCTGAAAAGAACGGCTCGTAGCTGGCGAGGACGGTCGAGAGCAGCTGGTTGGGGTCGTCGGTTGCATATGCTGCCGTGCTGTCCTCGGGATGAGCGAGGGCCTGGTGGCTGCGCAGCAGGCTTGTGAGCCGCTCGAGCTGCAACGAGACCGTCGCGTCGAACAGGTCGCGTTTGCTGGAGAAATGGTTGTAGAGAGAAGCATCCTTCATCCCCGCCCCATGGGCGATGTCGCGCATGGTCGAGGCGGTGTAGCCCTTTTCCGCGAATAGGTCGAGCGCTCGCTCGCAGATAAGGGCCTTGGTGTCGCGCGTTGGTCCCGCTGGCCGTCCCATGCCACTCCTTTCTTAAACTATCAACTATTAGTTTATTGGGAAAGGCGTGCGAGTCAAGGGAATGCCGGGGTAGGTGCGCACGGCCTTGCTAAACGGTGCGCATGGCCGAGCGGAGCCCATGGCCGAGCGGAGCCCGTCGCCGGACGGCGCACGTGGCAGAGTGGCCTATATGGTTGAGCGGCTCGCATGGCCGAGTGACCTATGTAGCCGAGCGGCGTCCATGGCCGATCGGGTTCAAAAACTTGACGAGTGCTGCGCACAACTTTGCCGAAGTTACGCATTTCCGGGCACTCAGCAAGTTTGTGCGCAGCACTCGACAAGTTTTTGCGCACTGATGCTTGGGATGGGGCCGCGACATGAGCTGGCTCGCTGCCGGGGCGGTACTGGTAGCCGGCCTGCTGCCGGGGGTGGCGTCGCAGGCTGCACATAACCGGCAGGGAGCGCTGTACCGGTTAGGTTCCCTCGCCCGCGCCATCGCCATCAACCGGCGCTCCATCGGCAATGCGAACGTTTATGGGACTGAGTGCAAAACGATCGAGTCTATGAACCGAGCGCGATACCGCCGAGCCAGCCCCAGCGCGGTTCGGCCATGACTCCGTATACCGACGTCCACAACTCGAGTGGGGCGTCTGCGAGGTGTCCGTCCGTGCAATGCCGCACACGGCTGTCGCCAAGATAAAGACCAACATGACCCCATGAGCGCCCGCCCGCGCCATAGGGGTGTGCGGGTACGGCGACGATCATGCCCACGCGAAGACATCGCGTGTCGGAGCTTTGGCACCAGGCGTGATAGAGGGCGGACGCATCGCCGGTAACTACGCCGAGCCCCATGCGGAGGAAGACGCGCTCAACCCAGGCGGCGCATTGGTCCGCCTCTGCTGCGGGCGTGGCGTGGGCAAGGGCAACGAGGTCGCGCTGACGTGCGGAGGCATCCATGAGTGCTTGCGGCTTGCGTTCGGGATCGATGGCGCGCCATGCCGGTTGGTGGTAGATGGTGAGTGGTTCTGCCTCTATTACGTTTTGCTGTTGTGCGTCACACGTGTGTTCGAAGTGCTGGTGGTTACGGTTGCGATTGCGACGGGTGCCATCAGGTGCTTGCATGAGCAGCCCGCGCTCTGCGAGCATGGCGAGCGTCCTTCGGCGCAAAGCCTCCTCTCGTGAACCGTGCAGGCCGGGCGAGCGCGTTTCAGCGTTCTCCCCGCAGCGCACATCATGCGTTAGCGCATTGCCCGAATCGTGCACACCCGGTGTGTGCGTTTCATCAGCCGGCAGGGGCTCGCGCATGGGGGCCTCGGTCCGGTGTGTGGCAGGATGCAGTGACATGGCTCTCGCTTCGCTCGACATTCGGGGCGTGAGCCCAGGCTAACGGAACGGTTCTAACTTTATCTTCGGGCCGATCGGGATTGCAACTTTTGGGCACTTTGGGGCGGAGGGCCCGGGTAGCCATGCCGCGTCCGGGAGAGGCCGGCCGCCTGAGCTGCGCCTTTCCCTCCCCCTCGCTCGCCCGTACTCGCCCGCAGTGCGGGTAAGTGCCCAAAAGTGAAATCTCTCTTGGCGGGATGCCCTCGGCGTCCAATAATCAGTGTTTTCCTAGGGTGAATAGCCGAAAGGGACCGCGGCGTTCGCATATGGCAGTTGACACTTACATACTAATGGTATGTAATGTGGCTACAGCGTGTGAGTAGATCGCGAGAGGTCCGGTGAGGGCGGGTCGCGAGAGAGGCCCGGTGGGCTTTGAGCGGGGCGTGGCATGCAGGTGCCTTGCCGCGCAAGAGGAGGCGTCGATGGCGCGCAACAAGTATCCCGAGGAGACCGTTCGCCGCATTCTCGATGTGGCCGAAGAGCTCTTCTATACGAAGGGTTATGAGCACACCACCATGGCGGATATCGTCGATGGGCTTGGGGGCCTAACCAAGGGTGCCGTCTACCATCATTTCAAGAGCAAAGAGGAGATTTTCGAGGCCGTGTTCGAGAGGGCGAACAGGCCGGTGTACGAGCGATCGGATGCGATTCTTGCCGACCGTTCGCTTACGGGTTTGGAGAAGTTTCGCGCTCTCGACAAGGCGTCTTCCGAGGGTCCTTCGGTCGATATGTGGCACGCGATGAAGCCTTCATCTGACCCCGTCCAGAACCCGCGCCTCATCGCGCAGGAGTTCGTTGATGCCATGGATACGGCGCACCGCTATGTTGAGCCGGTGATTCGCGAGGGCATGGCGGATGGGTCCATCGCCGCTGAGCACCCGCGCGAGGTAGCTGAAGTGCTGATACTCCTGGCGAATCTCTGGCTCGTGCCAATGTTCAACCCGTTGCCGGCAGACGATCGCGAGGCGTACCAGCGCCGCGTCCAAACGTTCCTGCGCGTTTCGCATGCGGTCGGCGTCGATTTGGTTGACTGGAAATCCCTTGACCAAAAACGCGTTGGGAAGGTAGCGGAGGAAGAGGGCTGGGCGAGCTGGCGCTGGGCGCAGAAGGAGCCTTGGGCAGGCGGCGAGGAGGGGCCCGCTGCTGGCATGGTCGTCGGGAAGGAGCCCGTTGCTGGAGCGACGGCCGGGGAGGGGTCCGCTGTCGCTGTGGCTTCCGGGGAGGAGCCCGCTGCGGGTACGGAGGCCAGCCCGGCTACCGCCGCAGCTTCCAAGGAAGGGCCCGCCACCGGAACAGCCGCGAGCCCCGCTGCCGCCGGGGAGGAACCTGCTGGTTGCCCCAGGGAGGCGGATTCGTAGCATCTCATCTTGCAACCAGTGGTTGGTGGATGCAACCGCGCCAGCCCCGTATGGTTGTAATCGCGGGAGGAAGCCGCTACAAGCGGCTTTCTTTCGACCGTGTTTACATACCAACCGAATGTATGAAAGAGAAAGGAATGTACCATGGAAAGAAGGCACAGAACAGCGCGGGCTCCGCACGAGGTGCCGCAGGTGCTTCATGACGAGCCAAAAACCGGTTCCCAAAGCCGTTTGCTTACGCCGGGGTTTCGCGCCATCGTGGTGGCGCAGGTGTTCTCGCTCCTTGGCATTGAGATTCTGCAGTTCGTGCTTCCGCTCCATCTGCTCAACCTGACTGGATCGGGCACGCTGTACGGGGGAGTGGTCGCAGCCGGTTTTGTTCCCTATATCGCCCTGTCGCCGGTGGGCGGCGTCATTGCCGACCGTACCCGCAAGCGCGGGGTCATGGCCGCGCTCGACGCCGTTCTCGCGCTTATCATGCTCGGCTACCTTGCCTGTTCGGGGTCCCAGCACCTCGTGGGAATCACCGTGTTCGTGCTTATGGTCGCCTTCGCGGCTCAGGCTATCTACCACCCCTGTGTGCAGTCTGCCCTCCCGCTCGTGGTCCCCACCGAGCGCATTCCGCAGGCCACGGCCATCGCAAACCAGGTGAGCATGATTACGGGTATTGGCGGGCCGGTGATCGGCGGCATGGTGTTCGGATTTTTTGGCTTGGCGCCCATCGTAGTGGTCGCGGCGGTGTCATTTGCCATCTCGAGCGCGCTGGTGCTTGCATTCGTGCACATTCCGTACGAGCCGCCGGCCCGGACCGAGGGCGTGCTGCGCACAGCCGCCGGCGACATCCGCGACGCGCTGCATTTCCTGCGCACACGGCCTGTGCTCTGGCAGATTATCGCCGCTGCCACGCTGATAAACCTCTTCGGGTCGTCGTTCATCAACATCGGCACGCCCTATATCGTGACCGAGTCGCTTGGACTCTCGAACCAGCTCATGGGCATCGCACAGGGGGCGCTTGCCGTGGGTGGGCTTCTGGGCGGCGCGCTCGTGGTGTTCATGCCGGAGCGCTTCACGGTGAAGGCCACGCCGCGCCTCGTCGGGCTTGCGGCGGCAGGCATCGGGGCCGTAGCGATTGTGCTACTCGTTGCAGGGGAGCCCTACGTTGCGTTCGCGGGTATGCTCGCGAGCTATCTCTGGGTGATGGTGTGCTGCATGGCCGCGTCGATCCTCATGACGTCGTATCTGCAGATGGAGACGCCGGACGAGCTCACCGGCAAAGTGATGGGGCTCGCGATGATGTTCGGCAATCTGGCTACTCCCGCGGGGCAGATAGCATACGGCGCAGCGTTTGACCTTGCGAGCCCGTGGTTCGTCGCTGCGCTGGCGGCGGTGGCGACGGCGCTTGTGGCGGTGCCCATGTCGCGCTCCTTCCGCCGCGGGGAATGACCCTCGCGGCAGCGGCGCGTTCGCGGCGAATGAATCGCCAACACCGGGTGTCTGCGATTCACGTATTGGGTGCTTGCGAATCGCGCGGAGGCAGATTGCGGGCGGGCCCGGATTCACGCCTCGTAGTGGGCGCGCCAGAACGACACGGCGAGCTGGGTGCGGTTGCTAAGCTGCATTTTGGAGAGAATCGAAGAGATGTGGTTGCGCACCGTGCCCTCGCCCATATAGGCCGCAGCGGCGATTTCGCGATTGTCGAGTCCGTCGGCCACAAGGCGCGCGACCTCGTACTCCCGATCGGTGAGACAGCTGAACGCGGCGGGTCGCTCAAGGGCCGCGGAATGAAGATCCGCCTCGGCCGGTGCGTCCATGCTAGAGAGGCCTGCTGAGCGCGCAGGCGTGCCGGCAGTTGCAGACGTGCCGGCCGCTGTGGAGAAGCCAGCGGTTCCCGGGGCGCCTCCGGCGTGCTGCACATGGTGGAGCTTGGCCTCGAGCGCGCGGTTACGGTCTTGGAGCGAGCGCGTCCTGAGGGCAAGGTCATCGCGTATGCGGTTGAAGGTGCCGAGCCGCGCGAGCAGGCGGTTGGTGCGCAGGGCGAGCAGCGTGGCGAGCCCGCATGAAGCGAGGACGAGGAGAATGGACGAAAACTGCGGGCGCCAGGCCACCACGGCTACGGCAAGCAAGCCTGCGACGATTCCGGGCGCGCCGCGAACGACGCCCGGCTCGTGGATTTCGCGCATGGCGTCATAGAGCGCAAGGGGCATGAAGTAAAGGCCCGGTTGGGCGGCAAGCGCGACGACGCCATAGGCGATCGGCGCGACCGCTCGCAGCCGTGCGGGGAGCGCGTGCTCGAGCGCTGCGGCGGAGATGGCGAGCAGCACCATGGCGACGCCCGGTGCAGAAAGCAACGCGGCCCCTCCCGCCTCGCCCGCGAGTGCGTCCCCGGTGAGCAGGCACACGAGGCAGGCGATGAATACGGCGCATTTGTCGGTCATTCGTTCCATGCGCTCCATAGTAGCAAATGCGCGAAGTCGCGCGGCAAAGGTGATGGGACCGCGCCGGCCTTGCATCTCAGCACAATCAACGTACCTGCGAAAACGATACTTCGTGACATTTGTCACTAGTTGCGGGAAGCGCTCTTATGCATTATGGGTGGCAACGCGGGGCCGCTGTCCGCAGCGCGGCAGCCCGCCGGCGCGATTTCGTGTGTCGCCGCGGTGCCGCAACGGCCGGCTGCGAAGCTGCGCCGGCTGCGAAGCCGCGCCCGTTGCGCGCGCCCGCTCGCCGCCTGCGAGGCCTCGTCTGCCCGCGCCTGCCGTCGCGTCCACGCAAGATTGCGAGTCCATCTATCAACTGCCCGACCGCTTATCCGACCACTCGACCATCCGGTCGTCCGACCACGAGGAGGAGCCTGTGGATATCGTTCGTGTTACCGGCCTCGTCAAGCGTTACGGAGATTTGCTTGCGCTCGACCACTTCGATCTGTCCATCAAGCAGGGCGAGATATTCGGCCTGCTCGGCCCCAACGGCAGCGGCAAGACCACGGCCATCAACTGCATGCTGCAACTTCTCACCTACGACCGCGGCTCCATCGAGCTCTTCGGAGAGGCCATGGCGCCCACGCGCTACGACCTCAAGCGGCGCATCGGCATGGTGCCGCAGCAGGTCGCGGTGCTCGAGGAGCTCACCGTGCGCGAGAACGTCGACTTCTTCTGCTCGCTCTACGTGCGCGACCGCGCCCGCCGCCGGACGTTGGTAGACGAGGCGATCGAGTTCGTCGACCTCGGAGATTACGTGCGGTTCCGCCCGAAGAAGCTCTCGGGTGGCCTGCTGCGCCGCCTTAACATCGCCTGCGGCATCGCCCATAAGCCCGAGCTCATCTTCTTCGATGAGCCCACGGTCGCCGTGGACCCGCAGAGCCGTAACGCCATTCTCTCTGGCATCCAGGGCCTGCGCGACGAGGGCGCAACGGTGGTCTATACCAGCCATTACATGGAAGAGGTCGAGCAGATCTGCTCTCAGATCATGATCATGGATCGCGGGCGCGTGCTGGCGCAGGGCATCAATGAAGAGCTCAAGCGCATGGTATCTACGGGCGAGAAAATCGTGGTAGAACTTTCTGAGCTTCCCGCTCGCGTGCTCGAGCGCCTGCGCGCCCTCCCGCATGTGATCGACGCCGCGTTCGCCGATGGGGAGCTTACGGTCCGCTGCGAGGCGAGCCCGCACAACCTCGTCGATGTGCTCGGCGTGTTGGGGGCGGCGCGCATCGTGCCCGGGCGCGTTTGGGCCGAGCCACCCACTTTGAACGACGTGTTCCTCGAGCTTACTGGCCGCGAACTGCGCGATTAGGGGCTCACATGAGAAGTACGTTCAAAGCCACCGTCAAGATGCTCCTGCGCACGCCGGGGGCGATCGTGTGGGCGCTGGCGTTCCCCATCCTCATGGCAACGCTGTTCATGTTCATGTTCTCGAGCATGCGCACCGACGGTACGGTCGACGCCGTGCCCGTGGCGGTGGTAGCAGATGGCGCATGGGAAGAATCAACGTTCTCGCAGGTCATCGATGGCCTTGCATCGGGTGACGATGCGCTCGTGGCCGTGCGGGAGGTAGATGATGCGGCCGAGGCCCGCTCACTTCTTGAGGAGGGCGAGGTAGACGGCACGTTCGAGGTCGACGAGGCGGGCGTTCCGCACCTTACGGTCGCGCCCGAGTCCTCCGACGCCCACCAAGGTGAACGCGGCCGGTCCTACGGCATCAATCGGTCCATCTTAGAGACGCTCGCAAGCTCTTACGTGCAGTCGGCGGCACTGATCGAGGAGGTTGCCGCATCTGATCCCGCCGCGCTCGCCGACCCCGCGGCCGTGGCTCGCGCGCTCTCGCTCGAGGCTGGCTCGGAGCGTGTGTCGCTCACCCGGGGCACGCCCGACGAGACGGTGCGCTACTATTACGCCCTCATGGGCATGGCAGCGCTCTTCGCGTCGCAGCTCTCCATGCTTGCCGTGGCGAACATCCGGCCCACTGCCTCTGCCGTCGCCGCGCGGCGCTCTATCGCCGGGGTGAGCCGCGTCCGGCAACTTGCCGGCGCGCTCGCAGGGTCATGGCTGCTTTCGGTCGTGTTCCTCTCGGTCGCCTTCTGCTATGTCCGCTTCGTGGTGAACATCGACTTCGCGGGGCGCGAGGTGCTCAGCCTGGTTGGCATCGCCGGTAGCGCGTTCATGGCGGCGGGGCTCGGCTCGCTGGTGGGCTCGCTTCCGCTCCACGGGGGTGCCTCTGCTGGATCGGGCATCCTTACGGGCCTCACCTGTGTCCTTTCCATCTTCGCGGGGCTTTACGGCGAGCCCACCATGAAGCTCGCCGACGCCATCGCTCGCGCGGTGCCGGTCTCCGCGTGGATCAACCCGGCCAAGCTCGTTTGCGACCTGTTCCACAGCCTGTACTTCTACGAATCGCTCGCGCCGTTCGCCGCGCGCCTTGCGGCCTGCATCGCTTGGGGAGTCGTGTTCTTCGCGCTCGCGGCGCCGTTGTTCAGGAGGCAACGCTATGCGCATCTGTAAATCGGTCTTTGGTATTGCCTTGGCGCATCCCATCTATCTGGGTGTCTACGTGGTGTTCCTTTCGCTTCTGGGAATCTTTCTCACCGGCGGGTCTACCTATGTGGACACCGCTGGCACCACCTATGTGGCGGAGCCGGCGAACTTGGCGGTGGTCGATCGCGACGGTTCGGCGCTCTCGCAGGCGCTTGAGGCCTATCTTGCAGGCATGCACAACGTCACGGACGTGGCAGACGATGAGTTCGCCCTGCAAGATGCGCTTGCCACTAACACGGTTGACGCGGTGGTCATCGTTCCGGAGGGTTTCGGGTCGGATTGCCTGGCGGCGGCGCGTGCGGGGGAGGAGCTCCCGAAGGTCGAGGTCGCGTACGGCGGCTACACGCAGGCGTCTGCGCTGGCTGAGCAACAGGCGGTGCAGTGGGTCCAGCTGGCCGGGGCTGCTGCGTCGCTGGAGCCCGAGGCGGACGTTTCGCAGATTGCTGAGCTTGCTGCCGCTGCGACCGCCGAGCGAGCCGATACCGAGGTGATCGAGGTCTCGTCGTCGCGAGGGCCCTCGTATCCGCTTCGAGCGTACTTGAGCTTTAGCACGTACACCATCGTGTGCTCAGTTGTGGTCTGCGTGGGCCTTGTGCTCACCAAGATAAGCGAGCAGGATGTTCGCCGGCGCATGCTCGTGTCGCCCACGCGCCCGTGGCGTTTGAGCGCCGGAGTGCTCGTAGCATGTCTTGCGCTCGTGCTGTGCGTCTGGGCGCTCACGAGCGCGGTGGGGGTCATCTCGAGCGGGGCGCTTGCCAACGGTGTGGGCGCAGCGCAGATCGCGCTTGCACTCGGCGCGATGCTCGCCTTCTCCCTTGTTCCGCTCGCGCTTGCCTTCATGCTCTCTCAGCTGGGCTTTCGTGAGGAAGGGCTCAATGCTCTGGGTAACCTTGGAGGCATGGTGTCCTCGTTTTTGGGAGGGGCGTGGGTGCCTATAGCGCTTTTGGGCGACGCCGTTCAGACGGCCGCGCTCTTCTCGCCCGCGTACTGGACGAACGATGCCGTTACCGCTGCGTTGACCTCGCCTTCGATTACCGAAGAGCTTCTCTTGCGCATGGGAACCGATGTGGGCGTTACCTTGCTTTTTGCTGTCGCCTTCACGGCAGTGGGGCTTGCTTTGGGACGCGCCCGCCCAAGGGCGTAGCCGGGAAGTCCGCATGTCGCGAACATGAGCGGCGGGGAATGGGGTTTTCGGAGGTGCCGACGCCGCGCGCCAAGAGCAATGGTCAGCGATTTCCTCGGGAAGCGCCGATTGCCGGGCGCCGGGAGCGTCCGGCCGGCGAGTCGGGGGCGTGCTGCCGTCGAGTTTTCAACTTTTGGGCACTTCCCCGCGCGCACGGCAGATACGGGCGAGCGGGGCGGAGAGAAAGGTGCAGCTCAGAGGGCCTGCGCTCTCCCGGCCGCGGCGCGGCTACTCGAGCCCATCGCCGCGAAGTGCCCAATAGTTGCAATCCCAATCGCTCCCGATGGCAAAGTCAGCGATTCCCTAGCGGCGGCGCGGGGTGCGCACGCGGAACAGGCCGTGCTGGTTGCAGAAGAAGTAAAGGTATCCCGATCCGTTTGCGGGGATGCGGACCTCTGCCTCCTGCTCGGGATAAAGCTTGGTGAGCTGGATGCCGCCCGAGGTTACGTAGGCGATAAAGCTGATGTAGTGCTGCTTGGTCATGGGGTGGTCGATCAGCACATGCCACGATCCGTCGAGGTAGGTCACGGTTGCGTTATGGTGCTCGTCGGGCTCTTCTGCTTCCTGGGAGATCAGCTGGCTTCCGCAACAGGAGAACGATCCTTCTCCAAGGGCATGGACAACGTTGCCGCAGATAGGACAAACGTAGAAGCGAGAACGAAGCATGTTGCCGGCGCGGTTGGCATTTTGGCGCACATCGCCCGTGAGAAGCTCGGCTACCGACACCCCGAGCGCTGCGGCGAGCGATTCGATGAGCGAGATGTCGGGAAGGCCCCGGCCGCTTTCCCATTTGGAAACCGCTTTGTCGGTGACGCCGACGGCTTCGGCAAGGGCGCGCTGGGTGAGTCCCTGCTGCTCACGCAGGGTTCGGATGGTATCTGCAGTGATGTAGGTGCTCATGGCATCCTTTCGCGTTGTGTGGCTATGGAGTGCGTCGAGGTATGACGGTCGCTTGACTGGTGCCGGCACCGCTCATTATGTACGCCGATTCGGCCGGGCGCTACCTACGGACCGTAGAGCGTGACTCGCGGACACCCGGTGTCTACGATTCACATGGTTCGCGGGAACCAGGTGTCTGCGAACCATGCGGCGCCCCGCGGACCTCGATTTGGTGCATGACTCGCGAACACCCGGTGTCTACGATTCACGAGTTTGGTGTACGCGCGCTACAATGGCACAGACGAGGGCGTCCTCATGTTGGGTGCCATGGCATGAGGAGGACGCATGGACGAGCAGCTGAGCGAGCGGTCCGCGGAGTGCGAAGGCCAGCCCGCCGAGCGCGGCTCCCGCCCTGTTGAGCCCGAGGGCCGGCCCGCCGGGCACGGCGAGGGGCCCATCACCCAACACTACAAGTTCTTCAACCATACGGCATGCGAATTCTATCCGTGCCACGATATGCCCGCCGAGCAGCTCAATTGCTTATTCTGCTTCTGCCCGCTCTACTGCCTGGGCAGCACCTGCGGGGGCAATTTCAGCTATATCGGAGATATCAAGGATTGCAGCGCGTGCACGCTGCCGCACCGCGTGGAAAACTACGAGTACCTCATGCGGCAGTTTGAACGTGTTTCCAATCTTGCTAAGAGCACGGGGCGGGCGCCTCGGGGGCGCGCGGTATGCGAGAATGATGGCACCGACTGAGA
This sequence comes from Enorma shizhengliae, assembly GCF_009676995.1. Lineage (NCBI taxonomy): Bacteria > Bacillati > Actinomycetota > Coriobacteriia > Coriobacteriales > Coriobacteriaceae > Enorma > Enorma shizhengliae. The sequence goes on from NZ_VTFZ01000001.1 coordinate 470,726, forward strand.
GGGGCTTTGCATGAGTTCACATGAACGTGAAGTGATCGGCGTCGACGACCGCGTGTCGGTTGGCCGCGCCATACCGCTAGGCATCCAGCATATGATGAGCATGTTCGGCTCGACGGTGCTCGTGCCCGTGCTCACGGGCCTCGATCCCAACGTTGCCATCATGTGCTCGGGCATCGGCACCATCTGCTATCTGCTGGTTACGGGCAATAAGATTCCCAGTTACCTGGGCAGCTCCTTTGCCTTCATCAGCCCCATCCTCGCCGTGGGCGCCACGCAGGGGCTCGACGCTGCCATGTCCGGTGTCGTGGTCGCGGGCCTCGTGTTTTTGGCGGTTGCCGGCATCGTTAGGCTTGCTGGTACCGGCTGGATCGACCGTTTGCTGCCGCCGGTGCTCGTGGCGTCGGTGATGGTGGTCATCGGCGTGGGGCTTTCGGCTACGGCGGTCGATATGGCCTTCATGCAGGACCTCCCCGATGGAACGTCGGCGTTCTATGGCTTGGGAGCCATCGTTGCCGCCATCACGCTCGTTGCAGCCGTGGTTTTCTCCAGCATGGGAGGCATCTTCGGCACCATTCCGGTGCTTCTGGCCATCATCGTGGGCTATGTGGTGTCGGTCCCGCTCGGGCTCGTGGACTTCGCGCCCGTGGCCGAGGCAGCGTGGATCGGCTTGCCGAATATCTCCGCCCCGCGCTTCGATGTGGGCGCCATTGCGCTCGTGGCTCCTGTGGCCATCGTCGTGGTGATCGAGCACATCGGCCACCTGCTTGCCGTGGGCGAGATTGTGGGCAAGGATTACCGCGAGATGCTGCCGCGCTCGCTCGCGGGCGACGGTATCTCCACTATGATTTCCGGCTTCCTGGGCGGTCCTCCCACCACCACCTATGCCGAGAACATCGGCGTCATGAGCGTCACGCGCGTGTATTCCACGCAGATCTTCTGGTATGCAGGCGGCTTCGCGCTTGTTATCGGCGGGTTCTGCCCAAAGTTGGCGGCGCTCATCCAGTCCATCCCGAGCCCGGTCATGGGCGGCGTGTGCCTGCTGCTCTTTGGCCTCATCGCCTCGAACGGCCTGCGCATGCTCGTCTCCAACAAGGTTGATTTCGACGTCAACCGTAACCTCATGATCGCATCGGTCGTCATCATCGTGGGCGTGGGTATGGAGACCTCGGGCATCTCGATTCCCATCGGCGACTACACGCTTCCCGGCATGGCCACCTCGGCGCTTGCGGGCATTCTGCTCAACCTGATTCTGCCGGGCGGGCGCCAGGAGAGCCGCTAGGAAACGCTGATTATTGGGCACCGGAGCCGTCCGTCCCGCGAGGTTTCAACTTTTGGGCACTTCCCGACGCGGCGGGCAGGTAGAGGAAAGCGAGGGGAAGGGAAAGGCGCAGCTCAGGCGGCCGGCGCCCTCCCGGATGCGGCGCGGCTACTCGGACCCCTCGCCCCCAAGTGCCCAAAAGCTGAAATCGCGATCGCCCCTAAGATAAAATCAGCGTTTCCCTAGCGCGTCTCGTGTCGAATGGCCGGCCGGCCGTTCTGGGCACCGGTTCTCCGAACTGGGTGGCGGGCCGGCCGAGCGGCGGCAGCGCAGATGGCGGCCCTGCCGTTTCGAGCGGCGGTAGCGCGGGCTGCGGACCGGCCGAGCGGCGGCCCTCCGAGCCGAGCGGCGGGTGGCCTCTGAATTGCGTGCCCCGCTCCAAATAGCCGTCCCGCGCCGGACCACCGCTCCGTGTGTTGTACACTTGATGTATACAACGCGACGCGCCGCGGCGGCGCCAAAGCTTCTCGCAGTATTCGGAGGTACGGGCATGCAGATCTCTTCTCGCTTTACTATCGCGGTGCACACCTTGCTGTGCATCGCGCGGTTCTCGGGCTCGCAGAAAATGACCTCGGCGTTCATCGCGGGGAGCGTAAACGTGAATCCGGTCGTCATTCGAAGGACGCTCGGGCAGCTCAAGGAAGCGGGCATCGTGCTGGTCGAGGCGGGTGTGGGCGGCGCCACGCTTGCGCGCCCTGCGGAGCGCATCACCTTGCTCGACGTGTACCGGGCGGTCGATTGCGTGCAGGGCGACCTGTTCAGCTTCCATGCCAATCCCAATCCGGAGTGCCCGGTGGGGCGCAACGTGCATGCGGTCCTCGATAGCGAGGTTGCTGCGGCGCAGCATGCGCTCGAACAGCGGCTGAGCGAGACGACGATCGCCGATCTAGACGCGGAGGTCGAACTTCAGCTTGCAAAGGAGGGCTCTCGTGCCTAGCCCCGCACCAAGTGCCTCGTCTTGCGATGATTGCACGGTCTTGCGCAGTGAGCGCCTGCTGCTGCGTCCTTGGAACGTCGATGACGCGCCCGCCCTCTTCGAGCTTGCGCGCGATTCGCGGGTGGGGCCGCCGGCGGGCTGGGCGCCGCATACGAGCGTTGACGAGAGCCGGCAGGTGATTCGAGACGTGCTGTCCGCGCCCCATTGCTTCGCCGCGTTTCTTGAAGATAGCGGCGCGCTGGTTGGCTGCGTTGGCCTCACGCCGGCGGAGGCGTCGAACGCTGCAGGCGAGGGGGAGGCCGAGCTGGGTTATTGGCTTGGCGTGCCTTTCTGGGGCAAGGGACTTGCTACGGAGGCGTCCCACGAGCTTATTCGATACGGCTTTGCCGAGTTGGGGCTTTCGGCAATATGGGCCTGCTATTACGAGGGGAATGAGCGCTCCCGCCGGGTGATGGAACGCTTGGGCATGGCGTACCAACGCAGCGCGGAATGCGACGTGCCCTTGCTCGGCGAGCGGCGCGTGGAGCACGGCATGTGCTTGTCGCGCGACGCATGGGCGGCTGCTTGCTAAGGCGAGTGGCGGAGCCTCGTGTGATTCGATGTAAGTAAACAAGGTGACGCATGCGTACAACTTGCCCGCGCGGCGCGTGATTCATACGGTCGGTCCCATTGCGGGAGGGCGGCCGAGCGACCGGCACCGCGACGAGCTTGCCCGGTGCTACACGGCCTGCCTGGATGCGGCGGCGGGCGAGGGGCTCGGCAGCATTGCATTCTGTTGCATAAGCACGGGCGTGTTCGGTTTCCCGCGCGATGGAGCGGCGCATATCGCCGTGCGAACCGTTCGCGCGTGGCTCGGCGCGCATCCAAGTGCTTGTCTGCGCGTTATCTTCAACGTGTTCCTCGACGAGGACGCTGCGATCTACCGGCGCCTGCTCAGCGCGTAGCAGATTTGAGCCTGCCAGCTTCTCGCTGGAATTCCCGGTCAATCTCCCGGCAAGTACCTAAGCGCCGTTATCAAGCAGGGGGCTGATTGAGAGGACTCTCTCTGCAACCTCTTCTGGTGTGAGCGCGGTGGTATCGATAAGCGTGCTGTCTAGGGTAGAGTAAAGCGGCAGGCGCGCAACGCTTCGTGCGATAACGTCGTCTGTGCGCTTGCCAGCGGAAACGTCGCGCGCCAGCCGTTCGCGCAATGCTGCTTCCGAGCAGGTGAGCGATATGTTCACGGCACGGCAGCCGGTTTCCGCAAGAGGAAGGTTCGTGCGTATCGCATCGATAATCGCTTGCTCGTGCATCACCCAACAGAACACAACGTTCTCATAGGCACTGCAACGCAAAAAGTTGCTGAGCATGTGGCAGATATTGTCGAGCACCATCGCGCGCGTTTCGTCCGTCACGATGAAGGGGTCTGCGCTCCAGCACCAATCGCCATCGAGCATCACGGCGGCGGGGAGCGTGTCGAGCAGGTGCTGGGCGACCGTCGATTTGCCCACCCCCATGGTGCCGCCGATGAGATACAAGGTCTTCATGTGCTTCCTCCCGAGTGGAGCCTTCGCAGATTGCGGCATGCTGCTTCTGCTATAAGCTTGCCATATCTTACGTGTGAGGAGGCGCCCATGACGAGCCTTACCAAGAAAGAGCTGCTCGCGCAGTCCTTAGCTCGGCACCATGTGCTGCAGCGCGCCGCCCGGCTCCAGGTCGTGTCGGACCTCTGCGGCCTACAGGCCCAGTTTGCCACCGGTCCGCGCGAGGCGTTGCGCATTCGGGCGCAAGACTACACCGAGGACGGCTGGGACCGGGGGCTTGTCAAGATCTGGTCGCATCGCGGCACCATCCATGTGGTGCCGGCGAGCGAGCTTGGCTTGCACCTCTCGGCGCGCGGCAATACGGGCTCGCTTACCGAGGCATGGTATGGCTGGGGTATCCCGCTGGATGAGGTCGAACGCTGGGCCGATGTTATCCGCGAGCGAGCTGCTGCAGGCATGGGCGAGCGCGAGGAACTCAAGCGGGCCTGCGTGGCTGCCGGTATGGCCCCGGAGCTCGTGCCGCGCATCTTCAACGGATGGGGCGGCTTGCTTAAGGAGATGTGCGACCGCGGCATGCTCGTGTATGAGGCGGGCACGTCCAAGCGCTTCACACTCCCTCCCGAGGAGCCCGTATGGATGCCTCGAGACGAGGCGCGAACGATGTTCGTCCGTCGATACTTCGAGCATTTCGGCCCGGCGACCATAGCGGACTGCGCGGCGTTTCTTGGGTATCCCTCGAGCGAGGTGGCGGAGCTCGTGCGCCGCGCCGGATTGCCGCTGCGCAGGGTGATATGCGACGGCATCGAGCTCTTCTATCTTGGAGACCTCGACCCCGAGGCGCGCGTGCCCGGATGCGTGTACTTGGCGGGCTTTGACCAGCTCGTGCTGGGATACCGCAACCGATCCCGGTTTGCTCGCACCGATGACCTGCCCCACATCACCAACAGGGCGGGCATCGTCTTCCCCATCGTGCTCTATCGCGGCCGCGCCTGCGCGCGCTGGAAGCTTATGGGCAAGCGCCTGTCCATCACGGAATTCCGCCCGCTTTCTCAAACGGCGCGCGATGCAATCGCTGCGCGTGGGCGCAGGCTTTTTGCGAGAAGGCGCATCGGGGTGGGCTTTCAAACAGAGGCGGACCTTCCCGCGCCAAAGCCCTTCAACCTCGAGACGCTGCCCAGTGCGCTTCGCGGCTCATCTGAGGGCTAACGGCCGCGGCGCTTGTTCGGAGTGCCGATCTATCTATCGAGGTAGACTGAAGGCGACAAGGGAGGCGTATATGCAGTTCAAGACGGTGTGCCCGTCGCCGCTGGGCGACATACTCTTGGCAAGCGACGGCGCGGCGCTCACGGGTTTGTGGTTTGTGGGGCAGGCGTATTGCGGTGCGGGTTTGCCAGCCGATGCGGCGGATGCTCCAGAGTTGCCGGTTTTCGAATTCGCGCAAGCATGGCTCGAGTCATATTTTGCAGGTGAAGTGCCGAAGGTGTGCGCGGGCGCGCCCGCTGGTCCGGGGCTGAGGTCGCCGGCTGGCGAGTTGCTTCGGCTTGAACTCCTTGGTACGCCGTTCCAACGAATGGTCTGGGAGGCATTGCAGCGTATCCCGTATGGCGAGACGACAACGTACGGCAAACTTGCCCAGAGCATTGGCGAGCGTCGCGGTACGCCAACTTCTGCCCGCGCGGTTGGCGCGGCGGTGGGCAGGAATCCCGTCTCGCTCATCGTGCCGTGTCATCGCGTGACGGGGGCGGATGGCTCGCTCACAGGATATGCCGGCGGCCTCTGGCGCAAGCGGGCGCTGCTTGCGCTCGAGCGCCAGGGTATAACCGTTGGGGAGGAACAGCGTCCGTCGAGCGAGCTCGTCGCCCGGTTGCTCGACATATGGGAAGGGTCTGTCCGCGCAACGCACGCCTTTCTGGCCGAGGCAGACATTCAGCGCTTGCGTGGCATGGTTCCGCAGGCCATAGCGGAGGTTCCTCATCTGCTTGTGGCGCGCCGGGGTGGTGCGCCGGTGGGATTTGCAGGAACCGACGGCGCGTTTCTCGAGATGCTCTTCGTTGCGGACGATGCACGGGGTTCGGGCGTCGGTCGGCTGCTGCTTGAGCGCACAACAGAGCTTCTCGGTGTCACGGAGCTCTCGGTCAACGAGCAAAATCCGCAGGCCATAGGGTTTTACGAGCATATGGGCTTCGTGACTTATCGAAGAACGGATACCGATACGCAAGGTGATCCGTTTCCGCTGCTTTATATGAAGCGGGCGGATGCGTGAGGCTTGCGAGGCGCTCGGCTAACGGGGCGCTTTGTTCGTGGTTGAGTGCAAGCGGTGTATAGCCTGCATGCCTTCGGGAAAAAGCGCTGCTAAGGTACGAACGCAAAAGGAGTTTCCGTGCAGACCAAAGGCATGCCCGAGGGTAACGAGGCAACGAATCCGCAAACAAGAACAGGGCGTACCCAGCAGCCGAAGCGAGAGAAAGCAAAGGGAATCTCTCAAATGATTGCAGGCGCTGCAGTGGCAGCCATTGGTGTCCCGCTGTGCGTGCTGCCTGGTCCCGGCGTGGCGGTCATTGCTTGCGGGGCGGCGCTGGCGAGCAAGGGGCAGCGCACCTATTCAGGCCGAAAGCCGACCAAGGTGGAGCGCAAGCTTGATGCTGCTGCAGAAAAGCTTGGCAGCGCCGCCAAAAAAGAGGCGGGAAATATCGCGAAGACAGCGGCGCGGGAAGCGCCCGTAGTGGCAGAAAAGGCAGTCCGAGTTGCGGGCAAAGGAATCGCGGCGGCAGCGAAGGCAGGAGGCAAGCTTGCGGCTGCCGGCGGCAAGGCGGTCGGAGATGCGGTCGCGCGCAAGCGTCGCGAACGGGATGCAGGAGCTTCGGCCGGCGGCAAAGCGCCAAAGAACGCATAGGGCATGGTTGTGCGAAGTTTTGCTGTCACAATGCGCACGATAGGTCAAAAGAACGCGCCGTGATTCTCGCTCCTTCGCATGGGAAGACGCTGGAAATCAACGATGCGTTGCGACAAAGCCAATGTTTTTTCTCGATGCTCGGGCTCTTTCTGGCAGTTATTTCAGATATGCGCGATTGACGGGCGTGTGAAGTGGCGCAAAGGCGCAAGAATGGACCAAGCTGTCAGTTTCGAGTGCCGCTTTCCTGCGGTTTTATCATCGTTCTGTGGGTGTCTCGGTGTTTTACAGCGACAGCTACGCAAGTCAATCGCGCATATCTGAAATAACTGCCAGAAAAATGGGGCCTGCTGCGAAAAAGCGCATCAGGGCGACGCAATACGTCCTCGTGATGTACGTCCTAGCAATGGCAGCGCCTCGCCGGCATAGCTTCCTACACGAGCCGCTTGCCGCTGTCCCAGGCCTGGCCAACCTTCTCGCTCAGGGCGTAATATCCGCTCTGGAACTGGTCAAAGGCGAATGCGCCGAGTTTTGCAGGGTCGACTTTACCCTCTTCGTCGAGCACTGCCTCGTCGGCCAGCGCATTTTCGATTTTGCCCAGCACGCGCAGGCCGTAGGGTTGCTCCTGCATTTCGACCACGCTGCATTCGAGCGTGATGGGATACTGGTCGACCACGGGAGCGTCGACGCGCTTGCTCTTCGTCGCGGTCATGCCCGTGCGCTCAAACTTGTCTGCCACCTTGTTTCCGCTCGCGATGCCAAAGTAGTCGCTTTCGTCCAGATGGGCCACGTCCGCGATGCTCAGCGTGAATGCACTGCGCCAACTCGATTTGCGCATGCGCCAAGGCGATTTGCTAGGCAAGGCCCGCGCCATTAGCGACAATAGGGGAACAGGCAAGCTCGGGCAGGGGAGAGCCATGATTCACGACAAACTGGCGCTATTGCGGCGGCGCGCGGGAATGAGCCAGCAGGAGGTCGCCGCAACCATCGGGGTAACGCGGCAGACGGTAAGCAATTGGGGGACTGAGGGGGTATAAGCACCAAGGAGCGCTTCGCAACAAAACGCATCATTCCCGCAGGTAGAATACCGTTTTTCGGACTGATGCGCACAACGCAAGAAAACGTTGCGAAACGCTCCTTCCAGGCTCCTTCGTACCGGAATTCGTACCACCCAGAAGTCCCAGAAAGACGGTTCCAGAAGAAAAAGGAGATTCCAAATGGCAACCGACTGGAACGCCCTCACCGCCGAAGAGGACCGCGCCTACTTCATGGCAGAACTGGTCGAGATTTCCCCACAGAGCTTCACCCTAGAGGAGAAGCAAAGGATCCCGCGCAACATGATCGAGGCGTCCGCAGCAATCGAGAACGCGATGCGCGACGACTTCGCTCGCCTCGACGAGGTGACCCAAACTCGCCTGATAGACACGCTCGCCGAGGCGGGCCCGAGAGACCGCGGCTGGTGGTACCGAATGCTCGTAGCAGGCCCCAGGCGCCGCGAAGGCATAACCATCTAAGACAAGGCGGCCCCGCATCCCAAGAGATGCGGGGCCGCACCATGTCGATCCCAAAGCAAGGGGCCCGGGGCTTTCCAACTTTTTCCACACGCCTGCGGGCTATAGCAGGGCCCTCCGGCGCATGGAAAACGTTGAAAAGCCGTGCGCCGGGCCCTGGCCTACCGTCAAAGTAGGATCTCGTTCACGCGCGCCTGCACCGCGTCGTACAGCGACCCCAGGCGCGACCTACGCTCCTCGCCGTTGCCGTACTCGCCGCGTATGACCGCCCGCGCTAGCGCTTCGATGTCCGCACCGCCCGAGCCGCCAGAAGAACCGCCGCCGGCGCCCAGGATCTCGTTGACCCTAGCCTGCACCGCGTCGTAGCTCGCACCGAGCGCCGCGCGCCGATCGTCCCCGTTGCCGTAGTCGCCCCTGATCACCGCCTGGGCCAGCGCCTCGATGTCGGGGGCGGCGGGCTGCGCGGGAACAGACGAGGAGCCCCCGCCCAGGATGCGGTTCACCTCCGCCTGCACCTCCGGGTAGCGGCTCCCCAGGGCTGCGCGCCGCGCGTCCCCGTTGCCGAACTCGCCGGCGATGACGCGCCGCGCGAGCTCAGAGACCGTGCCACCGGGCGCGGCGGAAGTCGTCCCGCCGGACGCCGCCCCATCCGTGATCGCGGCCTTCAGCGCCGCCCACTTGGACGCGGCCACGTAGGGCGCGGGGCAGAGCTTGCCCGTCACGTCGTAGTGGCGGATGACCCCGGAGGCGCCGATGCCGTACTTGGCCATGAGCTTCCTCACGAGCCAGCCCAGCTTCTCGACCTCGGTCGCGCTGAAGTCCTCGCCGGCCGACACGACCTCGATGCCGATCGCACGGCAGTTCATCTGCCAGTCGCCGGCGTGCCAGGCGGTATCGCCCTCGGCCACGCTCTGGTAGATCTCCGGCGTGATGTCGTCGACGAAGTAGTGCGCGCTCGCGCCCTGGCCCTCGTTCCGCGAGAAGTACGTCGCGTTGTTGCGCGCCGACGCTAGGGTGGCGGTGAAGTGCACCACGATGCGGTCGATCGCGCGCGAGCGCCCGCGCGTCATGTGGTCCGATCCGCACTGCTTGAAGAGGATGCTATACGCCATCGGGCGCCTCCTCGAAGCCGCCGTCCTCGCCCTCGTCGGGCTCCCAGCCGTCGGGCGCGGCCGCCTCGACGCCCTCGCCGCGCAGCGCCTCCCAGCGCTCCTCCTCGCTCGCGAACTCGCGCCCGTCACTCATCGGAACCACCGCCCGACGGCAGCGCCGCGCCGAGCTCCGCCATCACCGGCGTGAGCACGGCCATCACGAGCGCCACCACCACGGCGCGCCACTCGGGCTCCAGCACCGCGCAGCCAACGAGCATGTCCACGTTGGCCACCGCCACGCCGAGCACGCCCTGCGCGATCGTCCTCGCCAGGCGCCACGGCCACTCGTTGGATGTCAGGAAAGCCTCCATACCTACCCCTTCCGCATGTTCTCGATCTCCGCCTTCACGACGGCGACGTCCTGCTCCAGGGCGTAGGTGCGCTCGATGAGGCAGTTGTGCCTCTCGACCTGCCTCGTCAGGTTGTCGATCTTGACCTCCATGACCGCGCGGCTGCGCGAGTTGGACACGAGCACCCCCGCGAGGGTGAGCACCCCCGTCACGAGCGCCGCGATCACCGACTCCATGCGCGCCTCCTCCCCGGACGGGAACGCCCCGCCCTCTGGGAGAAGTGTCATGCGCAGTCACAAAATGCCCATCTAGCTGGTAAAATGGGCGTAATGTTGCGTTCTGTTTCTTCACAAAGGAGTTCACAAGAGCATGTAGGCGATAAGAGGGGGCGGCAGATGTACCAGAGCATCGAATATCAAAATGGATACGACGAATCCCTCGCCCGGGCAGTCGCTGCGCTGAATGAGGGAATAGCAGACGAGAAGAAAATCATCGGTCTGCTGCAGAAGCATTGGGATCTCTCTTTGATGGATGCGCGCATGTATCTTGCGCGTGAGCGTACGGAGGGTTATCCGATGCGCGAGCTATCTGCATACCTTGCCGAATACATGGGCTGGGACTTCGAAGACGCACAGGACTATGCGTGCTCCGATGAGGTAGCTGAGGCGCTCAGGACCATAGACAAGCCCTGGGGCCTCAGCGGAGAAAAGCTCTACGAGAAGGTCAGGAAGGCGCTGAACAGCAGAGCCTAGCCCTTCACAGTCAGATACCCCGGAGCCACCGGCGGGTCGTCGATCCGGCAGTAACCCTCGTCCCTGCCTCCGCTGTCGTACGCCGTCCCCGCGCCGCCCACCAGCGCCTCGCAGCCGTAGAACATGCCGGACCCCTCGCACCCCGCGGGCAGCGACCAGTCCGCATCCACCCAGATTGTCGCCAGGTTCGAGCAGCCCGAGAAGCAGTAGAACAGGTCCGTGAGCCCCTCGGTAGGAAACCCAGACAGGTCGAGCTCGGTGAGCCCGTCGCAGTTCGAGAACGCGTAGCGCATCTCCCGGACCTCCGGCAGGTTGGAGAGCCCGGCGACCTCGGTCATCTCCCCGTCGGTGTAGAACCAGTACGACAGGTTCGCGTACGTAAGTCCCGACAGGTCCTCGGAGAACGTCGCCTTCAGCACGTCCACCCCGGCATCGTCCCAGGCGCGCGACCCAATCGCCCGGTAGCGCGCCGTCGCGCACATCCGCGAGCTCAGCGCGACCTCGCGTCCCTCCTCGGGCTCGGGATCCAGCGTCAGCACGAGCTCGCCGTCGGCGTACAGGTGGCACGCCACCCATTCGCGCGCGTCGGCCGCGGGATCCGTCAGGATGCCGTCCTCGCCGAACCCCAGGTGCCCGTCGATGTCCTCGCCGTAGTCGGGCGAATAGCCCATCCCGCCCACCAGGCGGTTGCACCCGTAGAGGCCAAGGCTGCCCGTCTGCTCGCCGGCAGGCTCCCATCTGGCCGCGTACACGCTCTCCAGCGAAGGGCAGCTCGAGAACACCTGATCGAAGCTCAGCGCGCCCTCGAGCGCCTCGAACCCCCGCACCTCGGTCATCTGCTGCAGGCTTTGGAACAGGTGCGACGCGTTGGTCAGGCCGCCGCCCGCGAAGTCCGAGTCTATCAGCGCCCGCAGCACCTCGCTGCGCCGCGTGCGCCAGGGGATGTCGCTCGAGGACGAGAAGCCCTCGGCCGGGATCTCCCATCCCTCCAGGATCACCGCCCCCTCCACGTCGGAGGACCGACCGTCGCGGTAGTTCAGCTCGAGCGTCCCGTCAGAGAGCAACAGCGCACGCATCTTGACCCCCGTGTCCCATGTGAGCGCGCGGATCGCCGCCGGCATCTCGGCGGGGGTGTAGGTCGTCGTCGACCCGTTCTGCGTGCGGATCGCGTCGGCAAGAAGCTCGAACACGACCTCGGAGAGGATCCCGGTGCCCGCTTCAGGCGCGGCGACGAGCCCCGCGCCCTCGCGCGTCCCGTCCATCTCCAGCACCCGCGAGCTCATCTCCAGCGGCATGTAGTGCACTTGCTGCCCGTTCTGCTCGCGGATCGCGTTGGCGATCTCGGTCAGAAGCGCCTTGGAAACCGTTCCCACAGCCATCTAGAACTCCATCTCGGAAAGATCGTCCAGGTCCTCGATCGCCTGGTCCACATAGGCCTTCGTCGCGTACGCGGAAAGGTCGGGCGCGCTGCCCGGCGCCCCGTCCGCGCCCGGCTCTCCCTGCGGCCCGGGCTCTCCGGCCTCGCCCTTGAGGCCCGAGAAGGCAAACGCGAACGTCCGCGCCCCCGGCGCACCGCCCATCGTCACGGTGACCGCGGGCGTCCCCGTGGACCCGTCCACCGTGGCGGTCGCCCCCACGATGTCGGCATCGGCCCCGTTCGCGCCGTCTGCGCCGTCGGCACCCGCCGGCCCGCGCAGCGCCTCCAGCTGCTCCGCCGTGAAGTCCGAGTACTCGAACGCGTCGCCGGGGTCGCCCTTGTCGCCCTTCGGTCCCGCGAGGTCTGCCGAGCTCGTCCCGCTCGCGCTCGTCACGGTGAGCACCGTGCCGTCCCACGAGTGGGTGCAGCTCGTGCCGTGCCTGATCACGCGCGCCTCCGCGTGCTGATAGTCCCAGATCTGGATCTTGATGCCCTCATCCTCGGGATAGCTGACGAAGAACACCTGCGGGCTGATGCCGTCCGCACCGTCGGCCCCGTCCGCCCCGGCCGGCCCGCGCAGGGCCTCCAGCTGCTCGGGCGTGAAGTCGGAGTACTCGAACGCGTCGCCCGTATCGCCCTTCTCGCCGCGCAGCGCCGCGACCTGCTCCTCGGTGAGGTCGTCGAACGTGAGCGCGTCGCCCTTCTGCCCGTGCGCGAGCGTCGCGGTCGTGGTGCCGGAAGCGTCCGTCACGGTGATGAGCGCTCCGGTCTCGGTCTGCTCCACCTTCGCCGTCGGGCTCACGCCGTCCTGGCCGTCGGCACCGTCCTGCCCGTCGGCGCCCGCGGCGCCCGGGTCGCCGTCGAAGTCGCCGCGCTCCGCCGCCGCGAGCAGGTCGTCCTTCGCCTCGGTCGCCGCCGCGGCCGCGGCCGTCGCCGCAGCGATCGCGGCGGACGCCCCCTCGGCGGCCGAAGCCGCCTGCTGCGCCTTCTCGACGGCGGCGTCGATCAGCTCGTCGGCCTCCTCGAACTTCCGGATCGCTTCCAGAAACATCGAGTACCCGTCTCCGCCCGAGCCCTCGACGCTGGCAAGCGCAGCGGAAACGCGCACGGCGAACGGCGCGGACGAGATCGCCTCGTCTCCGCCGCAGACCACCACCTGCGCGTCGACCGTGCCCTCCGCGCACGCCATCGAGGCGGGCCAGAACACACGGAACCGGCCGTGCTCGGCGTCGACGGCCTCGAACGGCTCGCACCCGCGCGCCCGCGCCTCGCGGTGGCGCCACAGCAGGTAGGCCGTCGCGCCCGTGAGGTCGACCGCCTCGCCGCCGCGCACCACGGAAAGGTCCATGCCGCGCCCCCGCGCGTCTGCGGGCGAGGCAAGAAGCGGAACTCGCAGCGGGGCGTCGGCCCCGTCCCACGTCACCTCGTACAGCCCGTCGCCCGCAAGCGCAAACGTCTCCTCGTCAGCCATGTCAGAACTCCATCTCGCTCAGATCCTCCAGGGATGAGACCGCACCGGCGGCCGCGGCGGCCGCCTCGCCGGCGGCGGAAGCCGTCTCCTCGACCGTGGCCACGCGCGCCGCCACGTCGGCGGACGCCGACCACGTCGTGCGCTCCACGGTCCCCAGCGAGAGCCGGCGCACGATCCCGCCCGCACCGAACTCCCTCACGCGCCGCACGCAGCGCGCCGTGAACCGCCACGGCGGCACCCGCGCGTCGTCGCACACCGCCACATCGTCGCCCAACCCCACGAAGCCGCAGCCGCAGACCCGAGCCGCCTCGGCCTCGTAAGCCACGCGCGGACGGCACGCCCGCGCAAGCTCCGTCTCGGTGAGCGCCTTCAACTCGTCGGCATCCTCGCAGTCAGCGAACACCACGCTGCCGAACCGGTGCGCCCGGCCCCCGGCGCCGTCGGGGCGCCCCCACGCAAGGCGCGCCTCGTCGCTTCCCACCCAGTTCACGCCGTTGTTCACGGCGCCGAAGGTCAGCCGCCTGGTGTATCCGCCGGTATGCTCGCCGCTCTCGTCCAGGACCGGCAGCCCGCGCCCAAATCCATAGAGCGCCGTGAACACCTCGTCCTCCAGCACCGTGCGCGTGCAGGAGACGAGCCCCTTGCCGCGCGTGAGCCGCGCCCCGCGCCAGCGCCCGCGCCGCGCGGGCAGCGACACCGTGCGCCCGGCGACACGCCCGTCTTCCACGGCTATCGAGCACAAGAGCTCGCCGCCCCAGACCTCCTCGACGCGCCGGAGCGCCGCGAGCGCGTTCACGTGGTAGAGGAGGCACCCGTGTGCAGCGTCGCCGACGCCCACGTCGCCCGCAACCCAGCGCGTGTGCGCCAGCACGGCGGCGAGGGCCTCGGCGGCGGTCTTCGCGGACAGCCGCTCCTCCTCGATGAAGTCGCCAAGGAGCTCGCTTATAGAGGACTCGGCGTACACGCGCGCGGGGCCCGCGGCCGGCTCGTCGGTGCGCACCACCACGTGCTCGCGCCAGGCGCCGTCCTCGGGGTCGCGCCACAGCAGGCGGGACCCCTTCTCGGGCGCAGCCCCGCAGTCGAACTCGATCGTGTCCTCGCCGCCCAGCTCCTCGGTGTGCGCAAGCGAGGCCACGGCAGGCAGGATCCCCAGGCGGCCGTCGAAGCGGTCGAAGAGATAGATCGCCGGAACCATCTACAGCCACCTCTCCGTCCACGCCACCTCGTGCGCCGAGCACCCCGAGAACGTCAGGACGTGCGCACCGGGCGAGAGCGAGAAGAACGCGCTCTCCACCGCGACGTCGGTCGAGGCGTCCTCGCCGCCCACCGTCACGGACTCGGCCGAGAAGTCCATCACCACCTCGTCCCCGGCGGAGAGATCCCGCTCCACCAGAACGTAGCGGCCGTCCTCGTCGGCAACCTTCACGGAGGAGCCGGCTGTCGCCGTCAGCCTCACCACGGGAAGCGTCGGCCAGGTGCCCAGCACCTCCAGCTCCGTCCCCGTGCAGGAGCGCGCATCGCCGTACGCCACCGGGTCGTAGCACGTGAAATCCACGGCGCACGAGCCGCCCTCGAAAAGGGAATCCCAGTCCGAGACTCCCGTCACCACCGCGCCGCGCCACGTGAGCGAGCCCTCGCCGGGAACGGCAAGGTCCCCGCCGCCGGGCACGCAGAGCCACGCGCGCAGCAGCGCCCGCAGGCGCGACAGCTCGAACGCTGCCATCTGCGACCCCGCGTCCAGATGCAGCCGCAGCCGCACCTCGCGCGGCGGCAGCTCGCTGCCCAAAAGCACCGCGCCGGGTCTGCCGGACACCGGGAACGCACGCGGCTCCAGGACGTGCGCCGCCGGCTCAACAAGCTCCGCCTGCACGTACGGGGAGAAGTCGCGCCCCGCGTAGGAGAACCCGCTCACAGCTGCCCCCGTGCGCGCCCGTACGCAGTGGCGCGCCGCTGCTGCTCGCGACCCATCCGGTCGGTCTCGGAGGCGCGGTACCGGCCATCGTCCCGCGCATCGCGGCGAGCCGGCCCCTTCTTAAGATCCTCGCGGCTGCGGTTCCCGCGCCCGCGCCCATGTCCGTTATCCAACATGCCTCACCACCGTGCAGATCAAGGTGAACCCCCACAGCCACCGCCCGGACCCGTCGCGTCCGCGCGGCCCGGCCCCATCGGAGTCCACCGAGGAGATCCTCACCCCGTCGACGTCGATCGGCCACGCAGCGCCGCGCAGAGCCCGCTCGGCAGCCAGGCAAGCAGCCTCAGCGGCCCCGGCCTCCTCGCGGCACACCAGCACGCCAATGTCAACGCGCCCGCGCTCGCACCCGTCCGCCAGCCGCGCTTCGCGCTCAAAAGCCCCCTGGGACACCACGATCGGCTCGGCGCAACACCTCGCCGAAGGCGGTGCGCAGAACACGCCCGCAAACCCCAGCGCAAAGAGCATCGACGCCACCGCGCCTGCCACGTCGCCGCATGAGACCATCAGCCCACCTCCAGCTCCCAGTGGTGCACGTGCCCACGCACCACGCAGCAGCGCCGGCACCCGCGCACGTGCAAGCTCGGGCCAGCGCCCACCAGCACGCGCGAGCCCGCGGGCACCTCGAAGGCGCCCGCGGAGCTCGTCGCGTCCACGAAGATCCGCCCCGCTCCGCCGTCAGCGCTGCGGTGAGCGTCGTCCACGGCAGATTCCGTGCGCTCGAACCGCACGTGCCTCACCAGCACGGACGGCCCGTACGTCCCGTCGCCCGCCGCCGGCCACACGATCATGTCGTCGGGCAGAAGGCGCCTCGGTATCGGCCTCAAGAATCGCATCTACCTCACCCCGCTCCAGCAGAGCCCCGTCCCAGCCAGCTCCGCGAGCGCGGCCTCCCGCGCCACCTCGGCGCCCGTCGTGCCCTCGTCGCGGTAGTTCGTCACCGAGAAGGACCCGATGGAGAAACCGCCCACGCGCCCCTCTCCGTACTCCGCGAAGGCGTCGGCTGCGGCGCACACCGCGCGCCGCCAGGCATCCGCCTGCTCCGCGTCCCAGTCATCGCGCACACCGCGCGCGCCGGTGATGGAGGCCACCAGGCGCACCGCCGCCGGCATCACCTCGGAAAAGTCCGCAGCCGCCAGCGCCCCGCCGTAGCCGTCGAGGTAGAAGTCATAGGAGACGGGCGCGGGGCCGCAGCCCGCCGCGCCCGTCAGCCCCTCGCTCACGCCAGCGGCGCGCAGGAGACGTGCACGCCGTCCAGCTTGTTGTCCAGCAGCTCCACGATGCCGTACTTGCGGTACTTCATCATGTAGCTGTCCAAATTCTCCAGCTCGTCCGGGGAGAAGACCCTCGACGCCACGTGCTTGTCGAACTTGATCACCGCGCTTCGCTCGACCACCATGAAGTTGATCGGCGCGCCCGCGCCCACGAGCTCGTAATAGTTGGAGAGGCTCCCCGAGCTCGGGCTCGCGACCTTGGTGTAGGTGCCGGAGCTCTCCGTGTAGTAGGTCTTACCGGGCGTGACGCTCGTGTCCTCGGTCTTCACGTAGCTGCCCTCGGCGCGCGAGTAGCCGAACTGGTCCTCCTCTCCGGAGTTAAGCGCGATCGCGCTGTAGAAGCGCGTCTGAGGCACCTCCACGATGCGGCTGAAGCGCTCGAGCACGCGGTTCGAGCGCGCCGGGTTCGCCAGGCTGAAGTCGTCCAGCACGCCCTTCAGCGTCGGCGTGATGAAGAGGATGCGGCTCCCGGTCGTCACCTCCGCCTCGTCCATGGCGTTCGTCGCCGCGCGCAGGGACGCCAGCACGTCCTCGGCGTCTGCGTCCGAGAAGTCCTCGACGGCGGGCGTCACGCCCTCGTGACCGGCGATCTCGGAGAACGTGAAGGCGTCCGCCTCCGGCGCCACCTGCGTGCGCTGGAGCTCCGAGCCGGCGGCAACGAAGCAGTCGAGGACCCCGGCCTCCTCCACGTCCATCACGTCGGCGAGCAGCCTGATGCCGCGGTCGTAGTTGAAGGTCTTCGTCTCGAACCCGTAGGTGATCGACCCGGTCTTGTAGCCCACGTTTCGGGTGTAGTCGCCGAGCCCCGTCACCTCGATCTTCGGGACCATGATCTCCTTGGCGTTGCGCCCCGCGCGCGCCATGCGGCGCGGGCTGTTCAGGCACGTCGAGCACGCCGCGCGCTTGTAGACCTCGTCGAGCACGGCCGTGTAGTTCTTGGTGTATGCGATGCTGTTTGCCATCAGTTACTCCTCACTCTCGGGAAGGCCGGCGATCGAGCGCCAGCGTTTAAGTGTCTTGCCCTCGTCAGACGCCGCTCCCGCGTTGGGCAGCCCCGTCGCGCCGGTCTGCGCGGGCGCTCCCGCGCCGAACAGCCAAGGCTCGGCCGCCTTGAGCTTCTCGATGTCGTTATCGTGGTCAGGGAGAAGCGCGCGGGCGGCCTTGACGTTCCTCGCGCCCGCGAGCTGGAGCTCGAAGCCCACGCGCTCCTCGTCGCCCCTGCGGCGCAGCTCGTCCATCTCCTTACGGAGCGCATCGGCGCCCTCGGCGGTCTTCGCGGCCTCGGCGATCTCGCCCTCGAGCTCCGCGATCCGCGCGTCGCGCTCCGCGAGCGCCGCCTCGTAGTCCTTGTGGGCGCGGGCGACCACGTCGCCGCCGTCGCCCGCAGCGCCCGCGCCCTGGAGCCCGGCAGTCACCGCCGCCTGCGCCGCCTGGTCGCCCTGCGCCTGCGGCTCACCCGCGACCTGCGCCTGCGCGGCCGCGCCATCGTTCTCGCCACCCATGAAAAGGCCCGCCTTTCTCCTCGGGCGGGCAAAGAAATAGCCCGCACCCATCAGATGGGTACAGGCTATGAGGTGGTCACAAGATGCATATAATCTCAGAGGAGATGAAAAGCTTACCTCCTGCCAATCAACCTCTTCACCACGGCTTTTGCTCCAGAAATAATCTTCTGTTTGCGGGTAGGCTCGAAATCCCAACGTCTCATCATTTCCGGAATCGAAGCCCCCGTCGCGAGGGCGGACAGGAACTCGCCTCGCTCAACGAACGGCTGGACAGGACGAACAAGGGCCGGGTTGCCCGGAACAACCTTTTCGTGAGAGGAATCACCGACGGCCATAGATCCCGAGATGCGCGAGAGGGCGTCGACGCCCTTCTGTGTGTTGCCCAATACGGCTGAGACGCCACCGTCGATGGAAACCTCTGGATGCTGCTTCTGAATTCCCCAAAAGTCGCCAAGCGTAATATCGCTGCCGCACCTACGCTTAAAGGGGCAGGATGGGCACGACCCGCGCAAGGAGGCGTTTTTAAGGAACGCCCTCATGTACCAGTCGTCTGAAAACCTGGTCGACGAGCTTCGCGCAGCGCCATCTTTCTCCGTCATGTACTCGTACATGACGGAGTAAGACAACCATCCGGTTGTCTTACTCCGGAAGTTCACTCCGTGAACTTCGCCGCCCTCGCGCTCCTCCATGTACCCGAGCCAGCGCCTCCACAGCTCGGGCGACGGGACGCCGTGGCAGATGACGTCGACGCCGAGGAACAGCTCGGAGTCTGCCAGCTTGCCAAGATATGAGCGCATCCCGGCCACCTGGCAAGCGGTGCCGCAGAAGAGAGCCAATCTCCCTCCACGGAGTGCATCTCTGATTCCCTCGTACACCTCGCGCCCGACGGAGCTCTGCACGTACTTGGAGCGCATGATGGAGTCCAAGTCGTCCTCGCGCTCGACGACGACGTGCCGGAGCTCCCTGCAGCCGTCCGCCCACGCCGCCCCTGCGACGACGCCGCCGCGCGACAGGGCGTCGAGAGCGAGAAGCCCGAACACACCGCCCGAGGAGGATCGGCCGAGAAGGTCGGCGTCATCCGCCTTGGCCCAGAGCGCGCTCTCGGCGGAATCCCCGGCGGGCGGGTCCAGCACCGGGCACACGGCGTCGCACGCGCCGCAGCCCACGCACGTGTCGGCGTCGATCACGGGCCGCGGGAACCCGCACGTATCGGGTTCCATGGCGATGCAGCCCTTCGGGCAGCGCGTCGCGCAGGCCCCGCAGCCGCAACAAGCATCGCCCAGGGAGGCTATCCCAGCTTCGTATCGTTTCGAATCCAATTCGACTCCTATCTGAGAAACGGAAGGCGCGCAGATATGGCGCGCTTCTCGTCTCCGTCGAGGACAATCAGCCACAGCGCCGCACCGAAGATGGCTGTGTAGGCGACTCCCCATGCGAAGAAGGAGACCCAGCCGGAGACCGGGAGCGCTTGCGATGCCGCTAGGCAAACCGCGGTCACTGCCGCCCCCGCGACGAGCGCCGGTAGGTTCCGCCCCCAGAAATGGAACATGTCCAAGCCCACCCGCCGCTGGTAGTACCAATTCATGAAGGCACCGTTGCCGAGCGCGATGCTCGCCACGTAGCCGATCGCCGGCGCCCAATACCCGATAAGGGGGGAAGCGACCAACGTGAAGGCGACGTTGAAGACAGCCATGAGAAGCAGGGCGACGCTCCTCGCACGGTGCATGTTCTTCGCCCGCTGGATCTCGATGCCGGTGTTCTGTGTTAGCGGGATCACCAGGGGGAGCGCCATGACGAGGATGAGCCAGTAGGCATCAGCAAATCCTTCACCCGCCCACTTCAAAACAAAGAACTTGCCAAGCAATGCGAAGCCGCCGTAGATCCAGCAGAACAGCACCATCTGGTAGCGACCTACGCGAGCCATGAGGCGCGTGAGAGCGCCGTTGTCGTCGGACTCCGCGACGATGCGGTTGATCTCGGGGGTGAACACGTTCGACATCGTTGACGAGAGAGAGACGAACACGTTCCTCACCTGGACCGACACCGCGAAGACCGCCACGGTCGAGGCGCCCGCAAGCGCGCCGAGCAGGACGTTCGGGACGTTCTGGTTCACGAGGTCGCACACCTGGTTGGCGAAGATCCACGCGCTGAACGCCGCGATCGAGCGGAAGAGCGCGCCGTCGAGGCGCCGCACGTCGAAGCGCATGCGCAGGCGCCCGATGCAGAACGACGCGTTGAGAGCGAGCAACAGGACGCTCACGGCGAGTTGCGCCACCGCTACGCCGACCGTACCCATGCCGAGGAGCAGCAACCCGTAGGCACAGAAGGGCGTGGCGAGCGTGGTGGCGAGCTGCCTCGTCTGCTGGAAGCGGAACTCCTCGTGCGCGAGCACGTACGCATCGAACACCGAGTTGAGGAGGGTGATAGCAATGCTCCCCGCCATGATGGACATGACCGTTTGGGCGAGGCTGACCTCCTCCAGAGTGAAGCTCGCCGAGAACACGGCTCCGGCGTTCACCGCGAAGGCTAGGCCGAGCGCGAGCGCCGTGGCGCTGACGGCGAGGTATAGGACGAGGTAGACTCCGTTGAGCCGCCGTATGTCCTCCTCGGTCCCGTGCGCCTTCCTCTGTGTGTAGAACCTCACGTACGCCTGCGAGAACCCGAACGACAGCAGGGTGAGCGAGAAAACGAACGAGTAACTCGTCTGATAGACGCCGTACTCCGCCTGCCCCACAAAGGACAGAAGCATGGGCGTATAGACCAGGTTGACTAGGTTCTTGACTACGATGTTGGCGTAGCCGAGGACAACCCCGGCTCGACGTTGGCTAGGCACTCAGGCACGCCTCCAAATACTCCATGAACTTCGAGCGTTCGCGTTCGATCGCCTCGGAAACGCCCTCGTAATCAGCGGAACGGGAAAAATCGAAGTCCTGTGAGCCATAAATCTTGTGTTCGATGCCGAGTTTGTCTGCCAGGGTTTCGAGTCGTCCAAACATCTGCGGACGCTTTGCGCTATTGCCACCACGACGAACAATCGTAAGAGGTCTCTGGAAGATGGCCGAGAAAACTGACCCATGAAACGAGTCCGTAACGATCCAGGAAGCATTCTCGATAAGCGAAATGAACTCAGCAGGCCCCGCTGCAGGCTCGCCTTCTTTCTCTCGATCGGAAAGATATATTACAGGGAGCTCACCCTGTCTGCTTGCCACATCAAGGACCTTCTCTGTCTCTTCGGAGACGCCTCCCAACAGATATGCGAATACGTAGTCGTAGTTCGGAATAATTCGCTCGTCTGCAACCGAATGCCAATCTTGGACACTGAGAACCAACGTAGGGTCGCAGATGATTGACGCATCCCTGCCAGAAGCCTCTTTGATGAACCGGGCGCCCGTCTCCTCCCTTACAGAAATACGCGAATAGCCATCGATGTACTTAGCAAGTCTACGTAACTGAGCGCTCGAAAGGGGCGCATCTGTTCCAAAGCTAGGGGCGAGAGCGATTCTCTGCTCTGGTCTTGAAAACTGAAGAAACCTCCAATCCTCATCATATGCGCTACGACCCATCCGCCAAATCTGGTCGCTTCCGGCGGAAAAGAAACAATATTCATCTATTACTTCTTCTGAAAGGCTTTTGAGCGTCCTCAGAGCAATGCATGAGTTAAACTTATCGAAAGCGGCTAGACGATTGGCGCTCATCATTGATTCGGGTGCAGGAGGCATTTTCCCCAACAGTTTTTTGGTCGTATTCTTTGCAGCCTGCATAATTGAAAATGGACGGTCAAGAAGGAGAGATTCCGCAGTATAGCCCGATTGGCGATATATCCAATCCACTGCATAATTCTGAAGTCGATTCCCATAGTTGAATCTTCCCTGAATGGTAACGATGCCAACTTTCCCTTTGGCATTAACCATGTTTGTCCTTCCTTTCACTACTATTTACTATTGTTCACTACCGTTCGCCTCGTTACCAAAGCTCCTTCTCGAGGCATCAAGGTGATGATTTTTTCTCTTCCAGAGTTTGACAACGCACCCCTTTATTCAGGGTGATATTTCGGCGCTAAACATTAAGAGCACCCTGAGTCCTTGAAGCTGCAACGGCAATAGATAGCACTCCTTTCGCCAAAGTTGCATGGCCCAAAGCCAACAGTCTGGACACCAGCCGCCTGTCAATCCTCAGCCTGCGAACAGCGGCACGATTGCTGACCGCTCTTCGAAATATCTTTGATGAGGTGACGATCTCCACTGCTTGCTTATATGCAGAGCGGTCCCCGTTCCTGACCGAAGATGTCAGATAGCGACAAGTCGACAGGAGGACGTAGGCGTCGAATGCGTCGTCCGTGAGACAGAACCCTGGCAGCTTCTTCCATTTTTGAAGGAGCCGCGCGAAGTACTTTGCCTTGGTCTGGAAATCGAGGTAGTCGTTGAGGCGAAAGGTGCTCGTGGTGCCGCTTGAGGTGTCGCGATAATAGTAAAGAGCCTCCATGAGATAATACGTCTTGTCCGCCCGATCGAGCAGAAAGAGCGACTGAAGGTGGTCTTCTCCAGAAACAAGGTGCCGAGCATCCGAAGGATAAGGCGCATTCAAAAGAAGCTCCGCCTTGACCGCCTTCGAGCACATGCTGTGGAGACAATAGGTATCGAGGGCGAGGTTGAGATATTGCGCCTTCTCCCCAAGCCCAAACTGTCGAGAGTCGCTAAATGGGAACCTCTTGTCCATGGAAGAAAAATCCGGACAAGACGAGAATTCAAAGAAGATTATGTCATAATCGCCCGGCTCGGTAAGCGGTTTCAAGACCTCAAGCGCATCCTCCCTCAGGCAATCGTCGGCGTCGACGTGCAGGACATAGTCTCCCGATACCGAAGGGTATGCGGCCATGCGCGCGGAAAAGGGACCGCCATTTTCTTGGTGGATGACCTTCATGCGGGCATCTTTCTCAGCGTAGGAGTTGCAGATGTCCAATGTGGCGTCGGCAGACCCGTCGTCTACCACGATGAGCTCAAGGTTTCCGTATGTTTGGCCGAGGATCGATTCGATGCACTCGCCAACAAAGCGCTCGCAATTGTAAGCTGGAACTACAACTGAGTATTTCATAGAGCCCTTCTTCTCGGATTGATGACGTAAAACAATTGCTAGCCCCAGATGGCAAGGTACGGAACGGTCTCGCTACTGCCCATAAGGACATAGAAATAAGCCCAATAGATCACGGCATACACAATCAGGACAGATTTGATTGCAAATCTCGTCGCGTTATTTATCTGATATGTGCGCAGGAGCGCGGAGGGGAGGACTAGAGCGAACATATCAAAATACAAGCCGATTCTGCCCCCATGGTCGCTCAGCGAGGTCAGTTGCGAAAGCAGAACGCCCACGATTACCATGCAAAGCAAAAATGCGGCGAAAGAGTCTCGCTGTTCGGTTCGCCTGAAGGCGATAAGCGCGAAGACGATTAGGGGTAGCCGCATAATTATCTGGTTGGGCATAATTCCTACCGATTGGTTGCCCAGATATCCCGCAACATAGGATCCAAATCCGAAAGACGTGAGCAGCGAGGCAACCGGGCCTATGAAGAGGATCGCAATCAGCGCTAGGCCGCAGACATGTACTACCTTTTTCAACTGTCCGTTAGAGCTCGAGTCCATGTACGACCTGATAGCGAACACGGCAAGCCCGAGAACCGCAGAGGTGTGAAACGATGCACCGATCAATATCGAAACGATTCCTGCGATATGGTTTTCGGTGCTCCCATTCTTCTTGTAGAGACCCACGGCGCCAAAAAAGACGAACGCCATAGCGATCCACTGGCGCATCATATTCAAAGATTGGTTGAAATACAGGAATAGGAAGAGACACATGCCCATGGCAAGCGTCTCTTTGTTTCCCTCGCGCGTCAGGGTCCAGTAAATCGGAACAACAATAAGCAGCTGAGTCAGAAACAACAGCCCCTGAACGGAATCGAACAATCTGGAGGATATCCATACGAGGACAAGGTAGCCGAGCTCGAATTCCGAAACATTGGCGTACGACCAGTGCTGTACAAACCCGGATCCATAGAACTCACCGAAAGAGCTGCAGGAATGAGCGACATCAAAAAGCGGCTTGGCATAAACCGCGACATCGGTGCCGATGCTGTCCGCGCGCATACCAGCGAGAATGCACGGAATCAACACCGCGACGATGGACCAAAATATGTATCCCACACTATTACGGGGCCATGACTGTATGACCGCCAATACAAACAAGGTGGCGCAAAATGAAACTAAATACGGCAGCAACTGCCCAACCCCCGTCCGCCCTCAGCGTAGCGCGTCGACAACACGCTTTCCAACCCGAATCGCTGCCGACTTCGACTATGCAACCTAGGGCACCTGTCCATCTGGACTACCTATCTACGAAATGCGAGGACACTGGTTTCATAGATCCCCCCCCCGACGGCTTCCAAAGGTGCAAGCGAATCAACGCGCGCTTGATATCCTGTCTGTGGCACCGCTTGGGCAGAGCCCTTTTGACGGCGCGCTCGAACGGCACCCCAGATTCGACATCTCGCAAGAAGCGGCTCCGCTGCGCAGGCAACTCCATGGGCCGGTTGAGCTGTTTGTTGTTGGCAGTCGCAAGATCCTCGTCGACGGGGAGGACTCTGAGCCTTGCCATCCGCAGCAGTTCTCCCCCCTTTTCCGTCTGGCAAAGGGCGAGGGAGATCCCGCCGCCCGCCTCGTCCTCGAGCTCGGTGCCCCATGAGTCGCCGAGGGTGAGGTCGGACACGCGCTCTCTCCTCGCGTAAGCGCACGAATAGCAGTTCTCGGTATAGTCGAGACCTTCCAGAAACGCGATGAGGTAGCGGTCGACAACGCCCGGGGTATCGATAGTGGCGTAACCATCGCGCAGCTGGAAGCTCGACTTCCGTCGGAAGGCTATGTCGACGATGTCACCAAGCTTGCAACCGCGCTCCTCGAGGAACGTTTCAAGCAGCTGGGGAGAAGGCGTGCCGTGGCATATGAGGTCGATCGTGTAGAGGCGCTCTTCAAGCCGTTCGCCGACGAAGTTGCGCATGGCGGACACCTGACATGGAAGCCCGATGAAAAGGACCCTCTGTCCGGCCTTGAGCAAACTCTTAACCTGCCCGTACACACCGGAAGGGTCGCTCTTCACGTACTTGGAGCCCCTGAACCGATCGATATCGCCTGGATCGTCCACAACCTCGAAGCCGAAACGGCCCCCTGAGAACGCACATGAGCACACCGCGCCGCCCGACCTTGCGAAGGCCCGTGAGATCGCGGAGGCGAAGCCGCCGGAGGAGGATGCCGAGCGCTCGGCAGGATCCACCGCCCAGCCCTGTTGCCATTTGACCGGCTTCCTGAACGCGGCGGGATTGAGCTGCTGACAAACCTTGCTACAGCGCTCGCAGCCGATGCACTTCTCCTGGTCGATGACCGGACGGTAATAGTCGATGCCCGGCACAACCTCTACGGCCCCCGTGGGGCATATGTCAGCGCAGGCCATGCAGCCGGCGCACATCCCCTCGTCACAGATGGTCAGCATCCCTCGATCAGCCCCTTCATCACGTCGAGCGAACGGCTCCTCTGCTCCGCCAAGATGCGGTTGGCCTCTACGAATTCCACCGGGGTGCCCGCTAGGGCGACATCGTCCGGGTCGGCGAGTACGCGGCTCTGCAGCCCGGTCATTCGAAGTAGGCTCATCGCGCGCCCGGTCGTTCCGGTGTTGGGGAGGACCTCCACGAACGGAACATTGAAGTTTATGGCGAATGCTGTCCCATGGAACGAGTCCGTAATCAGGCAAGAGGCGTTCGCCAACAAGTCGATGAAGCGCCCGGCGCTGGGAAGGTAGCGAAGTTTCCCGGCGCGACCGATTTGATGGAGGTAGGGCGAGACCCTGAAGAGCGGCAGCCCCAGATGCTCGGCTGCCCTCTCCGCATAGCTCGAGAGCTGCCGGTCGTTGTGTACCTGGTATACAAGCGCATACGGCGAACCACCGCCGTCCGAAGAATCTCCTGACTCCCCGGACAGAGAGCGCCACTCGTCCGCGTCAAGAAGGAGGGTGGGGTCGAGCACCTGCTCAGATGGGATGTCCCATTCCCGCAGCTGTTCGACGGCTATGTCCTCGCGAACCGCGATCGCGTCGTATGCCATCAGGCGCTTCCGCATCAACCTTGCAGCTGCAGCGTCTAGTACGTTTTTTCCGAAACTCGCCGCGTACGCAACCTTGCGAGCATTCTCAGGAGCGAAGCCGAGCGTGTAGGCGGGGTCGTACGCTCCATCTACGATGGGTCCCCACACTTGGTCGCTCCCGGTCATGTAGACGTCCGCCTCGGGAGGATCGCTTGCAAGCTCGTCATAGGAGGAATAGCGGCACGTCAGAGCCAGGTAGCGCTCCCTCTCCGCCTTGAAGCGCTTTCCGGCAATGATGCTCGGCGGCTGCCTCATCGCTAGGTAGAGAAAGCGCTTGAGCGCGGAGCCGTTCCATTCCGGCTTCGAAGCGAGAAGCGTCTTCTCGATGTTCCAAACGCCCTCGTCTTCCCGGACGTAATCTATGACGACGCACTCGTGCCCCAGCGATTCGATGGAACGCTGGGTGGCTATGGTCTGCAACAGGGAGCCGTAGTTGATGGCCGCATGCCTGGTAATAAGTGATACTTTCACAATCGCCTTTCAAATCGTAGAAACGGCTCTACCGGTTGGTCAAGTCCCTTGCGTAAAGTGAGAGGGTTTTGCGCACCACGGAATCCCAATCGCATTCGGACCCAATGCACGCACGGGCCAAATCTCCGAGCCTGGCCGCACCGGCATGATCGCCGAGCAAAAGCCTAAGTGCGTTATATAGATCTCCCACATCGCCGCTCCGGAAAGTAATCCCCGCATTCGCGATGACCTCCGCACACTCGGGGATGTCGCTCGTCACGCAGCAGCAGCCGTGGGCCATGGCCTCGAGCAGGCTCATGGGCATGCCCTCCAGGTCGGACGGGAGCACGTAGCAGTAGGCGTTCGAGTAGAGCTCCTCAAGCACACTCCCCTCGACGAACCCGACCATGATCACGCGAGGATCGCGCGCGGCGAGGGAGCGGACCTCCCCGTAGAACCCCGTCGTGTCGGAGGACCCGCCCGCAATCACCAAGCGCTTGTCGGTGTCGAGGCCGCGAAACGCCTCCAGCAGGAGCTCCGGGCGCTTCTCGGGTACGATGCGGCCGAGGTAAAGGACGTACGAGCCCTCCGTGAGCCCCCACCGTTCGGTGATGCGGTCGGCAGGGACGCGCTCCGCGACGTTCACGCCGTTGGGGATGAGGTGCGCCTCGCGACCGTACTCGTCCTGGAAGTAGCCCTGCACCGATTTGGACAGCACGATGAGTTCGTCCGCCATCCGGGCGGCATTCCGCTCACCGCGCCTGATGACGCGGGAGGCGATGCCGCCCCACTTGGCGCGCTGCCAGTCGAGGCCGTGGATGGTGGCCACGGTGCGCACGCCCGCGCGCGCCGCGAGCGGCAGCGCGTTACACGGCCCCTCCGCGTGGTAGTGGATGACGTCCGGGCGATCCCCGAGCGCGGCACGCGTGGCGGCGTACGCGGACGTGAGGGCAGCAAGGCCCTTCACGTCCACCGTCTTGACGGGCACGATGCGCACCCCGTTGTACTCGTAGGGCTCGGTCGGCGCGGGCACACCGTTCACGTCGGTGCCGCTGCGGTCGTAGCAGGTCACCTCGTGGCCGAGCGCCGCCATGCGGACGGCGAGCTCGGTCACGACGACCTCGATACCGCCCTCGCGCGACCCCGTCCGCTTCTGCCCGATCATCGCTATGCGCATGACCGCCCCCCGTCTTTCCGAGCGGCCCCGTAGAGCGAGGCGTACTCATCCGCGAGGCCCCTTGCGGCGCGATGGATCTCGTACCCCGCGTCGGCGAGGATGTCGATCGGCCCCTCGCAGCGACCAGTCCGCGAAAGCCGGGATGTCGCGTCCGCCCAATCCTCGATAAACGCGCTGAGCGCCAGGCTCTCGGCGGTGGGGAGCAGCAGCGACTCGCCAGACACGGCGTCCGACGCCAGCACGGGCAGTCCGTTCGCCTGTGCCTCGATGAGCGCGAGGGGGATCCCCTCGTGGATGCTGGGGAACACGACAACGTCGAAGGCGTTTACGACGCGCTCGACGTCCCCTCGTACCCCGAGGAACCGCACGTATGGGGCGATGCCCTCGCTCTCAGCCATGCCCTCCACCTCCCGGCGGAGCTCCCCGTCGCCGACGAGGACGAGGACGGCGTCTTCGTCCCGAGAGCGGAGTTCGCCAAGCAGCCTGACAAGAAGGGCATGGTTCTTGACCTTGGAGAAGCGGCCGACGTGGCCGATCGCCGTCTGCCCGGCAGCTATGCCGAGCTCGGCGCGGACCTCCTTGCGGGCGGTCGGGTCGAACCGGTACGACTCGAGGTCGATGGCGTTCCTCACCACGCGGATCTCTGCACGGCGGGCCTCGCCGAACAAGTAGGCACCGGACGCCTCGCTGCAGGCCCAGTAGCGGTTCGCGACTATCGGCAGCCTTCGGCGCGCAAGCTCCTTGATGGGAAACTTCAGGTCATGGTCCACTGACTCGTTGTGCGAGTGAGCGATCCTCACCGGCACGCCGCACGCCCTCGCCATGGCGAGCGGGAACGCGGACATCGCGTCGATGTGCGAGTGCACGACCGGGTAGTCGTGCTCAGCGAAGAAGCGCCGCATGAACCGCCGGTACGAGAACCAATGCTGAGGGTAGAGTCTCGGGGCGCGGTAGATGCGCCCTCCGAGCGACTCGATCTCGTCGTCGTAGTCCCCACGCCAGTCGCGATGGGTGAGGAAGTCGAGCTGGATTCGGTCGCGGTCAAACTCCCGGTAGTAGTTCATGATCATCGTCTCGAGGCCGGCGCGGTCCATCGCGTTGACGACCTCCAGGATGCGGATGGGCTCCGCCATCAGTACGCCCCCTTCCCGTCAAGCATGGATCGAAGCGTCCCGAGAATGAGGCGGAGATCGTGCCCGAACGAGCTCCTCTCGATGTACTCGAGGTCGGCGTCGACCATGCCCTCGAACGTGGAGTCCGAGCGCTCGCCCGCCTGCCAGGCCCCGCCGCAGCCGGGCTTGACCGAGAGGCGCCGCATGGCGCGGTAGTCGTACTGCATGACCTCGCGGGGCAGCGCGGGGCGCGGCCCGATGAGCGTCATCTGGCCGGCGAACACGTTCAGGAGCTGGGGAAGCTCGTCGATGCTGTGCCTGCGTATGAAGCCCCCGACGCCGGGGATGATCCTCGGGTCGTCCTTGATCTTGAAGAGGGGGCCATCCGCCTCGTTCTTCTCCTTGAGCTGGGCGAGCATCTCGTCTGCGCGGGGCACCATGGAGCGGAACTTCCACATGCGGAACAGGCGGAACGAGCCGTCCCTGCGCAGCCTGCCCACGCGCACCTGCGAGTAGAACGGCCCCGCGCCGGGTGACTTGGCGCAGATGACGGCAGAGAGGACCGCCCCGGGGACGAGCAGGAGGACGATGGCGGCGCCCGAGGCGACGATGTCGAACGCGCGCTTGGCGAAGCGGTAGCCGTGGCGGGACAGGTCGGGCCTCACACCGGAGTCGGCATGACGGAGCACCTCCGTCGCCTCGGCGTCGCTGCAGTCGCAGGCGATCCAGTCCCCATGGGTCTGCCTCTCGCCATGCTGGGCGCATTCGCCCTCCACAGCGCAACAGCGCGCCGTTGGCGCGCCGACCATCCCGTTGTCCTTGCCAGGCGCATGAGCGCCCGCCCCCGCTGCATCCGCGGGGAGATTCCGTATGTCCTCAGCCATCGCTTCCAAAACACCGACCCGTGTGCTCATGTATCCCGACACGCACCCGCTAGCTCTTGAACGGCACGTCGAGCGGCATCTGCTCCGTGAACCCGCCGTCCCAGCCGACCGCCACCTCGCAGCGCCTGCGGTGCCGGTCGATCTTGCCTATCCGCTCCTCCTGCCCGACGAGCGGCCCCTCCTGGACGTGCAGCACCCCGTCCACGATCACCGCCGTGGAGCTGCGGAGCACGTGACTCTCGTCCATGCAGCGCTCGAACCACTCCTGGGCGTCCGGCGCCAGCGGCATCCAGGCGCGCCCGTCCGCGCCCGCGATCTCCGCGTTCACATCGACCTTGGAGAGCGCCTTGTAGAGACCCGCAGGGTCCGCCGTCACGGCGAACGCGTAGCCGCGGTAGGCCGTGGCCCGCTGCAGCTCCCAGACTCCCGCGCGCTTGAACCAGCGCTCCTTCACGAGCGGGAAGCAGTCCATGAGGACGTCGCGGGGCAGCAGGCGCAGAAGCTTCGCGCACGTGGAGTCCTCCGAGCCCTCGCGCACCTTCAGCGGGTACCAGCGCACGCGCCCCTTGGGCACGCGGCGGCCGCACGGAAGGCCCATGGCCATGCGCGGGGCACGCGCACGCGACGCCGTTGCCAAAGCCATGCCGACCCTCCTCCCAAGCGGTGCCCGCGCAGCGAGCGCGAAAAGGTACACCTTTTAACGCAGGTGCCTTTTCGCGGGTCAGGGGGTGTGTTTTGAAAGTGCGAGCTGGGGATTTTTCCGCCGCATCTGTCTGTGATGCCGTATAATCGGCATGTTTTTAAGGACATGAAAAGGTGTACCTTTTGACGCACCGGAAAACTGCCGTTTACCAGCGCAAACGCAACTTTGGAGCCTCTTCTCGTCAGGCGTCCTCGCGGTCCTGACGCACCCATTTGTCGAACGTGGATATGGAGACCTTGAGCCTGCCCGCCGCCTCCGCGCGCGTGATGTGCCCCTCCAGGTAGGCGTCCCTCGTCGCCCCGTACGTCCCCGGCCGCTTCTTCGCCGGCCGCCCGAAGCGTACCCCGCGAGCCCGCGCCGCCGCGATCCCCTCGGCCTGCCGCTGGTGTATGCTCTCGCGCTCCACCTGCGCCACGTAGGAGAGCAGCTGCAGCACGATGTCCCCGATCAGCACGCCCGTGATCCCGTCGCGCTCCCGGCGCGTGTCCAGAAGCGGCATGTCGAGCACCACCACGGCAGCCCTGCGCACCTTGGTGATGTCGCGCCACTGCTCGATGATCTCCTCGTAGCTGCGCCCGAACCTGTCGATCGACTTCACCACGAGCACGTCGCCCTCGCGCAGCGCCTCCTTCATGGCGATCCACTGCGGCCGCTCGAAGTCCTTTCCCGATGCCTTGTCCGCGAAGATATCCTCCCGGGCCACCCCGAACTCCTGAAGCGCGTCCATCTGCCGATCCAGGTTCTGCTCCCGCGTCGACACCCGCGCGTACCCGTACGTCCTCGCCATCAAAACCCCGCCTTCCCGCCCGCGCGCCACCCGCCCCAACCTGCGCGGGCGCAAGCAGGCAGGGACTCACGCGCCAACGTTAAAAGGCGGTCGCAAACCGCCCGGCATACCCAGGTTTCCAACGCGCTGGTAGAATGAGCCGGTAGCGAAACGGAGGCTCCAGGTGGAAAACAAAGCCCAAACGACCCAGATCCAAGACGACAACGCAAACATCGGCGCAGCCGAGGCGCACCCCAAGCCGATGCTCACCGTCGACCAGCAGATAGCCCACATGAAAGCGAAGGGCATAACCTTCGACCTCGTCTCCGAGGCAGAGGCCGCAGCCCACCTGCGCGCCAAGTGCCAGTTCTTCCGCGTCTACGCCTACCGCCGCAACTTCGACCGCCACGTCGGCGGCGACCGCGACGGGCAGTACGTCGGCCTCGACTTCGGGCATCTCCGCGTCCTGTCGAACCTCGACCGCAAGCTGCGCGACACCCTGCTCCCCATGGCGCTCGACCTGGAGCACTTCGCCAAGGTGCGCCTGCTCGCCGCAGCCGAAGACGCCGGCGAGGACGGCTACGCCGTCATGCGCGGCTACATGGCATCCGTCACGGACAGGCAGAGATCCCATCTGGAGCGCGAGCTCGACCGCCGCGAGGACGATCCCTATGCCGGCGATGTCGTGCGCAAGTACCGGCACGACATGCCGCTCTGGGCGTTCTGCGAGGTCGTCTCGTTCGGCGCCTTCCTCGGCGTCCTGAGGTTCTGCGCCGACCGCTGGGGCGACGTGGAGCTCTCGGACCTCCATTACCACCTCAAGTGGGTAAAGTCGATCCGCAACGCTTCCGCGCACGGCTCATGCGCAGTCAACGACCTCTCCGAGCGCCCGTCGCGCCGCTGGCGAGCGCCCGACGCCGTCACGAGGGCGCTCGCCTCGTGCGGCGTCCCGAAGCGCTTGCGCGCAAAGCGGCTCAGGAGCCCGCGCATGGCCCAGATGTGCACGCTGCTGTACCTCTACGACCGGACCGTCCCCGAGGGCACCGTGCGCACCGACCGCGAGCGCGCGCTGGCCGACCTGTTCGGCTACCTTCACGGCGAGGGCGCCTGCCTCCCGAGCGAGAACCCGGCAGTTTCCTCGCTCACCTTCGCCGAGCGCTTGACACGCGGCCTCGGTCTGATAGAATGACTCGCATACAGCAAAACCTCCTCGGAGGTTTTTACGGGGCGGGAGTGCGAAAGCGTTTCTGCCCCGGTTTTCATTTGCCACAGAAAAGCCCTCGGGCTTTGTAAGGCGGAGTCGCGCAAGCGGTTCCGCCTAGTTTTTTTATTGACGAGAGATCCCACACCCCACAGCCACCCGCTGCCCGTCGAGGGCCGCACCGCAGCCCATCCGCCTGCGCTCCGTTGCGCGCACGGCTCGGACCCGCCCCGCCCTGCGCGGAGAGCGCCACTCACGGCCATGCCCGCCGCTCCGGCTGTGTATGCTCCGCGGCTCGGGCCAGCCAGCTCCGCCTGCGTGTTGCTCCCGGCTCAGGTCAGCCGGCTGCGCCGTCTGCCCTTCGCGGCGGTCGCACACTCCGGCTGCGCTGTCTGTCCCTCGCGGCGCTGCGCATACACAGCCTCCGCTCTGGGCATGGCCTGCCGGGGGTTCGACATGCGCAGGTCGGGTCGGTTCCTCGCGGCGGCGCGCACTCCGCTACGGCGGCTGGGCTGCTACGTTTTTCTTCACGTTCGCGGGTGGCTGTGGGGTGTGAGATCTGCTCGCGTCTCTCACTGAGGGAGTCGCAGACGCCTCACGCTGACGCACGTCCGCCCCATGCCCCGGACGTGCCGAGCGGCTGCCGCACGGCCGTCACGGGCCCAGAAGCGCGCCGACCATGGGCTGAGGTGCCCACGCGCCCGTGAGCGAGCCGAGCTCCATCCCGAGCGAAACCATGCCCGCTAGAGCGCCCCGAAGCCCCTGACGGGGCCTCGGGGCTTGCCCGACCGGAGGTCCGATGCCCGTCGCCCAGGCCGGGGAGCCGGGGCGCGTGCGCCGGGTCGCAGCCGCCGTCCGCACCGGCGCCGCAATCACACGGCCGAGGCTCGGGCACCCGCCCGCTCCCACGGGCGCTTCGTCTGCGCCTCCGCGCCCGCCGGAGCGGCCGCGTCCCTCGCCTCGGACATCATCTCATCCGCGCCGGCGCGCCCGTCGCCCACTCCTCGCGGCGGCGCCCGCGCCCCGGCACCCCGTCCTGGGCTGCGTTGCCGCCATCCGAACCGCCGCGGCTCGCAGCGGACCCGCCAGACGCCCCTCCGCGCCTCGCAGCGACCTCGCCCTCGCCGTACCACTTGGCTCGGTACTCCCACGGCTCCATGAGCCCCGCCGCGACCTCGTCCATGTCCTGGCGCTTCTCGGCCGTCGTGTCCGTGATGATGCTGTCGTCGAACGTCACCCTGATCCCGCCCTCGTCGGGCAGCCCCACGCCGAGCCGCCGCTCCACCGCGAGCAGTGCCCGGCAGATCCCTGCGATCGCGCCCTCCAGCGCATGCTCGTGTCTCCTGATGTTGCGCATCAGCGCCGAGTTGTCGGCCGACACCTCCGTGGCCGTCTTCACATACCCCACGTTCTCGAGGTCGAAGTAGTTGATGCCGAAGCCGCACAGGTCGCCGAGCGTCTGCAGCGCGACCCTGAACGCCCGCGCCTGCGCCTCCGTGCGCAGCGTCGGCGCGAACTCGTGGATCGTGTCCTCCGTGCTCATGAC
This sequence comes from Enorma shizhengliae, assembly GCF_009676995.1. Classification (NCBI taxonomy): domain Bacteria; kingdom Bacillati; phylum Actinomycetota; class Coriobacteriia; order Coriobacteriales; family Coriobacteriaceae; genus Enorma; species Enorma shizhengliae. The sequence goes on from NZ_VTFZ01000001.1 coordinate 504,753, forward strand.
CTTCCTGAACACGGTGCAGTCCTGCCGCCCGAAGGGGATGGAGACGCGCCCGCCCTTGCCGTCGCGCTCGACGTCGAACATCACGTCCGAGAGGAACACGCGCATCTTCCCGTTGTCGATCTCCGACATCATCGCGTCGTAGCACAGGTCGACCGCCTGGATCGCGTCAACGGCATCGGCGAACACCGACTGCCCGTAGGGCGACATGTCCACCCGCGTGTTGTCGATGGCCGGCTTCACGATCGAGAAGGTCGGCCACGCCGAGCCCGTGTCGTACACCGGGCACACGCCCTCCGGCTCGACCCTGTTCCCGTCCTGGTCGAAGCACGCCGTGACGATCCGATACGTGCCCTCGCTTTCATCGTCAGTCAGGCGAGAAGGACCCGTCGCCGCAGCCCCTCCAGATGATTCGCTTGGCGAGAAGAACGCGTCGGCAGCACCCTTGAGGTGCAGCTGCACCTGGTCGACCGCGCGCCCGCGCCAGAACGCCCGCGTCACGAACGCGCACTCGGTGACGCCCTCCTCGTCCCACGTGAGCGGCACCACCATCCGCGCGTCGTAGCGCCTCACGCGCACCTCTCGAGACTCCGCATCGACCCAGAGTCCCCACGCACCCGTTCCCAGGCCGAACGCTCGCACCACGCACTCCTGCGCGCTGGCGAGAAACCCGGTGCGCGCCATCCACGCCGCCAGCCAGTCCGTGCACGCCTGGTCGTCGCACGCCACCTGCGTCCTGTCGTTGAGAAGAAGCGACCCCCACTCCCGGCAGGCCCTCATGGCGGGGTGAATGGAACGCCGGTGCACCTCGTACACCCGCCCCACGCCGTCGGTGTCCCTATAGTCGTAGAAGTCCCCGAGCGCCCGCATCCACCGGTCCCACGCCCGTATATGCGGCTCCATGTCCTCCAGCGGCAGCGAGAACCCCAGCCCCCGCAGAAACGCCCTCACATGCTCCGGCACCCAGTACTCGTCGTCCAATCCCTGCACAGCGCACCTCCCACGCAGCCAACCGATTCGCCGCTCAGGTTACGCGCCCGTCCCAAACTCCCGCCGCCCCCGCCGCCCTCATACGCGCCACAGGCATCCATGCACGCGCACAGATCGCCAATACCCGCGTTCATGCCCGCTCTCTCGCTGCCCATAGCGCTCATGCCACACCGCCCCCGCCGCTTTCACATATGCACGCGCGCGACGGCGCCGTCATGCTGCTATCCCTGTTTTCGCCATATGAGCTGTCGAAGGTGTTCCTGCTTATGCGGCCTGCATAAGCAGGCGGCTCGCGCCAAGGTCGCTCGCCCCTCCGCGCAGCCCAAAGGTCTGCGCTCCGCAACGCGCCGCCAAGGTCGGCGCTCTTGTTCCGCAAGCCAGCCCGGCCGCCGCGGGCGCCGCGCGCCCACATCGCACCCCACGGCGGCGCCCGGTCCGTCTTGCTCCACGCTCCGGCAGCCCCGCGGGCGGGTCTGCCTCCGCAGCTGCGGGTGCCAGCGTTCCGCTGTCACCCTCCGCACCGCTCCAAGCCCGCTACGGTCGCTGCGCTCCCTCCGCGGTCTTTCCGCGGGCTCCGCAAGCCCCGTTCCGGGTCTTGCTCCGCAGGGGGAGGAGATGAGCGAGAAGAACGCCAGAAATTCAGTTGGCAACTGAATGGTCGTCGAGCTCGAGCGACTACCATATCGAATGAAGGGCGAGAAGAACGGAGGAACCATGGGATTCTTCAGCAAGCTGTTCAAGGGCTCGGAAGACCCTTACGACAAGTACACGTACGACTGGCTGAAAAAGTCTCCAGAGGAAGAGCTGGACGAAGAGCGCGAGAAGATTAGGCTTCGGCATTGCTCTGGTGACGAGCGGGCAATGCACCATCTCGATGTAATAGATCGAGAGAAAAACCGTCGTTACAAGGCCTCACATCCTGACAGCGAGCCGGGATATCCCGTACACAGGGAGCACGGCTGGTATCTTCCCAACGATGATTAGGGGACGAGAAGAACGCTCGCGTCGCTACCCTCTCAGCACGTCGTCCATCATCGCGTAGCGCACCGCGTCGATCGAGTGGTCGTTGCCGTCCGGGATGTCGTCGATCCACGTGCCGTCTCGGTCGCGGTCGTACTCCTTGAGCCGGAACTCCTCGTAGGCCAAGGGCGCCCGTTCCGGGTCGATGCAGATCTCCCGAAGCCCCGCCAGCCACTCGTAGGAGAGCCTGCGCATGTTCGACTTCCGCGCCGGCCGAACGCGAAGCCCCGCCTCGCGCCGCCAAACCGCCATCGACTGCTTGCCGTCCGGCGTGTCGTCGCACCATATCAGCTCGTCGTGCAGATAGGCGTCCTCCCCGGGCTCGTCGGCGTAGGTGAGCGCGTCCACCACCATCGCCGCCGTCTCGGAGGGCGTCTTCCTGTTGGCCGAGAGCTCGCCGAAGATCGTGAGCCGCCGCTCTCCGGGCTCCCAGCCGCAGCGCACGAAGCGCCACGGGTCCGGGAACCAGCCCCAGTCCACGCCGTTTCGCGTGCGCGAGAAGCCCCGCACCCGCGCGTCGGACAGGCGCACCGAGACGACATTGTTGAACACCGAGCCGCCCGTGCCCGTCACCTCGCCCAGGTACTCGCTCCTCCACGCCCGCTCGTCGACGCTGCGCAGGTACTCCGCTTCCTCGATGAACGGAGCGCCCAGCCACTCCGGGTGGCTCTCGATCACGTCCAGGTACGAGCTCCGGCGAACGAGCGTGTCGGCCCTGCGCTCCCGCTCCAGCTCCTCGCGGTTCACCCAGCTCCAAAGCGTCCGGGGAGGGTTGTACGAGTAGAAGATCCAGAAGTCGTCGCCGCCGCGCCGAAGCGAGTTCAGGATGCTCCTCACCGCGTCGATGCCGTCGAACTGGTCCAGCTCCTCGAACCAGACCACCGCAGCGTAGCCGCGCGCGAACTTCACACCCTTGAGCTTGAGCGGGTCGTCCGCCCCGCGGAACACGATGCGCTGCCCCGTCGGCAGATACGTGAGCTCCATCGGGGAGATGCGCGCGCGGAACCACGCGTCGAGCCCCAGCGCCGCGATCGCCCACGTCATCTGCGAGAACACGGAGTCGCGCAGCGTGTTCGAGAACCTGCGCACCACCACCGCATTCGCCTCGGGGTTCAGCAGGAGGAGAAGGACGACGCACACGCTGATGAAGCTCGACTTCGTGGAGCCGCGCCCGCCGTGCAGCCAGTAGTGCGTGTGGCCGTGGGCCATCACGTCGCCAAGCACGTCGTGAAAGCGCGGGATGACGAGCGAGGACGCGTCAACCATTGCCGCCGCCCTCCGTGCCGCCGAGCCCGGGCAGCGCCTCCTGCACCGGCTGGGCCACCACGCCCAGCACGATCTGCGGCGCCGCGGCCGCCTTCGCGTCGTCGCGCTGCCGGTCCGCCTTGCCGTACTCGTCCGGGTACTTGCGCTCGAGCAGCCATGCGGCGGCCGTCCAGTACTGGTTGCGCGCCAGAGCCGCCGAGCGGATAGTCGTGAGCAGCGTCCGCTTGAACGCCGATTCTTCCTTTTTTAGCCCCTCGCTTAACGCGCGCTGCAGCTTGTTCTTCGGGTCGCCGATCCAGCGGTAGAACGTGGACTCATGGATCCCCAGGGCGCAGACGATGTCCCCGTTGGAGAGGCCGTCCGCCTTGAGGCTGATTGCCTCGTCCACCATCTCCTGCGTCAGCTTCGGACGCCTCGCCATGCAATCACCCCCGTGAAAGTCAATAGATCTCATCACGGTGAATTCTCTAGGCGCGTCACAAGTACTATGATGGTTAGGCTTACTAGTTGCTTGATAGCACCGTGGTGGAGCTCGGCCTCTCCCTGCTTGAATTCTTTCTTGGAGGTGATGCTATGAGTCTAGTTTCTGCACTCTTGAGTCTCCTTGCTTTGGTGGCAAAGTGGCTAGGCGGCGGTGTCCGAAGCAATACCACGGTCTTTCAAGGTTCTAGCCACACCCGGTTCGAATCCGGGCACCGCCACCATTTTCATCCCTTCCGCTCCCGTCTACCCTTCAGCCCGTACTTCCTGCACAGCCGGCTGTTCCTCTGTCGCATCATGTCCCGCTCGCGCCGCACGTCGTCGATGTCCGCCGCCTCCTCGGCGGCGACCCGCTCGCGCTCCAGCTGCTCGTTGAAGGCGCGCTCCTGCGCCAGGTGGTACTCCTCGGTGCACCGCCGGCACATGCCGGTCTGCCGGTTGATCTTAACGCCCACCGCGCCGCAGGAGGGGCACACCGTCTGCACCGCCAGCGAGCAGTGGATCCGGCTCGCCCGCATCTCCACCGCCCGCACGGAGTGGGTAACGCCGCAGCGTCGCTCGATCTCGGCGGCCACGTAGGCCGCACCCCTGAAGCTCACCTCGCGCAGGACGTCGTCCTGCTCCTCGGTCCACCAGCTCATCTCCGCCCCCTCCCGGCCCGTCTCATGCACCGCCCGCGTGCGCCATCGCGCCGAATACCCGCACTTGAGACGCAGGACAAGCCCACTGCCAGCGCAAACGCCGCCCGTCTCAACGTCTCAAGCAGAACGGCACCAAAGAGCCCCGCGCGCATGTGCGCGCGCGTGCCCGCGCGCGATGCCCCTGCAACTCGCATTCCTGTCAAGACAGCAAGACAAGAGGGACGGGCAACCACCCTCACCAGCCGGTATGGCCGTCTCAAACCCCGTCTCAACATGGCGCGCCTCCTTGAGACGCGATGCCGGCACCGCCTGTGCCCGTGGCCCCGGCAGACCGGTCGAGAAACGCCTCCAGCGCCTCGTTGTCGATGCAGACGCAGTAGACGCGCCCGGCGTTGCGGAACCTCTTCTGCCGGGTGTAGCGGTGCCCCGAGTCGCGCACGAGGATGCCCTCCTCGTCCATGCGTCGCAGCGTCTTGGCGCGGTCGAAGTTCGCGCCCGTGAGCGCCCGCTCCAGCACGCTCGAGAACACATACCAGCGAAACCCCGTCGCGCATGACTTCTCCTCGATAGCGCCCCAGCGCTCCAGCCGGTCGTTTTCGCAGTAGTCGTCGAAGTGGATGCGGTTTCCCGCCAACCATTCCGCGACGAACTGGATTGCGCGGGTGTCGGTGTCGCTCTCCGCCCCCGTCGCGTTGCCGAGTGCCCACGCCGCCATCTCCATCGCTCCGTCCAGGCACGACGCCCACTCGGAACCAGGGGCGAGCACGTAGTACTCGGCGAGCGCGTCCGCGAGCGCCAGCAGCGCGATGTTGTCGGCCTGGGGATGCCCGGAGGCGATGCCGTCCACGCCGTCGCGCACGAGGGAGAACAGGTCAGCGTAGAACGCCGGTTCGTTCCTCTTCAGCGCCGCCACGTACGCCCGCCCTGCCGTCCCGTGCTGCTGAGCGACGAGCCGGTGCATCGCCTGGGCAGAGCGCACGTCGGCGAAGGGCTCGCCCGATAGCTCAAGCGTGCGGTTCGAAGCCCCCTGCTGCGTCGAGTCCCCGACGATGGGGATCTCGCCCGTGGCGATCGTGAGCGAGCGCCAGCTGCCCGCCCGCATCATCGAGCGGTCGGAGTTCAGCGCCCCGCGCTCGTGCCCGAGCGAGAGGGAATAGAGCAGGTCCTCGACGATCTGGCGCTTCGACGCCTGGCCGCCAGGCGCCCCCTTGCTCTGCAGCTCGTCGATGATCACGGGAATGTCGTGCAGGAGGGCCGCCGCCCTCACGATGCTCTTCGGAGTGTCCGCGAACGTGCGGAAGTACGAATCCGACCCCTCGGTCGGGTCGCCCCACACCGATCCTGCCGCCTTGAGCGTCGGCGTCTTGCCGGAGCGCGAGCGGCCCCAGACGTAGACGATGAAGGTCTGCACGCCGAGAAGCGCCACGAGCGGCGAGGCGAAGCTCGCCGCCAGGACGCAGCGGAACAGGGGCGACGCCGCGCGCGCCGGGGCGACGCCCGCGACCCACTCGGCAAGCGTGCCCGCCGCCGCCATGAAGGGGCGCGCCTTCAGCGCCTCGTCGGGAGACGGGTCGAAGCGCACCTCGCCTTCGTCGTAGGGCATGAACGCGCCGAGCGGCCCGTCCGCCCAGCCCAGGTGCGTCACGCTCCGGACCCGCGGCCGTTCGCCGCCGAGTCTGCGCTCGCAGTCGGTGAGGTAGCGCACCACGTCCTTGGAATTCGTGCTCGACACGTTCGCCCCGAGCGGCGCCAGCGCCCCGATGATGCGCGTCTGGTTCAGCAGCACGTCGCGGTCGAGCGCCCGCTCGCGCACGCCGCCCGCCACCGCCACGCGCACGAGCGCCCGCACGTCGCCCGTGTCCACGTCCACCAGGTCGCAGGCGATCCAGGGCGCGGTCGCCGTCACGGTGTAGCGCAGCTCGCCTGCGGCGTCCGCCGCCCAGAGCCTGCCGCGCTCGTCCACGTGCCAGCCCTCGACCGAGGGCGCACCCTCTGTGGTGGCCTCCCTCGGCGCGGCGCCATCGTCGGGTACCCCTTGCCGCTCGCGCCGCGTTGACATCGAACACACGTTCTTATCATTGGCACGGGAAGAGCGAGAAGAACCATCACGTCTCGCGGCCCTCGGCCTGTAGAACTCCGTGGCTCCCGAGATCGCGCGCTCTATCGTCTGCGCGCCGTAGGTCGTGCCGCCGCGCCTGCTGTCCCACTTGCCGCGCATGAGGCCGCTTGCGCGGAAGATCCTGTCCATGCGCGCGGCGTCGCCCGCGCACCAGAAGGCCAGGTGGCTGCACAGCGCCATGTCGGCGGCGGAATGGTCGCCGCCCTGCGCCGAGCAGTCACCGGCGAGAAGGGCGCGGATGTCGTCGCCGCTCCTGCTCGCGAGCATGCGCTCGACGAGCTCGTCGTCGCCCATGTCGCCCGTGGAGGCCTCGCGCGCCGCGTCGTCCAGGCGCGGCTGCGCCGAGCGGGCCTCCGGCTCGATCCAGGTGCGGTACGCCCGCTCCACCACTCCGGAGTTCTCCGCGAGCGCCCCGCGCCCCTCGAAGACGTCGCCCGTCACCGTGAAGTAGCGGTCGTGGTCGTACATCTCCACCACGCGCCCGCCGGGCTGCCCCTTGCGCGATCTCTGCGCCCAGTCGGGCTTCGCGCCCCGGAAGATCAGGTGCAGGCCGTCGCCCGAGGGGGACACCTCGGTGTAGGTGCCGGCCTCCTCGACCACCCAGCGGTACTCAGCATCCAGCACTCCATCGACGATCACGTGGTCGAGGTCGAGCCCCGTGAAGGCCCGGTCGGGCCCGAACACGAACCCAACGCCGTCGCAGCGCCACCGCCCGACAGCAGCCACGGCCTCATCGAAGGTCGCCCACGTCGCCGGGTCGGTGCTCTTGGCCATCCGCCCGCTCTTCGCGCACACCGGCAGCTTCGTTGTCTTCCCGCCGCGCTCTTCGCGCCGCCAGCACACCCAGCGCGCCTCCGCCCGCAGCTCAGCGGGCACGTTTTCTAGCGATGCCATGGAGAAGCACCGCCCGTCGCCGTATGCGCTACACTGTCTCCCCGAAGAATCCCGCCAGGAATCTTCATCGCGGCGGGCGTGGCTGCAACCGCGCTCGCCGCCCCTTCGGGGCCGTATCCGACCGGTCCGCCGCATCCGGGCGCGCCTGCAAGCGCCCCCGCACCGGCACCCGACCGCCACCGCTCAGCGGGCGCGCGCGTCGTCGCCATGCCCCACCATTCCCTTCGCCGTGTTCGGGAACACCAGATCCCTGCAGATGTAGATCCGCCCGTCAACCTTGTCCGCCGGAATCCGCCCGGCGGCGATGCTTCGCCGTATAGAGTTCACGTGCTCTCCGGTCGCGTCGGCAAGCTGCTTCGGCGTCATCAGCAGCGGCAGCTCGTGGAAGCTCCTGACCATGACCCCTCCCTTCCTGCGGCAAAGCCGCGCCTCGCGAGGGCTCCCTTGCGTCCCCCGTCCGTACGCGCTACATTACCACGCTTAGAATCACATTGCGATACAAACTCGCCCAATGATTGTAAATCTGGTTGCCTGGTGATTCTCAATGTTGTAATATGATTCCAACGGATACTACAGGAGGCATCTCTACGTATCGGGCCTCCATAGGACGCACGCATCCGAGGAGGGCCGAGCCGTGCCTAACAGCCTGCAAAATCTCAGGAAGGAGGCGGGATACCGCACGGCAAAGGACTTCGCCGAGGCGGTGGACATACCCGCACCCACCTACACCCGCTACGAGCAGGAGCCCGCCAAGATCCCCATCGAGCGCGCCTGGATCATCGCCGACTTCCTCGGCTGCACCATCGACGCCGTCGTCGGCCGCACGCCCATCAAGCCCAGCGAGATGCGCGGCCCCGTGCAGCGCGCCTACGACGCCCTGTCCGACAAGAACAAGGGCCTGCTCGACGACTACCTCGACTACATCCAGTACAAGGACGGCAAGGAGCAGGCGCGCGACCGCGCGCAGGACCAGCGCCGCTACGAGGAGCTGGTCCAGCAGTACAGCCGCCAGTTCTACGAGTCCATGGGCTCGGGCGAAGCCGATTTCATCGACCTGGTGTCGCTCGGCGACGCCGACGCCCTGCGCGCGCGGTTCCTCGAGTTCGTGGAGACGCGCCTCGCCGACGAGCGCGACCGCGAGATCGCCGACGCCCTCGACATGGCGGAGAGCGTCGGGCGCCGCAACGCCCGCGACAACGGCTGGGAGTTCGAGGTGGCGGGCGAGCGCTTCCTCATACGCGATACGAAGCCCAAGGAGCCCCTGTCGATCGAGCTCGCCTGCTACAAGCTCTCCAACATGCTCTCCGCACAGTACGAGGAGCGAGACCGCGAGGTTCTGGAGGGCATCACGTCCGCCTACGACGGCATGCGCCGGCGCCGCAACGCCTTCGCCCACGGCCTCGGCGGCTCGTTCGACAACAACCGCGGCTAACAGGAAGGAGGCATCGCACAAACAGATGCGGGCCCGCAGGAGCTGGTACCTCCCACGAGCCCAAAGACAGTCCCAACCAAGCGCTAACAAGGAAAGGACCGGTGACATTATATGCCATCGACCGACCATGCGGCCACAGGCGCCGCCATCTGCGCATACCGCGCGGCAATGCCCATCAGCCATCAAACCGCTGCCCGCCTCCTCGAGAGGAGGTGCTAAGCATGGCCAAGGTAATCGGCGAGGGCACCATCGTCCAGCTCGAGAAGGACAAGCCCAAGTCCAAGTGCCGCAAGTGGCAGCTGCGCGTGCCCGTGGGCCTCGACCCGCGCACGGGCAAGTACAAGACCCGCACGCGCCGCGTCAACGGCATGACCTACACCCAGGCCAAGAAGGCCCTGCGCGACTTCATCGAGGAGATCGAGGACGACCGCGTCTGGAAGCGCACCGGCACCACCTTCGAGGAGTGCGCCGCCGACTTCATGGAGCGGCGCGACCTTTCCGGCGAGTTCTCGCAGAACACCCAGCTGCGCTACCGCCGCTGCTTCAAGGCCGTCTCCCGCCACATCGGCAAGGCCGAAGTCGCCCTCATCACGCCCGAGATGATCGAGGACATGTACGCGGCGATGCGCCAGGGCGACACGCTTTCGGGAAAGCCGTCGAGCGGGGCCTACCTGAACCAGATCAACAAGACCCTCGACCTCATGTTCCGCGACCTCGTTGAGCGAGAGGTCATCGTGCGCAACCCCATCGACAAGGTGGCGACGCCAAAGGTTGACACCAAGGAGAAGCGGGCCCTCACGCCGGCTCGCATGCGGCAGCTCGTCGACCAGCTCGAGGTCGAAACCTCGTGCGACATCGGCTACTTCCTGGCCATCACGATGGGGCTCCGCCGCGGCGAGATCTGCGCCCTGTCGTGGCGAGACATCGACTTCGACAACAAGGTGCTGACCGTCAACCACAACTTCGACGCGTTCCGCAACCTCAAGGAGGCAAAGACCCACGCCGGCATGAGGAATCTCCCCATGCCCGAGTTCGTCTGCAATGCGCTGCTGCGCCGCAAGAAAGCCCAGCAGGAGTACTTTCTCACGCGCAACTACCTTCACCGAGGGCTCAAGAAGGGCTGGAGCGAGCAGACCGAGGACACGCCCGTCGTCCTCGACTTCTACGCCCAGCGCGTGCATCCAGACACCTTCGGCAAATGGTGGGAGCGCGACCGCAAGCTCCTCGGCTTGGACGGCTGGTGCCTCCACGAGCTGCGCCACTCCTACCTCTCGATGCTCGCCCAGCAGGGCGTACACCCCAAGGTGATGCAGGAGCTCGCCGGCCACGCCAGCGCCACCATCACCATGGACATCTACACCCATGTGAACATGGACCAGAAGCGCGAGGCCGCCGACGTCATGGAGGACGCTTTCCAGAGCATCGGCGCCGAGGAGGAGTTCATGGCGAAGCACGCCGAGGACGCCCCGAAGGGCCGCCCCTACAAGGTTCGCCACGTCCGCCCGTCACGCCGCACGAGAGCACCAGAACAAGCCCCGGTACAAACCGAGGAACGATTCGTACCAGATTCGTACCAGCAGCCCGAGCGCCCCAAGTTCCAAGTAATCACCACCGCCCCTGACCTGCGAGTTTCAGAGGCAATCTAACAAGCTCAACCAACGAACCGTCTCGAAGTGGGAGCTCGGCCAGGGGTCTCCAGCGCTCGACAAGGCTGCTGAGCTTGCGCGGCTCTACGGCGTGACGCTCGATGACCTCGTGTCCGATGAGGTCGATGTCGTGAGTACGGGGGCGCATGATGCCCCGCGCGACCTGCACGTGCTTCAGGGTCTCATGGGGCGGGCTGCGACGTTGGAACTTGTTGACGGGGTGCAGCAAGATGTAGAGCTGCTCGATGTGAGCTCGGCATGGCTGCGCGTGTCCTGCACGGTCAAGCGCGCGGCTCGGTTCGCCGCGCGTGGAAAGCGAGCGCGTGATTCGCCTCATCGACCTCAACGACGTGTGCTCGATAGCGATCGAGGAGCGCCTCGCCGGCGGCTCGCGCGCGCCGCATGGTCCCGCAAAGGAGGCGTAGCGCATGGATAGCTTCATTCCCTTTGGCTATACGATGGCGATTCTCATCTTTGGCTTCGTCATCTACCTCGTGCTCTCGATGCCCACGAAGCGCGACCTCCGCAAGGCGACGCACCCCGATGCCGAGGCGCGCAGGTCTGCGGGGCTCGCGGCGGAGCTGCGTGCGCGCAAAGGCGCCCGCTGCCGGCTTTTGCTTGGCGAAGTACACTTCGTTGCGAACAGCTCTCAGATCGAGGACGTGGTAGAAGATGTCGATGATGAATGGGTGCTGGTGAGAACGATGGGTTCCGGGCAGGGCGCGCGGTTGGTTGCCGTGCGGCTCGAGCGCATAGCGGGGATCGAGGAATAAGAGCGGGCCACGCCGCAGACGGTGCGGTATGCTGAATTGCCAAGGCGAAAGGGGGAGAAATGGGCGAGCGAGATAGCTTTCGGCAAGCATCGCAGTGTGGTCGCGATGGAGCGCAGGCGTTTGCAGGGCGGAAGGCCCATGCGTCTGCGCCGGCGGATCCCGCGGATACTGCCCTGTCGCTCGTTCGCATCTTGGTGCTCCCCGGTGCCGATGAGGATGCTGCCGAGCGCCTGGGAGCCAAAATCGGCGTGGCGCCGCTCCGCGATGAGTGTGTTCTCGATCCGTCCGACCTCGTTGTGCGCTTTGATACGGATGGCGTGTCCCTGCAGCGTGGTGAGCTGAGCATGCGCGCGGATCTGGCCGCGATGCTTCCGCGCCTCAAGGCTGGGCGCCTCAATCGCGAACTGCTGGTTCGTGCCGCACGCATCAAGGGCGCTCAGGTGGGCGAATGCCCCCTGCGTGCTGTCGACGCGACGGCGGGCTTAGGCGAAGATGCACTGTTGCTCGCTGCGGCCGGCTTCGAGGTGATGCTTTTCGAGCGTGACCCGGTTATCGCCGCGCTCCTGGCCGATAGCCTGCGCCGCGCGCGAGAGCATCCGCAGCTTGCCGATGCCGCGTCACGCATGCATCTCGCGGGTACCGACAGCGTCGAAGCCATGCCGGCGATCGATCTTGCACCTGATGTGGTCTATCTCGACCCTATGTTTCCCGAACGGAGAAAGAGCGCGGCAGTAAAGAAGAAATTCCAGCTCATCCACTACCTCGAGCATCCGTGCGACGATCAGGAGGCGCTCATGCGCGCAGCTTTGGCGGCGCATCCGCGCAAGGTGGTCGTCAAGCGCCCGGTCAAGGGACCGCATCTCGCCGGAATTAAGCCGAGCTACTCCCTGGCAGGTAAGAGCGTTCGCTACGACTGTATCGTGCCTGTCCGATGAGGTAGGGCGGAATGGACGCCGGGGATGGCGTGACGGATCCCGGTTTCCGCACTCAATTTAAAAAGTAAACATATGGAAACTTATTGCAGAGGAGCATTGTAGTGTCCTAAGCAATGGCCGAAAAGTTAAATATAGATAACTTATTGCCTGAAACGATGCGCCACGGGAGGCGGCATGATGAAGCAGGTTACAGATGAGGAGCTCGAGGACTCGGTCGTGCGCATGTGCGCGCCGACGCTGCTTGGCGTGAAACCGGCGAACATGTTTACCTTCTCGGGGCGCTTTTCGGACGATGAGGTGCAGGCCCCGTCGGCCAATGCTTTTGAGGATGCTCGCGTCTGGTGTCGCGCTGCGGGTTGTGAGGAGCCGCTCAGCCGGGCATGTGCCGACGGTTGTGCGGAATCTTGGAGCCAGCCCCATGCGGCCGATGACGAGCATGGCTGCACCGATCAGCGTTGCCCTTGCACGATAACCGGGCGTCGGCGGGAAGAGCTTGGGCTTCTTGTGCATAGGCTCGATAGGGAACTGGGCCCATACGGCGTACGCGTGCGCGTGATCGCTTGGCGGGCGTTTGGCGCTATCGTGCTTGCGTATCGTCCGGATTTGCTCGTTTCGCATCTGCGCGATGCGCGTACAACAGCGGTGTTGGCGAGCCTAGGATATCCCGTTCTCAACAGCGTATTACCTGATCGGGTGCGAGAAACTTCCCTCGACGCGCTGCTCGCACATCTTACCCAAAGGTTTGCTATGGAAAAGCTCCCCCACGAGATTGGCTTCTTCTTGGGCTATCCCTACGAGGATGTTGAGGGGTTCGTGCGACATCGGGGCCGGAAGTTCCGATTTTGCGGGTGCTGGAAGGTCTACGGCGACCCTCGGGCGGCAGCGAAGCTGTTTGCGCGCTACCGAAGATGTACGCGCCGGTGCGTGCGGCTGCGACGAAGCGGCAGCAAAGTGGTAGACATCGCAGCCGGTTGTCGTTATCGGGGGCGTGGAGGGGCTTAGTTCAGTGTAGCTCAGTACGCGTGGTTAGGTTCATCGGGTCCTACGGACCTAGGGAGATGACGGGCCTATGGCTCAAAGAAGGGAAACAATATGAGTAACGTTGCAGTCGTGTTTTGGAGTGGGACGGGAAACACTGAGGCCATGGCTGATCTCGTAGCCGAGGGCGTGCAGTCCGCAGGCGGTGAGGCTAGTGTAATCCAGGCGACAGAATTCTCGGTCGAAGAGCTCGATGCCTACGATGCCTTTGCCTTTGGGTGCCCCGCGATGGGTGCGGAGGAGCTTGAAAGCGAGGAATTTGAGCCCATGTGGAACGCCGTCGAGCCGGCGTTGCCCGGCCGAAAGGTGGCGTTGTTCGGTAGCTACGATTGGGCCGAGGGCGAGTGGATGGACCTTTGGCGTGAGCGCGCGGAGGCTGCGGGCGTCACCGTGAGCGAGACGGTCATTGCTAAGAATTATCCCGACGAGGAGGCATCCGACGCGTGCCGCGCCCTCGGCGCTGCCCTCGTTTAGCGCGACAGCCTAGCATGTCGAAAGGGTGCCGGGGTCGTTTCGGCCTGGGCAAGGGGCGCTGGGGTCGCTTTGGCCGGCGGCCTTATTGCACGGCATGGTACTCTAGCACCGGGTACTCGATTACCACCCGAAGCCGCCGTTCCGAATGCGAGGGTTCATGGCCACCTTGTTCATCGATGCTGACGCCTGCCCGGTCACGCGCGATGCCCTTGCGCTTGCGCGAAAAGCGCACGTGCCCGTGGTCGTCGCGGGAAACACCACGCAGAATCTTGAACGGCACGTGCGCCCCGACGACCCGCGCTCGCCGATGGAGGCCTACGGGGGCTTCTGGGTGGAGACGCTTGCCGTTGGCGTGGGAGCCGACGCGGCGGATTTTGCCATCGCGGAGCGCCTGAAGCCGGGCGACATCGTGGTCACGCAAGATATTGGCTTGGCGAGCATGGCGCTTGGGCGCGGCGCGGCGGCAATCGGCGTGCGCGGGCATGTTTACCGTAAAGAGACCATCGACATGCAGCTATTTCTTCGGCATGAGGAAAAGAAAGTGCGGCGCGCTGGGGGCCGTACCAAGGGTCCCGCGGCTTTCACCGATGAGGATCGCGAGCGCTTCCGCGACAACCTGCGCAGGCTGCTGCAGGATGCGATTCGGGGCTAAAATGCCATGCAACTACAGGTAGGCGGCGGCGTTGAATGAGACAGATGTGCCAGGTTAAACTGTCTCTTTTCGCAACAAGGCCAGTCTGTGAGACAGCATGAGACAGTTTAACCTGGCACAACTGTCTCACGCCGCACAGAATGTTCGAGGCTCGAGTCGGAAGGTATTTCGCGACCCTCCGAGTAGACACCTTGCGCGAGCCAGCAAAAGAGCAGGTCGCGTGGAACCGGAAGCTCGGTCTACTCAACCCATCGATAAAAACCTTCCGACTCGAGCCTCGAGCTTTTTCCGGGGAAGGAAACGAAGCGCAAAAGGAGCGTGGCCGCCCCCGCTATGCGCGCAGTGCATACCAACATGCCCAGAATGCGGCGCGCGCCGCCATTTCTCCGTCGGACAATGAAAACCGATTCTGTTGTCGAACAAGGAGGTCATACATGGCAAACGTGAAGAAGCGCGTGCTTGGCAAAAGCGGTATCGAGGTGTCTCCGCTGGGGCTCGGTTGCATGGGGCTCACTCATGCAAGCGGCGACGCGATGGATACGCCCGCTGCCGCCCGCGTGATTCGCGAGGCGTTCGAGATGGGCTACACGTTCTTCGATACGGCCGAGAGCTACGTGGGTGAGAACGCGGCGGGCGAGACGCTTTACAACGAGGTCGCGGTGGGGGAGGCACTGCGCCCCGTGCGCGATCAGGTGGTTATCGCAACCAAGTTCGGCGTGCACCACAACCCAGACAAGACGCTATCCGTTGACTCGCGGCCCGAGACGATCCGCCGCGCCATCGACGGCAGCCTGAGTCGTTTGGGCATCGATTACATCGATCTTTACTACCAGCATCGCATCGATCCTAACGTGGAGCCTGAGGAAGTTGCCGGCGTTATGGCCGAGCTTATGCAGGCGGGCAAGATCCGCGCATGGGGCATCTCGGAGGTGGACGAGGATTACTTGCGGCGAGCGGATGCGGTGTGCCCCGTGGCTGCCGTCCAGAACCGTTATTCAATGCTCGCGCGCTGGCACGAGCCGCTCTTCCCCGTGCTCGAGGAGCTCAATGTGGCGCTCGTGGCGTTCAGCCCCATGGCGAACGGCTTTTTGACCGGCGCGTATAGTCCGAAGACGAAGTTCGAGGGTGCGCAGGACTATCGTGACGGCATGCCTCAGTACACGCCTGAGGGCTACGAGAAGGACCGCGCGGTGCTCGGGCTTCTCGGCGATCTTGCGCGCGAAAAGAATGCGACGATGGCTCAGATCTCGCTCGCGTGGATGCTCTGCAAGAAGCCGTGGATCATCCCCATTCCGGGTAGCCGCAAGCCCGAGCGCCTGCGGGAGAACCTTGAAGCCGCCCAGGTATCGCTTTCGGCTGAGGAAGTCGCTCGCATCGATGCTGCGCTCGATGGCATGGACCTTGCGGTTTTCGGCGGTCACGCGCGGGCATAGGGTCCGGCGCGTGTACAGGGCGCCGTGACGAGCGGTAGGCAGAACGCCGTGTTCTGGGCAGCTCCTACGCGCGCATGGGCGCGCCGCATTAGGGGTCGGCACCCATGTGCGCGGCGCCTGGACATTTTCTTGACCTGGAGCGTACTCCAAGGGCTACGATGCCCTCGGAAACTAACAGTTGAGTGAAAGGAGCTCCAATGGATCTTGATCTTGAGCAGCAGGCACGTGAGAGTCTCGGGGCGTCGAGCGCATTCCCGCTGGGCGAGCCCAATACCGCCTTTGCGCAGTACTTCATCGGCAACAGCTACCTTGCGCCGCTCGCCGGCGGTGTGGCCAACGTGACCTTCGAGCCCGGTTGCCGCAACAACTGGCACGTGCATCATGGCGAGCGCCAGGTGCTCGTTTGCACCGGCGGGCGCGGTTGGTACCAGGAATGGGGCCAGCCCGCGCAGGAGCTCCATGCGGGCGACGTGGTCGACATCCAGCCCGAGGTCAAGCACTGGCACGGCGCCGCCAAGGATTCTTGGTTCACGCACATTGCCATCGCCATGCCGGTCAAGGGGTGCGACGAGCAGTCTAATGAATGGCTCGAGCCCGTCGATGACGAGCAATACGGCAAGCTCGCCTAGTACGAAGCGGATGCACCGAGCGGTCAAAATGGGACGGGTCCATTTTGACGCATCAATGTTACATCCGGATTGGAGGCTACCATATGGCACAGTCTGACGCAGCCGCGGCATATCTCGAGCGCATGAATCCCGGAGCGCGAGGCTCGCTCGCCGCGACCGATCCCGAGTTCGCTGAGCGTTATAACACGTTCGCGTTCGACGAGGTCGTGAACGAGGAGGCGGCGAAGCTGCCCGATCGCGAGCGCTTCCTGGCGATCCTCGCCGCACTCATGGGTTGCCAGGGCATCGATGAGTTCCGCATCATGGTGGTGGGTGCTCTCAACTTCGGCGTGACGCCCGTCGAGATCAAAGAGGTTGCCTACCAGGGCACCGCGTACCTTGGCATGGGGCGCACTCTGCCGTTTATCCGCGCGGTGAACGAGGTCTTTGCCGAGCGCGGCATCGAGTTGCCCCTTGAGGGCCAGGCAACCACCACGTTCGAGACGCGCCTCACCGCGGGAAACCAGGTGCAGGTCGATTACTTTGGCGAGGGCATGCGCGAGACCTGGCTCCATGGTCCTGCTGAGCGCGCGCATATCAACAAGTGGCTCGCCGACAACTGCTTCGGTGACTACTACACGCGCAACGGCCTTTCCGATCGCGACCGCGAGATGATCACCTTCTGCTTCATCGCGGCGCAGGGCGGTTGCGAGCCTCAGCTCACGAGCCATGCTGCGGGCAACATGAACCTGGGAAACGACAAGGACTTCCTGTATCGCGTGGTTTCGCAAATTCTGCCTTATATAGGCTATCCGCGCAGCCTCAACGCGCTCGCTTGCGTGGACAAGGCCACTGCGTAGGGGTAATGCGCAAAGATCAAATTGGTCAAAATGGGACTGTCCCAATTTGACCGCCCCCAATTTGACGTTCCCCAGGTTGACATTCTGGATGCGCCGCTCGTTTTTGGGCGAGATTCGGACACTGAAGGCGTTGTCGGGCGACTTTCGTACGCTCGGGACGCTTTGAGCGTCCAGATCTTGCCCGAGAACGAGCGGCGCGTCCGTTTTTCGCCCGAAAACCCTGGCGCGCCGGAGCGGTTGCGCGCTGAGGGCTGCCGCATGCGGGAGCGGTTGCGCGCTGAGGGCCGCCGCGCGCTGGGGCGGTTGCATGCTGTGGGCCATCGCGCGCCGAGAGCCGCCGTATGCGAGCGCCGTCGAGCCTCGCAAGCCGCTGCACGCCGGCGTCCGCCGCGGCCAAATGCCCCCGCTGCGGATGCTTAACATACCGCCACCGTTTGTTAGCAATTTGTAAACTCGTCGTTTACGCTGGGTAATGCTTCATAAGACTCATGTAATAACTGGCCGACGAGCACTTCTGCCAAGAATCGAACGCGTATGGTGCATTGCAGACGAGCGCAGGCGTCTGTCGATTTTGCCTGCGACCATCGTGCGTATTAGATTCTGGAAGGAGAATCGTTCATGTTCGATTATTCGTGCTCTCGTCGTCAGTTCCTCGGCTTCGCCGGTGGCATCGCCGCCGTCGCGGGCCTCGGCCTTGCTGGCTGCAGCGGCCAGACCACTACCGCCGGCTCCACCGGCAGCGCTGCTGCGGGCGCCAGCCTCTCCGGCACCATCAACTGCGGTGGCGCCACCTCGTTCCAGCCGCTCGTTGAGGCTGTGGCTGGCGATTTCCAGGATGCCAACCCCGACGTGGTCATCGCCATCTCCGGCGGCGGCTCGGGCGACGGCATCTCCGGCATCGTTGACGGCTCCCTCCAGATCGGCCGCTCCGACGTGTTCGCCGAGGAGAAGGTCGATGACGAGTCCCAGCTCGAGGGCCTCGTTGACAACCAGGTGTGCATCGTGGGCATGGGCCCGATCGTGAACGCCAGCGTTGACATCGACGACATCACCACCGAGCAGCTCGCTGGCATCTTCACCGGCCAGATCACCGACTGGTCCGAGGTGGGCGGCACCGCCGGCACCATCAACGTCATCAACCGCGAGGCCGGCTCCGGCACCCGTGCCACCTTCGAGGCCGCCGTGCTCCAGGGCGCCGAGGTCCCCGCGGACTTCACCCCGGTTGCCGAGGTCGACTCCTCGGGCACCGTCGTTGAGCAGGTTGCTGCCACCGAGGGCTCCATCTCCTACGTTGCCTTCAACTACTACGAGACCAACGAGGGCATCAAGGCGCTCAACGTCGACGGCGTGGAGCCCACGCAGGAGAACGTCGAGAACGGCGACTTCAACATCTGGGCCTACGAGCACATGTACACCCGCTCCGACGAGGACGAGGCCACGGCTGCCGTCACCCAGGCGTTCATCGACTACATCATGTCCGAGGACGTCCAGAGCACGACCGTCATCGAGCAGGGCTTCATCCCTGTGAGCAACATGAAGGTCAAGAAGGACGTCGACGGCAACGTCACTCCTGTCGAGTAGCGCGCCCGCAAAAGCGGTGCAGTGGTAGTACGACGGGGTACCCCTCGTTCGCGCGGGGTGCCCCGTTTTCTTTGGATTAGTCTGTGGAGAAAGGCGTCACATGGCTAAGGTTATGCCAAAACGCCGTCTGGAGAACATCGGGCTCACCATCACGGGTGCGTGCGTGGCCCTTGTGGCCCTCGTGGTGATCACCTTGATCTTCATGGTCGCCCAGCAGGGTCTGACCACGTTTTTCGTAGACGGCTTCGATCCCATCGCGTTCCTCACGGGAACGCACTGGATTCCCGAGCAGGACATGTACGGAGCGCTCCCCATGATCGTGGGTTCGTTCTCGGTCACCCTGCTCTCTACGATCATCGCTCTGCCCATCGCGCTTGGCTCGGCCATGTTCGTGGTGGAGATTGCGCCCGGTTTCGGCCGTCGCGTGTTCCAGCCGCTCGTCGAGCTGCTCGTGGGCATTCCTTCGGTCGTCTACGGCGTGCTCGGTCTTTATGTGGTGAACAGCGCCATGCGCATGATCTTCGGTGCTTCCGCGGGCACCGGCGCGGGCATCCTCTCCGGCGCCATCGTGCTGGCGGTCATGATCTTGCCCACGGTGACGACGCTCTCCATCGATGCGCTCGCTGCTGTGCCCAACGAGTACCGTGAGGGTTCCTACGCGCTCGGTTGCACCCGCTGGCAGACCATCTGGCACGTGGTGCTCAAGAGCGCCATGCCCTCGCTCATGACGGCGGTCATCTTGGGTATGACCCGCGCGTTCGGCGAGACCCTCGCCGTGCAGATGGTCATCGGCGGCGTTGAGCGCAATATGCCCACCGGGCTTCTCTCGCCGGCCTCAACCCTTACGGCCACCCTCACCTCTGGCCTTAACAACGCGGTGAGCGGCACCGAGTTCTACCATGCGCTGTGGTCGCTCGGTCTCATCCTGCTCGCCATGTCGCTCGTGTTCATCCTCATCATTCACCTCATCGGTCATAAGGGGGCGAAGCAGAATGGCTAACCAGGCAAACGCTCCGGCTGCAACTCCCACGCAGCAGCGCGACCTTTCCGCTCATGTGGCTCGCATCGGCAAGCAGGATAAGATCGCAACCGGCATCCTGACGGCGATCGTTGGATTCGTCCTGCTGCTCCTTGCCGCCATCATCGTCTACATCCTTGCGCGAGGCGGTGGCATCGCGCTCACGCCCGGGTTCCTCACCAACCCCTCCACCGACGAGGCGGTGTCGGGAATTCTGTACCAGCTGTTCGATTCGTTCTACATGCTGCTCATCACCTTGCTCATCTCGGTGCCCATCTCGCTTGGCGGCGCCATCTTCCTGGTGGAGTACGCGCCCGATAACTGGATCACCTCCGCGGCATCCACGGCCATCGAGACGCTTTCCAGCCTGCCCTCCATCGTCGTGGGCATGTTCGGTTCGCTCTTCTTCGTCGTGGTGATGGGCTGGGGCATCTCGATTATCTCGGGTGCCGTGGCACTCACGATGTTCAACATCCCCATTCTGGTTCGCACCATCCAGCAGGCACTCGAAGACGTGCCGCGCAGCCAGCGCGACGCCGCGCTCGCCATGGGGCTCACCCGCTGGGAGACCACCGTGAACGTGCTGCTCCCCGCTGCCATGCCCGCTATCGTGACCGGCATCGTCATCTCTGCGGGCCGCGTGTTCGGCGAAGCTGCCGCGCTCATCTTCACCTCGGGCTCCGCGCCCTCGCGCCTCAACTTCGCGAGCACGAATCTCATGAGCCCGACCAACCCGTTCAACATCTTCCGTCCCGCCTGCACGCTCGCCGTCTATATCTGGCGCCTCACCTCCGAGCCCACGCCTGGTTCGACCGAGATCGTGTGGGGCACGGCCACCGTGCTGCTCGTGTGCGTGCTGCTCTTCAATGTGCTCGCACGCGTGCTGGGCAAGTTCCTCGCGAGGAGGCTGACCGCCGAATGAGTGACACCAACGCGCAGGCCGCGCTTCTCTCTACCAAGGACGTGACCGTTACCTACGACCTCACGCACGAGGCGCTCCACAAGACGAGCCTCGAGTTCCGTGCGGGCGAGGTCACGGCCCTCATCGGCCCCTCCGGCTGCGGCAAGTCCACCTTCCTGCGCTGCCTGAACCTCATGAACCGTGAGATTCCGCGCTGCAAGGTTGGCGGAGAGATCTTCTACCACGACCACAACATCAATACCAAGACCGAGAACCTCTTCGAGCTGCGCAAGTCCATCGGCATGGTGTTCCAGCAGCCCACGCCGTTCCGCAAGTCCATTCGCGAGAACATCCTGTTCGCTCCCAAGAAGCATGGCCGCTTGCACGGCAAGGACGAGGAGGACGAGCTCGTGGAGACGTCGCTTCGCCAGGCGGCGCTCTGGGACGAGGTCAAGGACAAGCTGAAGCAGTCTGCCCACGCCCTTTCCGGTGGCCAGCAGCAGCGCCTGTGCATCGCCCGCACGCTTGCCATGAAGCCGGACGTGGTGCTCTATGACGAGCCGTGCTCGGCGCTCGACCCCATCTCGACCTATACGATCGAGGAGACCATCCGCTCGCTCTGCGACACGGGGCTCTGCCAGATCATCGTGACCCACAACATGGAGCAGGCCGGCCGCGTGAGTGACCGCACCGCCTTCTTCTACGTGGGCGATATGGTGGAAACGGGCACCACCCAGCAGATTTTCTCGGCACCCAAAGACCAGCGTCTTGCCGATTACCTGACGGGTAGGTTCGGCTGATGGAGAAGACTATGGATAGAGAGTTCAACGAGGATATCCACCGCAGCGTGGAGGGCGTGGAGAGCATGCTCTCCATCCGCGACTTCAACCTGTGGTACGGCGATTTCCAGGCGTTGAAGAACATCACGCTCGAGATTCCCAAGAACCGCGCGACCGCCTTCATCGGGCCTTCGGGATGCGGAAAGTCCACGCTGCTGCGCACGTTCAATCGCATGTGCGACTTCGTGGAGACGGTCAAGACCGAGGGAACGATCGAGTTCGACGGGCAGGATATCTTCAAGATGGACGCCAACGCGCTCCGCGTGTACGTGGGCATGGTGTTCCAGCACCCCAACCCGTTCCCCATGAGCATTCGCGAAAACGTGCTCTACGGTGTGAAGCGCATGGGCCGCATGAGCCGTTCGGAGGAGGACGAGATCTTGGAGCGCTGCCTCACGCGTGCGGCGCTTTGGGACGAGGTCAAGGACAAGCTTGGCCAGAGCGGCCTTGGGCTTTCCGGCGGCCAGCAGCAGCGCCTGTGCATCGCCCGCGCGCTTGCCACCGACCCTTCGGTGCTCCTCATGGACGAGCCCACATCGGCGCTCGACCCCATCTCGACCTCGATGGTCGAGGAGCTCATGATGCAGCTCTCCGAGGACCATACCGTCGTGGTCGTGACGCACAACATGCAGCAGGCGGCGCGCGTTGCCGATAAAACCTGCTTCTTCTACCTGGGAGAGCTCGTTGAGGCAGCGCCCACCAAGGAGCTCTTCTCCAACCCCAAGGAGAAGCTCACCAACGACTATCTGACGGGAAGGTTCAGCTAATGATTACTCGTTCCGAATTTCGTCATCAGCTTGAAGAGATCGACGAGACGCTCGGTCGCTTCAGTGAGAAGACGGCAAAGGATATTCGTGCGCTCGCCTTGGCGCTTGCCGGTGACGCCGACGCGATTGACGAGGTGCTTGGCGGTGCCAAGTCCGAGCGTCGTCTGCGCACCGCCATCGAGGATGGCTGCCTGGACATCATGCTGCTCCAGCAGCCGATCGCCGGAGACCTGCGTTTCGTGAGCGGCTCGTTCCGCCTGGTCTCGGATCTCACTCACATTGACGAGATGAGCCGCGACGTGGCGTATCTGGCCAAGAGCCTACCTGCCGAGGTTTCCGCCAAGCTCAGGGAGCACCTCGACTTCGCCGCCGACCGCGTGGCGACGATGGTTGAGGAGGCCGTTGAGGCGTTCCGTACCACCGACGTGGACAAGGCCCGCGGCGTCTTCGCCATGGACGACGACATCGACGACATTTACTTGGCCGCTGAGGGCGTGGTCATCGACCTCATCAAGGCGAGCGAGACCCGCGCCAAGTACCTGCCCGAGCTGCTCATGGTGGCTAAGTACTTCGAGCGTATGGGCGACGACGCCGTGCGCATCGCCGACTGGGCAGTCTTCCGTGCCACGGGCGCCCGCGAGATGACCAAGGGCGAATAGCTGCGGAGTGGTTCACAGACACCGGGTGTCTACGAACCAAGTGGGTTACAGAAAGCGGGTTTCCACGAGCCACGCATTTGCCTCCCCTTCGCGGGCCGGTAGCCGTTTGCGGTTGCCGGCCCGTTTGCTTTTGCGAAGTGGGTTCGGCGCGATGGCGGGAGTGGCTTTAGCCAGCTTCTGCTATGCCGGGGTGTCTACAGACTCAGGCCGAGGCGCTTCTGAAGGATGAGACACGCGCCGAGCTCTGGTTCGTGGAGCGGAGCGACAAGGCGGCAGCAACGGGGGAGAGCTGCGCCCAGCGGCCCGAGGATGGCTTCGCCCGCCTTGAACGTGCCGCCGACATAGGTGACGGGGATGCTGCCCGCTGCCTGATTATCCGGTTCATCGAAGATGCCGTGCACAATGGCCGCGACCATCTCGGCTTCTTCCGTCGCTGCGCGCTCAAGGATGCGCTGCGCGCTTGCGTCGCCCACCGCTGCGGCTTTGCTCACCAGGGGTGCAAGTGCCGAGATGCGCGAGCGGTTCGCCATGTGCTCCTGCGCGAAGGCGATGATATCGAAATCGTCGGCAAGCTCGAGTTCCTGCCGTACGAGGCTGCGCAGGGGCCCCGCCGGGTCGCGTCCGTCGCACTGGCGGGTGAACGCGCGCAGCAGTTCCTTGCCCAGCCAACCGCCGCTGCCTTCGTCTCCGAGCTCGTAGTCCCAGCCGCCGCAGCGTAGCGAGCGCTCGCCGTGTACGCCGTAGGCGATGGAGCCCGTGCCAGCGATGATCACGATGCCGTCGGCAAGGTTCAGCCCTGCGGCCCAAGCGCTTTCCACGTCGTTGACGAGCGCGTAGGGGTGCGCACCGGCAACTTTGGCCACGATCTGTTCGATGCGCGCCGTCGACGCGGTTCCCTCGCCATACCCACACATACCGATGCCGATGCCGTATTGCTCGCTCAAAAGCCCGGCCGCCTCGGCGCGGGCGATGCCCTCGGCGAGGACAGCTTCCATGCCATCGAAGCCAGCCTGTGCGTAGTGGCTCGTTGGTAACTCGAAGCGGTCGAGTTGCGTTAGCGTCTCGTCATATGTGGCGAATGCTGTCTTGGTTCCGCCTGCATCAATTCCGAGCCAGCGCATGGCACCCCTCCGGTCTTCGCGTTCTCCCGCATATGATAAAACGAACCAGGTTTGTTTTATCAATTCTGATTGGTCGTGCGGTGCAGCAAACCGGCCTTATTCTACCAGTTAGGAAAACTCCAGCTCAGAGCCTCCGCAACCATGGGTTGGTTAAAATGTCCGCCAAACATGGTTTCCGCCGCCAGCACGCGGGGACGCAGACCGGATTGACGTGGCGCATGGCGAAGAGCGGGCCAATGCGATGCGCGGCGCCAAGCGCGGTTGGTTGCATCGCGTTGGTGAAGGACTTGGTGCGGCGCCCGGCTGTTGCTTGCCAAGGCAAGCAATGCTTTTAGTGCCCTCCCTGTCTCTCCAAAGTTAGCCAAAAAGCGCTAAGTCGGTCTTTTTTCCTTTGGTTTGTGGGTGCGCTTTCATAAGTATGCTGGTACGGAGGAATGCGATAGGCTTCCTACCAGCACGGTTGCCAGATGGCACCGTCAAAACCCGAGACAAAAGACCGACTTAGCACATTTTTGGCTAAATAATCGAAAGTAGGGGGTTTATTAATTTGCTATGAGCGCCTGATGCGGTCTCCAGGCGCCTGCGACCAGCATGGTTTCGATAGGCCGCGCGTCCGATAAATCAAGACCGCTCGCATGACGGGCGGTTCCTTACGTCATGTGCATCGCGCGGCACGATATAAAGCCGAAATACGGTGCGGCGCACCGCCAGTGCGTCGCGCAAGACGCCGCGGCCTCCATCATTAACAGTGTATGAATCGGGTGGCTTGCTCGCGCTCGGGGCAGGGAGCTGGTACCATTGACCCTCGCATGCCGGGCTGCGCGGTCTACGCAGGCTCGGCAATCTGTACGCACGCCGCCCGCTCCGGCACGGGGCGGCACAGATTATAAGGAGGACTCTGTGGCAGAGACCCAGACCACTGCTGGCGCACCAACCGGCGCCGTAACCGCTACGCCCGCTGCATCCGGCGTCCAGAACCCCGAGAACATCCATTCCATGCACACCCGCACCGCCGGCGAGCTTCGCGCCGAGAACATCGGCGAGGAGGTTACCCTCACCGGATGGGTGTGGCGTCGCCGCGACCACGGCGGCCTGATCTTCTGCGACCTGCGCGATCGCACCGGCATGACGCAGTGCACGTTCGACCCCGAGCATGCTCAAGGCAGCGCGTTCCACACCGCCGAGACCATGCGCCCGGAGTGGCCCATCCTGGTGCACGGCACCGTGATCGCCCGTGATGCCGAGACGGTCAACCCCAAGCTGCCCACCGGCGAGATCGAGGTGCTTGTCGACCATATCGAGGTGCTCGGTCGCTCCAAGACCCCGCCCTTCCAGATCGAGGACGGCATCGAGACCGCCGAGGACACGCGCCTGCGCTACCGATACCTGGATCTTCGTCGTCCGGAGATGGCCGAGAAGCTCAAGCTGCGCTCGGATTTCACCTTCGCGATCCGTTCCGCGCTCCATAACCGCGCATTTACCGAGGTCGAGACCCCGGCGCTCTTCAAGTCCACTCCCGAGGGCGCGCGCGACTTCATCGTTCCCAGCCGTCTGCAGCCGGGCAGCTTCTACGCCCTGCCGCAGAGCCCGCAGCTCCTCAAGCAGCTGCTCATGGTTGGTGGCGTTGAGCGTTACTACCAGGTGGCTAAGTGCTTCCGCGACGAGGACCTGCGCGCCGATCGCCAGCCCGAGTTCACGCAGGTGGACATCGAGATGAGCTTCGTTGACCAGGACGACGTCATGGGCGCGCTCGAAGACGTGCTTGCCGACGCGTTCGCCCAGGTTGGCGTCGAGATGCCCACGCCGCTCCGCCGTATCAACTACTGGGATGCCATGGACACCTACGGCTCCGACAAGCCGGACACGCGCTTCGGCATGCACCTCGTCGACCTCACCGATGTCTTCAAGGGCTCCAAGTTCAAGGTGTTCTCCGGCGCCGCCAACACCGAGGGCCACGTAGTCAAGGCCATCAACGCCAAGGGTGCCGGCACCTGGCCGCGCGCACAGATCGATAAGCTCGCGAAGGTTGCCGAGTCCTTCGGTGCCAAGGGCCTGGCCTGGATCGCCTTCCGCGAGGACGGCTCCATGAACTCGCCCATCGTGAAGTTCT
This sequence comes from Enorma shizhengliae, assembly GCF_009676995.1. NCBI lineage: Bacteria > Bacillati > Actinomycetota > Coriobacteriia > Coriobacteriales > Coriobacteriaceae > Enorma > Enorma shizhengliae. The sequence goes on from NZ_VTFZ01000001.1 coordinate 531,007, forward strand.
TCAGCGACGAGGAGATGGCCGAGCTCAAGAGCCGCTGCGACGTGGAGCCCGGCGACCTCGTGATGTTCGCCGCTGGCCCGCGTCTCGCTTCCGACGAGATTCTCGGCGGCATGCGCAGCCACATGGCCGATGCGCTGGGCATCGAGTGCGAGGGGCATGATTTCCTGTGGGTCGTGGACTTCCCGCTCTTCCACTGGGACGACGATGCCAAGCGCTACGAGGCCGAGCACCAGCCCTTCACCCTGCCGCATGTGGACCAGCTCGACCTGCTCGAGACCAATCCGCTTGCCATGGGCAGCTGCACGTACGACTTCGTGATGGACGGCTTCGAGGCGGGCGGCGGCGGCATGCGCATCCATGATGCCGAGCTGCAGCTTAAGATGCTCGAGTTCATGGGCTTTACGGAAGAGCGCGCGAAGGAGCAGTTCGGCTTCCTCATGGAGGCGCTCACCTTCGGCGCGCCCCCGATGGGCGGCTTCGCGCTCGGCCTCGACCGCGTGTGCATGCTGCTTGCGGGCAGTGATTCCATCCGCGACGTGATGGCCTTCCCCAAGACGAGCTCTGGCTCCGACCTCATGTCGGGCGCGCCGAGCGCGGTGTCGCTCGGCCAGCTCAAAGAGGTTTCGCTACGCCTCATGTAATGTCGAATTTGGCGATTTTGGGACAGTCCCATTTTGACCGCTTTGACAAAAAATGGGACAGTCCCATTTTGACTGCCCCGCATTAGCATTGAGCATCTTTGTTACACCTTGGCCCAGCCCCGCATCCAACGGCGGCTGGGCTGCTTGGTATTGTTACTATTGAGGAACCCGATAGAAAGGCGAGGAGCATGGTCGAGTTCGCGCATGTGGTGCAGGGTCGAGCGGGTCTGCACGCCCGTCCCGTGGCCGAAATCTGCTCTTTCGCCGGTTCCTACGACGGCAGGATCACCCTTGCGTTCTCCGGGCAAACGGTCTCGGCGACCGATATCATGGGCGTCATGGGGCTGGGTGCGCGTCAAGGGGATGAGCTGCGATTTTCGGTCGAGGGCCCCGACGAGCAGTCCACCGCCGACCGCCTTCGCGCCAAGCTCGAGTCTTGCCTCTAACTACTGGTCGGGGCCGGCGTGGCCGAGCTGGCACGCTGCTACGACGGGAGCTCGAGGTCTATGAGTATGCGGCGTTCCTGAACGGTCGCCTCATCTTCTCGGAACCCGAGGTCGTGGGCGATCAGCCCGCACATGGCTCGGTCTTTACGCTTGAGGGTTCGGCCATTGTGTCGGCTGTGAAAGCGGCGGAGGATCCGGAGAAGCCGGGTATTATCGTGCGCCTGTTCTGCGGAATGCACGAGGGGGATGCAACGGCAAGGCTCGTGTTCGCGGAGCCGGTGCACCGCGCATGCATCTGCGACCTGCGCGAGCGCGAAACGGAGGAGCTTGCCGTGGACGGCGCTACGGTTGAGCTGCCCGTGCTCAAGCACTGCAAGTTCATCACGGTCTACGTGGAGTGATAAAACGAACCCGGTCCGTTTTATCACAAGATGCGCCAGGTGAGGCAACGCGCCTGCACGCGCCGCCCCTTTCGGATGTCTTATTGGAGACGCCTCGTTCTTGGCATACAATGGGGCGGCAGGGCGTTCACCTCGTGGCAAGGAGCTGTACCATGGAATCAATCATCGAGCTCGTACCGGTGTTCAAGGAGAAGATCTGGGGCGGGCGCAAGCTCGAGACCGAGTTTGGCTACGAGATCCCCGCCGGGCCCGTGGGCGAGTGCTGGGCAATCTCTGCACACCCGGCGGGCGACGACGAGATCGCCTCGGGCGAGTACGCCGGGAAGACGCTTTCGTGGTTGTGGGACGAGCACCGCGAGCTCTTCGGCAATTGCGAAGGCGACCGGTTCCCGCTGCTCGTCAAGATCATCGATGCGAAGGACGACCTCTCGATTCAGGTGCATCCCGATAACGACTACGCAGCAGAGCACGAAGATGGTTCGCTGGGCAAGAAGGAGTGCTGGTACGTGCTCTCCGCCGAGCCGGGCCAGACCATCGTTGTGGGCCAGCGCGCTCGCTCGCGTGAGGAGTTCGCCCAGATGGTCGAAGAGGGGCGCTGGAGCGAGCTCTTGAACGAGATCCCCATCAAGGCGGGCGATTTCTTCCAGATCGACCCCGGCACGGTGCACGCCATCAAGGGCGGCACGGTGATTTTGGAATCGCAGCAGTCGAGCGATGTGACCTATCGCGTCTATGATTACGATCGCAAACAGGACGACGGAACGCTGCGCCCGCTCCACATGCAGCAGGCGCTCGACGTTATCGATTTTGATCGTGCCCCGCTCACCTCGGGCGAGGTCGAGCTCGCAGGCCCTGTTACCACACTCGAGCAGAATGAGTGCTATACCGTCGACCTCGTGCGCGTCGGCGAAGACGGGAACGCTGCGGAGCTCGTCGTCGAGACGCCGCATCCCTTTACGTGCATCAGCATGATCGAGGGTGAGGGCATCGTGAACGGCCGGGAGGTCAAGAAGGGAACGCACCTGCTGGCCCTTTCCGCCTGCGATACGCTGGAGCTCTCCGGCACCATGCAGGTGGTGCTCTCCTACCTGTAGAGAGACAGTTGTGCCGGGTCAATCTGTCTCCGAGACAATCGTGCCGGGTTAATTTGTCTCATTTATCTATCCCGCTCTCGTGTTTCGGCCCCGTCCGCGCCTCTGCGGGCGGGGTTTTGTTTGTCGAGACGTCGAAGCAGGGAAGGAGACAGATTGACCTGGCACAACTGTCTCAATCTGGCACAACTGTCTCATGCGTGAGACAGATTAACCTGGCACAACTGTCTCATGGGAAAAGTGTGCCGATACAAACTTTTTTGTTACCAATGGCTAATTCAATCTTCCCCTCGCAAGGCTGTCGTGGTAGTTTACTTAGGTGAACTGTTGCGCAACGCATGCTGTGGCAAAGGTGCGCACGGATCGTAAGGCGGAAACGATGAAACGGGTGGTTTGACATGGGACAGGGGCCGCAGATGCCGGCGATGCCGCTATCGCTGGTCCACAGCGGAGACACTGTTACGGTCGCACGCGTGCGCGGCAACGAGAACATCAAGCACCATCTTGAGAACCTTGGCTTTGTCGAGGGCTCAGAGGTGCATGTGGTGAGCTCAAGCGGCAGCAACATCATCGTGACCATCAAGGGGGCGCGGTTCGGCCTCGATGCGAAGGTCGCCGCACATGTCATGACGGCATAGGCACGCCTCTGCGTGCAGCGCCCGCTTAAGGCGGGTCCGTCGCGCGCGGTTAAGCCTTCCGCCGTTCGGAACGTGGAAAGGGGGATGCAATGAAAACGCTCGGAGATGTGCAGGTGGGTGGTTCGTCCACCATCGTGAAGCTCCATGGCGAGGGGGCGCTCCGCCGTCATCTCATGGACCTTGGCCTCATCAAGGGTACGCCGTTCACGGTTGTCAAGGTTGCGCCGCTCGGCGATCCGATCGAGATAACGGTTCGCGGCTATGAGCTCTCGATTCGCAAGGAAGAGGCAGCGATTGTCGAGGTGCAGTAGCGCGGCGATTGCCGAGGCACGTCGCGCGCCGCTCGCTCATGGTGGGCGGGGCATCGTGTCGCGCCTCGCATAGCTTCTGGTGCAGCGCACCTCTTTTTTTGAAGGTAGAGTTAGCGGAATCTAACAAATATCACAGCTCCAGTGACATTTGTTAGCCTCAGCTTATTGGCACGCGAAAACCCGGTTCCCGCGAACCAAATGGTTCGCTGTGGCCCGGGTCCCAGGAATCAGCCACGAACCAACTAGGAGCCAAGCGCCGCAAAGCCCGCGGAGTTCAGGCTTCGGGACGTTCGCCACGATCCGGTTTGGGGTGTTAAGGGCTAAGGATTGCTAGCTCGGTAACTTGCAATAAGTTTCAAAGCCTATGGAAGAAGGATTACATGGCAGCTTCACAGCTCCATATCGCGTTGGCAGGTAACCCCAACTGCGGTAAGACCACATTGTTCAATCAGATCACGGGCCAGAACGGCTATGTGGGCAACTGGCCCGGCGTTACGGTCGAGAAGAAGGAGGCCAGGCTCTCCGCCGACAAGAGCGTGATCATCACCGACCTTCCCGGCATCTACTCGCTCAGTCCCTACAGCCCCGAGGAGCGCGTCTCGCGCGATTACCTCATGAGCGGCGAGCCCGATGTGGTCATCCAGGTCGTTGATGCCACCAATCTCGAGCGCAACCTGTACCTCGCGCTCCAGGTTATCGAGACGGGTGTGCCCGTGGTCGTGGCGCTCAACATGGCCGACCTCGTGGAGAAGAACGGCGACAAGATCGATACCGAGGCGCTTTCCAAGAGCCTCGGGTGCCCGGTCGTCATGATTTCGGCGCTCAAGAACCGCGGGCTCGACAAGCTCATCGCTGAGGCCAAGCAGGCAGTGGGCAGCGCTTCCGGAAAGACGCCGCACAAGTTTGACTCTGCCATCGAAGACGTCCTCGACCACATCGAGGGTCAGCTTCCCGGCTCGGTGCCCGCGCACAAGCGCCGCTACTACGCGGTCAAGCTCTTCGAGCGCGACGCCGATGCAACCAAGCTCGTGAACCTCACCAAGGGTGCAGCCGACCGCGTGGAAGAGCTCATCGCCAAATGCGAGCAGGACTGCGACGACGACGCCGAGTCCATCATCACCGGCGAGCGCTATGCCGTGATCGCGCACATCATCGACGGTTGCCTCAAGAAGGCGCCTGCCCGCATGAGCACGTCCGAGAAGATCGACCGCGTGGTCACGAACCGCATCCTCGGCCTGCCGATCTTCCTCCTTATCATGTACGTGGTTTACTATCTGGCCATCTCTACCTTCGGCACCGCGGGCACCGACTGGGTGAACGACAACCTCTTCGGCGAGGGCTTCGAGCTCTTTGGCCAAAGCTTCCCGTCCGTACCCATGGTGGTCGAGGGCTGGCTCACCTCACTCGGCGCAAGCGATCTCGTGATCAGCCTGGTAAACGACGGCATCGTTGCTGGTGTGGGCGCGGTGCTCGGCTTCATCCCTCAGATGTTCGTCCTCTTCATCCTGCTTTCCTTCCTCGAGGACTGCGGCTACATGGCGCGCGTCGCGTTCGTTATGGACCGCGTGTTCCGTCGCTTCGGCCTCTCGGGCAAGAGCTTCATCCCCATGCTCGTCTCTACGGGCTGCGGCGTGCCGGGCGTGCTTGCCACGAAGACTATCGAGAACGAGAAGGACCGCCGCATGACGGTCATGACCACGACATTCATCCCCTGCGGCGCGAAGCTTCCCATCATCGCGCTGCTCATGGGTGCGCTCGTGGGCGATGCCGAGTCTACGTGGATCGCGCCGCTCTTCTACTTCCTGGGTGTCGTGGCTGTCATCGTCTCGGGCATCATGCTCAAGAAGACGAAGCTCTTCGCCGGCCGCCCCACGCCGTTCGTCATGGAGTTGCCGAGCTACCACTTCCCCTCGCTGAAGTCTTGGTGGCTGCATATCTGGGAGCGCGTGAGCGCGTACATCAAGAAGGCGTTCACGATCATCTTCGCCTCCACCATCGTGGTGTGGTTCCTGTCGAACTTCGGAGTTGCCTCTTGGGACGGCGGCACGGGCGCCTTCGGGTTCCTGCCCGCCATGGAGGGCGTGCCCGAGGAGTTCACCGACTACTCCGTGCTCGCCATGCTCGGCGGTGCCATCGCATGGATTTTCGCTCCGCTCGGCTTCAGCACGTGGCAGGCCACGGCTATGTCGATTACCGGCCTCGTGGCGAAGGAGAACGTGATCGCCACGGCGGCGTCGCTCCTGCACATCGCCGATGCCGGCGAGACCGATCCGGCGCTCTGGCAGGCCTTTGCCGCCATGTTCCCAAGCGCGGGCGCCATCGCTGCCTTCGGTGCGTTCAACCTGCTCTGCGCGCCGTGCTTCGCCGCCATGGGCACCATCCGCGCCCAGATGAACTCCGGCAAATGGACCGCCATCGCGCTGGGCTACGAGTGCGCCTTCGCATGGGTCGTGGGCCTCATCATCAACCAGCTCTATAACCTCATCGTGCTCGGTGAGTTTGGGCTGTGGACCGTTGTGGCCTTTGCGTTCATTGCGCTCATCCTCTTCCAGCTCTTACGGCCCATGCCCAAGGGAGCTATGGGCGAGGACGATGGCGTGGCTCCTGCTGCCGCTGCTGCATAAGATGGGGCTCTTGCCCATATAAGATTCGGTTGCTCGCCAGGGCGCCCGCACGGTGCCTGCATTGAGCCCGCGCGGCGCCCTGGCCTTCAACTCGGAGCGGATTGCTCGCGGCGCCCATCCCCTCTGTTATCCAACAGTTTCCAGCCTCGATGGGATCCGCTCCGCGTTGGAGAAGCTATGCGTACCCCATGCGTCTTAGCTGCATGGGGTACGATGATCGTATCGTAGGAGGTGAACGCGGTGCTTTCTTTGGCCGACATCATCGTGCTCGCATTGGTGGCTGTCGCGTTTGTGGCGGTGTGCGTGCGTGTGCGGCGCAAGGGGTCGTGCGCGGATTGCGCCTCGGCTGGCGTGTGCACGGGTCATTGCAGTTCGAGCACCAAGAAGAGCTGCCCGGCCATGAAGGGCGTCGACGCTGTGGCGCAGGAGCTCGAGCAAAGTGTAAAGAGATAAAACGAACCCGGTTCATTTTCTCTAGGCACAGTAGAATGAGAAAACGAACCGGGTTCGTTTTATCAAATTGGGCTCGCTGCACCATTTTGCGGGCACCGCCTACCGTGCCCCGGAAACGCTGCTGAAACAATCGTATGGCACAGTGAACGGGTACGTGCGCGTACTGTGTGAACCCCAGTATTAGGGAGGACACTGGCTCATGGATCAGCAGCAGAACATCGATTTCGTTCTTCGCACCGTCGAGGAGCGCGGCATTCGCTTTGTGCATCTCTGGTTTACCGATGTGCTCGGCAGGCTCAAGAGCTTCGCCATTAGCCCCGAAGACCTCGAGGTTGCCTTCGAGGAAGGCGTCGGCTTCGACGGCTCTGCCATCGAAGGATTCACCGCACCCGAGGAGGCCGACATGCTCGCCTTCCCGGACCCGTCCACGTTCCAGGTGCTTCCCTGGCGTCCCTCGCACGACGGCGTGGCTCGCGTGTTCTGCGACATTCGCAAGCCCGACCGCACGTATTTCGAGGGCGATCCGCGCGAGTGCCTGCGTCGCATGTTCCGCAAGGCGGAGTCGTCCGGCTACATCATGAACGTCGGCACGGAGCTCGAATACTATTACTTCCCCGACGACCACACGCCCGTTCCCATGGACGAGGTGGGCTACTTCGACCTCATGCCGTCTGATTCCGCGCGCGACCTGCGCCGCGACACCGTGCTTACCCTCGAGAAGATGAGCATCCCGGTTGAGTACACCTTCCATTCGTCGGGTAAGTCGCAGCATGGCATCTCGCTGCGCCATGCCGAGGCGCTCACTACCTCGGATGCCATCATGACGGCCAAGTACATCATCAAGCTCGAGGCCTATGCGTCCGACATCCATGCCTCGTTCATGCCCAAGCCCATCGCGGGGGCGCCGTCGAGCGCCATGTTCCTCCACCAGTCGCTCTTCGATCGCCAGGGGAACAACGTCTTCTGGGGCGAGGACGACAACACGTACCATCTTTCCAATCTTGCCAAGCACTACATGGCGGGCATCCTTGCGCACGCGCAAGAGATCAGCGCCATCACCAACCCCACGGTCAACTCTTACAAGCGCCTCACCACGGGCGAGGGGAATACGCCCGAGTCCGCCACGTGGGGGCTGCGCAACCGCTCTGCGATGATCCGCGTTCCCATCTACAAGCCGGGCAAGCAGCTCTCCACGCGTATCGAGCTGCGCTCCCCGGACCCGATGTCGAATCCCTATCTCGTAAACGCGGTGACGCTCGCCGCAGGCCTCGACGGCATCGAGCGAAAGCTGGAGCTACCGCCCGAGGCTACGGCCGAGATGCTCAACCAGGGCCCCGAGGCGCTGGCCGCTACCGGCTATGCGCCCCTGCCGCGCAGTCTCGACGAGGCCCTCGATTACTTCGAGGACTCCCAGTTCATGAAGGACGCGCTCGGTGAGCATATCCACTCGTTCTTCCTCAAGAAGAAGCGCGCCGAGTGGGCGAAGTTCACCTCGACGGTCACCGAGTGGGAGATCAAGCACTACTTCGCAAATTCCTAGCGAAGTTCGGGCGGCTGCGCGGCAACGACCTTGTGCCCACCGTGCAGCCGAGCGCGCTGTCTCGCCGGCCAGTTGAAGGTTTTGGCAACGGGGCACGGGCCAGCGGAGGCGCGCAAAGCCGCAGGAAGGGATTTATGACCTCTCCGACGTGCGGAAATGTGCATCTGAGCTGCAAGTGGTAGGTGTTTTACGGTAAGATAAAGCAACGCGTTAGGAGGTGCTGCATGGCCGAGAAGTGCATTTTGTTTATGGCCAGGACAACGCGGTTCCACGAGTTTGCCCGGACCCTCACCCAATCGCTGGGTGTGGAGGTGAGCTTGGCGACTCCCGATTCTCCTAACGCGGCACACGATTTTGACCTGCTGATGCTCGATGGGGACGGCATTCGCAACGACCGCATCGACCAGATCGCGAAATGGCTCGAGGACCGCGGCGGCATCCCGATGCTCGTGATCGTAGATGACGAGACCCTTCCGTCGCTGCGTCTGCCCGCGCACTCCCGCTCCGACTTCATCTGCTCCTCGGCGAGCCCCGCGGAGCTCGAGGCGCGTGCGCGTCGCCTTATGGGAGATGACGACTCCTTCAACCTCGACGACATTCTTCATATCGATAATCTTGTCATTAACCTCGCGACCTATCAGGTCTATCTCGATGACGAGCCCGTCGACCTCACGCTCATGGAGTACTCGCTGCTCTCGTTCTTGGCCACTCATCCTAACCGGGCCTATTCGCGCGAGGTGCTGCTGCATCGCGTGTGGGGCTTTGAGTACTGCGGCGGCACGCGTACCGTCGACGTGCATATCCGTCGCATTCGTTCGAAGGTGGGCCCGCAGATCGCCGCGCACATCACCACCGTCCGCGGTGTGGGTTACCTGTTCAAAGACTAGCGTGTGTTGGCGCCGGCTTGCGGCATGCAGCGCGGGCCGGCGTGCGATGGGCCGCGGCGGGCCGGTTTACGACGTGCGACGATAGGCCGGTTTCCGATAGCGCGATACCTCTCACGTGCCGTTACAATTAGTTAAAAATGACTGAAGCTCGCGTGTTGTCTCGTGCAAACGCGCGGGCTTGGGTACAACGCTTGCTGAACAACGATTCTGTATGGAAGTTGAAAGGAAGCAGCTACGATGGATGAGAAGTATCCCCAGCGTCCCGAGGGGACCGCGGCGGGCGAGGGCGCGGCGTCCTCACCGCGCATAGAGATCGAGCCCACGCCTCAGGCGCCGCAGGGGGCAGCCCCTGCGAGTGCGTTTCCTACGCAGCCGACCGCGCCTCAGACGGGGAGCGTACAGGCTGGCTCTCCGCAGGCTGGCGCCGCACAGGCAGGCACCCATGCGGCCCCATCCGGTGCCTCGTGGGCAAACCCCTCCGGCACCGCGGGCCAGGCGCAGCAAACGCAGCAGTACGCTGCCCCGCAGGCAGCAGCAGGCGCAGGCACGTCTGCCGCGGGCCGCGACCCTCGTTCGTCTCAGGCGCCCTCCGCGCCGGCCGAAACGGTCACCCATACCGTGGTGAAGACGAAAACCAAGAAGCTCCCGGTCTTCGTCTCGTCGCTCGCCGGCCTGGTAGTTGGCGCGGTGCTTGTGATCGCGCTGGTCATGACCGGCGCGCTTCGCATCGGCAGCACTAACGTAGATGCGCCCGCACTTTCGGATAGCGGCTCGAACCAGACGATTCAGATCGATGCCGAGGATACGACGCTCGCCGAGGCGGTATCTGCCAAGGCGCTGCCCTCGGTGGTCTCCATCACGGCAGTGAACGAGGGCTCCGGCGAGGGCGGCATTGGGTCGGGCGTGATCCTCGATACCGATGGCAACATCCTCACGAACTACCATGTCATCCAGGGTGCGACGACTATCAACGTCTCAACGAACGATGGCGCGAGCTACGAAGCCGAGCTGGTGGGGCAGGACGAGTCGAGCGACCTTGCAGTCATTCGCCTGCAGGGTGCGGACGCAAGCTCGCTCACGCCTATCGAGATCGGCGACTCCGACAACCTCACGGTTGGCGAGTGGGTCATGGCGATCGGTAGCCCGTTCGGCAACGAGCAGTCCGTCTCCACGGGCATCGTGAGCGCGCTCTACCGCTCGACCGCTATGCAGTCCACTTCCGGCACCACGATCTACGCGAACATGATCCAGACCGATGCCGCCATCAACCCCGGTAACTCGGGCGGCGCGCTCGTGAACGACAACGGCGAGCTCATCGGCATCAACTCGATGATCGAATCCTACTCCGGCTCGAGCTCGGGCGTTGGGTTTGCCATTCCGGTGAACTACGCGATCAACATTGCGCAGCAGATCATCGATGGCGAGACCCCCGCGCACCCGTACATCGGCGTGACGGTGACCACGGTGAACGCATACTCCGCGCGCCAGAACAACCTTGCGGTCAGCGAGGGCGCGTACGTGAACTCCGTGAACGCCGGCAGTCCGGCCGAGGAGGCGGGGCTCCGCGAGGGGGATATCGTTACCGCGGTCGACGACACGCAGATTACCTCGGCCGACGGTCTCATCATCGCAGCGCGCGAGCATAGCATCGGCGATACGGTCACGCTTACCGTGGTGCGCGACGACGAGACCATCGAGGTTGATGTGACGCTTGGCTCCGATGCCGAGGTGCAGACCGAGAGCCAGGACGGCACGACGGGTGAAGGCTCCGGTAACTCGCTCAGCGAAGAGGAGCTGCGTCAGTATCTCGAGGGACTCATGTAATGCCAAGTGAGGGATAGCTCCTCATCTGACATGGTGAACCGATAGGCCCGCTGCGGAACGCATCCGCGGCGGGCCTTTTGATGTTTGGGCGTAGGTTGCGCGAGCCGCTCTCCATGTGAAATTGGGACAAAGAACCTTTTGCGCGAGCGAGATGTTACGCTATGAAAGCGACCAATAGGTGATGGGAGAACTATGACAGAGCAGCAGAGCCTGTTTGATTTGAGCCGCGCATCGGATGAGGCAGCCGAGAGCCATGAGCCAACGCCGGAGCGCGCAGACGAGGAGCGCCGCGCGGCCGCAGCTCGGGCGGCGGAGCTCAACCACCAGCTGGAATACCATGCATATCGCTACTATGCCCTGGACGCTCCCGAGATTACGGATGCGGCGTTCGACAAGATGCTCGTGGAGCTCCAGCAGCTGGAGGCTGCGTATCCCGAGCTCGTGACGGCGCATTCCTACACGCAGCGCGTGGGCGGGTACGTGTCGCCGCAGTTCCAATCGGTCACGCACATGGCGCGCATGTATTCCATGGACGACGCCATGAACCTCGAAGAGCTCGATGAGTGGCTCGACCGCACGGAGGCAGCGCTCGGTGCGGGCCAAGCCACCTATACCTGCGAGCTCAAGATCGATGGCCTGGGCGTGGCTCTCACCTACGAAAACGGGCTCTTTGTGCGCGCAGCCACCCGTGGCGACGGCACGACGGGGGAGGACGTGACGCTCAACGTGCGCACCATCAAGGACGTCCCGGCGCGGCTTTCCGAAACGGCGCTCGCTCACATGGGGGCCGATGCCGCTACGGCCATCGAGGTGCGCGGCGAGGTATACATGCCCAAGGGGAGCTTTCTGCGCCTGAACGAAGAGGCGGATGCCGAGGGGCGCGACCCCTTCGCCAACCCGCGGAACGCCGCTGCGGGAAGCCTTCGCCAAAAGGATCCCAAGGTCACGGCCCGTCGCGACCTGGCTACCTTCCTGTATGCCGTTGCCGATACCGCCCCTCTGCACGTGACGTCGCAGCACGACTTCCTGAGCTGGCTGCGCGATGCCGGCTTCTCGGTGAACCCCAACGTCGCGCGCTGCACCACCCCCGCCGAGGTGCACGAATTCTGCGCGCAGGCGCTCGCTCACCGCGCGGACCTCGACTACGATATCGACGGCGTGGTGGTGAAGGTCGACAGCTTTGCTCAGCAGGACGAGCTGGGCTTCACGGCGCGCGCCCCGCGCTGGGCCATCGCGTTCAAGTTCCCGCCCGAGGAGAAAGAGACGGTGCTGCGCGAGATTCGCATCCAGGTGGGTCGCACGGGCGTGCTCACTCCGGTCGCGGAGTTCGACCCGGTGGTGGTGGCCGGCTCCACCATCGCCCGCGCGACGCTCCACAACATCGACGAGATCCGCCGCAAGGACGTGCGCGAGGGCGATACCATCGTCGTCCATAAGGCTGGCGACGTGATCCCCGAGGTTGTGGGCCCGGTGCTCGCGAAGCGCCCCGAGGGCGCGCAGGAGTGGGATATGCCCGCGACGTGTCCCGCCTGCGGAAGCCCTGTGGTGCACGAGGAAGGCGAGGTCGCCTACCGTTGTGTGTCCATCGATTGCCCTGCTCAGACCAAGGAGCGCTTGGCGCACTGGGTGAGTCGCGGCTGCATGGATATCGACGGCGTGGGCGACGAGCTCATCGATAAGCTCATGGAGGCGGGCCTCGTGCGCGACGTGGCCGATTTCTACACGCTTACCGCCGACACCGTCGCCGCGCTCGACACGGGCCGAACCTACCTTAAAGACGATAAGCGTCGCGGCGTGCGCGCGGGCGATTCCATCCCCGTGGGCGCGACCATTGCGGCCAAGGTCATCGATGAGCTCAACAAGTCGAAGCAGCAGCCCCTTTCGCGCGTGCTCTTCGCGCTGGGAATCAGGCACGTGGGCAAGAGCGTGGGCGAGGCCATCGCGCGGCGCTTCCTCACCCTCGATGCGCTCGTTGTGGCAAACGAAGAGGATATCGCGGCCATCGACGGCGTGGGGCCCAAGATCGCGGCGAGCGTGAAACAGTTCTTCAGCGTGCCGGAGAACCTGGCGGTGCTCGAGCGCCTGCGCGTTGCCGGCCTTACGCTGGAAGAGGACCTTTCGGGCGAGGCAGCGCGTGCGGCCGAGGAAACCGGCGTCTCGGTTGACCTTGCGGAGGCGCAGCCGCTTGCGGGCTTGACCTTTGTGCTTACCGGTACGCTTGAGCGCCGGACGCGTGACGAGGCCGGCGCGGCGCTCAAGGCGCTCGGCGCCAAGGTTACGGGCTCGGTTTCGAAGAAGACGAGCTACGTGGTGGCAGGCCCCGGCGCAGGAAGTAAACTCACCAAGGCCGAAAGCTTGGGCGTGCCCGTGCTCGATGAGGAACAGCTTGAGCGCGTGCTCGCCACGGGCACGTTGCCAGCAAAATGATAAAACGAACCCGGTTCGTTTTATCATTTTGAGAAGGAGGTCGCAATGGGTATTGGCGAGCGGGCGCTTGATCAGCACGCGGCATGGCATGGAAAGATCGAGGTCGTGAGTCGCGCTGCGGTGGAGACGGCGGAGGACCTTGCGATTGCGTACACGCCGGGTGTTGCCGCTCCATGTCTCGAGATTCAGCGCGATCCCGACCTCTCGTATACCTACACGCGTCGTGGGAACCTGGTCGCGGTGATTACCGACGGCTCGGCGGTGCTGGGCTTGGGCAACATCGGTCCGGTCGCGGGCATGCCCGTCATGGAAGGTAAGTGCGCGCTTTTCAAATCGTTTGCCGATATCGATGCCTTCCCGCTGTGCGTAGGCACGCAAGACGTGGACGAGCTCGTCGAGACCATTCGGCTTATATCCGGCAGTTTCGGCGGGATTAACCTCGAGGATATCTCGGCTCCGCGTTGCTTCGAGGTGGAGCGGCGCCTCAAAGAGGTCTGCGATATCCCCATCTTCCACGATGACCAGCACGGCACCGCGATCGTGGCGAGCGCAGCGCTCATCAATGCGTGCCGCCTTACCGGGAGGGAGCTCGCAACGGCTCGCATCGTGTTCTCGGGCGCGGGCGCGGCGGGCATCTCCATCGCATCGCTCATGCTCGAGCTTGGCGCGCGCGACATCGTGCTTTGCGACGTTGACGGGGCGCTCTATGAGGGAAAGCCGGGCATGAATCCCGCACAGGAGCGCATTGCGGCGCAAACGAACCCACGTGGCGTTACGGGTTCGCTTGCCGATGCGCTTGCAGACGCGGATGCGTTCGTGGGCGTGAGCGTTGCCGGCGTGCTATCTCAAGACATGGTGCGAAGCATGGCTCCCCATCCCATCGTGTTTGCCCTCGCAAATCCCGTGCCCGAAATCATGCCCAACGAGGCGCGGGCTGCGGGCGCCGCTGTATGCGCATCCGGACGCTCGGACTTTCCTAACCAGATCAACAACGTGCTCGTATTTCCCGGCGTGTTCCGCGGTGCGCTTGATGTGCGTGCGCGCGATATCAGCGACGGCATGATGGTTGCCGCGACGCATGCCATTGCCGGCATGGTGGGGGAAGATGAGCTGCGAGCCGACTATATCCTCCCTTCGGCGCTTGATAAGCGTGTCGTGCCCGTGGTTGCCGCCTCCGTGGCCGAAGCCGCCCGTGCGGAGGGGCTCGCTCGTGCTTAGCACATCGTTGGTGGCGGTGCGGTGAGCGGGCTTGCTTTCATTTCGCATCTGTGTACGCAGAGGTTGTTGCTTGACAGCAGCTTTGCTCAGGATTATTACTTGACGCATCAACAGTTGATATATCAAGTAATTAAGGGGATGGATCGGCGTGGAAGATCCCGACCTGTTTGAATTCCGTGCATTGCTTTACCGCACGAGCCATGCGCAGCGGCAGCTCATGCATCCATTCATGGCGAGCATCGGCCTTGGCACCGGGCAGCCCAGGCTGCTTTCATATCTTGAGGAAAACGGTCCGAGTTCGCCCCGCGGCCTCGCTGAATACTATGAGCTCGACCCGGCGGGCGTCTCGCGCATGCTTGATGCGCTCAGCAAGAAGGGGCTTGTGGCCATAGCGCCCGCGGCCGATGACCGTCGCAGCAAGGTGGTCTCGCTCACGGCGGAAGGCAAGCGCGTTTCCCAATCGTGGAGTGCTGCGTGTCGCGAGGAGGCGGCGGCCATGTTGGAGGGTTTCACGCCCGAGGAGCGCGCCGCATTCGCGGATTACCTGGTTCGCGCGCATGCGAACCTGCGTGCCTACGGGCGGCAACTGGCAGGGGAGGAGCCCCGGCCCACCACGGAGCGGCTAGATCCCATGCCTGCGGGAGAGGAGCCCCGGCCCGCTTCTGCTCTTCGCCGGCCCTCTGCTCCTGAGGAGGCATCCCATGCATGAGCTCCGCCGCATCGTCGGTTTCCTTGGTCCCTATCGCCGCGACGCGATTCTCGGCATGCTCCTCGTGGTCATCGAGAGCGCGTTCGAGATGGTCATCCCCATCCTCATGGCCGATATCATCGATGTGGGCGTGGCTACCCGCGACCTCGACTTCATATTCCGCCAAGGCGTGCTCATGCTCGCGTGCGCCGCTCTCTCGCTCATCACGGGCCAGCTCTACGCACGTCACGCCGCCCGCGCTACGTATGGCCTCGGCGCACGGCTTCGCGCCGCGGAGTACGAGCACGTGCAGGAGATGAGCTTCACGAACCTCGATCACTTCGAGACCTCGTCGCTCATCACGCGCATGACCACCGACGTCACCGTAATTCAGAACGCGCTCAACGCGGGATTCCGGCCGATGGTGCGTGGTCCGGTGATGCTTGTTATCGGCTTCGGCCTAGCGTTTTATCTCAACATGCAGCTCGCGCTCGTGTTCGTGGGAGTCTCGCCGTTCATGATCGTGGCGCTTGCGCTCATCGTGCGTCATGTGGGGCCCCTTTACGGCGTGTTGCAAACCACGGTGGATAGGCTCAACGACGTAGTTCAGGAGATGCTTACCGCCGTGCGTGCCGTGAAGGCATACGTGCGCGAGGACTACGAGTGTGCGCAATTTCGTGCGGTTAACGAGGGCTTAGCGCGCACGAGCGAGCAGACGTTCAAGTTCGCGGTGCTGAATATGCCCGTGCTGTACGTCTCGCTTTACACAGCGACAACGCTCATCATGTGGTTCGGCGGCCAGATGATCTTGGGCGGGGAGCTTCAAGTGGGTGAGCTGACCGGGTTCCTTTCATACGTCATGCAGATTTTGAACTCGTTCATCATGATCTCGAACGTGTTCCTGCTGCTCACGCGTTCGTTGGCGAGCATCCATCGCATTTGCGAGGTGCTGGATGAGCCGGTCGACCTCGTTTCGCCGGAGGCCCCCATCACCGAGGTGGCCGATGGGTCCGTGGAGTTTCGCGACGTCTCGTTCAAGTACCGTGAGGATGCTGCCGAGAACGCGCTTGAGCACGTGAACCTGAACATACCCGCCGGCTCGACCGTCGGCGTGCTCGGTGGCACCGGTTCCGGCAAGACAACGCTCGTGCAGCTCATACCGCGGTTATACGATGCGAGCGAGGGTTCGGTGCTCGTAGGCGGGCGGGATGTGCGCAGCTATGATCTTGAAGCGCTCCGCAACGCGGTTTCGATCGTGCTGCAGAAGAACGTGCTGTTCAGCGGTACGGTTCGCGAGAACCTTTGCTGGGGGAATCCCAAGGCAACGACCGAAGATCTGCTCGAGGCATGCCGCCGTGCCCGCGTGGACGAGTTCCTCGACCGGCTGCCCGGTGGGCTCGAGTACGACCTGGGACAGGGCGGCGTGAACGTTTCGGGCGGGCAGAAGCAGCGCCTCTGCATTGCTCGCGCCCTGCTCAAGCGGCCTCGCGTGCTCATCTTTGACGATTCGACCTCGGCTGTGGACACGGCGACCGATGCCGATATTCGCGCGAGCCTCGCTGCGCTTACCGGCGTGACGAAGATCATCATCGCCCAGCGCGTGAGTTCCGTAGCGGATGCGGACCAGATCGTCGTGCTCGACGACGGCCGCGTGCATGCCGTGGGCACCCATGCCGAGCTCCTGGCGAGCGATAGCATCTACCAGGAAATCTATGCATCTCAAACGCATGGTCCAAATGGGGACGGGGTCAAAAGAGACCATCAGGCCGCGCTCGGGAACGCCGGATGGGTCAAAACGACCCCGTCCCAAAAGGGATCAGAAGGGGGTGAGCGGTAATGGCCGCGCCTGGAAACAAGCCGCAGAACCTCATTGCAACGCTGCATGAGCTCCTCGCGTATATGGGACGCCATAAGCTGCTCTTTTTGGCGGTGGCGCTGCTGGTGAGCGTGTCGGCTATCGCCAACCTGCTCGGCACGTACATGATCCGGCCCGTGGTCGACAGCCTCGCGGGCGGCGCGTATGCGGACTTCGTGGCAGGCATCATCGCTACGGCCCTCATCTACGCTGCCGGTGTGGTGGCAGCGTTCGCATATACGCAGGTCATGGTGCACGCTGCGCAAAAAGTGCTCGTGGACATCCGCCGCGATCTCTTTGCGCACCTGCAGAAGCTGCCGCTGAGCTACTTCGACACGCACAATCGGGGCGATATCATGAGCTACTTCACCAACGACGTGGACACCGTGGCAGAGGCTATGAACAACAGCTTCGCCATGGTCATCCAGAGCGCCATACAGATCGTGGGCACGCTTGCCATGATCTTCATCTTGAATTGGCAACTCTCGCTCGTCGTGGTGGTGGGCTATGTTTGCATGTTCGCCTATATTCGCTATTCGACCAACAAGAGTCGCGGTTTCTATCAGCGGCAGCAGTCTGTGCTGGGCGAGCTCGACGGCTACATCGAGGAGATGGTCACGGGGCAGAAGGTTGTGAAGGTCTTCAACCATGAGGAGGCGAACCTCGCGGGGTTTCGCGATAAGAACGAGCGCCTGCGCGTGGCGGGCACAAGCGCCCAATCGTATGCCGCGTCGATGGTGCCGGCGGTCGTGTCCATCAGCTACGTGAATTATGCGATTGTCGCCGTGCTCGGTGGATGGATGGCGCTCACCGGCCAGACCGATGTGGGCGTGCTCGCGAGCTATCTCGTGTTCGTGCGCCAGACGGCGCTGCCCATCAACCAGTTCACACAGCAGTCGAACTTCTTGCTTTCGGCGCTTGCCGGCGCGGAGCGCGTGTTTGCCGCCATGCGCGTGGAGCCCGAGGCCGACGAGGGCAAGGTGACGCTCGTTGAGACGGGCGAGGACGCATGGGCTTGGAAGGTGCCCGACGGCTATGGCATCGGTGCCTGGGGCGCGCTCGTTCCGGTGGCGGAGCGCAATATGGCCGCGGACGGCACGGTGCTCACGACGGGCCTCATCCCGCTCCGTGGCGATGTGCGCTTCCATGCCGTGAACTTCGGCTATACCCCAGAGCACGAGGTGCTCCACGACATCAACCTCTTTGCCAAGCCTGGCCAGAAGATCGCGTTCGTGGGGTCTACGGGTGCCGGCAAGACCACCATCACCAACCTTATCAACCGCTTCTACGACGTGCAGCACGGCGAGATTACCTACGACGGGATCAACGTCAAGAACATCGCGAAGAGCGCGCTGCGCTCTTCGCTTGGCATCGTGCTGCAAGATACGCACCTGTTCACCGGCACGATTGCCGACAACATTCGCTTTGGCAAGCTCGATGCGACGGACGAAGAGGTGCGCGCTGCCGCGAAGATCGCCAACGCCGATAGCTTCATCCGGCGTTTGCCAGATGGATATAACACGATGGTGACCTCGGATGGGGCGAACCTGAGCCAGGGGCAGCGGCAGCTCCTCGCCATTGCGCGCGCGGCCGTGGCCGACCCGCCGGTTCTCATTTTGGACGAAGCGACGAGTTCCATTGACACGCGTACCGAAATGCTCATTGGGCGCGGTATGGATCAGCTCATGCGCGGGCGCACGACGTTCGTGATCGCCCACCGGCTCTCCACGGTGCGCGATGCCGACGCGATCATGGTGCTCGAGCAGGGGCGCGTTGTAGAGCGCGGCAGCCACGACGAGCTTATTGCCCAGCATGGACGCTACTACCAGTTGTATACCGGCATGCTCGAGCTGAGCTAGCCTCTGGGTTGCGCGTGGCTCGCAGCACGCGGGGCTGGGCATCCGAGCTGATGGAGGGTGGCCTCTCGGTTGCGCGGGGCTCGCCCCTGCCACCCAGGGTGCGCATCCGTTGTGCTAGAGTGGTGCCCATACTGGGGCCTCGGATGATGGGGACGTGGCATGACACAAGGATTCGTCTACGAACCGTAGCGGGCGCACCGCGTTCGTTCTCTGCCCGCACCATCGCTCGAATCCAAGGAGCCCCTATGCTCGACCGTATTCTTGCCGAGGCTCGCGCGCTCGCACCGGCAGCGCGCAGTCTCGTGCTCATGCGCTTTCTCATATACGTGGGTATTCAGTCCTGCTATTTCATCGGCGTGCTCGGCACGCTCACCTACAGTATGGACGGCGAGGTCGCTTCGACCGCCGTCGTGGTGGCGCTGCTCAACCTTTTCCAAATCGTAGGCTCGTTTGCCGGCGGAGCGTATCTCGACGCGCGAGGCCCCCGGCTGCACTTCGCGTTGCTCGTCATCGTCATGCTTGCTGTTGACGCGTTTTGCATCGTGTTTGGCGGCGATATGTCCGCACTCACCTTTGGTGCGGCATGCTTGGGGTTCAGCCTGGGCTTTTTCGAGCCGGTGTCTCGCTCGTACCCGGCCTACCTTACGGCAGACGCCATCGAGCTCAAGCGCATCAACTCGGCGCTCTCCATCGTGTCGAATATTGGCGTGGTGGTGGGGCCACTTATCGGCGGAGCGATCGCCTCGGTGGCGCCAACGCGAGCTGTCTTCGCTTTCATGGGCGCGTGCGTGGTGCTCGCTGTGATTCCGGCAGCGGGGTTTCGCCCGGTAATCAGCGTCCGCGCTGAAGGGGGCGGGCATGATGCAGGGCGGGCAGCGGAGCTGGCGGAGGGCTCTGCCGGCGCTGGAACAGATCGCTGCGCAGGCGGTCCGAGCGGGCGCCCTGCCGGCTCGCGCTCGTCGCTTGTCGAGGGCATCCGCGCCGTTTTCTCCAGCGCGGCGCTTTCCTTCCTCTTTTGGGCGGGCTTTCTCTCGTATCTGGGCTATGGCGCGCTCGACCCGCTCGAATCGCTCTACTACCGCGACGTCCTTCAGGTGGGCGTTGCGTGGATGGGCTGGCTCTCTGCCGCGTCTGGCGTAGGCGCGGTGGCGGGCGCGCTGCTCGTGCTGCGCATTCCGGTACGCCGCGTGACCGTGCGGACGCTCCTTGTCCTGCTTTGCGGCATGGGGATCGGTTGCTTGGTGTACGTGGGCACGCCGTACGTGCTGGTCGCTCTCGTGGGGCAGGTGCTTTTGGGGCTTGCCTTCGGCATGATCGTTCCGCTGCAGAACACACTGGTACAGATGCACGCCGAGGTTGAGGTGATCGGCCGCGCGAATTCCATGATGACGTTCGGCGCCAGTGCGGGTGGCGTTATTCCGCTGCTCATGTCGCCTTGGCTTGCCGCGATGCTCGGGGTCCAGGGGACGCTTTTGCTGGCGAGCGTGCTCGTCGCGTCGTTCCCGGTCCTTGTGCTTGTATTCAGCCACCAGCGTATCGCGCGAATCGATGCCGAGGCGCATCCGGCATCGTAAAGGCTGCCTGCGCGCTTTCCGGCGATGCCAGGCGCCTAGCGTGGCCAAGCGCCCGGCCGGCTTCCAAACGCCCGGTGTGCTCGAGTGCCCGACCAGCCGACAAACGGCCGGCTGACAAGCCTTCGTAGCGACCAGGCGCCCGGCGAGCCGTCATGTGCCCCATACGTCCCGGGACCCCGTCGCGCTCCCCGTCAGGCTGCCAAGTGACCCGAACCCCGGCGGGCGTCCCAGTGAGCTGGTGAGATTCCCGTTGATTGGGTACACTGGGAGGAACGGGGCGCTGAGGCCCCAGTTGATCGGAGGAATCATGAACGAAGTCGAGCGCTACGGGCAGCAGCCTTTCGATGGCCCCATCTATCGGGAGGGGCCGGCGCCCAAGCTCATCTCTCGCCGCCTATATAATGTCCTGCTCACCGGATTCGTGCTCTTGTCGTTCGTCATCATGGCGGCGTGCTCGTACATCACGGGCACGTATGAGTTCATGCTGTTCATGCTGAGGAACCCGTTTGCCCTCACCATCGGTATGCTCGTGGGCAGCATCGCGGGCTGCATCGTGATGAGCATCGGGCGTAGCAAGGAAAGCCTCCCCATGGGCCTTATCGGCTATGCCCTCTTCACGCTGACGTTTGGGTTCTCCACCTCGCTGATTCTGGGCATGTACGACATGCAGACCATCTCGCTCGCGTTTTCGGCGACGGCGGGCATCATGATCGTGTTTGGTGCTGCGGGCATCATGTTCCCGCAATTTTTCCAGCGCATCCAGGGCGTGCTCATCACAGCGCTGATCGCATTGTTCGTTGTCCAGCTTATCTTGATGTTCCTGGGCGTGGGCCAGACGTTCATCGACCTTGCTGTCATCGTGATATTCTGCGGGTTCATCGGCTACGACGTGTTCCGCGCATCGACGGCGGTTCCCACGGTTTCGAATGCACTGTGGTACGCCATCGACCTCTACTTGGACATTCTTAATCTGTTCATTCGCCTGCTCTCGCTCTTTGGCCGCAGGGATTAGACTCCTCGCCCCTCACGTGCCTTCGTAGTCTTTGCGAGAGAGTGCCATTTCAACTTTTGGGCACTTCGCGCCGCGCACCCGGAGTATCCAGGTGTGCGGCGCTTCTTTTAGCTGGGGTTTTTCTATGCGACGGCTGCCCTATACATGGCAGGTCTTCCTTCAAGTGCCCAAAAGCTGAAACTCTAGTTTGCCCTTGCCTTAGAGCTGGCTCCAAGTTTTAGGATAAAGGCGGCAGATGGCTTGAGCGCCGTCTAGCGCGGCGCCGAAAGGAGCTGATAGCAATGGCAAAGACGCTGGTAGCCTACTTTTCGTGTAGCGGCGTGACGCGCCGCGTGGCGCAGCAGATCGCGTCAGTGACGGGCGGCGACCTGTTCGAGATAGCGCCCGAGGTGCCATATACGCGGGCGGACCTCGATTGGACGAACAGGCAGAGCCGCAGCACCATCGAGATGAACGACCCTGCGTGTCGCCCGGCCATCGCGGGTACCGTCGATGATATGGGCTCATACTCCACGGTATTCGTCGGCTTTCCCATCTGGTGGTACCGTGAGCCTTCAATCATCGATACCTTCCTCGAGGCATACGATTTCTCAAACGCGACCGTCGTGCCGTTTTGCACGTCGGGCGGCGGCGGTACGGGGTCGATCGACGAGCGCTTCCGCGACGTGTGCGCGACGGCCGCGGGCTTTCGCCCGGCGCGTCTGCTCAACGGCGCTCGTGAGGCAGAAGTAAAGCGCTGGGTAGAGGGGCTGTAGATTTGGCGCGAGTCCATCGGCCAACCTGTTGTCTTTCAAAAAGAAGGGAGCGCGTTCATGCAGTACGCAACGCTCGGTCATTCCGGTATTGAAGTTTCCAGGGTTTGCCTGGGAGGCATGAGTTTTGGTGAGATCACCGAAGGCCATGGCCATCAGTGGCTCATCGACAAGGACGGCACGCGCGAGGTCATCAAGCGCGCACTCGACCAGGGGATTAATTTCATTGATACGGCTAACTGCTACGCAGAGGGCACGAGCGAGCGCTATATCGGCCAGGCGCTGCGCGACCTTGGCATTGCGCGCGATCAGGTGGTGCTTGCAAGCAAGGTGTTCTTCAACGGGGGCTGCCTCTCGCGCGCGGCCATAGAGCGCGAGATCGACGGCACGCTCGAGCGCCTCGGTACCGACTACCTCGACCTGTACATCATCCACCGCTTCGATTACTCGACGCCCATCGAAGAAACCATGGAGGCGCTCGACAGCCTCGTGCGCGCGGGCAAGGTGCGCGCGCTCGGCGCGAGTGAGATGTATGCCTACCAGCTGTACAATATGCAGGTGGTGGCCGAGCAGCACGGCTGGACGAAGTTCACGAGCATGCAGTGCCACTACAACCTGCTGTACCGCGAAGACGAGCGCGAGCTCATCCCCGTGTGCCGCCAGTTCGACATGGCGCTCACGCCGTACAGTCCGCTCGCCTCGGGGCACCTGGCACGTCCGACCTGGGATTCCGACTCCACGCGCAGCCGCACGGATACCGTGATGGTCAACAAGTACGACGGCGCGCGCGATAACGATATGGTCATCGTGGCGCGCGTGGCCGAGGTGGCCGAGCGCCATGGCGTGCCGATGGCTCAGGTGGCGCTTGCGTGGCACAGGGCGCGCGGCGTTGAGGCGCCCATCGTGGGATGTTC
Source organism: Enorma shizhengliae (assembly GCF_009676995.1). Lineage (NCBI taxonomy): Bacteria > Bacillati > Actinomycetota > Coriobacteriia > Coriobacteriales > Coriobacteriaceae > Enorma > Enorma shizhengliae. Next base: position 554,162 of record NZ_VTFZ01000001.1, read on the forward strand.
GCGCCCGCAGCGCGTGGACGAGGCGGTTGCGGCGCTTGATGTCGAGCTCTCTGCCGAGGAGCTGGATTACATGGAAGAGCCGTACGTAGCGCACGAGCTCGTGGGCCCGCTCGCCCGTCCCGGTGAGAAGCCTCTTGCCGGCACCACCGACCCCAACGTGCAAAAATAGGACAGAGGAATTTTTGCAATTCGTTTTGACCGATGCCGTCCAGGATGCTCTCGCGCGGCATCGGTCTTCCGCTATGTCCGGGCGGGATGTACGCAAATATGCGTGTTTTCGGCTCTATGATGCGAAAAACGCCCGAACGTCGGGGGCCCGGCGATGGCGTGACACCGGTGTCAGGCAAGTGGTCGCGTTTTTTACCGCTTGGCAATATGGTCGAGGCACATGCCGATGAACTCGCTCATCTCGGCGCGGAAGTCGAAATTGCTGCGGCCTAGGTGCGGTCCTCCTCGCCGTGGCATGGAACGCGGACGATTGGACCTTCGATGCGCTTGAGGCGCACTACAAGACGCTCTGCCGCTACCTCAGCATGCACGACTTGGGCCGCGTGCTCGGGTATGGCTGCGGCACGCCGGGCATGACGCGTGTGTCGAAGCACCTGCGTGAGGCCTACGACCTCGGTGCAAGCCTGCAAGCGTGACAATAGTGCCGAATGTGACAATGGTGCCGGGTACATCTGTCACATCTCAATAATTGTCGTAAAAAATATTGATTTTACGCTTCAGTTTTCTACAAATAGTACGATGATTTTGGCCAGCAAGAGCCATAGGCTCGGGAGGGACCCGGCTCGAAGTGAGAATCGTTAGGGCGCAAAATTAGGACAGAGGAAATTTTGCATCACGAGGGGAGCCGGCGGTGGCAATCACGGTGAATTTGTATTACACGGGCAAAGAGGGCGCGGCGCGCGCATTTGCCGAGGAGATGGAGTCGTCGGGCACGGCCGATCGCATCCGCGCAGAGGAAGGCAACGTTGGCTACCGGTACTTTCAGCCGCTCGATGATCCTGAGACCATCATGCTCATCGATAGCTGGCGCGACCAGGCTGCACTCGATGCCCACCATGCTTCGCCCATGATGGCGACCATTGCGGAGCTGCGCGAGAAGTACGACCTGCACATGCGCGTCGAGCGCTTCGTGACCGATGCCGCTGGCGTGCCCTCGCAGGATGCAACGTTCATTCGCGCGTAAGAGGCTCGCCGGCTCCGCTCTGAAAAATCGGCGGCGGGCAGCCAGCTTCTTTCTGCGTGGCAAACTTACATGCCGATTTACGCAATAAGAGGACGAGAAACGGCTCTTATTGCGTAACTCGGCATGCAAGTTGAAATTTGAGGGCACGTGTGTGCCGACGGCCTGCACGTGCGACGTTGTGCGCAAGCGATATCGAGAACCGAGCGAGCATCCAGACTGCCCATGCAGGCTTTTCCATCTGCTGGACGGATATGCCGCAGATGAATCGCAGACACCCGGTGCCTGCGATTCGCCCTGCGGCCCAGGAACCCGGTTTCGGCGGGCCATGGGCCCATCGTTATTCAGCTAGGAAATCCACCGCGTACTGGGCGGCGAGCATGGCCCCTTTCACGAGCACGCTCTCGTCCACCCGGTAAAAGCAGGAGTGCTGGGCAAAGGTGGCGCCCAGGGCAGGGTTGCGCGTGCCCACGAAGGCGAGCACGCCAGGCACGCGGCGTAGGACTTCAGAAAAATCCTCGCCGGAAAGCGTGCCCCGGTAGCGTCCTACGGCCTCGGGGCCCAACACGCGCTCGATCGCGCGCCGGCACCGTGCGGACGCCGCCTCGTCGTTCACCACCGCCCCATGCGCGACGGTGTAGTCGGTAAGCTCCGCTTCCGCTCCCAGCGCCGCAGCGGTATGCTGCGCGATGCGCGCGATGAGCTTCGGCATCGCGTCGTGCGCCGTGTCGCTGTAGGTGCGCGCGGTTCCGGTGAGGTAGGCGGTCCCGGCGATGACGTTGCGTGCCGTTCCGCCATGGAGCTCGCCTACCGTCACCACGGCGGGCTCATAGGGGCTGAGGTCGCGGCTTACGATGGTCTGCAGGTTGTTCACGATCTCGGCGGCGGCCACGATGGCATCGGCACCGCGCTGCGGCATGGCGCCGTGGCACGACGTCCCGCGCACGTCGACGCGGAACCAATCGGTGTTCGCCATGCGCGGCCCCGCTTCGCACGAGATGGTCCCTGCGTCCACCTCACTCCAAATGTGCGCAGCGTAGGCACCGTCTACCCCATCGAGCACGCCGGCGTCGATCATCATGCGCGCTCCTTGGCCGTTTTCCTCGGAGGGCTGGAATACCGCGCGCACCTCGCCGTGGAGCGCGTCGGTCATCTGCGCGAGTACGCGGAGCGCTCCGAGCTGCATGGCGATGTGGCAGTCGTGCCCGCAGGCGTGCATGACCCCCGCGCGCTCGCTGGCGAAGGGGACGTCGGTGCGTTCGGTAACGGCGAGGGCGTCGATATCGGCCCGAATGAGCAGGCGCCGCCGCGGCGAGCCGTCCTCCCGGTAGGCGTCGGGTGCAGTGCCGGCAAGCGTGGCGACGAGGCCTGTGTCAAGCGGGCGTTCGTAGGGGATGCACATAGCGTCGAGCTCGCGGGCGATCGCCTCGGTGGTGTCCACCTCCTGCAGGCTCAGCTCAGGATGCTGGTGGAAGTAGCGGCGCTGCGCGATGACGTACGGCTCTGCCGCGCGCCCGAGCTCCCGGATGCGCGCGGTCGCATCGGCCGTTCCCCGCGCCTGCGATTCCGATGCCGTTCGTGCTTGTTCGCCTGCCATGCGCCCTCCTGCTTCCGGTAGCGTGCGTGCCATCGGCTATACTCGTAGCTGTGAACAATCTTACGCTTTATCGGCAGGTGTTGGGCCATATGAATGGGGGCTTCTATGGCTGGGGAAGAAACGGGAGCCAAGAAGAGCGAGGTTCGTTCCCTCGTGCTGTCAGCGGGCGGCGTCGATGTTGCGGCGGTGCGCGCGCTCATGGCGCGGGATGTGCCGTCGGGGTATAGAGCACAGACAGCCGATGAGATATTTGATGACTACTGGCGTTGGTTCAGACGGCTCCGCCTCATGGAGATCGTCGGCGTGCTGGGGCTTGCCGCCGTCGCCCTCATCGCGGGGATGCTCGGCTATATGGTGTGGTATTTCGTATTGCTCGGCCTGGCCATTCTTTCCGCGGTCCTCTTCCGGAGCGTGGTGGGCCAGCGCGAGCGCAGCATCACGGAAATCATCACGCAAGATTGCGACAGCGCTAAGTGGCGCAGGTTCATGGAGCTTTACGACGCGCGCAACCGCCGGGGGTTCGTGCGGCGGAGGATCGCGTGCAATATCGCAGCGGCAGATTACGCCGACGGCAGGTATGCCGATGCGATCCGGCGTCTGGCGTCCATTTCGGTTGGCGAGAGAAGCGCCTTGTGGGCGACGATCCTAAACACGCGCGCGCTCAGCTTGTACTGGCTGGGAGACCAGGAGGCTGCCGAACAGGCGCTCCGATCTGCGCAGGAGTTCGGCGACCGCTTTGCACGGAGCCGGGCGGCAAAGGCGGCCGCCGCTTCGGTCTGCGAGAGCGTGGAGCAGAGGCTGCGCCCGGTCGAGACATGGGATGCATCCGATCTTGCGCTCATCGTTCGTCGCCTTGAAGGGGCCCAGGCCCACAACGAACGCGCGAGCTGGTGCCTGCGCCTGGCCGAGTATGAGCTGGCGCACGGTGATACCGAGATTGCGCGCCAGCTTCTCGACGAAAAGGTGCTTTCGCCCATGACGCCCGCCATGCAGCGATCCCGAGACGAGCTGCTGCATGATGTTGGAGCGCGCATGCAGGGGCGGTAGGGGCCTGATGCAGATGCACGGGGCGCGGATGGCGTACGGATGGCGCACAGCCCGTAGCCGGTACTGGGTGGGCGCTCAAGAAATCTAAGTGTCAATTGATAAGATTTTTTGACTTCGAGTTGTATAAGTTCTCAGAGCTGGGTACTATTCTCTGCGTACGTAAAGGACATGGTGCTGCGGAGGCTAGGTGCTCCGCGCAACCGCTGAAGGAGGAACCTTCTATGAGTCTTAAGCCGCTTGGTGATCGCGTCCTGATTAAGCCCGAGGCTGCTGAGCAGAAGACCGCATCCGGTCTCTACATCGCCAGCAACGCGCAGGAGAAGCCGCAGCGCGGCGAGGTCGTCGCGGTGGGCGAGGGCAAGCTCAACGACAACGGCGAGCGTCTCCCCATGGACGTCAAGCCCGGTGACAAGGTCATCTATGGCAAGTTCGGTGGCAACGAGGTCAAGATCGACGGTGAGGATTACCTCCTCATGCGCGTTGACGACATCTACGCGATCGTCGAGTAGCCCTGCCGGCATGGCTTAGCCATTCATTAAGTACTACATCTTAGGTAACGGAGGATACACAAGATGGCAAAGGATATTACGTTCGATACCGCGGCGCGCACCAAGCTCGCCAAGGGCGTTAACAAGCTCGCTGACGCCGTGACCGTCACCATGGGCCCCAAGGGCCGCTATGTGGCGCTCCAGCGCTCCTTCGGTGCGCCGACCATCACCAACGACGGCGTTTCCGTCGCCAAGGAGATCGAGCTCGAGGACCCCATCGAGAACATGGGCGCTCAGCTGGTGAAGGAGGTCGCCACCAAGACCAACGACACCGTGGGCGACGGCACCACCACCGCGACCCTGCTCGCTCAGGCCATCGTGAACGACGGCCTGCGCAATGTGGCCGCCGGCGCCAACCCGCTGGCCATTCGCCGCGGCATCGAGAAGGCCGTGAACGCTGCGGTCGACGAGATGAAGAAGCAGGCGCAGCCGGTCGAGACCAAGGAGCAGATTGCCTCCGTGGGCACCATCTCCGCTGGTGACCCCAACGTTGGCGCGAAGATCTCCGACGCCATGGACGTCGTGGGCAAGGACGGCGTCATCACCGTCGAGGACGGCCAGACCTTCGACATCCAGATCGACACCGTCGAGGGCATGCAGTTCGACAAGGGCTACGTCTCCGCTTACTTCGTTACCGATAACGATCGTATGGAGGCCACGCTCAAGGATCCCTACATCCTCATGACCGACCAGAAGATTTCTAACGTGCAGGACATCATGCCCGTGCTCGAGGCTGTGAGCCGCGCCGGCAAGAGCCTGCTCATCATCGCCGAGGACATCGAGGGAGAGGCCCTGCCGACCCTCGTGCTCAACAAGGTCCGCGGCGCGCTCTCCGTCGTTGCCGTGAAGGCTCCGGGCTACGGTGACCGTCGTAAGCGCATGCTCGAGGACATCGCCGCGCTCACCGGCGGCCAGGTTGCGCTCGACGAGCTCGGCATCAAGGTTGCCGACATCACCGCCGATATGCTCGGTACCGCGAAGTCCGTCACGGTGACCAAGGACAACACCACCATCGTTGATGGCGGCGGCTCCAAGGAGGCCATCGAGGCCCGCGTTGCCCAGATCAAGGGCGAGCTCGAGCACACCGATTCCGACTTCGACCGCGAGAAGCTCCAGGAGCGTCTGGCCAAGCTCTCCGGCGGCGTGGCCGTCATCAAGGTGGGCGCTGCCACCGAGACCGAGCTCAAGGAGATCAAGCACCGCGTCGAGGACGCCCTGCAGGCGACCCGTGCCGCCGTCGAGGAGGGCATCGTTGCTGGTGGCGGCGTGGCCTTCATGGACGCTGCTCCCGCGCTCGATTCGATTGAGGTCGAGGATCCCGAGGAGAAGATCGGTATCGACATCGTCAAGAAGGCGCTGACCGCCCCCGTGGCGACCATCGCCCAGAACGCTGGCTTCGAGGGTGCCGTCGTCGTCGACAAGGTTGCCTCTCTGCCCGCGGGCGAGGGCCTCAACTCCTACAACGGCGAGTGGGGCAACATGATCGAGATGGGCGTGCTCGACCCGGTCAAGGTCACCCGCACCACGCTGCAGAACGCCGCGTCCGTTGCGTCCCTCATCCTCATCACCGAGGCTACGGTGACCGATGTTCCGAAGAACACCGCGCTTGAGGATGCCATTGCTGCTGCGACCGCTGGCGCTCAGGGTGGCGGAATGTACTAATCGCGAGTCCTAGAACTCCCGACGGGAAGCCCCCGGTTTTCTCCTTCGCTGGTCCTCGCAGCTCGGCAGAGCCGAGCTGCTGCGGAAGCGCTCAGGAGAATAACCGGGGGCTTCCCTGCGTTTACGGGCTCGTGGGGGGATGTAGGGGATGAGAGGGGCTTGGGGGCCTCGCGCTGCGCGCATCGGCCCGTGCGGCGGGCACGGGGATGGGCGGGTGGGGAGCTCTGCCGGGGGCCTCGCGCTGCGCGCATCGGCCCGTGCGGCGGGCGCTCTTCCTACAGCTCCTCTGCTAGGTAGCCACCCATGAGGTAGCCCATGACGCTTGCCATCATGAGGCCGCGCGTCCACCCGCTTGAGTCGCCCAGGCAGTGCAGGCCGCGCACGTTGGTGGTGAAGCGTTCGTCCATGCGAACGCGGTTGCTGTAGAACTTGAGCTCTGGAGCGTAGAGCAGCGTCTCGGCCGAGGCGAAGCCGGGGATGGCTTGGTCGACGGCGAGCATGAAGTTCACGATCGAGGTCATGGTGCGGTAGGGCAGCGCGCTTGTGATATCGCCCGCCACGGCATCCACGAGGGTGGGCTTGATGTTCGAGCGCGAGAGCTCCTTTTGCCAGGTGCGCTTGCCGTCTATGATGTCGCCAAAGCGTTGGACGAGGATGTGCCCGTCTCCAAGCATGTTGCAGAGGCGTCCAACATTTTGGGCGTATGCGATGGGTTGGTTGAACGGCTCACGGAAATTGTGCGTCACGAGCACGGCTAGGTTGGTGTTCTCGCTTTTGCGCTCTTTGTACGAATGGCCGTTCACCACCGCCAGGCCGCCGTCATAGTTTTCCTGGCTTACAAAGCCGCCGGGGTTTTGGCAGAACGTGCGCACCTTGTTGCGGAAGGGGTTGGGATAGCCGATAAGCTTGCTCTCGTAGAGCACGTCGTTCACGCGCTCCATCACCTCGTTGCGCACCTCGACGCGTACACCCATATCAACGGCGCCCGGAACATGGTCGATGCCGTGCTCGGAGCAAAGGTGCTCGAGCCAATCCGCTCCGCGGCGGCCCGTTGCCACGATAACGCGCTCGGCGTCAATGCGCAGCGCCCCCTCGGGTCCTTCGGCGACGACGCCTCGGCACGCGCCATCCTCAATGATGAGATCGCGGCAGTCGGTGTTGAACACGATCTCTACGCCTCGGTCAATGAGGTCGCGCTCGATTCGCCCATAGATTTCCTGGGCTTTCTCGGTTCCGAGGTGCCGGATGGGGCAGTCGACGAGTTTAAGTCCGGCTTGGATTGCTCGCAGGCGAATCTTACGTACAGAATCCGGCGCATCGATCCCTTCGACGTGCTCATCGGCACCAAACGCAAGATAGATGCCATCGACTTCGTCGATGGTCTTTTGGGCAAGGTCGCACCCAATGAGCTCAGGAAGATCACCGCCCACCTCGTGCGAGAGAGACAGCTTGCCATCCGAGAATGCGCCGGCCCCAGAAAACCCCGTGGTGATGCGGCACGGGCTGCACTGAACGCAGCGGCCTGCACGCGCTTTGGGGCACGAGCGCTTTTCGATGGGTAGGCCCTTCTCAACCATGACGATGTGAAGCTGCGGACGCTCGCGTATGAGCCTGAGCGCCGTGAAGATGCCCGAAGGCCCAGCTCCAACGATGGCTACATCTGCTTGCATGGCAATCCCTCCTGTGCGTTTCGTTTTGCCGGTGTGATACTCTATCGTTCCCGCCTGCTCGCCACAAGGGCGCCCGAATTTCCCGCCGAGCAGGTGTGCCAGACATAAATGCAGGTAAAGGCCATTCTTATATACACATTGCCACGAACGCGGCATAGCCTGTGATGGAGTCGGGAACGTGCGCCCCGTAGGATGAAGCTGTCGAAGGGGGCGCTAGTGAAGGCGATCGAACTCGTAACATATCTGAATGAGCGCGAGGCTGCATCGATTGATGAACTGACGTCCGAGTTCGAGGTGAGCGCTCGCACGGTGCGTCTGCATATTCAACGCACCAACGAGATGCTCGAAGGCCTTGCCCACATCTCCTATGCGCGCAAGCAGGGTGGCTATGTGCTCTCTGTAATCAACGAAGAGGGCTTCAGCGAATGGTTGGACCGCATGCACCGGTTCGGCGACCTCGACGGCAGCGCCTCAGATAAGCGCGTCACCTATCTCATCAATGATTTGCTCATGCGCGACGATTGGGTGACCGTTGCGAGCATGGCCCAGGTTCTCTACGTGTCGCCTCAGAGCATTTCGAAGGACCTAAAAGCCGTGGAGGCAAAGCTCGGCGAGTACGACCTGGCGCTCGAGAAGCGTCCGCGCTACGGCGTGCGCGTTCGAGGCTCCGAGCTCAACCGCCGCCTCTGCCTTGCAAGTATCGCAACGGAAGGCGTGATTGGCTCGAATCCGTTCGGTGATGAAACGGTTCCCCAGGTGGTGAAGACCATCGCCGGTTGCATCGAACGGGCGCTCGAGGAGCATCCGGTCTACATGAGCATGCTCGCCTTCCAGAATCTCGTAGTGCATCTTATGGTTGCGTTCTATCGCATCAAAGAGGACTGCCTGATCCTTCTCGATGACGAGACGCTCGACCGCATTCGCCTCACGCCCGAGTTTGCCGCAGCCAGAAGCGTTGCTAAACAGCTCGATGGGGCCTTTGGCATCACGCTGCCCGAATCGGAGGTCGCCTACATCGCCATTCACCTTGCAGGAAAGAAGAGCATCATCCCCGAGGAGAGCGCTGCTGCCGATGCTTCTTCTGCCGAGGGAGCCCATGCAGGCGCCGAGGGCTCCCATGGCGACGCGAGGGGCGCTGCACCCCACGACGCTCGCGGGGTCATCATTCCCGATGAGGTGTGGAACGTGGTCACCGAGATGCTCGACCGCGTGTGGGAGCTCTTCCATTTCGATTTTCGCGACGATCTCGAGCTGCGCATGAATCTTGCTCGGCACATCGTCCCCTTGGTTACGCGCCTGCGCTTCAATATGAGCATCGACAACCCGCTGCTTTCGGATATCAAGACGAGGTTCCCGCTCGCCTTCGCGATGGCACTCGATGCGGCCGACGTGCTCGGTAGGCATTACGGCACCACACTCTCTCAGGCGGAGACGGGCTATATCGCCCTTGCGTTCGCGCTTGCTCTTGACCGCTTGCGCGAGGAGGGGCCGCGCCGCAACGTTGTGGTGGTGTGCGCTTCGGGGCTCGGGACCTCACGGTTGCTTGAGCATGCGATTAGGAGGCAATTCGGCGATCGCATCGATAAGGTGGTACCCTGCGACGCCCTGCATGTCGAGGCGATGGACTTCACCGGCTTCGACTACATCTTCACGACGGTACCCCTCGAGGGCGAGTTCCCGATTCCCGTGCAGGAGATTCACTCATTCTTGAACGAGGTTGACGTGCGGCAGATTAACGAGCTGCTTCGCGCCTCGGCAGATATGGGTGCGGGTGCGGGGCTCTTCGACCCGGCCTGGTTCGACCCCCATCTCGATGCGGAGACGCCCCATGAGGCTATCTGCGGCCTTGCCGAGCTCATGGTCGAGCGTGCGGGGGCACCCGCCGAGCTCGTGGAGCTCGCATTGGAGCGCGAGAGCGCCGCATCAACCGCTTTCGGTAGCGGTCTAGCGCTCCCTCATCCCATTCGCTCCCTGCCCGGACCCACGAGGGTGTGCGCAGGCATTCCCAACCGCCCCATCCGTTGGGGTGACAAGGATGTTGAGCTGGTGCTGCTTGTAGCGATCGGCGACGACGGCCGCAACGCGCTGGATTGGTTCTTCTCGCGCATGGCCGAGTTGCTATCTCACGAAGAGCGCGTGAAGCGCATCGTGGACGACCGAAGTTTTGAAGTGATGATGCAGGAAATCGCCCATGGCGAGGAAAGGAGCTGAGCATGTCTGAAGAAAAGCGGAGCATGGAGGCGCAGCAGGTCGGGGGGCAGGATGTCGAGCTCATCCCGTTTGCGCTCATCGCCGATGCCGGCGAGGCCAAGAGCCTTGCGTTCATGGCACTGAACGAGGCCAAACAGGGCAACTTCGAAGCGTGCGATGACTATATGAAGCAGTCGGATGAGGCCTATCTGCGTGCGCACAATACGCAGACCGAGATTCTGGTCAAGGAGGCAAACGGCGAGCACATGCCTGTAAACGTCATGCTCGTTCATGCCCAGGACCATCTTATGACGTCGAACCTCGCGCGCGAGCTCATTCGCGAGCTTATCGAGCTGTATCGCGTCCGCAACGCGTAGCCACTTGTCGTAATGCTGGCGGCATGCCGGCAGGGGACCCAGGGAGGGAACATGGACACTACCGCACCGTTTTTCTGGGGGAGCGCGACTGCTTCCTACCAGTGTGAAGGAGCCTGGCAGGAGGGCGGGAAGGCCGAATCGATGTGGGATCGCTACCTGCATGAAAACGATTTGGAGAATGGCGATGTGGCGAGCGACCACTACCACCGCTACCGTGAGGACATCGAGACCATGGCGAAAGGTGGCCAGAACGCCTATCGTTTCTCGCTCTCGTGGCCCCGCATCATCAAGAATCGCGAGGGTGAGGTCAACGAGGAAGGCATTGCCTTCTACAACAGCCTGATCGATACCTGCCACGAGTTCGGTGTCGAGCCCTTCGTAACCATCTACCATTGGGACCTTCCGCAGTACTGGGAGGATGAGGGCGGCTGGCTGAACGAGGAGACGGCGCACGCCTTCGAGCACTATGCACGCGTCTGCTTCGATCGCTTCGGCGACCGCGTGCGCTATTGGGCGACCTTCAACGAGCCCAAGTGGTTCGTCATGAGCGGGTACCTCATCGGTAACTATCCGCCCGCCCTGCAGGATCCCGAGAAGTGCGCGCACGCAGCGTTCAACGTCATGTATGCGTCGGCGCTCGGCGTGAAGGCGTTCCGCGCGGGCGGCTATGAGGGTTCTATCGGCATCGTGCACAGCTTTGGACCCGTCGACGGTGTGGATGACACCCTCGAGACCAAGATTGCCATGCGGTTCGCCGACAACTACGCCAATAACTGGATTCTCGATACCGCTGCTACAGGCGAGCTCCCCATCGATTTGCTCACCGACCTCAACCGTCGCTTTGACCTGTCGTACATTACGCCCGACAAGCTTCAGGCGCTTCGCGAGGGTACCGTCGACTTCCTGGGTCTCAACTACTACTCGCGCGTACTCGTGCGGCCCTATACCGATGGCGAGACCCAGCTCGTGGTGAACAATTCCGGCTCGGCATTCAAGGGGTCCCAACGCGTGGTGATCAAGGGCTGGTTCGAGCAGGTGCTCGACGATCCCAACATGCAGACGACTGAATGGGGCACTGAGATTTATCCCGACGGTCTGCGCCGTGGCCTCATTGAAGTGACGCGTCGCTACCATCTGCCCATCTACATCACGGAGAACGGCATCGGTGTGGCCGAGGATGTGAGCCAGGGCGAGGTCCAGGACGATTATCGCATCGCCTTTATGAAAGATCATATCGCCGCCATCAAGGCTGCCCAGGAAGCTGGGGCCGACGTAGGCGGTTATTTCGTATGGAGCACCTTCGACCTGTATTCATGGAAGAACGGGTGCCGCAAGCGCTATGGGCTTGTCGCGGTTGACTTCGAGAACGGGTACACCCGTACCCCCAAGAAGAGCTACCGCTGGTATCGCGATTTCATCGCGGGCGAGCAGACTGGAAAACCCTATCAGGAGGAGGGGCAACGATGAGAAAAGTCATGTTGGTGTGCAACGCTGGGATGTCCACCGGCATCATGGCAAAGAAGATCGAGGAGGCGAGCGAGGGCACCCTGGAGGTCTCTGCCTACGGTGAGGCTGAGTTCGAAGACCATCTCGAGGGCGTCGAGATGATTCTCGTGGGGCCGCAAATTCGCTACCTCGTTCCCAACATTCAGGCCAAGGTGTCGTGTCCGGTGGATTCCATCGCTCCGCAGCACTACGGCGTTATGAACGGCAAGGCCGTCTATCAGCAGATCATCGATCGTATCGGAGCCTAATATGAGCAACGTCATGGACTCTCTGACAGCGTACTTGGAAAAGCACGTTCTACCGATAGCCAACAAGCTGAGCACGCAGCGCCACCTGCATGCCATCCGCGATTCGTTTATCTCGCTGGTGCCGGTCACGCTTTTCGGCGGTATCTGCACCATCCTCTCGTCCGCGCCGGCGGTCGAGCCAGGCAGCAACTTCCTGCTTGAGGCCTGGGCCAACTTCGCTGCGGCCAACTCGACGCTGCTCACCTGGGCGAATACCATGACCATGGGCGCGCTCTCGGTGTACATCGCGCTCGGTGTCACGTACTTCCTGTGCAAGCATTACAAGATCGATGCCTTTATCCCGCTGGTGCTCACGATGGGCGGCTTCCTGCTCATCTGCTTCGGGCCGGTGGAGCTTGGTTGGGATGCCAAGACGGCGGATATCCTCTATCTTGATGGCAAGGGCCTGCTCGTGGCGATCTTCCTGTCGATTCTCACCGTCGAGGGATATCGCGCCATGCGCGAGCACAATGTGGGCCGCATAGCACTCCCGCCCTCGGTCCCGGCGTCGCTCTCCGAGGCATTCGCTTCGCTTGTTCCCGGCATCATCATCCTTGCCGTCGACACCGCGATTTTCGCGATTTTCAACTCGATGGGCACCACGCTCCCCGCGTTCATCTATACCAACCTTGCTCCTGTCTTCAACGCGACCGATTCGCTCGGATTCGCTGCGATCGCTACGCTCTTGGTGCAGTTCTTCTGGTTCTTCGGCGTGCATGACGCTGCGCTCTCCGGTGTGCTCGGTCCCATCCGCGATGGCGGCCTCTCGGTGAACGCCGCTGCCCAGGCGGCCGGCGAGGCGCTCCCGAACATCTTCACCACGCCGTTCTGGGTCTACTTTGTCGTGATCGGCGGCTGCGGCTCGGTGCTGGCTCTTGCCATCCTGCTCATCCGCTCCAAGTCCAAGCAGCTGCGTACCATCGGCCGCGTGGGCATCGTGCCGGCGTTCTTCAACATCTCTGAGCCGATCATCTTCGGCGTGCCTCTCATGATGAACCCCATGTTCTTCATTCCCTTCCTGCTCACCTCTACGGTGAACGCCATCATTGCCTATGTCTGCATGATGACGGGCCTTGTTGCCAAGACGTTCGCGCTCCTCTCGTGGAACATGCCGAGCATCTTCGGCGCGTACCTTTCGACCTTCGACTGGAAGGCCGTGGTCCTCGTCGTGGCGCTGATTGCCATCGATGCCCTGCTGTACTACCCCTTCTACAAGGCTTACGAGAAGCAGCTCGTGGCTCAGGAAGAGGCCGACGAGACCTCTGCCGAGACGGCGTAGCGAGCTTGCTGTGCTTTCCGCTCGTGTGGGCGCACCCCTGCGAGCGGTGAAGGTCGAGGGTGCCTGCCCCTTTGGGCGGGCACCCTTTTTCCTTATGGGGTGAGGGTGGCGCATCCGGCCTTCGTCTGTTTGCGTGCCCAGGCGGCGGAGGCGCGCGCTTGCAACCAGGCGTGCGCGACGGGCCAAGAAGAAGGGAGAATGCATGGTTGAATCATTCGAGCGCAAGCTGGATGCGCGGCTTGTTGCCTCTATCGTGGCGGCGGGGAGCCTCTCGTTTTGCGCGGTACTGCTCTTTCTTGCCGGCACGTTGCTGAGTCATTCTGGGACGGGTCCGTTTTGGCTCACGATTAGGCGCCTTTTCGCTCATTGAGTTCTGTTCGGTTCGCGGTGCATGGCCCTTGCAGTGCCGATCCTTCACATCTTGCGCATGTGGTGGGCCTGCCGTCTCATTTTCTCGCGCTGAGCTGTTATGATGGTGCACCTTTGGGTAAAGAAGGGGAATGCGCAGCGTGCTGCCTGCGCATTCCGATAGACAACAAGTCGGCACAGCAGAGGTTTTCAGCATGTTAGACAGATTTACCGATCGTGCTCGCCGCGTCATGTCTATGGCGAAGGAAGAAGCGATCGCACTATCGTCGACCAAGGTGGGCACCGAGCATCTGCTGCTCGCGCTCGCCAAGGAAGAGGGCATCGCCTCGGAGGCGCTGCAATCGCTCGACATCTCATACGACGACGTTATGGACCAGATCAAGGAGGCGGCTTCTTCCGCCACCACCAAGCCTGCCGTCGCGGCTGGGTTTGCCGCTGCGGCCGAGCCTGCCGGCGGAGCCTCGTCGGAGGCTGCTTCAGGCACAGCTGGTGATGACGCCGATTCCGCTCCCAGCGAGAGCGCCCGCCCCTCGGGGGACGAGGGCGCTAGCTCTGAGCCAGGCGCCGCATCTGCTCCTAGCGAGAGCGCTCGCGCTACCGCGGACGCCGCTTCTGCAACCAGCGCTGCCGGCGCCGGTGCGGCCGCTGCCGGTGCGCCAACGCCCGATGGCACCTCTGGCCGCAACGCCGGGCAGGGGAAGCTCGCCTTCACCCCCTCCGTCATCACCGTGATGGAGAAGAGCTTCCGCCATGCGCGCGAGAACAACCAGACCTACGTTTCCACCGAGCACCTGCTGCTCGGCATCGTGGACGAATCGTCATGCATGGCCATGGACATCCTCATGCGCCTTGGTGTCTCGGCGGCTTCCGTGCGCCAGGCGGTCGAGAAGCTCACCTCGAAGGACCAGGGGCGCCGTCCGTTCGCGGGCGCCGCGTCCGTGCGCCCCGGCTCCGGCCTGCCGTTCTTCTCGGGCGACGCCAGCCAGGGCAAGGGCGAAGAGGCTTCGGTTCTCAAGCAGTTCGGCACCAACCTCACGCAGGAAGCGCGCGACGGCAAGCTCGACCCGGTGATTGGCCGCGAAAAAGAGGTCTCGCGCATGATGGAGATTCTTTCTCGGCGCACCAAGAACAATCCGCTCATCTTGGGCGACCCCGGTGTGGGCAAGACCGCCATCGTGGAAGGCCTTGCGCAGGAAATCGCTGCCGGCAACGTGCCCGAGAACCTCATGAACAAGAATATCTGGTCGCTTGACCTGCCGGGGCTCGTAGCGGGCGCCAAGTACCGCGGCGAGTTCGAGGAGCGCCTGAAGGGCGTGATCCAGGAGGCCACCGAGGCGGACGACATCATCCTTTTCATCGACGAGATGCACACGCTCATCGGAGCGGGCAGCTCGGCCGAGGGCTCCATCGACGCGAGCTCCATGCTTAAGCCGGTGCTCGCGCGCGGGGTGTTCCAGATTATCGGCGCCACCACGGCGGAGGAGTACCGCAAATACCTCTCCAAGGACCCGGCGTTCGAGCGGCGCTTCCAATCCATCGATATCGAGGAGCCGAGTATCGAGGACACGGTCAAGATCCTTACCGCTCTGCTCCCACGCTACGAAGAGCACCACCATGTGCACTACACCCCCGAGGCGGTTGAGGCGGCGGCGACGCTTTCGTCCCGCTACATCCAAGATCGCTTCCTGCCCGACAAGGCCATCGACCTCATCGATGAGTCCGGTGCCCGCGCCCGCATCGCACGAAACCGCGCTCCGGAGCCCGTGCGCGAGGCCGAGGCCCGTCTGGGCGAGCTCAAGGCGGCGGCCGACGAGGCGGCGGAGAACGACGACATGAACCGCGCCGCCGAGCTCAAGGAGCAGGAGAAGCAGGCGGAAATCGAGCTTTCCGAGGCGCGCGCCGCCTGGAACGCCCAGATGGATGCCGCTCCCATCGTGATCGATGTCCCGCAGATTGCCGATATCGTGTCGGTCGCTTCGGGCGTTCCCGTCTCGTCGCTCACCGAAGACGAGTCGCGGCGCCTTCTCAACTGCGAGAACGTGCTCAAGACGCGCATCATCGGGCAGGACGAGGCCGTGAACGCGGTGGCCAAGGCCATCCGCCGCTCCCGTTCCCCGCTCAAAGATTCGCGCCGTCCCGGCGGTTCGTTCATCTTCCTGGGCCCCACGGGCACGGGCAAGACCGAGCTGGCGAAGACCCTTGCCGAATACCTGTTTGGCAGCAAGGACGCGCTCATCAGCTTCGATATGTCTGAGTTTGCCAGCGAGTACGAGGTCTCTAAGCTCATCGGTAGCCCCCCGGGTTATGTGGGCCACGAGGAAGGCGGCCAGCTCACCAAGGCCGTTCGCCGTCACCCGTATTCGGTGGTGCTCTTCGACGAGATTGAAAAGGCGCATCCGGATATCTTCAATATCTTGTTGCAAGTGCTCGACGAGGGGCGTTTGACCGACGGCCAGGGCAAGACGGTCGATTTCCGCAACACGGTCGTCATCATGACGTCGAACGTTGGCGCGCGCGAGATCGCGCAAGAGTCGAGCGTGGGCTTTGGCAGCACCGGGGAGGCGGGCCTCTCTTCCACCGAGATCAAGAGCCGAGCGATGGGCGAGCTCAAGCGCCTGTTCCGTCCGGAGTTTTTGAACCGCGTGGACGACATCGTGGTCTTCCAGAAGCTTGCGGGCGAGAGCCTGACCAAGATTGCCGAGCTCTTGGTGGACGACCTGCGTCAGCGGCTCATTGCCAACGGCATGAATATCAAGCTGACGGATGCTGCCATCGCCAAGATTGTGGCCGAGGGCACCGACCTCACCAATGGCGCGCGCCCGCTGCGTCGTGCGATCCAGAAGCTCATTGAGGACCCGCTTTCTGAGGAGCTTCTGGCCGGTGAGTGGAACGCGGGCGATACCGTGCTCTGCGACGTGGTCGACGGTTCGTTTGTGTTTAGCCACGGGACGGGGGAGATTCCGGCTCCGCGAAGCACCGGAGCGCTCGGCGGCTCGTTTGAGCCCGCGCCGCGCTCACGTGCCGCCGCGCCTGCTCTTGCCGGTGGTCCTGGCGGCGCCGCCCAGTCTGGAAGCGGCACGCGTTAGCAAACCATGGCCTCAGTAGAAGGGCCGCGCTCGCACGTATGCGGACGCGGCCCTTTTTTATGCACCCCCTATTTGGGCTTTTGTAGCCAAAAATGCGATAAGTCGGTCTTTTTTCCTGCGGTTCGGGTGTCGGGTTCGCCCGCCGCGCTGGTAGACGGCCCGCGGCGAGCGCTCTACCTGCGCGTGGGGCGGCAGGTACCCGCGTTCCACAGGAAAATAGACCGACTTAGCGCAAATATGGATAGATTCCCGCAGACAGGGGAGGCATTAATATGCCGCGACGTCTAACCGCTGCTGCTCCTGCTCCCACCGCCCCTCACGACTTTTTTGAATTCTTAAGCCGCGCCGCCGGACGTCTAACCGCTGCTGCTCCTGCTCCCACCGCCCCTCACGACTTTTTTGAATTCTTAAGCCGCGCCGCCGAGCATCGGCCAATCCATGAGAAAATAGACACCGTATGAGTGATTGACGTATGAGATGTACGAGAGGGGAGAGCATATTGGATAAGAACGAGATTCAAAAGCGCATGAACGAGGCCATTCGCCTCACTGCCCCCGGACAGCCCATTCGTACCGCCCTCGACATGATCATCGCCGGGCACCTTGGCGCGCTCATCTGCGTGGGCGATACCGAGCACGTGCTTGCGGCAGGCAACGACGGGTTTCCGCTCAACATCTCGTTTACCAGCAACCGCCTCTTCGAGCTTTCCAAGATGGATGGCGCCGTCGTGATCGACGACAATCTCTCGCAGATTCTGCGAGCTAATTTTCACCTTAACCCCGATCCGTCGCTGGCAACGAGCGAAACGGGCATGCGCCATCGCACCGCTGCGCGCATGAGCGTGCTCACCGACGCCATCGTGATCTCGGTTTCCGAGCGCCGCGGCGTCGTCAACGTGTACGTGCGCGGCAAGTCGTATCAGATCCAGCCGGTCTCTGAGATCATGGCATCGGTGAACCAGCTGGTCTCGACGCTTCAGACCACGCGCGCCTCGCTCGACCGCGCCTTGTTGCGCCTTACGGCCCTCGAGCTGGACGACTATGTGACCCTTGCGGACATCACCGACATCTTCTCGAGTTTCGAGATCCTGCAGCAGGCCAAAGACGAGCTTAAATTCTGCATCGTGAAGCTCGGTAGCCAGGGCAAGCTCGTTCAGATGCAACTTGAGCAGCTTGCGGGCACCTCGATCGAGAACGACTACAACCTCATGATTCGTGACTACGCCTCGGACTCATCGGAGGATAACGCCCGCCGTATCCGCAGCCTCTTTAGCGAGATGACGCCTCAGGAGCTCACCAACCCGCAGCGTGTGGCGCAGGCTCTTGGTTACGACGACCTGGACGAGGATTCCGTTATGACCCCGCTTGGCCTGCGCACGCTTTCGCAGGTGTCGGTCGTGCGCGATGGCGTGGCCGAGAAGATCGTGGACGAGTACGGGTCACTTCAGGAGCTGCTCGACGATATCCAGAAGGATCCGGAGCGCTTGGGCGATTTCGGCGTGAACAACCCCACGATTCTTGCAGACTCGCTGTACCGCATGCAGGGCAAGCGCGGTGGTGCTGCGTGAGCGAGATGGCCGAGGGGCAGTACGAACCGACCGGGCAGCGGCACGCGTTCGCATCTCCACAACAGGCTGCGGTCTCTGCTGGGCCCTGCATGGCTGCGCCCGTTTGCGCGATTATCGTTGCGGGGGGTACCGGGTCGAGATTTGGTAACCCGGGCGGAAAGCAGCTGGTGATGGTGGAGGGCCGGCCGCTCGTGTCGTGGTGCATCGCGGCCTTTGATCGCGCTGAGCTTGTAGGCCACATCGTGGTGGTGTGCCCGCAGGAGCGAAGGTGCGAGATGGCCCGCGACGCCGTGGAACCCTTTGGATATGCGACGCCCGTAACCTATGCCGACGCCGGCTCTACCCGCCAGGATTCCACTCGTGCGGGGTTGGATGCGGCGCCGGAGGGCTTTTCCTACGTGGCCGTGCATGACGGAGCCCGGCCGCTCATCAAGCCCCAGACCATCGACAGCGCGGCTCGGGTCCTCATGGCCAATTCTGAAATCGATGGTGTGGTGTGCGGACAACCCGCTATCGATACGCTCAAGCGCGTTGAGCCCGATGGCCGCATCATCGACACCCCGCCGCGCAGCCAGTTTTGGACGGTGCAGACGCCGCAGATCTTTACGGTCGCGGCGCTTCGACGTGCGTTTGAGGTTGCCGATCGCACGGGCTTCGTAGGCACCGACGACGCCTCGCTGGTGGAACGCGCCGGCGGAAGCGTGCTCTGCGTGGAGAGCCCGCGCGACAATATAAAGGTGACGGTGCCCGAGGACCTGGCTGTGGTTGCCGGGGCGCTGCGGCGCAGTTCTGGGTATGAAGCCTGATATGTCTAGAACGACATGCAAAGGAGGTCGGCGCATGCTGCGCATCGGTCACGGATACGACGTTCACCAGCTGGTGGAGGGGCGTCGCTGCATTATCGGCGGCGTGGACATTCCGCACGATCGTGGTTTGCTCGGGCACTCGGACGCCGACGTGCTGGCCCATGCGCTTGCCGATGCGATTTTAGGTGCATGCCGCGGTGGAGATATCGGGAAGCTCTTCCCCGATACCGATCCTGCCTACGAGGGCGCCGATTCGCTGGTACTGCTTTCCCGCGTGATGGAATACGCGCGCGAGCGCGGCTATGAGTTCGTAGACGCCGATTGCACCCTGGCGTGCCAAGAGCCCAAGATCACGCCCTACCGCGACCAGATGCGCGAGAACCTGAGTCGCGCGCTCGGCGTCTCCGTGGAGTGCGTGGGCGTGAAGGCTACTACGACCGAGCGCCTCGGCTGGGAAGGCGAGGGCAAGGGCATCGGTGCCTGGGCCGTCTGCCTGCTCGAGCAGCGATGTTAGGTTTGATGCTTTCAGTTTTTTCCTGTTAAGGATTCCTGCCCGCCGCGATGTTTCGGCGAGTCCTATGCCTGCCGACGCAGTAGTCGGTTAGGATATCACCAAGAGTCGACATGCACAGGCGGTCGCCGTGCTCGCTTGTTGCGAGTTCCGTAGCAAACCTCAGCGCGCTGGGGTTTGCGGGGACTGCCCGAGCAGCAAGCGAGCACGGCGACCGCCCCCAGGAGGACCCTCATGAAGATCTACAACAGCTCTACGCACCGCAAAGAGGACTTTCAGCCCATCGAGGAGGGCAAGGTCCGCATGTACGTGTGCGGCCCCACGGTGTACGACAACATCCACATCGGCAACGCACGCACGTTCATCAGCTTCGACGTGATTCGCCGCTGGCTCATCGCGAGCGGTTACGAGGTCACCTTCGCGCAGAACCTCACCGACGTTGACGACAAGATCATCAATCGCGCCAACGAGCAGGGGCGCACCGCGGCCGAGGTAGCGGAGGAGTTCTCCGAGAAGTTCATCGGCGTCATGCGCGCCGCCAACGTGATGGACCCGGATATTCGCCCGCGCGCCACCAAGGAGATCGGCCCCATGATCGGCATGATCAAGAGCCTGATCGAGCAGGGCCACGCGTACGCTGCCGATAACGGCGACGTGTACTTCTCCGTGCGCAGCGACCCCAGCTACGGCGAAGTATCCGGCCGCAACGTGGACGACCTTATGGTGGGCGCGCGCATCGCGGCGGGGGAGGAGAAGCGCGACCCGCTCGACTTCGCCCTCTGGAAGGCCGCCAAGCCGGGCGAGCCCAGCTGGCCGAGCCCGTGGGGCGAGG
The DNA here is from genome assembly GCF_009676995.1 of Enorma shizhengliae. Taxonomy (NCBI): domain Bacteria; kingdom Bacillati; phylum Actinomycetota; class Coriobacteriia; order Coriobacteriales; family Coriobacteriaceae; genus Enorma; species Enorma shizhengliae. The sequence goes on from NZ_VTFZ01000001.1 coordinate 574,685, forward strand.
GGCGCCCTGGCTGGCACACCGAGTGCGCCGCCATGGTTCACCGCTACCTGGGCACGCCGATCGACATCCACGGCGGTGGCTCCGACCTGGCATTCCCGCATCACGAGAACGAGTGCGCGCAGGCCACCTGCTGCTGGCACGAGGGCTTCGCCAACACGTGGATGCACACGGGAATGCTTCTCGTAGACGGCGAGAAGATGTCCAAGAGCCTCGGTAACTTCTTCACCCTCGCCGAGGTGCTGGAGAAGCACTCGGCTGCGGCGCTCCGCCTGCTTATGCTGCAGACGCACTATCGCTCGCCGCTGGACTTTTCTTGGGAGCGCCTGGAGGGCGCTGAGAACTCGCTCGAGCGCATCGCCACGTGCGTGGAGAATCTCGTGTGGGCGGCGAATCATGCATCTGGCGAGCCCGATGCCGACCGCGCCGCAGCGCTGATCGCCGCCGCCGAACATGCCTCCGCGGAGTTCGAGGCCGCGATGAACGACGACTTCAACACTGCGGGTGCGGTGGCTGCCTATTTCCAGCTCGTGACCGAGGCGAATACCTACCTCGACGAGGTGGGCGGCGCTGCGGACGCAGAGGCGTGCTTCGCCTGCTCCGCGGGGATCGCGGGCGCGTTCTCCATCTTGGGCGTCAAGCTTCGCGAGCCCAAGGAGGAGCTGCCGGTGGGGCTGCTCGGCGTGGCCGCCGGGCTTGCGGGGTACACGGGCGATAGCGTGGACGAAGCGGCCGAGGTCATCCTCACTGCCCGCGCCGAGGCTCGCGCCGCCAAGGACTGGGCGACGGCCGACGCCATCCGCGACCAGCTGCGCGACATGGGTCTCGTGATCGAGGACACCGCCGCCGGCTCCCGCCTCAAGCGCGCCTAATGAGACAGTTGTGCCGGGTTAAAGTGTCTCATGCTCCGAGGTGAGACAGTTGTGCCGGGTTAAAGTGTCTCATGCGAATGCTGTGGAAGGCGGCCATATCATGGAGCACGAGGTTGCCGATAGTCGTGAGGCATGGGAGGCGAACGCCGTCTTCTGGGATGCGGCGATGGGCGATGCGTCAAACGCTTTCCACCGTCAGACGGTTCGACCGGGCGTAACCGACTTGCTCAACCCACAGCCGGGCGATTTCGTGCTTGACGTGGCGTGTGGCAACGGCAACTATGCTGCCTACCTTGCGGAGCGCGGGGTGGATGTACTCGCGTTCGATTTTTCGCCCCGCATGATCGAGCTCGCCCGTTGCCGCCAGGAACGATACACGGACCGCATTGAGTTCGTCGTGGCGGATGCCACCGATGCGGATAGCTTACGCTCGCTCGCGCGTGCGCGGCCGTTCACCAAGGCCGTTTCCAATATGGCAATCATGGATATCGCGGCACTCGATAACCTCTTCGACGCCGTGCACCGCCTGCTTGTCGAAGACGGCATATTCGTTTTTGCGACGCAGCATCCATGCTTTGTGACCAGGACAGAGCGTTATAGCACGCCGCACAGCTATCGAGGCGAGGCAATCCCCGGTCAGCCGCAAGAGCACCTCTACTTTCATCGGTCCCTGCAGGATATCTTTGAGGCATGCTTTACCCACGGCTTCGTGATCGACGGCTTTCGTGGGTCGTGCTTTGCCGCAGAGCGCGAGATTCCCGCGGTGATTATCGTCCGTGCGCGCAAGGTCGCAAGCGAACGGCGATTGAGGTAAAACGTGGCCGCGTAAAGAGCCTGAAAGGCTTGGATGAATTCGTTCAACGATATCCGGGTGCGCATGCGTTGGTAGTTGGGCCAAGCGCCTTTCCGGTCGAGGATTTTCTTTTGGGCAAAGTGCCGCTGTTCCAGTGACAAGGCTCAATTCTCTATACTGCTATCCAGCAAAACGGACGCAAGGAGATGGCATGGCAAAGCAAAGCGGCGGCAAACGGCAGCGCCAAGGCGCGGGCGGCGGCCGTGGTGGACAGGGTACGGGCGGTAATCGCGAGCGGCGGGGGCGCACGCCGGATCGCAAGGGCCTTTCGTCGGATGCGGGCAGGTCGAAGGGCCGCTCTGCCGGCTCTTCGGTGCGCGGTGCGGCGGCTCGCCCTGGTGCCTCGCGCCGCCCGGCGGGGGAGTACATCGAGGGCCGGCGCGCAGCGGCAGAGGCGCTGCGCACGGGCTTCCCGGTGAAGCGCGCCCTCGTGGCCGATGCCGAGGGCCGGCGCGACGCAGCGCTCGCCCAGCTCGTCGACCAGCTGCGCGGGGCGAACATCCCGGTGGAGTACGTCGCCGCCGAGCAGCTTGACGCGCTCTCCAGCCATGGCGCGCACCAGGGCATCGCGCTCGAGGTGGGTGCCTTCCCGTACGCGGACCTCGCCGACATCATCGCCCGCGCCGATGCCGCCGGTGGCACGGGCCCCGCGCTTGTTGTGGTGCTCGACCACGTGACCGATGCCGGCAACTTCGGCGCCATCGTGCGTTCGGCCGAGGTTGTGGGGGCCGTGGGCGTGGTCATCGCCAACAAGCGCGCAGCTGAGGTGACGGTTGCCACTTACAAGACCTCCGCCGGCGCCGTCATGCACCTGCCCATCGCGCGCGTGCCAAACATTGCCCGCGCGCTCGAGCAGCTGAAAGCCGCGGGCTTCTGGACGGTCGGCGCTTCCGAGCATGCCGAGGGCAGCTGCTGGGACGCGCCGCTCACCGGCCGCATCGCGCTCGTGATGGGTTCGGAGGGCGACGGCATCAGCCGCCTCGTGCTCGAGACCTGCGACGACCTCACCAAGCTGCCGCAGCGCGGCGCGACCGAGAGCCTCAACGTTGCCCAGGCGGCCACGGCGCTCTGCTACGAGTGGCTGCGCGTGAACATCGCTGCGCTCGAAGGTTCCTCGGTGGTACTTGCAGACGCCGCCGCGCCTTCCGCCTGCGGCGCTGCCGACCTATCAAACTCGGGCAAGAATGTTCCAAAAACGGCGCATTCGGGACCGCGGACGATTTCTTGTACGTCCTACACCGCGTAGCCGAGCAGGCGGCGGTTCTCGTCCGGCGTCCTCCAGCCGAGCGACTCCGAGGCGCGCCCCGAGCGGAACCAGAGGAGCCACCGGTGC